>NZ_JBWQOQ010000001.1:0-171731 GCF_059026225.1 Acetomicrobium sp.
CCTCTAAAACTAACTTGCCTACCTTGGTCGTAAAGCGACATTTCCCTGTGACCGTCTCTTTACCCTGTCTTTTGGCCCCTTCAAAAGGTTTCATCTTCAATTGCTCTGAGGCTTGCAGCTTTAAGCACCTGATCTGGAACTTGCTCCGTCAATTTCGCTAAACCCCCGTCTATGGAAAGCAAATGTTACAACATATTGGTATCAATGATGGCCTGGTACCGGGTCATCCGTAATCTCTCCTGGTTGTGGTATTTGTTCAAGCTTCATCTTCCCGGAGGAAGGGGTGGCCCTTAAACACTTTTTTCTATCTTACATAACCCTTTTTACACGCTATAATGAACAATGCTTATAAGAACTGTCAAAGCTATGAGTTTTTGCAACTGGGATATCAGGAGGTTATGGTAGTGGAGATTCCAATGGTAAACAATGTGGAGGAATACCCTCCAACGGTAGTTGAGATACTTAGAAGCCTCTATTTCTCCGAAGATCCGCTGACGTCCGTTGAATTGAAAGATCAATTGGCTAGGCGTGGCTTTAGCATCGATGACAGGACTGTTCGTTATCACCTTTCCAATTTGGAAAAAGACGGCTTCATTACCCGTTTTGGAAGAAAGGGGGTGCTGCTTACTCCCGAGGGCAGCGAAGAGGCAAGGGCTTTGTTCGTCTTTGACAGGATAGGCCTGCTTCTTTATGGAAACCGAGATACTCATAACGAAAAGTGACCTCGATTTATGTTCTAACAAGGGAAAGGCAATTGTAAACATAACTGCTGTGCAGGAAGAGCGTTTCGATGAAGCTGTGTCCATTTTAAAGGAAGCATCAAATTCCAAACACTTACAGCTTTCTCCATTGATTGCGTTTTTGGAAGGGAGAATCCGCTGAATATGGAATTACAGGGCACCGGAAGGCCATAGGGCAATTCTTTGTCTTCTCTGCTCTGCCAACCACGATGTTGTCTTGAGGCGATGTGGTGTGCATGTAGAAACGGTCGGCTGACAGGTCTATTTAGGATACAGGATCATAAGTACAAGGGTTTTGCCGATATCATTTCCCATTCGGGGACCACGCTTAGCCCCGGCGAGCTTCTCGTCAGAGGTGGTTTTACCGACGTAATGTCTGCGGTGCGCACCGGAAGAGGATATGTCACCGCTGCGATTAAGACGTTTCCGTCCTTTATGTACGAAACAGTTGTTGAGGCCATCAAAAATTGTAAGAACGACAACATTAGCGGGCCTTTTTGAGTTGGGCTATCTGATGCCTCAGAAATACCAAATGAGCATTAAGGATCGTACTCGTGGTATATGCTTGTCTTTGGTGGTGCCAATTACTTTGCGCCTCTGGTCGAATGGGGAATTACTGGTGCCCTCTCCATAGCATCGGGGCTATTTAATATACAGGATATGCATGTTCCTCAAGCGAAAATCCAATAAAAATGGTGGGCGACACAGGTTTCGAACCTGTGACCTCTTCCGTGTGAGGGAAGCGCTCTCCCGCTGAGCGGTCGCTCACCGCGGTTTTGATTATAAACTACCATCCTGTGTTATGGCAAGTGGGACTTCCACTATAAAGCATCCGACTATACTCAAGTAGGATCTATAAAAACAAGCAGGTATAAATATTTCCATGAGTGCATATATTGATTAAATGATTTAAATCACTATCTATGAATAGCCTGGATAATTTGGTATACTTGCCTGTAAAGAATTTCTAGCGGTGCATCATAAGCAGTACACTAGATCAGGTCATTTGCAATATGCATGGGGGTGAGATCAGGGAATAATTTTTATATTTTAGCGGATTGCCCTGTAGATCAATTGAATTCATTTTCTTGTCTACTGCCAGAGAGAAGGGGGAGGAGTTTATGGGCCTAATTATCTGGAATTTGCTTGCAAAGACTGAGCGAACCATTATGTTCGTTACCTCTATTCTCATAGTCATATTAGTCATGATCCAGGTCATATTGAGATATGTCTTTAAGCAGCCCTATCATGGGGTAGAGGAAATGGCCACAATGTTGGGGTTTTGGATGTATTTCATAGGTGCCTGTGTAATGGCTCGAGGGAGAGGAGCCAAATAAAGGCGGACTTGCTCAACGTTATCGTCAAGAACCCCAAGAAGCTGGCCTTCGTTAAAGCCGGGGAACCCTTTTTACGTTAATCATGATAGCGATTATGACCAACTGGACATGGAATTACGTAATCTGGTCTTCAAAAACCCTTGAGCGCTCACCATCCCTGGGGATACCCATGATTTACTCTCAAATGGCCCTATTCGTATCAGCCGTGCTGATGTTACTGTATACCACTGTCGAATTTGCGGATTACCTGTTGCAGCTGCTAGGCAAAAGGCCGTCTGCAAGTGACGATGGATATGGAAGAGGAATTGTTTGATACGATAGAGGCGAAGGAGGACAAGGGATAATGCATATTATCATTGATATCCTCATCCTAATGATAACCATAATCATGGGAGTTCCAGTTCCTTTCTGTTTTATGGCTGCTGCTTTGTACATGGGAATTGTCTTCTTCCCGGACTTTTCTTTTCTCATGACCGTAGGCTTTAGGGCACTTAACTCACTAACCCTATTGTCGATCCCCTTCTTCATAATGGCGGGCATGCTAATGAGCTCAAGCGGAATAGCTGAAAGACTCACGACCTTTGCCGATTCCATCTTGGGTTGCATGAAAGGCGGGCTTGGGGCAGCTACGATTTGGGCATGTGCTATCTTCGGGGCGATCTCCGGGACAGCTTCATCGGCTGTGGCAGCAATCGGGACGATCATGATCCCGAAGTTGGAGGAAAGGGGCTACCCGAGATACTACTCTACCGCCATGGTAAGCTGCTCGGCCATCCTAGGCCAGCTGATACCTCCAAGCGTTCCAATGATACTGTACGGATGGGTTACGCAGAATTCCGTTACGGCATGTTTCCTTTCCACGGTCATCCCCGGAGTCATGTTGGCGACGATCTACTCTGTGATTAACTACTTCATGGTCAAAAGGAACTTTCCAACGGTCAAGGTTGAACCGCCGGCTCCCGGGTTTGAAAAGGTTAAAGAAGTCGCCCGTGCTACCAGGAGGAGCTTATGGAGCTTGCTGCTTCCGGTAATAATACTTGGAGCTATTTACGGAGGTGCAACGACCCCGACTGAAGCGGTCCTGGTAGCCGTGACCTATTCTGATAAGTTGTCGGTTTTTGGGTGTATAGGGAGCTCAACATGAAGACCTTTTTCACGTCCCTATACAATGCCTCACCACAAGCGGCGTCATAATATTGATGCTATTTTTCGTAACCATTTTAGGGCGCCTATATACGATGCAAAAGGTGCCCCATGATCATAGCAGATTTTCTCCTTTCCGTTTCAGACAATAAGATAGTGATCCTTTTAATGGTAAACGTCTTCCTTATAATCATAGGGATGCTTATGGATGATTTGAGTGGGACCATGTTAGCTGCGCCATTGCTTCTTCCGTTGATGATTCGCATTGGAGTACATCCTGTTCACTTTGCAGCGATATTAGGCACAAATTTGGGTTTGGGTAATGTAACACCTCCTACTGCACCGATACTGTATTTAGGGGGTCGTGTAGGTAAAGTTTCGTTCAATCAATATTTTCCAACAGCTTTGGTCTTCATGCTTTTGGGTAATCTCCCCGTGATAATACTCACTACCTATTGGCCTGGGCTTTCTATGTTCCTCCCGCGGTTAATCATGGGAGTAAAGTAATACAACGTGAACTTGGCCTCCAGAGGAGGTGGTCATATGACATAACCTGGCGATGGGCGTTAAACAAGGAGTGTAGGAGTATGGGAATATTATTTGGCGAGGGAGTTTCTTGAAAATCCTAAAGAGGAGGATTGTTATGAATATCAGGAGGTTTATTGTCCTATTTTTGATAGGCATCCTCGTATTGATGGCTTCTCCATTCATAGGACGACCTTCTTTCGCCGCAGAACCTCAATATCACTGGAGATTGGCCCAGGTTCATCCCGAAGGCAGCGATTACGATATTCGCGCAAGGGAATTCGCCCGCAAGGTCTTTGAAAGGGCACCAACGGCCGGATAAAAATTGACGTCTATTCCGGCGGCGTGTTGGGCGATTGGACAGAGATCTTCGAAATGCTCATGCGAGGCACGATAGAGATGGCATTGCAGCAGGCTAACGCTAACTTTGATCCTCAGCTTAATTTGGCTTACTATTTCCCATATCTGTTTACGACGTTCGATGAGGCAAAAAAGGTCTACGGGCCGGATGGATGGACGTTTAAGGTCAATCAAAGCTTGTGGGAAAAGCACAACATAAAGGCGTTAGATGTCCTACCCGTGGGCATGTCGGGCCTCTCGTTGAGCAAGCTGCCAGATAAATATGACGATCCAACCGTGTCCAAGGGGATGAAGGTCCGTGTCATGCCCATTAAGCCCTGCGAGTGGACGTACGAGGCCATGGGGTACATCGCCACGCCCATCCCCTATGCGGACGTCTATACTTCTTTGCAGATGGGGATTGCCGACGGGCAGATGGGAGGCCCGCCCTTCCAGGCCTGGCAATTCAGAGACGTGCAGAAGGTATGGATCCAATACAACGACTACATCGAGACCTGGTGGTTTGCCGTTAACAAGGGCATCTGGGACAAGCTTTCACCCGATGAACCAGAAGATCTTAACCCAGGCCGCCCAGGAGGAGGCCAGGATTCAATGGGAGAAGGCCGAACAAGTGGACGAGGAATATCGCCAGAAGCTTAAAAATGAATATGGATGGACTATCGTCATGCTGGATCAGAATCAACTTAATCGCATAGCCAGCCACGTTAGGAAGATAGTATGGCCTAAGATGGAGTCTTTGATTGGGTCGGAGCTTATGAACCGTATCTATGAGGAATCAGGCATTCCAAAGCAATAATTAACATTAAGAAAGAGGCGGACTTACCAATTCCGCCTCTTTCTTTGGAGGATTATTTTTACGAAAACGCTACTTACCAACCTCTCATGAACTGCAAGACTTCGTTTGACACCTTGCCCTGCAAGACGTCGCCTATGGATTCGTCTATGATGGCCATGGCTCGGTTTAATTGGTCTGCGGGGATGTTCAAGGGGGAGCGACGCGCAAGACGTTGCCGTGCTTGCCGAAGGTAATGAGTATCAATCCCTTTTCCCAGGCGCGCCAACATATTTTTTGTGCAGTGTCCTTGTCAGGTTCTTTGGTGCCAGGTTTCACTATATCAACGCCAACGAGGAGGCCCATGCCCCTGACGTCGCCTATTATTGGGTAGCGCTTGCCCATATCCTTGAATTGTTCCACCACTTGTTTGCCCTTATGTATGGCTTGTTCGGGGAGCCTTTCTTCGTCAACGACCTCTATGGCAGCCAATGCAGCAGACCGCGTTCACCGCATGACCGATATGCGTGAACACAAATAACGGCTGAGGCACGCTGTCCATTATCTCAGCCCTTCCGACGGCCGTTGATATTGGGAAGCCTCCGCCCAGAGCCTTGGCAGTGACGAGCATGTCGGGCTCGACATCGAAGTGCTCGATAGCCCATAACTTTCCTGTCCTTCCCATTCCAACTTGAACCTCCTCGTCGACGAAGACGATGCCATAGCTTTCAGACAGCTCTTTGAGCCCCTTCAAAAAAGCCTTCGGAGGAATTATGACTCCAGCGTCTCCCTGTATGGCCTCTACTATTATGCAGGCCGGCCTTTCGCTCAAATTGGAGATAGTTTTGTCGATAGCGGTAAGAACCTTATCGCTGAGCTCGTCGGGGCGTTCGTATCCGTCGATTCCAAAGGAGTTCCTGTAAGGGTCAGGGAATTCGACGAAATTCACGGCCATCGTGCCCAAGCGCTTCTTTGCGTTGACGTCCACTATGCCCGTTGCGGATAGGGCTCCGTAGGTCATCCCGTGATACGAATGCTCAAAGGCCATTATGGTATGCCTGCCGGTGTAAGCACGCGATGCCTTGATGGCGGAATCGACTCCGTCCGAACCTGAAAATCCAAAGGTCACCTTTTTGGGAAATTTGCCCGGCGTTATTTCCACGAGCCGCTTTGCAAGCTCTATCGGTTGTTTTTCATAGAAATAGGCCATGGTGTAGTTAATGACGCGGTCCATTTGTTTCCTTGCTGCTGCTACGACCTTAGGATGCGTATGGCCGATGTTGTAAACTGCTGCGCTTGTCAAGAAGTCTATGAATTCATTTCCGTCAACGTCCTTTACGATTGAGCCCGAGGCTTCTTCTACGACAAGGGGGTAATATTTGAGGCCACATGCCTTGGGTATGTACTTATCTTCCTGTTCGACAATTTGCAAGTTGGCATCCAATTTTTTGTCCGTATATAGCTTAACCTTTTCCCACATGTCTCTTAATTAGCCTCCTCATTAATATAATATGTAAAATATACTTATTTTTTATTTAATGACTGTAATATTAGTTACTTTGTGACTACGTTGGCTTTTCCTGCCTTTGCTATTTTATAAAGGCCTATAGTAAATAGCGCAACTCCATGTAGGATAAAAAATCCCCATGATATAGTGCCGTAACCTTTTGCGATAAGAGAAATCAGGCCGAAAGAAGATATCAAAAGACCCAGAAAAGCCATGACGAAGCCGACGATCCCCCGCAGTTTCTTTGAGATCTCTTTGCCCTTTTTGTCGAGCATGTATGAGTTTAGACGCTCGTTGACTGCATGAATAAAACCTGTCCCGGTCTCAATCATAGTGCCGAAGAGAACGACCATATATGCTATAAGAAGGGATGTGTATCCTAATTTATTGAGTGTCAGATATATTGGGACATCAGCAGTCAGCACATCTGGATAGCCTCCAAGCAAGACAATGTAACAGAAAAGTCCGGGCAGAATTGTAAGTAATCCTGCAAATATACCCGATATTATGGCTTCTTTTCTCGTCTCGATGTACCGCGATGCAAATAGGATCGCAGGCAGGCATCCTAGATTGTAAAAAGCATACTGGAACCCGCCAAGAGCCCAACCTGATTTTTCTGCCCCTATAGCGAAGCTTGCCGAGATCGTTCCGCTTAATTTTATATAACCAACTATTAGAAAGATTATATAAACCGCATAGAGGACGAAAGACCACCAGGACAGAGCAACCGCAATAACTCTGCTCCCGGAATACGTCAAAAGGGCAATTAGCAACAAAAACGCCCCACCTCCGACGAGGGGCGGTATGTTAAAGGTATCTCTTAATATGCTTCCAGCTGCGGCACCGCATACCCCAAGAACTATAAAGAGCAATATTATGTAGCATATTTCATAAAGGGGCCAAGCACCTCCAAGTAGCTGTTTAAAGAAGGTTCTGTAATCGTAAGTACGAAATATACGTGCGAATTCAAAGCTAGCTGCAGAAACAGCTGCCCATAACAATGTTGTAATTATCATGCCTAAAAGGCCGTTTTTCGGACCATATTGCATAAAATATTCGACAAGTTCTCTACTCCACGAACTGACCCTGAAGCTCCTTTGCCCTTTCCTTCAATCTGTCAAACCTTCCCACGATTTATCCCTCCAAGCGTAGGATGTTACTTAATTACGCCTTTTTTATAAAATATTCTTGCGATCCCGATGGTTCCAAAGACCGATGCGAGTATGATGATCCAAACGGGCACTTTGAAAATCAAGAGCGCTATGGGAATCGCCAGTGCAAAAGGTGCCAACTCTGGCTGTCGTAGCGAAAACTGGCCGAATACCGCACCAAATATTGCAGGGGCAGTATAACTTCTAAAGGCATCGGCCACGGCTGGTGGGAACAACTTGATCAACGAATAACCCACAAAGGCTGCAAGGGTTACAGCAACGAAGTTTACGATGATCGAGCCGATAATTCCCATTGTGCCTATTAGTTCCGCCTGCCTCGTCCCTTCCTTAACCCCCAAAACTTCTTGAGCCATTGCGGAACAGGGTAACCTCAGATTAGATACGTTGCCACTCAAAATCGACATGTACGTGCCTGCCAATCCCAAGATGGGATAGTAAGAGATCGGTTCTACGAAGTACATGGCTCCAAACACTGCGGCTATAAGCCCCCAGGCTGTTATTGCCGTTGACAGTTTCGGATAAACACCATATACAATGTATAGGTAAACCAAAGGAAGAAAGCTCAAGATACAAGCACTAAGCATGGTTATCATTCCTATTCTTACTACAGGACGCGTCCAATGTTCATGAAGGAACGCATCGTCAATTTTTTTCTCCGACATTTTCTTACCTCCTCTCCATCCACGTTAATTTACTAGAATAAAATGGCCGCCACAGTCATGCCAATTAGCATGGCAATACCCAACGTGTACTCCTTAAGCCAGCTCGCCTTTTTGGCGACCTTTAACAGGATAACCATCGACACACCACCAACAATTGCTGCAGTCAGTGGACCATTGAAAGCTATTATGTTGCGGCCGTTTAAGTAACCAAAAACGCCTATCATGGCAGCAGATGTCAATATTGCCAACCATGCTGGATCGCCAGCACCCATCTTCTCCCTAAAAGCTTCCAGCTTATGGGCAAAAAGCCCCACGAATAGAAGCCAACCACAACCGTTGATGGCCATGGTCCACCAAGAGACCGACATGGCGTAAAGGTCGTAGCCCTCTCCGCCGAATGTAACTCCTACAGCATCGGCCCCGACTGTTGCTGCCGTAAGCTCTGTTGGAGCAGCTCCTATAACTGCTAGGCGCATCCAAGCCATGGGAGCTCCTATAACTGACATCAGGCCAACCATAATGATGAAGATTGCTATCGAAGGTCCAATTGCCGTTATAGCGCCTGCTCTAAAAGCGAGCTTAAGCTGATCATGGGTCAGATCCACTATATCTGCAGTCTTGTAAATTTGCTTGTAGTATAGATAGGCTTGAATTACAGTCAGTATTGCTACAGGAGCAGCCGTAAGCCAAACTCCTAACGAGTTCGCTACACTAAGGACATCCTCGCTCATCTTTCTACCTCCTTATAATTTAAATTGTTTTTAGTACGAACATGGTTTGCCTTAAATTATCTATTACAAATTCCTCGATTGTATCCCCTTAAACACTTGCATCACCTTTCAAATAGCATGCAATCATATGAAATCCATGCCATATTGCGATATTGCACTATAGGTGACAATTTCAAGACGAGTATTCATATGTTGGTCATTTTTAATCTTATTTTACAAGATGTATACAACATTCGTCGATACATGTAAGATATTCATAATATCGTCCATTATGACTCTTTTAGGGTAATATGAAACAGCATCATAGTCATAATACTTGTATTGAATTAACGATACTGCTCATTTCTATAATAAAACTCACATAAATACACACTCAACGATGAAAGATTATATCATAAGTAAATAATACCAAAGCATATGAGTTTTTCAACATTTAAAATTTTTGTTGCAAACGAGTGCGGCTGCTTACCAACAGCCATGGGATAAGGGCCTAATAATTGCGATGGCAATAAAAGGCATGGGCTTACATGGGCTTAATTGTGGAGCCGTTTAATGCTTAATTTTTGATTATAGGCGAGATATACATCAATACCATATCATCCGGACGATATAACCTAGCTTAGTTATTTCGAGTGGGTCCAGTAAGGGACGGGGGAATATCGGGATGGCAGTTCATAATCAAAACCGCGGTGGGCAACAAGCTTACCGGGTGAGCAATTCCCTTACAGGGAAGACGCCACGGGTTCGAAACCTGCGTCGCCCACCATTTTTATTTAACAGGCTTATTTAACAGACCTTAACTATGCAGTTCGGCACCACCGCACAATATAAAGATCAAATCATTTACGTTTGTGCCCGTAGGCCCCGTCTTTATCAAGCTGCCAACGGCCTGCAAGGCATGATAGGAATCATTGTCATCTAAGGCATCGTCGATATCGATCCCGGCTTCCTCCAACATTATGGCCGTTTGTCCGTCCACGATTCCGCCTGCAGCATCCGTTGGGCCGTCTGTTCCGTCCGTTCCTACGGAGACTATCACAACTCCTGGGTAATTTCTTATGCCTCTAGCGGCAGACAAAACCAGCTCCTGGTTTCTGCCTCCTTTTCCTTTTCCTTTCACACGAACAATCGTTTCTCCGCCCAGGATTATCGCGCATGGTCTTTTTAAGGGCCTTTCTTTTTCCATCTCTTCCCTGGCTATTGAAGCTAAAAATAAACCCGCTTCTTTTGCCTCGCAATCGAGGGTGGTGGTCAGAATTAAGCTATCGTATCCTAGTTTTCTAGCTATCTTTTCGGCGCTTTCACAGACCTTGGAAACGCTTCCTATAATCCTCGTTTCCACGTTATACAGCCTTTTTGGAGTTTCCTCCTTTAATTTTTCTAGTATATTATCCGGCAATTCCAAGTCGTACTTTTTTATTATTTTCTCTACATCTCCCACTGTAGTGGAATCCGGATAGGCTGGTCCTGAGGCGATGCTATCAAGCCTGTCACCTAGGACGTCTGAAAGAACGAGCGAATATACCTTGGCAGGCAAAACCAGCTGAGCGAACTTCCCGCCCTTTACTTGAGACAGCCGCTTTCTTATGGCGTTTATTTCCACTATATTGGCTCCGCATCTTAAAAGCATATCGGTGACATTTTTTATGTCCTCCAAACTCACGCCTTCCACGGGAAGTTCAAAAAGGGCAGACCCCCCTCCAGAAACCAAAAACAGCACAGCATCGTCCTTAGAAAGGTTTTGTACAAATTCTATGGCCTTTTTCGTCGCTTTAATGGTATTTTCGTCAGGGATAGGATGCCCAGCTTCACAAACCTCAAGGCCATCTATCGGGCCCTGCGAATGACCATACTTTGTTATCACTACTCCGCCTTTTATCCTGCCTTTAAGATGATCTTTTGCCGACCTAGCCATCCTCCAAGCAGCTTTTCCTATGGCGACCAAATAAATCTTGTCACCCAAATCTAGCTTTTTAAACTCTTGTTCCACTGCCTTTTCGGGCAGTACCGAGCTAATAGAATCCTCTATTATCCTAAAGGCATCTTCTTTTAAGCTCTTCACAATCATCAGCTCCGCATAGGTATCGATGATATTTCCATAAATGGTAGGCTTTAATCCGCCATAGCTCTTCTAAACAGGGTTAAATAATCCTCTTTAGTCATTTCACGGGGGTTGCTCTCCGTGGAAATGTTCTTAGCGGCCATATCGGCCAACTTTTCCAAATCTTCCTCTTTGACGCCAAGGCTTTTAAAGGAGGGCAGGCCCACGTCTACCGCCAGTTCCTTCACTCTTTCAACGGCTTTCATAGCCCCTTCCTCTATGGTATAAAAGACTTCTCCCATAGCTTGCGCAATCCTGGAGTACTTTTCAAGGCAAAACTCAACATTGTATTCCATCACGTATGGCAACAAAACGGCGTTACAAATACCGTGAGGTGCGTCGTAAACCCCACCTAAAGCCTCGGCCATGCAATGGACAGAACCGACATCAGAGTGGCTAAAGGCGATTCCTGCAAGCAAACTTCCCACCAACATGCAGGCTCTCGCCTCGATATCTTCTCCATTTTTGACTGCGTTCACCAAATTATTGGATATAAGCTCAATTGCATATAAAGCCAAGGCGTCGCTGACCGGTTCGGATACCTTAACTGTATAAGCCTCTATCGCGTGGGTCAATGCGTCCATGCCGGTGGAAGCGGTGATATGAGGAGGAACGGTAACGGTCAGTTTTGGGTCAAGCAAGGCAACTTTTGCCGCCATAAAAGGGCTTCTGACCGTCATCTTGTAATTGTTTTCGGTGTCGGTAATGACCGCCGAAAAGGTTACCTCACTTCCCGTGCCCGCTGTCGTCGGTATGGCGATGAAAGGCAGGATTTGCTTTTTCACTGCGGTCTTTCCCTCAAAATCCTTTATCCTCTTTCCGTCGTGGGAAACCAAAACGCCAATGGCTTTGGCACAGTCGATAACGCTTCCCCCACCGATGGCAACCATCGCGTCGGCTCCAAAGCTTCTTACGACTTGAGCACCCCTTTCGACGTTTCGGTCCTTCGGATTTGGATCTACTCCGTCAAAAACGTTATAAAGCAGTTTCTCTTCCTTCAAGATAGAAGTTATTTTGTCCAATAAACCGGCTTTTATAATGCCCGGATCGGTGATGATGGCCACCTTTTGAGCCTTAAGCAGCCTCAGTTCATCGCCAAGCTTACTTATGACACCTACTCCATATTCGATCCTCGTAGGCAGCTCGAAACTAAATTCCCTTAATATGTTCGTCACTTTTCATCACCTTTTTCATAAAGAGATTGCAGCAAAATTAATGATATCGATTCTTTTCTAAATTTCGTGCTACATCGTTAACTTCTCGACGTTTCATGAAAATTATAACACCACCAAAACGGCCTAAAGCGAGCTTAACCTAGGTTGACCCACACTAAACATTCGTAGCTGTCACCTAAAAGATGCATAAAATAACGCTGCCGGTGCCTGATACGAGTTATAATAACAAAAAGGGGGTATTTAAAAATGACGGACCGAAGGACCATCGCTTTTTTGGCTTTAGGCCTGTGTCTGGCCTGTGGGCTTATAATCTCGAGCTACTTTTTAAGCAACGCTTTAAAGGAAATAAAGATGGCGGAACGTTACGTCACTGTTAAGGGATTGTCAGAGCGAATCGTGGAGGCAGACCTCGCGATATGGAACATATCCTTCAGGAACTCCGCCAACGACCTTGAGGAGCTTCAAAACGACATAGATGACAACAAAGCTAAGCTATATAATTTTTTACTTGGAATGGGTTTTTCTGAGTCAGAAATTTCAAGCATGCCCCCACAAATTACCGACACACAATCTCTGCCCTACTACGATGCCGGCAAAGGGAGAGAATATCGTTACATCGCAGTGACAAGGATAACTCTTCGCTCGAATAACGTTGCCGGTGTAAAACACGCTATGGAGAAAGCAGGAGAGCTGGTATCATCGGGAATTGCCATCGGCGAGGACAGCTCCGCGCAGTTTTCCTTCACAAAGTTAAATGACATAAAGCCCGAAATGATCGCCGAGGCGACCAAAAACGCGAGAGAAGCTGCGGAACAGTTTGCCAGAGATTCGGGATGTCAGGTTGGCGCAATAAGAAGGGCAACCCAGGGGTATTTCACCATCAACGACAGGGATGCCGGGTCACCCGATTACAAAGTGGTCCGAGTTGTGACTACCATAGACTTCTTCCTATCGTCACGTTGATATAACGCCCTTGTGGAAAACATGGTTTTTCACACCTGCTATTTTGCCTTTGGATGTGACGCTTCTTCGAGAATCTTCTCCAAAACTTCTATCGTCTCTCGGGGCAGTTTATCAAAACCGCCCCTTTCGGTTTCTTTCTCTTTGATAAACTTAATTCTATCGTTCATGCGCGCGATGAACTGCTCTTTATACCCTTTGTCACTTAAATCCGGCATGAAGCCATCAAGATGCATGATCTGAAGATCGGAAAAATTATCCCAGGGCACAAAACACGGCTTCTCCTCCGTTATGTTTTCTATAATTTGAAGGGTAAGCTTTGCCTCAATATCTTTTCCCATGAAATCTCCCGTGTTAAGGATGTAGCAATCAACGCCGCTGGCTAAAAATGTTTTGAAGCCTTCGTAATCAACGCTCAAGGGATATACCCTGAAAGGATTAGCATAGGGTTCAAAAACCAAGGCATCGGGGTCAACCCCCGGCGCAAGCCTTTCAGCCGTCGTCCTTCTTGTTGCAAGCGTAGCACCCAAAGTTGAACCCAGGCATGGATCCGTCACCTTCACCACGGGCGGCATAGTTGGATCTCTCATGAGCCAAAAGATGGCGTTTATTGGATCTTCCATTATATCTACCCTGTTTGGCGACCAAAACCTTGACCTTATCGCCCTCCCGTTTCCATTTCTCAAGTCTCGCATTATGGCGTAAAGCTTCCCGTCTTTACCTATGCTTGCTCCATTATTTTGAAGCGTTACGATAAACCTGCTCGCCTCGCTGTGCATGGAATAATCTTGCGTTTTATCGAAATATGTAGGCTCTAAAGCAATGGAGTACCCCTCATTGCGATTGACGACGAAGGCGTCATCGTGCAAGACGGTTATTTCGTATTTGCCTCCGTGTGTTGCGTGGGTAATCGTGGACTTCCCAGAGCCCGACAGTCCAAAGACTGCCATAACGAAGTTTCTTCCGCCATGCAATTTAAGCCTTTTCAAACCACCGTGGCAGGAAAGAAATCCGTTTCTTGCGGCTGTACCCCAAGCTAAAGTTAAAGTGCCTTTCTTGAATTCCCCAAAGTATCTTAACCCCAAAATGGCAGCACAGTTATGATTTGGATCAAAAAAGGCCAAGCCAAGCGGATGTTCCGGGTGTTGCCAATCCGGATCAGAGAAAATAAAGATGTCTCCTTCCGGATACACCCTGGAATCTTGATATATCTTGCTGTAACAGTCATCGAGATATTGGAAATTGAGTATCCAGTTATATAAAATGTTTTCGTGTCCTTCGGGAACAAGCAAGTGGGCCTTGATCATGAAATCGGGATGCAATCCTACGATAGCCTCAGCGCGATATAACTTGCGAAATCGAGTCCCGTAAACTGCCTCCCGAAGTTTCGTAGCATATTCGTCGACCTTGACGTTAGGCTCGCCCACGATTCGCCTGGCAGCGGCACATCGACCCACAACTGCCCCATCGTTAAAAAGTAACACCTTTGCCCCTTCGGGCAAACCCATTTTTTCTGCTTCAAATACCGGCATTCCTGAAAGTTCTATCGTACCCGGACTATCTTTTGCGAGATAGTAAGCCTCCTTTACAGAGGCCACGGACATGACGTTGTTGCCGTAGAAAGGAGTTTCAACAGTCGTGCGGATCCTGGATTGATTTTTTTCAAATCCATTTTGTATACATCCTACAGTAGCCATGCAATATCACTCCTTCACCTCCAAGATACCGTAAACTTTTCGGTGTTACATCGTAATATAAAATTATTAGACATTGAGCAAGTTCTCAAAAATCAGGCTTTTAATTAAGATAATCTTATTCTATCATCTTATCACAGGGAGTAGTTCAGTCTACCACAAAAATACGATGCCAAAAAATCGTTCAGATCAAGCGTAAATCCCTTTTAGCTTTTTATGCTTTATGGAGCCAAATATATTGACATTTATAGCTATCTATGCCATAAATGTAAACACTGGTACGGAATATGAGGTGATGATATGAATAAAATTAAGCTTATTTATGAGGGGAAGGCAAAGAAAGTCTACGAGACCGATGATCCAACCCTTGCGATATTCGAATACAAAGACTCGCTAACGGCCTTTAACGCAAAGAAAAAAGACTCTCTACAAGGCAAGGGAAGACTGACAAACCTGATAAGCGCCACCTTTTTCGAGCTTCTGCAAAGTAAAAACATCCCCACCCACTTCGTAAAGTTATTGGACGACAACCACCAACTCGTGAAAAAGCTCAAGATAATTCCCCTGGAAGTGGTTGTTAGAAACGTAAGCACGGGATCTTTATGCAAAAGGCTGGGCGTCCGGGAAGGCTTAAATCTTGATCCCCCACTTGTGGAGTTTTACCTGAAAAACGATGAGCTTGGCGATCCCTTGGTGACGGAAGATCACATCAGGGCATTTAGCTTTGCCTCAAAGGCCCAAGTAGAAAGGATGAAGCAACTTAGCATAAAAGTTAACGAGATATTGTCCGAATTCTTGCTAGAACGCGGCATTAAGCTCGTAGATTTCAAACTGGAGTTCGGAACGGACGACGATGGAAATGTTTATGTAGCTGACGAAATTTCTCCCGACACATGCCGCTTTTGGGATCTCTCGTCAAGTGAACGATTGGATAAAGATAGATTCAGGAAAGACTTAGGAAACGTCTTAGAGGCATACGAAGAAATCTGGCGCAGAATACGGGAATAAAGGAGATGCAAAAATGAGAGAAACCTTCTTCGGTTTAAGGGAGGAAGAATATCTGCAGATAAAAGACGCCTTGGGGAGGGAGCCAAACGATATCGAATTAAGGCTGTTCTCCGTGATGTGGTCTGAGCACTGCAGTTACAAGTCCACCAAAGATTTGCTGGCCCTTTTTCCAACGGAAGGCAAGCACGTCCTTCAAGGTCCGGGAGAAAATGCCGGAATCGTAAATATTGGTTCGGGTTTTGGCATAGCCTTCAAGATGGAAAGTCACAACCACCCTTCTGCCATAGAACCCGTCCAGGGAGCTGCTACGGGCGTGGGTGGGATCATCAGGGACGTTCTGGCCGTGGGAGCTCGCCCCATAGCCTCCATGGACTGCCTTTTTTTAGGCCCGCCAAGCGATGAAAGATCTAACTTCTTGCGAGAGGGAGTCATAAAAGGAATCGCAAATTACGCCAACTGCACCAGTGTTCCAACCGTAGGGGGCTTGACCTACTACGATCCTTGTTACAGAGAAAACCCCTTGGTCAACGCCATGTGCGCAGGGTTGGTAAAGTTAGATAAAGTTATTAGTTCCGGTGCATCCAAACCCGGAAACGTCTTGGTGTTGCTGGGTTCAAAGACGGGCCGTGACGGAGTTGCAGGAGCTGCTTTTGCCTCGACTCAGCTTGACGATGCTGTAAAGGAAAGTAAGCCTCAGGTCCAGGTGGGCGACCCCTTCGCCGGAAAAGTGCTCATAGAATGCACCCTTGAAATATTGGACAAAGGCTTGATCGTCAGCATGCAAGACATGGGAGCTGCCGGCATAACATCATCTGCCGTCGAATTGGCCGCAAAAGCAGGGGCAGGCGCCGAAATTTACTTGGATAACGTGCCTTTGAGAGAAAAGGATATGGAGCCCTTTGAG
The DNA here is from genome assembly GCF_059026225.1 of Acetomicrobium sp. Classification (NCBI taxonomy): domain Bacteria; kingdom Thermotogati; phylum Synergistota; class Synergistia; order Synergistales; family Acetomicrobiaceae; genus Acetomicrobium; species Acetomicrobium sp. The sequence continues at coordinate 16,792 of NZ_JBWQOQ010000001.1, forward strand.
ATTGCCCTTTCCGAATCTCAAGAAAGAATGCTACTCGCAATAGAGGAAGAAAACTTTGACGAAGTAAAAGCCTTGGCCGACAAATGGAACCTTGAGTGCGAAATTATAGGAAAAATCATCCCGGAAGATAAATACGTCTTAAAGGATAAAGGCGAAATCGTGGCCAACGTTCCCGCATCCCTTCTTACTTCAAGCCCTAAGATCGAATGGCCCAAGCGCGAGCCCGTCAAAGTTGAAGTCAAATACCCCAAAGACGAAACGATCATGCTTGAAAGGGGTGACCTTTCAAGGCTCGCGAATATCTTGTACTCTTTACCGCAATTTGAGGACAAATCATGGATTTACGAACAGTTCGACTATACGGCTCAAAGCAGGACCATGCTTGGGCCGGGAAATCCCGTGGCCATCCTTTGCGTAAAAGAAATAGATGAGCTCGTGGCACTTGCCGTCGCGAGCGATCCCTGGAGGTGCGCCGTTGACCCCTTCACTGGAGGAGCTGAAACGGTCGCCAGGGCAATAAGAAAACTGGCCGTAGCAGGTTCATATCCACTTGGTATGACCGATTGCCTTAATTTTCCTTCTCCCGAAATCCCCGAAAACTTTTGGAGCATATCTGAAGTAGTAAAAGGCATGGCCGCAGCATGCAGGGAGCTTGACTGTCCCATTGTTTCAGGAAACGTCAGTCTTTATAACGAGTCACCAAAGTGTGCGATTTTGCCCACGCCGGCAGTATGCGCCGTTGGTGCCTTTGATGGCAAGACATTTTTAAAAAGCAACGATCCCGATGTATCGGACAAACTGTTCTTAGCAGGAAAAGACGGCCAGCTGCAGGCAAGCGCTTACCAGCGAATCTTTGAAGGAAAACTGACAGGACCCGTTGAACCCCTTGATTTTGACGCCGAACGCGCATTTTGCGAGCGTGCCATAAAAACGGCTGTTTTGCAAGCCGCCTCAAGCGGAAGATGCGTAGGCCACGGAGGGTTAATTATAACCTTGATGAGGATGACTGCTAAGGCAGAGCTTGGATGTAAGATTAAAGGGGCCGACGAAAAGCTTTTGTTTGGCGAAGGAGGCCCGCGAGCCTTATATTCGGTTCCCGAGGCCAAGACAGAGGATTTTTTAAAGATATGGAAAGGTTATCCGATTCGGGAGATTGGAACCGTTATAAATAATAAAGGTATTCATTTAATATAAAACGGACATATTCGCGGGATTTAATTTAACCAGCCATAGTGTTATTTATGGAGGCAAAGGAGAATGTGCGGAATATTTGGCGTTAGCACTCCAAAAAAAGAGCAGATTTTGGAGGATATCTACTTGGGTTTATATGCCCTTCAACATCGTGGGCAAGAATCGGCAGGCGTTGCGTGGATAGACAATGAAGCCCAACTGCAGATCCAAAAAGGGATGGGCTTGGTACACGCTGCGTTAAACCAGGAAAAACTCGCAAAAGAAAAGACCACATGCGCCATAGGTCATGTCCGTTACGTCACGGCGGGAAAGTCAAGTTTAATAAATGCCCAACCCCTGCACGCCTCCTATTTTAAGGGTCATGTCGCCATAGCCCACAACGGCAACATTACTAATGCAGAAGGCTTAAAGCGCGACCTTGAATCCAGGGGCGCCATATTTCAATCCGCCACAGACACGGAAGTCATCTTGCACCTCATGGCTCACGAACAAAATTTATCGCCTATCGACGCACTAATAAAATCTTTAAGCAAACTCAGAGGTGCCTTTAGCATCGTCGCCTTGATCGAAGGCAGCTTAGTTGCTGCAAGGGACCCGTGGGGTTTTAGACCCTTGACGATAGGAAAAAGGGACGGCATTTTCTACGTGGCTTCCGAAAGTTGCGCTCTGGACATCGTCAAAGCCAGTTATGTGCGCGACGTGATGCCCGGTGAAATCATAATTATAAACGAAGGGAACATGAAAAGCTTAAATATTGGCGTGAATACAACCAGACGTTTCAGATGTTCCTTTGAATACGTTTACCTGGCTCGCCCGGACAGCAACATAGACGGCCGTTCCGTATACGACGTGAGATTAAAGCTGGGTCAAAATCTGGCCAAAACTTGCCCTTGCCCTCAAGGAGAACTCGTCTTAGGGCTGCCCGATAGCGGCACAATAGGAGCTCTTGGCTACGCTTTCGCTTCAAAATTGCCCTACGAAATGGCCATCGTAAGGAACAGATACGTAGGAAGGACCTTTATTCAGCCCACGAGGCGCGTCAGAGAACTTGGCGTTCAGATCAAGTTAAACCCCATCGACAACCTGATAAGGGACAAAAAGATAGTCGTCGTTGATGACTCAATCATACGAGGCACTACCTCGAAGATAGCCCTTCGCTTCCTTCGCGAAGCCGGCGCCAAGGAGATTCACTTGCGTATAGCTTCACCACCCGTTAAATTTCCCTGCATTTACGGAATAGATACCCCAACGTCTTCTGACCTGGCAGCGGCAAAGATGGACGTGGAAACTCTAAAAAAACACATAGGAGCTGACTCCTTATGCTTCCTTGATATCGAAGACCTTATCGGCTCCATCAACCTTCCTGAAAGCGAACTTTGCACGGCCTGTTTTAGCGGCAATTATATGGAGGAATGATGCCCATGAAGTGGACCTACGAAAAAGCAGGTGTGTCATTAAAGGCAGCTGACGACTGGGTGAAGCTCGTCAAAAAGGCCGCCTCTATTGCCCAAGACAGTCGCGTGGTCTCAGGCGTTGGCGGTTTCAGTGGCTTATACGACTTAGGAAAAGGTCTTTATTTGGCCGCTTGTTGCGACGGCGTTGGAACCAAGCTCGAAATAGCAAAAAAGGCAGGAGACCTTGAGGGTCTCGGGCAAGACTTGGTGGCCATGAACGTAAATGACCTCATTACCTGCGGTGCCAAACCCTTATTTTTTCTCGATTACATAGCCTGTGGGAAGCTGGACAGCCAAAGATTTTACCCCGTTATCTACGGCATAGCAAAAGCCTGCAAGGAAAGCGGCTGCGCTCTGCTTGGCGGAGAGACGGCAGAGATGCCCGGCACATATCCTGCTGAAGGTTTTGATCTAGCCGGTTTTGCCCTTGGAGTGGTAGAAGATGGGCGCGTAATAACGGGTGAAGATGTCTCTGTTGGCGACCTGCTGGTAGGGCTTCCTTCAAGCGGGCTTCACAGCAATGGCTTCAGCCTGGTAAGAAAGGCCTTGCTCGAAGAGGGATTGAGGCTTTCCTTGGACTCTGACCCCTTAAACGAAGGAAAGTCCCTTGCAAAAGTCTTGCTTGAACCAACTAGGCTATATCCCAAAATCGTGATGGCTGTGCTTGAAAAAGTCAAAATAAAAGCTATGGCCCACATAACAGGCGGTGGCTTAAAGGACAACATCTTGCGGGTCATCCCCGATGAATTTTCTTTATACCTGGACTACAACTCCTGGAGGCGCCCAAAAATTTACGATCTTATAGCAAGGGCAGGAGTCGAGGAAGAGGAAATGAGAAAGGTATTTAATTTAGGGATAGGCTTCGTTTTAGTCATAGACAAAAAGGAACTTTCCTTGCTTGAAGACGTCCTCAAAGGACTGAAGGAACCTCACTTTGTCATTGGCGAGGTGATCAAAGGTTGACCAATATGGCGATTTTGCTGTCAGGGCGGGGATCTAACATGCTCGCTTTGGCACAAAGATGCGCCCAGGGTGACTTAGAAGCTAAAATTTGTTTCGTAGCAAGCGATAAAAAAGACGCCTATGGAATAATGATGGCCAAAAGTCTGGGCCTTAAAACGCTCTTACTTCCCTACGAAGAAGGAAAAGAGCAGGCAGAAAAGGTCTTGAATGAAAAACTCCAAAGTGACTCCGTCGATTGGATCGTCCTGGCAGGTTTCATGAGGATGCTTTCCCCCACATTCGTGGGCAAATACGAAAAAAGAATCGTAAACATCCACCCATCTCTTTTGCCTTCTTTCCCGGGCACACAGGCCATAAAAGACGCCTTTGAATATGGAGTAAAAGTGACGGGCGTCACTGTACATCTGGTTGACGAAAAGATGGATCACGGCCCCATTCTAAGTCAAAGGGAAGTTCGCATCTGTGACGAGGACACCCTTGAAAGCCTGGAAGAAAAAATTCATGCGATTGAACATGACCTTTACTGGCAGACCTTAAAGAACCTATTTGCAGGACGCTTTAAGATGAAAGGGAGGCGAATGACGATTGAAGGACCATATTAAGAGAGCGCTAATATCTGTATTCAATAAAAATGGAGTCGAGATTTTGGCAAAAAAGCTTCATGAATTGGATTATGAGATAGTTTCCTCCTCAGGGACGGCAAGCTACCTCAAAGAACAGGGCATACCTGTCAAGGAAATCGCTGACTTGTCGGGCTACCCACACATTCTTGGAGGAAGGGTAAAAACGCTTCATCCTTCGGTCTTGGGCGGCATTTTGGCTCGACGAAACTTCCAAATGGATCTGGCGGATGTGGAAAAATGGGGTATTCCCTTGATCGATATAGTTGTATGCAACTTATATCCCTTTGAAGAAGTTGCGAAGAAAAAAGCGGATTTAGGAGACTTAATAGAAAACATAGATATAGGAGGCGTGACGTTAATAAGGGCAGCAGCTAAAAACTTCCGTTACGTGACGATCGTCACCGACCCGACAGATTACGATGTCATAACTGACGAATTAGCGCGCCTTGGCAACGTGTCGCTTGAAACGCGCCAGAAACTTGCATTGAAGGCCTTTGCAGAGACTGCCCTTTACGACTCTATAATTCACTCTACATTGAAAAAGGCCATGGAAGATGAAGAGCTTTTTCCCCATACTTACCCCATCCCCTTAAAAAAGGCCGCAGATCTTAAGTACGGCGAGAACCCTTATCAAAGTGCTGCCCTTTACGAACATCCCATAATGGACATTTCTTTTGAACAAATGGGAGGAAGCAGGTTGTCTTACAATAATTTGCTGGACGCTGACGCTGCCGTAAAAGGCATATTGCTTTTAAAGGACTCCCCGGGGTGCATAATAATCAAACATACGACACCTTGCGGTATGGCCATGGGAAAAAACTTGATATCAGCTTACGAAGGCGCTCTTGCTTCAGACCCTGTGTCAGCCTACGGTGGCATAATAGGTTTTACCCGAGTGGTTGACGAAGACACGGCACTTGAGGTATCCGCTAAATTTTATGAGTTAATCGTAGCTCCTTCCTTTTCGACCGAGGCTTTAAAAGTCTTCGAGGACCGTAGGCCAAATTTAAGGCTAATTCGCTTCGGCCCAAACCACGATGATAATTTGAGACTGACCAAAACCACCTTTGGTTTCTTGGCACAAAAAGACGTCATGCCCCCTGAAGTCGATTTTGAAGGCGGCGAGTGGGTAGGAGAAAAAAGGTTGGATCTACGACATGACGCCTTGGTAGCCTGGAAGGCTGCCGCTTTGGCAAAAAGCAACGCCATAGCCCTGGCAAAGGATGGCGCTACGGTGGCCATAGCATCGGGTTTTACGAGCCGCGTTGACGCCGTTGAATGGGCCATAAGACACGCAGGTGAAAAGTCAAAGGGCTCCGTTTTGGCCTCAGACGGTTTTTTTCCCTTTCCTGACAGCATTGAACTTGCAGCCCGGGCAAACATTTCTCTCATACTTCAACCAGGCGGTTCAAAACGCGATGAAGAGGTAAAAAGCGCTTGCATAAAGCATAAAATGCCGATGTTGATTACGAAGGCAAGAACCTTTCGCCATTGAACTCCAGGGGAGGTCTTTTAAAAGATGAAAGTATTAGTCTTAGGAAGCGGGGGGAGGGAACATGCCCTCGTTTACGCGCTTAAAAAATCAAAAAGGGTCTCGGAAGTGATAGCCGCCCCCGGTAACGGTGGCATCTCGGACGTATGTGACGTTTTTTCCATAAACCCCTTGAATGAAAGTCAAGTTTTGGATTTGACCTTAAATCAAAGGGTCGATCTGGTCGTGATAGGCCCTGAAGCTCCTCTGGTCGCGGGGGTCGCTGATGCTTTAAAAAAAGCAGGTATTTTGGTGTACGGGCCCGGTAAGTCAGGCGCCATGCTCGAAGGAAGCAAAGTTTTTGCGAAAAGATTCATGAAAAGGCACAACATACGGAGTGCCGCATTTGACGTATGCAGTAGTTACGATGAGGCCGAATCAGCCCTCATAAAGCGCACACCGCCCCTTGTAATAAAGGCAGATGGATTGGCTTCCGGGAAAGGCGCCTTCGTGGTTGAGGACTTGTCCAGTGCCTTAAAAGCCGCGCACGAGTTGTTAGTGGAAGGAAAGTTGGGCGAAGCGGGACAAATCGTCATAGTAGAAGACTTCTTAAAAGGCTACGAGCTAACGGCCATGGCCATAACCGATGGGAATTCTTATAAGATGCTCCCTTTGAGTCAGGATCATAAAAGGGCCTTTGACAACGATGAGGGACCAAACACGGGCGGGATGGGAGCTTACGCTCCCCTACCCCAAGTAAACGAGGCCCTAAAAGCTAGAATCGAGAATGAAATCATAAGACCAACTGTACAAGGATTGAAAGCCGATAATATCAATTTTACCGGAACCATATACGCCGGACTCATGATACACGATGGCGATCCCTACGTGCTCGAGTATAATGTGCGGTTCGGGGATCCTGAAGCACAAGTCGTCCTCCCCATATGCAACGTTGATTGGGGCGAACTTTTCCTGTCATGCTGCCGCGGCACTCTCGATGAATTAGATGAAATAACCGTCAATGGAAGCGCCGTCGGTGTCGTGATGGCCTCGGGAGGATATCCCGAAAAATACGAAACGGGTTATCCAATCGAGGGGCTGGATGGACTCAAAGACAAAGATGATGTCATCGTGTTTCATTCGGGCACAAAAAAAGAAGAAAGTAAATTTCTTACAAAGGGAGGAAGGGTCCTTACGGTAGTAGGGCTGGCCGATAACTTAAAAGATGCAAAAGAAAAGGCCTACCACGCCGTTTCTTCCATCCATTTTAAGGATGCCCATTATCGCAGGGACATCGCGTGGCAGGCCTTTGTTTAGTATTTATTAAAGCATGAATTCTTTGAGCAAAAACAGAATGGCCAGTACGTACATGGTCTTGCTGACTTCTTTGCCTCGGCCGGAAAAAAGTTTGATTAAAGCATAAGAAATAATTCCCCAAGAAATTCCTTCGGCTATGGAATAAGTAAAAGGCATGGCAAATATGGTGATGCATGCCGGCGCTATCTCGGTGATATCGTCGTAATTAAGATTCTTCAAGGTCTGCATCATGAAAACGCCAACCATGACGAGCGCGGGCGCCGTTGCGGCAGGAGGTACGATGCGCGCTATTGGAGATATAAATAGGGCCAGCAAGAACAAGATGGCTACTACAATTCCCGTTAAACCGGTCCTTCCACCCTCTTCGACGCCTGCAGCGCTTTCTACGTAGGTGGTTACAGTGCTGGTCCCAAGACAGGCACCAACGACCGTAGCCACGGCATCGGCAAAAAGCGCTTCGCCAGCCTTCGGAAGATCGCCTTTTTCGTCCAGCATGCCTGCGCGCGTGGAAACTCCAATGAGCGTCCCTATGGTATCGAACATGTCGACGAAGACGAAAGTTATGACCACCGGGAACATCGCAAAGGTCAAAGCGGATTTGAGATCGAATTTTAAAAACACGGGGGCCAAGCTCGGTGGAGCCGAAAATAAGCTCTCCGGAGCCGTGGTAACCCCAAGAGGGATGCTAATCAAGGTAATTAACAATATGCCCCAAAGAAGCGATCCCTTGACCCGGTAAGCATTAAGAACGGCCATGAAAAGCAGTCCCAGCAAAGAAAGGATCGGAACGGCTGACTTTAAATTGCCCAAAGATACCAATGTAGCCGGGTTATCCACTATAATTTCGGCTTGTATCAAACCAATCAAAGCTATGAACATGCCTATACCTGCTCCCACTGCAACCTTAAGCGTATAGGGAACTGCATTTACAATGGCCTGTCTTATCTTACCGATTGTAAGTATGATGAATATAATTCCATCGAGAAAAACGGCAGCAAGTGCAGTTTGCCAACTCACCTGCATGCCCAAGACCACGGTAAAGGCAAAAAAGGCGTTAAGCCCCATGCCCGGTGCTAAGGCGAAGGGATAATTTGCCAGTAAAGCCATTAAAATGGTGCCTACCGCAGAAGCTATACAGGTTGCAGTCATGACCGCGCCAAAATCCATGCCAGCTTCGCTTAAAATTGCAGGATTCACGAAAATAATGTAAGCCATAGTCATAAAGGTAGTTATCCCGGCAATGATTTCGGTGCGAATGCTACTTCCGCTGGCGGTTACGTTAAATCGCCTGTCTAACCATTCACCCATAGCATTTAACACCTCCTATGACACTTTTTTACTTAAATTTTTTTACCTCAACCGCAACCATCTCTGGTGACAATCCTATAGGTCAAAGAAAACGATCCACAAAACCTTATCGAGACGAAAATTGTTCGCGAAAACCAAAGCAAATCTTATCCCTATTTCCGTCGTCACTTAAGCAAGCTAATAACCTAACTAAAGCATAACATAACCGTTATCTTTTGCAAGTTACCGTGTTTCGGACTAACGATAGTTGGTACCTTTGGACGTACTTATTTTATTTTCTTATAATATTATTTATTCTATCTTTAATGCATTGGTACTCCATTGAAAGGACATTGTAGGCTTCAACTATCCTGTCAATCTGATACCTGATCATTTCATCGTCTTTGATATCTGACGCCATATCTAAAATGCAATGGGATTCAAAAAATGAGTTCTTGGAGCTTGGGCGCTCGCAGTCAAACACCTCTTTAAGCATTTTGATGTCATGAGGAATGTTAAATACATCGTTCGTGTCCTGGTACCTGAAAAAATAATAAATCTTCGGGAATCCAGCCCATGCTATGGCCGACAAACACATGGAGCAAGGCTCATGAGTCGAAAGAAAAAGACATTCATCAGGTCTTGGTCGATCCTTTAACTCAAAAAATTTGAGGATCGTGTATATCTCGCCGTGAAAGATCGGATTTTCACTCTCGTGGTTGGTGGCTGCAACCACAAGGGAAAGGTCGTCGGCTTTAAGTACCGCTCCGCCAAATATTTTGTTGCCCTGGGGGACGCATTCTTTGGTAAGTGGCAATATGTCATTTTCGATCACGTTGAGCAAGCGGCAAACCAAGGTTTTTTCGTCGCAGTTCATCATTTCACTCCCTTCTCAAATGCGATTTTAAGGCAAAAACGCCGGTCACTTACCCTTGCTTGTCTCTTAGTTCGAGTAGGAAGCGAGATATAAGCCTTCCGGTAACCCGTTTTCTATAATCCGTAGATGTCCTTGGAGACACGGCCTGACTTGCCATCAAACCGGCTTTCCTTATGACTTCATCGGTCAGCCTTTGGCCCTCGAGGTAATTTTGAACCTCGGTAAGAAACATGGGAATGGGTGACATGCTGCCTACGGCTATGCGAATATCGGTTATGACCCCGCCATCGACCCTGGCAAAACCGGCCACTGAAAGCCTCGATATGGTCAAGGCAAGCCTTGAGCCCCTTTTGTAGAAAAACTGCCTTGTTTCAGGCAAGGGCAAGGGTATCTTTATGCTTTTAAGCAATTCGTTCGGTCTTAAAACGGTCTTCCTGTAGCCGCTGTAAAATTCCGTGACTGGAACTTCGCGGGTCCCATCTTTGCTTTGAAGCACAAGCGTCGCACCGAGTACAAAAAGCAAAGGGGGAATGTCGGCAGCTGCGGAAGCGTTGACCAAATTTCCTCCAATGGTGGCCCTGTTTTGGACCGCTACCCCACCTATCATTGATCCAGCCGATACAAGAGCCGGGAAATGCTTTTTGACCGGTTCTGAGGAGATTATCGCTGCGAAGGTAACTCCGCTTCCAATTTCAAGATAGTTTCCTTTGAGCTCAATCTCCATTAAGCCCTCCAGGCCCCAAATATCCATCACTTTTTCAGGTTCTGGTTTTTCTTTTTTAAGATCAGGATAAAAATCGGTGCATCCTGAAAGCAATGTGATATCAGGATGATTGCTTAAAATCTCTAAGGCTTCTTTCAGGTTTTTGGGCAGGAATACCCATGAAGGCTCGCTTCCTCGCAACTGAACGCTTTCGCAGCGAAGCCCTCTTTTTTGCGGTTGTTTTAGCTTTAATCGTTCACCGTAACCGGCCGCGGCGGCCCTTTCAACGGCTCGAAAGATGCGCTCGTATCCCGTACAGCGACATAAATTCCCTGCCAGTGCGTGTTTTATTTCGCCTCGATTGGGATGTGGGTTGTCTTGCAACAGGGCTCTAGCCGCCAAAACCATCCCGGGAATGCAAAAACCGCACTGCACGGCTCCTTCCTCGACGAAAGCCCTTTGAAGTTCGTCGTCTTTACCGTCTAAACCCTCTATCGTTAACACATCGGCACCTCGCGCTTGCAAGGCGGGCACCAAGCAGGAGTTGACAAGTTTTCCATCAAGCAATACGGAGCAGGCTCCGCACTCGCCTTCGCCGCAGCCTTCCTTGGTCCCCGTGTGACCAAGCTCTTCTCTTAATACATCGAGCAACCGGTCCAAGGGAGAAACTTCAGCCGCAACTTCTCTTTCGTTTAAGATAAACTGCAACCTCATGATCGCCTTTCATCCCCTTTTTGCTCAAGTGCGGTGAGCACCTCTCCAGTTATGGGAAGTTTGTTAGAAAAAAGACCTGTGGCATGCTCTATGGCAGCCGCCACGGCAGGACCGCCTCCGCTCAAGGGCATTTCGCCCAAACCCTTGGCACCGAAGGCTCCCCTGCTGCAGGGTACTTCCGTCAGCTCGACGAAAAAGTCGGGACAATCGACACTCGTTGGTATGATGTAATTAGAAAGCCTGTCGTTTTTGTATTTGCCGCCTTCGACTTCTATGACCTCAAGGTAGCCGTAACCTAACCCCTGCAGGCTACCCCCTTCGACCTGGCCCACGGCAAGCAGGGGGTTTACGGCCGTGCCCACATCTACGACGACAGTATCCCTCAAGGGCCTTACTTCCCAGGTGTCCGTATCCACTTCTACTTCTAAAACGTTAGCGCCCCAGGCGTAACCCTGGTAGGCGTCGCCCTGACATCGGTCGTCATCCCAGTAAAGCTCTGCCGGGTGCAAATAATCCCCTATAACCTCCAGCGGTCCATGCTTTTTTTCGTAACCTCGGGCTGCCTCAAAAAATTCGACCACAGAAACGCCATTTCTTTGAAAGACCCCCTTGCTATAAGTTACTTCTTCAACAGGGACGTCAAAGTAATCGGAGACGTATTTTTTAAGGCGCTTTATAAGCTTTTCCGCCCCTTGAAGGACGATCTTTCCAACTATCATGGTGGTACGAGAAGCTACCGTGGGTCCGCTGTCAGGTGCCTTGGAAGTATCGGGAGACATATATCTAACCCTCTCAAAGGGTATTTGAAGGCCTTGGGCTGTAATTTGCGTCAATACCGTCGCTGCGCCCTGTCCCATATCGACGCTGCTTACATAAAGTTCAACTCTCTCGCTTGTTAACTTAAGCTTGACCTTACCATCTATCGCTTGTTCTCCCGATCCCGTAAAACCACCGCCGTGCAGGAAAAGAGACAATCCAATGCCACGTCTTTTAGGATCTCGGTCGCGCGAATATTCCGCCCTTTTCCTTTCGTATTCGGAAATCGCCAGCGCACGTTCGAAGACAAGCCTTGCTCCTCCGTCTTCTACCGCTTGGCCGAAGGGAAAGGCGTCACCAATCCTTAGCAAGTTTTTGCGGCGCACTTCGACAGGACTTAAACCTAAGGTCCTGGCAATTTTATCCATTTGCCGTTCCATGGCAAAGATGCTTTGTGGCGCCCCAAAGCCCCTGAAGGCACCGTTGGGCGGAGTGTTAGTAGCAACGACTTTGGCTGAGACATGCGCATTCGGGGTATTGTAACAACCCGTTGCATGAAGCAAGGATCGCTGTAATACGACAATGCTCAACGTCGTATAGGCACCGCCATCTAAGACCAAGTCTATGTCCTGAGCAACTATCGTGCCATCTTTTTTTACGCCGGTTCTGTGCCGTATCCTTGAGGGATGTCTTTTGGTGGTTGAAACCATGTCTTCTGCCCTGTCATAAATTATCTTTACGGGCCGCTTGGCCTTCAAGGCCAGGACGGCTGCATGTATGGCAAGGAGGGAAGGGAAATCCTCCTTCCCTCCAAATCCGCCACCGGTGACGGCTTGTTTAATCACCACTTTTTCGGGTGGAAGCATGAAGGCGTGGGTCATGGCGCTGTGAATATAGTAGGGACATTGAAGGGAACCTATCACCTCGATGCCACCATCGTCGCGCGGTAGGGCAACCATCCCCTGTGGCTCAAGGTAAAGCTGCTCCTGATGTCCCGTCCTGTAGGTCTCTTCGATTATGATGTCTGCTTCATTAAAGGCTTCTTCTGCGTTTCCCTTGTTAACTTCAAACTTTGCAAGGACGTTGTCCTCGCCCCATATGATGTTCTCGCCCGAAAGCGCTTCTTCTATAGTAAACACGGGCTCGATCGGTTCTATTTCAACTTTTACGGCCTTTAATGCAGCCTTGAGGAGCGCCTTACTCGGAGCAGCGATAAGTGCTATGGGTTCTGATACGTAATTTACGATTTCCTTTGCCAATATGGGCATGTCACGTCTTACCATGGCCACTTCATTCGGGCCTGGCAGGTCTTTTGCCGTCACAAAGACTACCTTCGACCAATCAAACGACGGGTCCTGCCTTATTCCGACAATTTTCCCGTGGGGCACATCGCTTCTAACCGTTCCCCCATACCAACAGCCTGGGAAAGGTATGTCATCCACATATTGGGCCTTTCCTGAGACCTTATCCCAGGCGTCCACCCTCACAACAGATTTTCCCACGATAGACCCATCATTCCTGATATCGCTGGATTTTTCCTCAGCAAGTTCGGCTTCGAGTTTTTCACCCAAAGGTAAACATCTCCTCATATGTCAGTTACTGCTCTTTATTATAAAACACATAATTGATGAGCAAGTTGCTCACTATGCCAACTGTAACTGCCAAAAAGACGTTATTGGTGAGATAAAGCTTTGTGAAAGGACGCAACGTCCCAAGCCAAGCGCTTCGCTCTAAGTTAAGATAATAAGGCATCATTACGGATACTCCAAGAGTCACACCGGCTACGATCATATTTCCAAAGTTGTCCTTGATGTCTGACATTACCGTATTTATGCCTGACAACAATATCAAGCCGGCGCTTATGATGAAGGCTCCACCTATTACGGATTTCGGGATAGCAGCCAAAATTGTAGTCAACTTGGGAGATAGGCCGTAAAGCAAAAAGATGAAAGCTGCGGTTTGTGTGACAATCCTGCTTGCGATGCCCGTAGAGGCGATGATGCCCGCATTTTGACTAGCGCTCGTGACGGGAAGGCCTCCAAAAAGAGAACACAAAGCGCAAGAAAAGCCCTCGGCTGCTATTCCTCTGTTCATGTGTTTTACCTTGTAGGGTTCGGTGGCAGCCGTACATATAGCAGCATAATCGCCGATTGACTCAAATATGGAACAGGCATAACCGGTCAATATCAAAAGTATGGCGGAGAAACTGAATATCATAGGAGATGAGGCTCCATCGTATCCTTTGAAGGGGAAAAGTTTCGGTAAGGCAATCCAACTCGCCCTGGCAACGCTTCCCCAATCAAATACACCAAGCAAAGTTCCTCCAAATATCCCGACGATGAGGATTGAAATTAAAACGAATCCCCTGGATATGAGACCTTTGAGCTTAAAACGCAAGAAAAGGGCAAGTAAAAAACTTACTATTCCAAGAGTCAAGTGCAGCGAATCCGTTATTGCAAAAACCCAAGAAAGGGAGATGCGGGTTATGACGAAGCCAATAGTTGCGACTACTGACCCGACAACGACTGGCGGCATGAACTTCCTTAAAACGGTGAGCACTCTCGATGCGCCGAAAACTCCTTCTATAATGCCGCCCGCAAAGGCAGCTCCCCACGCTGTGGTAAGCCCAAAGGGATATGTCTTGGCGATAGAAGCCATATTTACAAAAATGGGAACGGAAGGCAATTGAACGACGGGCAATCTATTTCCCAGTGTGGTTTGTATCATAGTGGCTACGAAAACCCCTATGAAACAATAACTTATCATGGAAGGCGTGACGCTTTCCGGCAAGCCGGCCATGGCCACGAAAGCGGTAGCCCATATAAAGGGACTGAAATCAACTAAGGTAAGTTGCAAGGCGTAATAAAACGTCTCAAAAAAGGATTTGGGCTTTTCGTCAATTGTAAGAATAGGCTTGGTTAACATCTGAATTTCCTGCTCAAACACAGGTTGTTCGGGGTCATATGCCATAATTTTCACCACCCTTTCTAAAGCAAAAATGGCACCCACAGGACGCCCCTTAATTGTGTTAACTTATGTCTTTTTCTTTCAAGGCCTTCAAAAGACGCTCAGGTGTAATGGGGAGGTTATACATCCTGACTCCCACGGCATCATAAATGGCATTTGCTATGGCAGGCCCCGGCGTGTTAATCGCAACTTCTCCAACGGATTTCGCGCCGTAGGGACCAAAGTCCTCGAAGGAAGGCACGAGTATGGTAACAATATCGGGTAAGTCAGTAGTCTTGTAAGCCTTGTAATCCCAAAAACTGGCATTTTTTACCTTCCCGCTTTCGTCAAAGAGATACTCTTCGCACAAACTGAAACTGATGCTGTTTAGCACGGCTCCTTCTACCTGCCCTTCAGCAAGCTTCGGATTTACGGCAACGCCGCAATCCATAGCCGTCACCACCTTCAAAGGTTTTACAATCCCTGTTTTAACGTCAACTTCGACCTCAGCAAAGGTGGCACAAAAAGGGAAGGGCGAAACGGGGCTCACAAATGACGCGCTATCTTCAATTTGAAACTGGTTTTTCGTGTAAAAGGCATAGTAGGCGATGTCCTTAAAGCTCAACATTCGGCCGCTTTTTTCGTGAATTACCTTTTCTAAGCCAAGGGACAACTCCTCCTTGGGGCATTCAAACATTTCGGAAGCGACATCCAATATCTGAGATGCAACTTTTTCGGCGCATTTTTTAACGGCGTTGCCAGATACGTAAGTCGTCGAAGAAGCGTAAGCTCCCACATCGTAAGGCGTCATGTCCGTGTCCGAAGAATAAACTATAATTTTTTCAAAGGGAACGCGAAGGGCTTCTGCTGCGATTTGAGCCAGCACCGTGTCGGAACCGGTTCCTATGTCAGTAGCTCCAACGTGAAGGTTAAAGGAGCCATCCTCGTTCATCTTCATATGAGCACCGCCCATATCCACCAAGGGTATACCCGACCCCTGTGTTGCTACCGCCATGCCGACGCCGTAGAACTTATCGCCTTCTCTACGCTTCGCATTGCGTTTTTCTTTCCAACCGATGACTTGTGCTGCCGCATCAATGCACTCAGAAAGCTTGCAAGATGTGACAAATTGTTCGTGACCTGTTTTGCCTTCTCCTATGACCTTGAACACTTCAGAGGTCTCGCCGCTTTTGATGTGCCATTTTTTTACAAAATTAGCCATATCAATTCCAAGCAACCTCGTGATGTGATCTATGTGCTGGTTTAACCCAAAAAACCCTTGAGTCGCTCCGTATCCACGGTAAGCTCCACCCACCGGGAGGTTCGTGTAGACGCAATCGGCAAAAAACGACACGTTGTTTATCTTATTGAATAACGGCAGTACCTTAGCTCCGGTGTTGGACAAAACAGTGGGTCCGTGTGGCCCGTAAGCGCCGGCATTCATGAGGTCGTCTATCTCCATTGCAACGATAGTTCCGTCTTTTTTAGCGCCAATCTTTATCTTAGAACGCATGGCGTGCCTTGTCCTGCCCGATATGAAGTATTCTTCCCTAGACGTAACAACCTGTGCAGGTCTTTTTGTCCTCCAGGCTACCAGTGCCACATAGGGCTCAAACAACACTTCCTGTTTACTTCCGAAACCCCCGCCAATTCGCGGTTTTATGACCCTTATTTTGCTTATGGGAATGCCAAGTACGCTCGAAACTATCCTCCTTGTATGAAAGGGGACCTGGGTAGAAGTGATGAGTACGAGTCTTCCGTATTGATCAAATGTGGCCTTAACTACGTGCGTCTCGAGGGCACAGTGCGATGCGTTATGGGTATAGTAGGTAGCCTCTTCCACTAAATCAGATTCCTCAAATCCCTTTTTCGAATCGCCGTATATAAAGGATATTCTAGCGACCAAGTTCTTTTCGGGTTTGTAGATGGCAGAAGATATAAGTGTGTGCTCATCGCCGTCATGAAGCACGGGAGCGCCGTCTTTTTCGGCCTTCTCAATGTCAAAAAGGGCAGGAAGAACTTCGTATTCCACTTTTATCTTTTTTACCGCCTCTTTTGCAATTTCCAATGTCTCTGCTGCAACCAGCGCAACTCTGTCGCCAACGAACCTCACCTTTTCATCAAACATGTACATATCGTAAGGCGACAGTTCAGGATAGGACTGACCGGCCGATGTATAAAGTACCCTTGGAGTATTTTTGTAAGTCAAAACCAGAGCCACGCCGGGCGTGGACTCGGCTTCGCTCGTATCTATCGATTTTATCCTTGCATGCGCGTGAGGTGAATAAAGAAAGGCTATATGAAGAGGATCTTTGAGGAAAAAGTCGTCTGTAAAAAGCGGTTCGCCCGTCGCTAGCGCAAGAGCGTCTACCTTTTCTTTATTTTTCCCAACATTAATATAATTAGTCATTTTCTTTCACCTTCTCCGCCGCAAGCTTGACAGCATCGATGATCTTAACATAACCCGTGCACCTGCAGAAATTTCCGTCAAGGGCCTCTTTTATCTCCTCATCGGTCGGGTTCGGGTTTCTTTCGAGCAACGTGTAAGTGGCAAGCACCATGCCTGGAGTGCAGTAGCCGCACTGAACGGCTCCCGCCTCAACGAAGGCCTCCTGTATGGGATGCGGTTCATGAAGTGTTCCTATCTTCTTGACCGTGGTGATTTCTCTGTCTTTGGCGGAAGCAGCGTAAATCATGCAGGAGTTTACGAGTTTTCCATCCAAAAGCACAGAGCAAGCGCCACAAAAGCCCTCCCTGCAGCCACACTTTACCTCCGTAAAGCCGTTTTCTCGCAATACGTCAAGAAGCTTAGCGTGAGGAGGAAATTCAAATTCAAAGTTTTTTCCGTTTATTTTAAAGTTTGCCTTCATCTTCATCACCTCGCACACCCCAAGGCCTCAAGTCCGCGGCACAAAAAGACCTTTGAAACTTCGGCCAAATAGGCCCCGCTTCCTGCGGGCTTATCGGCAAATTCCACGTTTGCACCTTCAAGGATGTCTTCTGGAGTAAGCTCTTTAAGTTTTTTCCCTATCACCTTGGTCTCCGCTTGACTCAATCTCTCATAAATTTTCTTACAACCCGTGACGACAATCTTCGCGTCCTTAACAACATCTGTTTCAACTGCCAAAACGATGGTTACGGTAAAAGCTGAGTAATCCGTTGCAGTGCGAGCAAACCTGTCAAAGAAATACATTATATTTTTATCTGAGAACTTTATTTCCTTTACTGCGCTTCCTTGAAACTCAGCCTTTTTGGACAAGAGGTCTTCGTATTTGTACGTTCCATTTAGTTTGCCAACCACTTCCACTTCCGCTTCAAGTGCCAAAAGCGGACCCATCAGATTAGACCAAAGGGGCGACAAAAAGACGCTCCCTCCCACGGTAATGCGGTTTCTCAAGGGCGTTGTTGCAGTGTTCTTTAAAGCTTTGACGAGCAAGTGATCGCCATGGGCTCCTTCGAAGGCATCTATGATGTCGTTAAGAACTGCAGTAGCGCCGATATGCCAAACCCCATCTTGCCTTTTGACATAATTTAAGGGCAGACAAGACATGTCGATAACGTGCACTGCAGATTTAATCCTTTCTTCCCTTATCGCCGTGCCGCCTGCATGAATGAGCGCCCCTTCTTCCTTCAGGAGTCTTGCCAATTCCTCTAAATCTTTTGGCCAATGCCACTCCATTGCTTTCAACTCCTTTTGCTCCAGTAGCTTTCTGCTACCCTTTTGGCTTCAGACATCACGTGGCTTTCATCCATGGTGACCAAGACGTGATCTTCGACCACCACTTTCCCGTCCACAATGACGGTGTTTACGGCGTTATCTCTGATGCCAAATATGAGATGTCCCAAAAAGTTTTGAGGTATCAAGGGCGTTGGCGGAAAGTAATCAAGAATCACCAGATCAGCAGCGGCCCCTTCTTTTATAACTCCCATGGGCTTGCCAAAGTGTTCGGAAAATATGGAAGCGTTTGACTCGAAAAGCATCTTTGCCGTCTCAGTCCAACCTACGGTCGGATCTCGCCGTTCGTGTTTATGTATTATGTAAGCGACCTTGGCCGACTCCAGCATCGAAGGGGTATAACCATCAGTACCTAGTCCTACGTTTACGCCCTTTGCAATCATCCCCACGACGTTTGGCACGCCGACGGCGTTGTTCATGTTGGACTCCGGATTATGAACGACATTTACGCCACATTTTGCCAAAAGATCGATTTCGGGCTCGTCTATGTGCACCCCGTGAATGGCAAGGCTTCCAGTAGTTAAAACCCCGAGCTCGTACAACCTGTCCGTTACACCCTTGTAACCCCTTTCCCTGGCATCGGTCACGTCCGCGAGACCTTCTGCCAAGTGAAAGTGAAAGGGCACGTCCAGGTCTTCTGCCTCTCTCACGCAGCGCCTTACGGTCTCATCTTCCAGCGTGAAAGATGCATGCAGCCCGAACATTGCCCGCACAAAGGGATCGTTTTTGTTCTTTTTTATGAATCTGACGTTTTCAGCGATGGAGGTGTCCCTCGCCTTTGGGCCCCAACGGTCTGAAACCTCAAAGCAAAGCGATCCTTTAAGCCCTATGTCACGCAAGGCTTTCTCCAAAACGTCCAAGCTCCCATCGATCATGCCAAATGAAGCGTGATGATCCAGCAGGGCGGTGGTACCGCATTTAACAGATTCTATGGCACCTATCAGGGCGCTGTAGTAAAGTTCTTCTTCAGTCGCGAGGTCTTTATCCATACTCCACCAAAGCCGTTCTAAGATCTCCTTAAACGTCTTTGGCGAGGGGCCTGCTATGGACATGCCTCGAGCAAAGGTACTGTAAAAATGCATGTGAGCGTTTAGCAAACCCGGCATCACGAGCCTACCGCCCAAGTCTTTTACAGTTACGCCTTCCCCATTACCATATTTTGCAAGGATATCGCCGCTTTTCCCCACCGCAGCTATAGTGTCACCATCGATGACCACAGCACCGTCTTCTATTACCCTGCAGTCTTCACCTAGGGTTACAATTGTTCCGCCTTTTAATATCAGCATTTCTATCCCTCCTTTCTGACTCCTAACTGCTAAATTTATCTAATTTGGGCAAACAAAAACAAATTTAAGTGCTTAAGAAGCTTCTATGTTTAATGTGAAGCAGCTTGAAGCTCATTCGCTGCACTTTCTATGGCCTCGATGATCTGCTCGTACCCCGTGCAACGGCACAAATTTCCTTCTATGGCGGTTTTTATCTCTTCTCTGGTCGGGTTTGGGTTTTTGTCGAGCAAGGCCTTGGCGGACATGAGCATGCCAGGAGTGCAAAAACCGCACTGAATGGCGTGATGTTGTATGAAAGCTTCCTGCAGCGGATGAAGACGTCCGTCAACCTCTAAGCCCTCGACGGTTAAAACCTCGCTTCCATCGACTTGTGCCGTCAGAATCAAGCAGGAATGTACCGCCTCGCCGTCAAGGATAACCGTGCAAGCGCCACATTCTCCCACGCCGCAGCCTTCTTTCGTACCGGTAAGGTGAAGACGCTCCCGAAGCGTATCGATTAATCTCTCCTTTGGTCCTACCTCAAGGCGATGTTTTGCCCCGTTTACGGTAATGTTAACTTCGATCTTACTCATCGACCTTCGCCTCCTGGAAAATCGACTCTAATGCCCTTTTGACCAAGCTCGCTAAAGCCACACGCTTGTAAGGCGTGGACCAGCGAACGCCCGTAAAGGAGACCATCTCTTCACTTGCAAGTTCCCCTATCTCGGCCGGATCGATGTCTTTTATGTCTTTGCCTGAAATGGCTTCTTCCACCTTTCCAAAACGTATCGGATAGGCCGTCGCCGCACCGGGCACGACCCTTGGATCAAAAATAGTGCCGTCATTTATGCCTAAAAGGATGGCCAAATTTAGGCGGGCTATGTTCATGGCTTTCCTTCTTCCTATCTTTTGGAAGTTCCCCAGATAGTCTTCGTTGACAAGTGGAATGTGCACCTCAGTCATGAGTTCGTCACTTTGGCGATTTGTCTTGTAGGGACCAGCCAAAAATTCTTCCAATGACATGGTCCTTTCGCCCCTGACAGAACACAGTTTAACTTGTGCCTTTAAGGCGATGAGTGGAGGAAGCAAATCGGCAGCTGGAGAAGCATTATTGATATTTCCTCCAATCGTGCCCCTGTTTCTAATCTGAGGAGAGCCAATGGTCTTGGCAGCTGAGGCCAGTAAGGGGAAGTGTTGCTCAATGATGGGAGATTCGATCAAAGAGGTATGGGTCAACAAAGCTCCCAATACTACACGGTCTCGCTCTTTTTCTATGAATTCAAGTTCTTTTAAACCGCTTATGTCCAATAAACGTTTAAATCCCTTAGCCCTGACATTTTCCTTTCTAATATCGACAATCAAGTCAGTCCCGCCGGCAATGGCCTTGACGTCTTCATAATTGCCGAGGAAATCTAGGGCTTCCTTTAAAGAACGCGCCTTTATAAATTCGTAGTCAATCATTTCTTGCCACGCCCCTTCTTTAAGGGATAGCCCAAAAGCACCCTCTCTAAGTTCAAGGGCAAGGATCTGATCCTCTTGCCCGTTGCCTGTGCTATGGCGTTGGCTATGGCAGCAGCTCCAAGTTCAAGCGTAGGTTCACCTATGGACTTTGCACCGTACGGTCCGTCCGGATCGGGATTTTCGACGATGATAGGAATGATCGTAGGCATATCCTTGGAAGTCGGCATCAAATAATTATCGAAATTCAAGTTTAAGATATAGCCTTCGTCAATTTCCACTTCTTCCAAGATGCCATATCCCAGTCCCATCATCACTCCTCCGTATATTTGGCCCTTCAACATCTCCGGGTTAATCGCCCTGCCTACGTCATGGGCGGCTGCCATGTTCAACACCGTCACCTCTCCCGTTCCCATATCAACTTCGACCTCTGCCATCTGACAGGCGTAGACGTATGTAAAATAGGGATTTCCCTTTCCCGCCTCCTCGTCCCAGTGAATGCTTGGCGCTACATACCAGCCCACATGGGACAGCTGAACGCCCGCCCAGAAAGCCTTGTTGGCAGCTTCTGCAAAGGAAATCAATTTCTTGCCGTCCAAGGTAAATAAATAGTCGTCTTCAAAGACGAGATCACTTGAGGATAAACCAAACTGATCGGCTACAAACTTTGATAAGGCATCTTTTGCCCTTCTGGCGGCATTTAAGACGGCGTTTCCTCCCACCAAGGTGGAACGAGATGCCACGGTGGAGCCACTGTCGGGGGAAATCAAGGTATTGGCTTCTAAAAAAGTTACGTGCTTCATGCCCACTCCAAGCTCTTCGGCAGCAATTTGACAGAAGACGGTCTTCAATCCCTGACCGTTTTCAGCCAAACCACTGTAAAGGTAAACGCTTCCATCCTTTTGAATCGACAAAACAGCACCGGCAGCGTCCACTGCCTCAGCGCCCAGGCTGCAGCCTCTGTAACTTATGGCCATGCCTATGCCCCTTCGGGTATCTCCGCTTTGTGGTTTGCTGTATCTTTTATATTTTTCCTCGAAATCAATGGCCTTAGCCGCCTTTTCTATGACCTCAGCCAGGCTCACTTCGTGGCGATCCAATTTTTGGCCGCTTGCCGTTACAGAACCGTTCCTCAAGATGTTTTTCATGCGAATCTCAAGGGGACTTAACCCCAGCTCCTGGGCAAGCTCATCCATTAGAGACTCGTTTGCAAATATCACCTGGGGAGAGCCGTAACCGCGCATGGCTCCCGTGTAGACGTTATTGGTGTAATAACCATAGGTATCGGTTTTAACGTGAGGTACTTCGTAGGGTCCGGTCGCCTGAACGACAGACCTCCAGGGAACGAAGGGGGTTTGGCAGGCATAAGCTCCACCATCTGCTACTACTTCAATTTCCATGGCCAAAAGCCTTCCGTCTTTCGTGGCTCCGATCTTGTATTTCATCTTATAGGGATGCCTTTTGTAGCTTTCTACAATGGACTCTTCTCTGGTGTTTACCATCTTCACAGGCCTGTTTGTCTTTAAAGCCAAAATGGCAGCCCTGCAAGCCATGGAAGATACGACCTCGTCTTTTCCGCCGAAACTGCCTCCTATGTGGTTTTGAACGATCCTTATCTCGCTCAAACCAGCCTTTAGACACCTTGCAACGGCATCCCTCGTGGCAAATATATTTTGCACTGAACCGTAAACCGTCACCAAGCTCCCGTTCTCGTGAGGCACAGCAACTACCGCTTCAGGTTCCAGATAGCCGTGTTCGACAAACTGCGTATCGTATTCCCTATTTAAAATCACGTCTGAGTCGGCAAAACCTTTATTTACGTCGCCCTTCCTCAGTTTGTGGTGTATTATCTCGTTATCCCTGCGGTCTGGATGAATTGGACTCTCATTTTTAGCCTCGATTGGACAAAATACGCCCGGGATCTCTTCGTATTCAACTTCGATGGCCTCTAAGGCCCTGGCAGCGATTTCTATAGATTCAGCTGCCACCATGGCTATCCCATCACCTATGTAATAAACACGCTCCTTTGCCAAGATCTGTTGGTCTTGGATTATGACGCCTATTTCGTTACAAGGGACGTCTTCAGCCGTCATGACCGCCCATACGCCCGGAAGGGAACGCGCCCTTTCGACGTTTATTTTCTTTATTTTGGCCGAAGGATACCTTGCCCGGAGCACCTTACCGTACAACATGCCGGCAAACTGAAGGTCAGCTCCGTACTTCGCCCTTCCCGTCACCTTTTCGTAGGCATCAATCCTCTCTACAGGTTTATTTACTGTACTAAACATCTCTTTTCCCCCTCTAGCCTCGCTTTGGCCCTGTGGCCGTATGCCTATGCCTACAGGGCTAAAGCAGGTGTTCAAGACAGCGTAATGGCACCGACGGGACAACGCGTATAGCAGAGCCCGCATCCAAAACAGGCATCAGGGGTGACTTCGGCCTTACCGGAAGGTCCTACGGCTATAGCGTAATACAGACATGACTCCTCGCATCGGTGACATCCGGTGCATTTTTCCTCGTTCACGTTAGGTGTCACTTTGACAAGGGGTTCTTTTCTCGTCGACCACTTTTTGGCGGTTAACCCCTTTATTTCTTCAAGGGAAGAGTAGCCATGTTCGTCCAGCCACTTTGACGCTTCTTGCGCGATCCTCTTGAAGGCCTTGGGACCTTCTACGATCGCTTGGGTGCATATTTGCACTGCCGAAGCACCGACCATAAACATTTCAACAACGTCCTCACCAGTTGAGACCCCTCCTACCCCTATGACTGGTATGGAAACGGCCTGCGATAGCTCAAATACGTGGCGAAGCGCTATTCCTTTGATAGCAGGTCCAGAGACCCAACCGTAACCGTCGCTGCTTCCCATGTAGGGCAAGCCCGTCTTTAAATCTATTCTCAAAGCCGGCCCCACCGAATTGATGGCAGCCAAAGCATCCACCCCGACTTCTTCGAGCCTTCTTCCCAGCTCGGCCAAATCCGGAACACCTGGACTCACCTTTACGATAATCGGTTTTTTGGTAGATCTACGAGCTGCCGTAATAGTATTTAATACCGGCGTAATATCGCGGCCAACGTAGTGGGTTGATATCTCAAAGGCATCGGCAAAAGGCTCCGTCTTTGGGATAAGATCGGAAAGTTCTTCAGCTGTGTATCCCATCCCCACTATTATTGGGACGGGCAATGCGGAAATCCTTTCATATTCATTCTCAAGCCAGTATTCCGGAGAATGTTCGGACCAAAGCTCTGCGTTTATGAAGCTTTCCTTAAAGGCAGCCATACAGGGACGAGGCACATCGGCAGCCTTTACCGATATGGTCTTCGTGACGACGCCGCCTGCTCCGCCTTCAACCATTCTTTTGATGGTCTCGTAATTTCTTGAAGGAGGTCCCGCAGCGACGATCAAGGGATTTTCAAATTCCATCCCAGCTATATTTACTTTCAAGTTTGCCATATTTTCCCCCTCCTCTAAGGGCAAAGTAAATACTTTACTTCCCTCCCATGGTCAAGGTCATTACCGCCTTGGCCGTGTGTATCCTATTTTCTGCCTCATCAAAAACGATGGAGTGAGGCCCGTCTATGACCGAATCTTCAACCTCGTTTTTGCGATCTGCCGGTAGGGCATGCATGTACATGACGTCGGGGTCAGCAAGGCTCATCATCTTTTCGGTACACTTCCAATGTTTGTTGGCTTCTAATCGAGGGTTGATAACTTCCGGATCGGGATTGGTTACCCAGTCTCCCCAGTTTTTGGGGATCACCACGTGTGCTCCTTCGTAAGCCTCTTCCTGGTTATGCGTGATTCTAAGACTTCCGCCGTTTGCTTTGGCGTTTTCTTCGGCTTGCTTTATGGCCCAATCGGGCATATCGTAGCCTTCCGGATAAGCCAGGGTCACATCCATGCCATACCTGGGGAAGAGTAAAATTTGGCTCAAGGGCACAGATATCGGCTTTTTATGAGTAGTAGCGTAAGCCCAAATTACGGAAACCTTAAGCCCTTGGGTGTCTTTTACCTTTTCTTTTATCGTCATGAGATCGGCCAAGACCTGCATCGGGTGGTATAAGTCGCATTGTAAGTTCATGACAGGAACTGTGGCCCACTCAGCCATCTCGCGGAGATATTTGTTGCCGATGTCCCAAAAACAATTACGGCAGGCTATGCCGTGGCCGAAGCGGGAAAGTATTATGGCCGTATCCTTGGCCGATTCGCCGTGTGCGATCTGCATGGTACTCGTGTCCAAGTAATTGGCATGCCCTCCTAACTGAGCGATGCCGGCCTCCATGGAGTTTCTCGTGCGCGTTGACTGCTCAAAGAACATCAAAAATATGGTCTTATATAAAAGGTAAGGCGTTGGAACTCCCATGGCGAAATGTCTTTTAAGCTCGAAAGAAACATCTAGAAGCGTATCTATTTCTTCCTTAGTCCACTCCTGAAGAGTTATAAAATGTTTATTTCGAAATTGTGTTTGCATATTTTTACCCCCCTCATTCTAGCTTTTCATGTTTGAATAAACGTAAGGCACGGCGGCGTAAAGAGCCGCTGCCTTTACCAACTCATCCTTCCAGGTGACTTCGTTTGGAGCATGAGACTGCTCCTCGTGTCCCGGGCCAAAACCCACACAGGGGATGCCGTAACGTCCCATGATGGAAACGCCATTTGTCGAAAAAGTCCACTTGTCCACTAGGGGATCTTCGCCGAAAAGTTTTCTATGAGCCTCAACGAGCGTCCTGCAAGCTATGTGATCTTCCTCCACCACCCATGCAGGGAAATAGCAATCCGTAGGATACACCAATCCTTTCCACGATGGACGCGCGTAAGAATAAAGAGACACATCAGCCGAAGAAGCTTTAACTCCAGGAAGCCTCCTTACTTGATTTAAAGCCTCTTCCCAGGTTTCTCCTCTAGTTAGGCGTCTGTCAATGGAAATGGCGCAGCTATCGGCAACGGCACATCTCGACGGGGAGGTAAAGAAAATTTCCGATACCGTCAGGCTGCCTCGGCCCAAGAATTCATCGTAGCCAAGATTTTCGTGCAGGGCCCTGAGCTCAAGTATGATGGGAGCCATCTTGTAAATGGCGTTATCTCCCCTTTCTGGAGCCGAACCGTGACAAGACACACCTTTGGTCGCAACTTTAATCTCCATCCTGCCCCGTTGACCCCTGTAAACCCTGCATGCGGTTGGCTCGGTCAACAATACGAACTCGGGCCTTATTTTGTTCTCTTCGATGATGTACTGCCAGCAAAGTCCGTCGCAGTCTTCTTCTTGTACCGTGCCCGTTACGAGCACAGTGCAATCGCCAAGCAATCCTAACTCCTTCATGATCTTTGCTCCGTAGACCATCGAGGCCATGCCGCCTTTTTGGTCACTAGCCCCTCTTCCGCCAATTCGTTCTTCGTCCTCGAATCCTTCGTAAGGATCGAAGGTCCAAAGAGAAGGATCTCCCACATCGACCGTATCTATGTGACCATCCATGGCAATCAGCTTAGGACCATTTCCAACGTATCCAAGTATGTTTCCCATGGGGTCAATATCTATCCTGTCAAAACCCACCTTTTCCATTTCTTGAGCAATCCTATTTACAACCGCCCCTTCATTGGAGCTTTGGCTTGGAAGAGCAATGATGTCCCTTAAAAACTTACTGATAAGAGGCCTGTAGCTTTCAGCCTTTCTAAGTATCTCTTCTCTCAGTTCCACGTCGATCCCCCCTTTTTTACTAATCACTTAAAAATAGCATAGCTTCGCGAAGAAAGAGACATGATACAAATCAAAATGGACAACACAATCATCGATTGTTATTGCAGCCCCCTCTAAGGCGATTTCATTTAAGCTCTTTCAAAAGGCCTGTCCTTTCGTTAAACTTTTCGATTAGCTCGTCTATTTTAGGCGTCACCTTGGGAATGTTTTCCCAGTAGTTTTCGTAATCGTACCATTGAGCATTCAGTTCATCCGGACATTTTCCCTGTTGCTCTATCCAGGTGTAGTACTTGAGGTTGTGAATGCGGAACCTGTCGTAATAAGAAAGCTCGAGCATCCAATCTGTGGTCTGAGAGAGCATGTAGGCGTGAAGGTCCTTTTCTGCCAGTTGTTTGTCGTAAGGACCCTCTGCTTCTCTCATTTCTTCTACCCTTGAGTGGTACATTTCGGCTGAATCGGTGAAGACTGTCAATATTATGTCTTTTTCGGTGAGATCATAGTATTTCGCCATCTTCACTGCGCCAATGACATTTGCTATGCCCGATATCCCAAGAAGCGAGAGGTTGTCCGTTACTTCGCGTGGAACACCCACTGAGTTTAGGTATTCTCTCCCAGCATCTTCGTTAAAAAGCCTCAGCAGGCGCAGACAGGCTTCGTCATCTATGTCGACAACCATATCGGTATTTTTAACGTTATGTATCCATGGGACATGCTTGTCGCCTATGCCTTCGATCCTGTGATCGCCGAAACCGTTGTAAAGGAGGGTCGGGCATTGTTTAGCTTCGCAAACGGCAATTTTGCTTTGAGGGAAAACTTTTTTTAGATAATCGCCGCTTCCAAGCGTCCCGGCGGAGCCTGAGGTCAAGGAGACGCCAAAGTATTTATCTTCAGGCTTCATGATTTCTGCCAATACTTCTTCCATGGCACTGCCGGTTACCTCGTGATGCCAGAGGTAGTTTCCAAATTCTTCGAATTGGTTAAATACCACTACGTCTTCTCTGGTGCGTTTCAATTCCCAAGATTTGTCAAATATCTCTTTGACGTTGCTTTCGCCACCGGGCGTAGTTATGATTTCCCCGGCAACGCTTTTGAGCCATTCAAACCTTTCCCTGCTCATCCCCTCAGGGAGTATGGCGATAGAGTCACAACCTAAAAGTTGAGAGTTGTAAGCCCCGCCCCTGCAATAATTTCCAGTAGAAGGCCATACCGCTTTTTGAGAGGTCGGGTCGAATTGTCCTGTTACGAGGCGAGGAACGAGACAACCGTAAGTGGCGCCAACTTTATGAGCACCTGTAGGAAACCACTTGCCGACCAAAGCCACGATCTTCGCTTTGACGCCCGTAATTTCGCTCGGCATCACAAAGTAGTTGACTTTCCCGAAAGTTCCACCCTTTTCTTTGGGTTCGTTCTTCCAGGTTATGCGAAAGAGGTTAAGTGGATTTACATCCCAAAGACCTACTTCCTTAAGTTTCTCCTTAATGGCTTGTGGAATCTTCGTCGGATCCTTCATCTGTTCAAAGGTAGGAAGAATGATGCCCCTCTCTTTCGCCCTTTCTACGGCCTTTTTTAAAACTTCTTCGTTAATGGTGAGGTCTATCAATTTCGCTCTCTCCTTTTGTTTATATTTAGTTTTGTTTAACTCATTGAATCGAGGATACAGCTTACTGCCTCAAGCGTCGGCTTGACGACGAAAGGACTGCCGGCAGCTTTTCTTGCGCTCTCTGAATCCTTCAAGCCATTGCCCGTGACGATCACGGCTATCCTCTCGTCGCCTTTCAACTCATGGCTTTGAGCGTACTTCAAAAGTCCGGCAAAACTGGCGACGCCTGCGGGTTCTCCAAATACCCCCGTGGTGCGGGCAAGCAACCTCATGGCCTCTAATATCTCTTCATCGGTAACAGTGAGCATATCACCTCCTGAGTTTCTTACGGCGCGAAGCGCCTTGGCCCAGTTTCGAGGTTCTCCTACGGCGATGCTATCTGCCAAGGTATTGGTCTTTTCCTTGGCTATAAAATTTTTTCCTCCTATAAATGCCTTATATATGGGAGCTGCGCCTTCGGCTTGAACTCCTATGAGCTCCGGCATTTCATCTATGAGGCCAATTTGTTTCAGGTCGTAGAAGCCCTTGTAAAAGCTGCTTATTATGCAGCCGTCGCCCACGGAAACAAAGACTTTGTCGGGAAGATCAAAGGAGAGCTCTTCAGCCAATTCAAGCGCGCACGTTTTTTTACCCTCGACCAGGTAAGGATTTATGGCGCTGTTTCTGTTATACCAACCATAAGTTTCAATTGCCTTCGAGGCCAACCGGAAGGCATCTTCGTAAGTTTCTTTGACCAAAAATACCTTAGCCCCGTATATCAAAAGTTGAGTTACTTTATTTATGGGAGCTTTTTCCGGGACAAATATGTAGCAATCAAGGCCGCCAACGGCAGCACACCCTGCCAGCGAACTTGCGGCGTTTCCAGTAGAAGCACATGAAATTGACGTTGCGCCCGCCTCTTTTGCCTTCGCTACCCCTATAAAGCTCGCCCTGTCTTTAAAAGAAGCCGTGGGGTTTCTGCCATCGTCTTTTATTAAGACTTGTTTTACTCCAAGTTTTTTTGCCCAAAATGAGCTTTCATACAGGGGGGAACATCCGACCTTTAGGTTCGGGAAAAAGAGAGATCGCTTATGGGAAGAAGGTCTATATAACGCGAGATGCTTTTTTCCTTTCTTTGAGATAAAGCTTCCTGAGTGAACTTGCCCTTTATTTCCCCGTAATCATATAAAACGTCTAAAGTGCCGTCAGGTCCGCAGTCCGTGCAGGTGAAAGTGTCACTTTCAGGGTCAAACTCTTTTCCGCAAAGGACGCATTTTAACTTCTTTACTAGGGCCACGATCAATACCTCCTTTTTCGGTGCCTTTCGAACTAGATAACGACCATCTGATTTAACCGCTCATTCAAAGAACTCATCGATGCAATGGCAAATGAAGGCTATCCTTCAAGAAAAGATGCAGCTATTGACATATACCCTTGCGTGGCCTTTATGAGCTGATCTACGTCTAGGCGCTCATCTTTGGTGTGAGCCAGCTTTTCCTCCGAGGGACCAAAGCTTATGGTCGGAATGCCCTTTATTCCTCCATAATAACAGCCATTCGTGCCAAAGCCGGACTCAGATAAAGAAGGATCCATCCCCGCCGAGCGCAAGCCCCTCAAAGCTTTTTCAACGAGCTCTTCGCTTTCCTCAAAAAACCAGCCCGAAGCAAAATGTTTGACCCTGATGCGCTTTCCGGTAAAACATTCCACGTAATCCTCTGAGATTCTTACGTCAGCGTTAATATCAGGATCGATGTCCCTTGCAAGCGATATCAGGCGCGAAATTTCCTCCAGGACTTGCCCTTCCGTCTCTCCACTCAAAAGCCTCCTGTCGAAGGTGGCAACGCACCTGTCGGGCAAAACGCTAGTTCCAGAAGAAGGCGAGGTCGTCAAATCGGTTAAAACCATGATCCCGTCGCCAAGCAAGTAATGGCGCGGTGGCAAAAAATGTTGCCTAATATAAGAAAGGAGAAAAACCATCTTTTCTGCGGCGTTTACTCCCGAAAGCGGAAGAGAGGTGTGGGCACTTTTACCTTGAACCTCGATGATAAGCTCCGCCCTTCCGCGCTGGCCCCTTTTGATGTTCAAATTCGACGCCTCTCCTATGACCACTCCGTCAGGTTCAAAAAGCTCATGCACCTTGGAGGAGGCCACTCCTTCGGCTACTTCCTGGTTAACGACACAGGCTACGGCCAATTCGCCGCTTAGGCCTAAAAATTTGGCATGTCTTTTGAGCTCGGAACCGGCTATGATCATCGCGGCTAAGCTTCCCTTAGCGTCGACGGCACCTCTGCCGCAAAGATAACCATTATTTACTACCCCTCCGTAAGGATAAAAGGACCATTCTATGGCGTCTCGAACATCGACGTGATCCATTTGAGACTCAAAAAGCAGACGCTTTCCCCCGGGATTTAGCATTTGCCTTCCAACGACATTCCCCATATCGTCCATAGTAACTATATCGTAACCAAGCGTTTTTAGGAGGTCTGACAAGAAATGAGCAATTTTTTCTTCCCTGCCTGAGGTGCTTGGAATGCTTACTAATTTGGAGCATAACTCAACTACCGTCTGAGGTGAGACTTGGCACATAACTTCTTGAAGGGTTTCTTGCTTCAACATAATAACCTCACCGCTATGATAATCGATTATTGGTTTCTATTATACTAGAATTTATTTAAGTTACAATTAATATTTATTTCTGATATACTTTAGGCATACCTTATTAGATGATCAGACAAAGGGGGATTTTTAAAAATGACCCTACAGCAGCTGCGAACCTTTCTTGCCGTTTGCGATGAAATGTCCATTACTGGCGCGGCTTCAAGGCTTTTCATCACACAATCCGCCGTGAGCCAACAGATAAAGGCGCTTGAAGAAGAATTTGAAATAAAGCTTTTTGATAAAAGGGGAAGGCGCATATGTATCACATCCGACGGGAAGGTCTTTTTTGAAATAGCTAAAAAGATCATCGAAAAGACGGACTCAATAGCCGACAAGCTTAAGGCAACCAAGAGCTTGGAAGTAGGAAGCCTAAATTTGGCCAGCACCCATCATCTGGCACAATATCTTCTCATGAAGCCCTTGATAGAATTTCATAAAAGGCACCCCAAAATAGATTTGACGCTACAATCGTTGGACGCACATGAGATAAGGTCCGCCGTCGAAGCAAAGGCCGTCGACATAGGGTTCGTTCCAGATGGAACGTCGATTCTGTCGCCCTTCCTCAACATAACCAGGATATACGAAGACCGCATGGCCTTAATCGCCTGGCCAGAACATCCCTGGAGGAAAAAGGACAAAATAAATCCTTCCCAGTTAGATGGAACACGCTTTGTCTTTGCTTCGACGCCATCAAGCATCAACGATATCGCCGTAACTTTTTTAAAAAGACATCGTATAAACATAGAAACCTTCATAGACCTAGGCAATATTGACCTGCTCAAAGAGGCGGTAAGACACCGAGTAGGCCTTGCTTTAACCAGCAAACTCGCGATACAAGAAGACATCTTGCGGGGCAGTCTCGTGGAACTTCCTCTTGCAGGAGTGGATGAATTGAGCTTTAATTTTCTCATGTTGACCCACAAATACGAAGAACCTAGCTATGCCTCATGGGCCTTTCAAAAAATTCTTAAAAGCCATTTAACCAAAACCAAGGAGGAAAGAAAATGGGAAAGCCACTCATTGGGATAGTAATGGGATCAAATTCCGATGTAGAATACTTAAAGGGAGCTTTTGATATCTTAAATGAATTGGGCGTTTCCTTCGAGGTGACCATCGCATCGGCACATAGGACCCCTGAAGACGTCATGAGCTACGCCAAAAATGCAAGGGACCGCGGCATCAAGGTAATCCTGGCGGCTGCTGGTTTATCTGCAGCTCTTCCTGGGGTCTTAGCTGCCAATACCTCACTTCCCGTAATAGGTCTTCCCTTAGAGGTTGGACCGCTAAAGGGAATTGATGCTCTTCTTTCGATCGCACAAATGCCTTCCGGGGTCCCTGTTGCAACCGTAGGAATAGGACAAGCAGTTAACGCCGCTTTGCTGGCTATACAAATCCTTTCAACATGCGACGAATCATGGGGAGAGAAAATTACCGAATATCGTGACAAATCCTCCAAAAAGGTGTTAGAGGCACGAAAAAATTTAGGCGAGCTGCCAACAGCACCACCTGAAGCTTTTTACTTGAAGACTCGCCATGGACTTGATTAGGATTTACTAAACAATTTTATATAGAACTGTACAGACAACAGGTAATCAGGTAATAATGAAGAAAAATCTAAAGTATAAAATAGTGACTGTGCGCCCAAAATACAGAAGGACTAATCTTGAGTTTCTTAGCGACACAACTCACAACTAAAGATGTTTCTAAAGATGCCTCTTATGATTTGGCTTTATCTGACAAAGGTCCGATACCGATCTAGACATCGGACCTTTGTCTTAATTTTATTTAACCCCAGGGATTGCTGAGCTCTGGATAAAGCGGGAAGAAGCGAACTAACTCTTTGACTTCCTTGCGCACTCTTTCTTTTTCAGCTTCGTCATCGGGATGAGACAAGGCCCTGTCGATCAGTTCGGCTACGATATCCATCTCTTTTTCTTTCATTCCTCTAGTGGTTAGAGCAGGCGTTCCTATACGAATGCCACTCGTAATCATCGCCTTTTCGGGATCAAAGGGGATCATGTTTTTATTTACAGTTATGCCCACGCTTTCCAGGACTTTTTCTGCTTCCTTGCCCGTTATGTTTTTGCTCCGCAGATCAACGAGCATCATGTGGTTATCAGTGCCCCCGGATACAAGCCTGAAGCCCCGCTCGCTAAGACCTTTAGCCAAAGCTTTGGCATTAGCGACGATCTGTTTAGCATATTCTTTAAACTCGGTCTGCATTGCAAGCTTAAAACATACGGCCTTCGCCGCTATGACATGCATGAAGGGTCCGCCCTGAGTGCCCGGGAAAACCGTTCGATCAAGTTGGGCACCGTAATTTTCTTTACACAAGATCAAGGCTCCGCGCGGCCCCCGCAAGGTCTTATGAGTGGTTGTGGTAACAAAATCGGCGTAAGGAACGGGACTTGGATGGACACCACCGGCAACAAGACCTGCAATATGGGCCATATCTACCATTAAAATGGCGTCAACTTCCCTGGCAATATTTTGGAATCGCTCGAAATCGATAAACCTGGGATAGGCGCTTGCTCCCGCTACTATGACTTTGGGCTTGTGTTCTTTGGCGAGAGCCTCAACAGCATCGTAATCTATCGTTTCAGTGTCAGGCTTGACCCCATAAGGCACTATTTTGTACCACTTGCCAGTAAAATTAAGTGGATGTCCGTGAGAAAGATGGCCACCCTGGTCTAAGTTCATGGCCAAAAGCGTATCGCCTGGTTCCATGACAGAAAAATAAACGGCCATGTTGGCCTGCGTTCCCGAGTGCGGCTGAACGTTTGCATGTTCGGCGCCAAAAAGTTCGCATGCGCGCTTTATGGCCAATTCCTCTATATTTTCTACAAATTCGCAACCGCCATAATACTTTTTGTGAGGATAACCTTCTGCGTATTTATTGGTGAGCACAGAACCTTGGGCTTGAAGGATCGACAGGGGGACAAAATTTTCCGATGCAATTAGCTCTAAACCATCGCGCTGCCTCGCTAACTCGCCTTCCATCATCCCGCAAATTTGGGGATCAACTTGGGTCAACGATGAAATTAAACTCTTTTCGATCATTTTCCTCCTCCTTAATAAAGGCTTTCTTTTACCATGCAGTCTCGCAAGGAGAGCAATGTACGCTTCACATATTATTTTAGAGCTTTATCCTTTAAGAAACAATTCATAATACCTTCTGCTGTACTGTAGAAAAATCTAATATAAATATTTATCCCGCATTTGCCTTCCCTTCAAGGGAGTTTAATCCTGCAGCAGCCAGCACCTCGCGGTTACTTGGCGCCATTTTCAAAAAGTCGGAAATTTAGGATAGTTAATTTCGATCACCCCTTCTAAATTTTATTATATATTTATGTGATAGATGTAACATCATGCAATCTGAGCAAACAGACCCATTTCTAACTTGCCCAAAACCTTTTGCACAAACTTCTATTTATAATCAATACGCATGACGGACAATAAAAAGGAGGTATGGACGTGACCAGTAAAGAAATCGCGCAATATATCGACCACACAAATTTAAGACCGATGGCAACCAAAAATCATATTGAGCTTCTGTGTGCAGAGGCATTGCAATATCGCTTTGCTGCTGTCTGCGTAAATCCCTCCAGAGTTCAGCTAGCGGCTATGCTACTCAAGGGTTCGGGCATAAAGGTGGCATCGGTAGTTGGGTTTCCTCTTGGGGCAACCTTTCCCGAAGTGAAAGCACTTGAAGCAAAAAATGCGCTTAAAAACGGAGCGGAAGAAATAGACATGGTGATAAACATTGGGGCTCTAAAAGATGGGGACGATGATCTCGTTTTAAAGGATATCGAGGCGGTGATAGCTGCTGCTTCCGGTGCTACCGTAAAAGTCATATTGGAGTGTTGTTATCTCACTGAGGAAGAAAAGATAAGGGCTTGTCGCCTCTCATCCAAGGCCAGAGCCAACTTCGTAAAGACTTCAACGGGCTTCGGGAGTGGTGGCGCTACCGTTGAAGACATAAAGCTCCTTCGCGCAAATGTGCCCGCAGACATGGGGGTCAAAGCTGCCGGAGGCATTCGTGATTTTAAAACCGCTCATGCTTTTATAAAAGCTGGAGCAACGAGGATAGGAACGAGCAACGGACCTGAAATAATATCTACATGCCCTGCGTAGAAACTTAGCTATTTTTGAGCGACTTTGGGGCTAATAAAAGCATCGGCCGTTAATGGTGACGCGGCTTGAGTCCCTGCAATTTCAAGCTCACAACCCACATAATTTACCTGCCCCTTCCTTCAGATTGCGATATACTTAGCCTATGAGTGACTTTACGGCTTATCTTAAAGACTTGAGACATAAAAAAATATTGGGGATTAATCCCCCCGTATTTGATTTTGCCTTTTTTGATTTTTGGGCCAAACCATTGGGGTTGCTTTACATCTTGGAATACCTGCGTCATCGAGGAAATAGCGTGGACTTGATCGACTGCATCTACGAGGGTCGCGATAAGGCAAAGACATATGGTCGCTATAAAACTAAGAGGATAGAGATAGAAAAACCCTTGCCCTACAAGCACATTCCTCGCAAATTTTACCGCTACGGCATGACAAAGGAATCTTTCGAAGAAATGCTGAGTAAAATAAAAAACCCTGATATCATCTTGATTACTTCTGGCATGACCTACTGGTATCTGGGCGTCAAGTGGTGCATCGATATAGTAAAAAAGTTCTTTCCAAAAATTCCTTTACTGCTTGGCGGCATATACGCCCAGCTTTGCCCAAATCACGCCCAAAAGATGGGCGCTGACGGAGTCCAAACGATGCCCCTTGAAATACCCTATTTTCGTCCGAGCCTGGACTTATACAAAAATCCGGAATACGGCGTCACGATTACATCCATAGGTTGTCCTTTAAACTGCAGATACTGCGCTTCCAAAAAGCTGTGGCCTCAATATGAAAAGCGGCCCCTAAAACAAGTAATTGACGAGATCTCGTTTCAATCCGGCTTCGCGACTGTAAAAGATATCGCCTTCTACGATGATGCGCTCTTAATAGACAAAGAAAGCCATTTTTATTCTTTGTGCGAAAAACTCAAGGAAAACTTCGGGCATTTGCGTTTCCATACTCCAAACGGACTCCATGTGCGGGAAATCGATGAAACTTGTGCGCGCTACCTTTACGAAACGGGCTTTAAGACCATACGCCTTAGCCTGGAAAGCACTGATCCTTCCGTACAAAAAGCCGGCTCCGATAAGGTTCATGATCCTCAGTACATATGGGCTGTAGAAAATCTGTTAAAGGCAGGTTACTCTCACAGCGACATAGAAACATACATCCTCGTAGGATTGCCCGGGCAAGATTATGAAAGCGTTAAAAAGGCAATCATCTTCGTTAAATCCCTGGGCGCGACTGTAAAATTGGCGGAGTACTCCCCCATCCCAGGGACTTTTATGTTTGAGGAAAGTGCCAAGGGCCTTCCTGCGCTAAAAGAAGAACCTTTATATCATAACAACACAGCTTATTGTGGATATTTATCCCCAGAAATTACGCAAAAAGAGCTTCAATCGCTGAAGGATCTTGCGAGAGATACCACATAACAAGGTAACGTCGATGCAAATTCATGACGTTACCTTGCTATGTGAATAATATTTAATCGTTTATCTCAAACACGGCTACTTAACCAGGTTTCAAACCTGGGATTTAACGGTTTCCTTACTAAGGGTGATCTCGCTTTCATATCCGACACTTTTGGGATCATGCACCTGCTTCCAGGTAACTATGGGTAACCCCCAAATGTTTATGAAACCTACCGCCGACGAATGGTCAAAGGTATCTTCGACTGAGTAAGTTGCAAGATCCTTTGCATATAAGGAATTAGGAGATTTAAGGCCAACAACCACGCTTTGACCTTTGTAAAGCCTGACCCTTACGACACCGTTTACGAACTTCTGCACTTGGTTAAAGAAGGCATCCAGAGCTTCCCTTAGAGGCGAAAACCAATGTCCAACGTAAGCCAGTTCAGCGTATTTCAACTCCAAATCGGCTTTGGTAGCTATTACATCTTTAGACAATGTCATTTTCTCTAGAGCCTTTTTAGCCTGCAGCAACACAACCGGTGCTGGACATTCATAGACCTCCCTGCTTTTAAAGCCAACCAGCCTGTCTTCGATCATATCTATGCGCCCTACACCGTACTTGCCTGCAATTTGGTTCAATTTTGCGATTAAAGTTACGCCATCCATCTCTTCGCCGTTTAGTGCCACAGGAATCCCTTTCTCGAAGGTGATCTCTATGTACTCGACTCCATAGGGCGCCTTCCAAGGATCTACCGTAAGCGTAAAGGCATCAGATGGCGGTTCAGTCCAGGGATCCTCCAAAGGACCGCACTCGATGGCCCTTCCCCATAAATTATCATCAATGCTGTAAGGACTTTTCTTCGTCACCGTGATCGGAATGCCGTGTTCTTTAGCATAATCTATTTCTTCATCGCGAGAAAAATGCCAATCCCTAACTGGCGCCATCATCTTTAAGTCGGGTTTTAATGCCTTAGTACATACCTCTATGCGCACTTGGTCTTGGCCCTTGCCGGTACAACCATGGGCTACGGCAACGGCACCTTCGATCTCCGCAATCTTAGCGAGATACTTTGAAATCAGAGGCCTAGAAAGCGCCGACGTTAACGGATATGTTCCCTGATACATGGCGTTAGCCTTTAAAGCCGGCCACACATAGTCTTGTACAAATTCTTCTTTTAAATCCATGACGTAGGCATTACAGGCACCGGTTAACAATGCCCTCTCCTTGCATGCCTCCAAATCGACAACTTGCCCAACATCAGCGGTGAAAGTGATCACGTCATAGCCCTGGTCCATTAGCCATTTTATGGCAACTGAAGTGTCAAGTCCCCCGCTATAAGCTAAAACTACCTTACCTTTGTACATCATAATTCCTCCCTCTCGAAAATATGTTCATAAATAAAAAAAGCTCGTCCCTTAAGGGACGAGCTTTAATTCACCCGCGGTGCCACCCTTTTTGGCTAGGACCTTTTTGGCCCTGCCCTCTTGCCGGCCCTTTCTCGGAGGCCACCCGAGCTCCTACTTGGCTTAACCTTTCTTCGGAGCTGGCTCAGGGGCTCTCTTCGGTCCGGCTTCACTCGAGGAACGCTCTCAGCTATCGCATCCCCTCTCTGTCGACGAGCACAGACCTACTTTCCCCCTCGTCGCCCTTATATGGAACGAACGAGTGGAATCAGGTCTTATACGTCTAGCTCGTCTTATTCGAAGAGATGCAAAGGCCATTTAACATACACTCCTCTTTGAACTTTAGGTTATTTAACCAGGTCTTTGAACTTTTGTCAATAGGGGCAAGGCAAAAACTTTTACCCGCACATGATACATCCATAGTTATTCTCAAACTACATGCCTAATCTAATATTTTTAAACCCCTTTTTAATGTTTCCTTTTGCACTCACGCTTTCTACACCTTCAACACTGTTCAATTCCTCACAAATTGAACTAATCCGTTCTTCTCTAGGTATTATTACGGATATTTCTAATATCATCTCTTCTTCGCCATTTACTTCCTCATTTATTATATTGATGTTTTTGATTGAAACATCATGCCTTCCGAGCAAAGTTCCTATATCTCCTATTAATCCTGTCCTTTCTTTACAAACTAATCTTAATACTTCTGTTTTTGAAAGTTCAATTTGTTTCTCGAGGAAACCTAAGGACACAAGTGAGAACAAAACTATTCCTGCCGTAATCATGCTTCCATAATAATAGCCTATCCCTATCCCCAAGCCTATGCAACTGCATGTCCAAATGCAAGCAGCCGTTGTAAGACCCTTTACTGCATTGCCTTCTCTTAAAATAGTTCCTGCGCCCAAAAAACCGATGCCGCTAACTACCTGAGCCGCAAGTCTTGCAGGGTCTCCACTTTTGAAAGCATCAATTGAAACAAGCATAACTAAAGCAGAACCTACCGTAACCAAAATATGAGTCCTCAGGCCTGCAGGTCTGTTTTTAACTTCTCTTTCTAATCCTATTAGGCCTCCTACTATGGCTGCCAATACCAATCGCATTATAATTTCATTTTGCGTTATCATCCAAATCGCCTTTTTCTCTGATCTATTACTACGATATATTTGAAAATAACACTTTAGTTACTTCAAATAAGAAGAATACTAAAGTGTTATTTCACTTCCCCGAGAGAGGAGATTACTTTTTTAGTCTCGAGATCTTTGCATCCTCTCCATTAAAAAGGGAGAGAAGAGTGAAAATATCGATAAAAGTATCAGTACCTTGCTAATTACGCTCGAAAATAATATGCCAATACTGCCATGACTCAGAATAAGCGCCCTTCTGAATCCCGTTTCACCTATAGGGCCAAGTATGAGAGCTAAAACTATAGCGGCAGGATTTAAATCCAATTTCCTTACGAAATATCCAAATATGCCAAATGCAAACATGATCCAAACATCGGCTAATTGATTATTAATGGCATAAGAACCCACAGTACAAAGCGAAAATATTAGAGGGATTAAAATATTATCTGGAACCAGTGATATTCGAGCAAAGATCTTGGAACCAAATAAACCGAGTATCAGCATGAAGATATTAACTACTATAAACCCAGCAAAAAATGTATATGTGATTTTTCCGTGCACGGTAAACAAATCAGGTCCCGGTTGTAATCCCTGTATAATTAGTCCGCCTAACAAAACCGCGGTAACACTTTCTCCGGGTATGCCCAACGTCAAAGTTGGTATCAAGGATCCTCCTGTAACAGCGTTGTTGGCCGCTTCCGCACCTGCGACTCCCTCCATTGCACCTTTTCCGAATTCGTCTTTATTTTTAGAAAATCTCTTCGCCTCGTTATACCCTATAAAAGATCCTATAGTTGCACCTGCTCCCGGAAGTATCCCTGTAATCGAGCCTATAACTGTGGATCTCAGACATGTCGGCATTATTTTTTTGAGTTCATCTTTGCTTAACATTACTTTGTCCTCAAAATCTACAAACTTTCTGCCTGATACTATCTTTTCTTCAGCCAATATAAGCACTTGTGACATTGAAAACAAACCAATCAAAGTAGCAGTAATAGGCAAACCTGAAATCAAATAAGGGGAACCAAAAGTAAATCTGGGCACTCCCAACATGGGATCCATGCCTATGGTTGAAAGCATGAGACCTAATGCACCTGATATCAAACCCTTTATGATAGATTTCGAGCTTACTCCAGCTATTATGGTCAGCCCAAAAATTGACAACCAAAAATACTCAGCAGGCCCAAATTTCAAGGCCAATTTTGCAAGGGGAGGTGAAAACAAATAAAGAGGTATACTGCTAAGGATACCTCCTATGAAAGAAGCGATAACCGCCGTACCTAGAGCTTTGCCGGCCTTGCCCTTAAGAGTAAGTTGATATCCTTCTATGACCGTAGCTGCTGCCGCGGGGGTACCAGGGGTATTTATCAAAATTGCAGAAATTGATCCGCCGAAAATCGCACCGCAATATACTCCCGCAAGGGTGATAAGACCCGTGCTGGGGGACATGCCAAAGGTAATAGGTATCAACAATGCCACTCCCATTGCTGCAGTAAGACCGGGCAATGCACCTATTATAGTTCCAAGAGCTACGCTGGCAAATGCTGCAAATAAGTTGGTTATACTTAAAGCTTTTATAACTCCATATACAACATCGTTCATTTCCCCGCCTCCAATTTAAATTATAAATCCCTTTGGAAGGGGTACTTTTAGAAAAGAACAAAATATGAAGTAGACTGCAATGCAAAAACCCATAGTTGTAATAAGCGCAATATATTTGTTAACCCTCAATCCAACGAGAGTAATCATGAGATATATGAAAGTAGCCGTAAAAAAACCTAAAACATTTACCACAAATACATAAGCAAAGCATGACGTGATAACAAATAAAAACTGTTTTCCTTGAAAATTCTCAAAAATACCTTCGCTCTTTCCCTCTTCCTTTTTCATGAAAGTTTGAATAATATGCACTAAAGTCAATACTCCTAATATAGCCGTTATGAGGAAAGGATATACTGCCACTTTATGAGGCAATTGTTTTGCTAAATAAAAATACAAAAAGCAAAAAACGATAAGAAAAATATTTAAAATATTACTGTATTTTTTCATATTATCGTCTCTTTTCTCCCTTCTAGGATGCAAATGAGCTTTTTGCAAAAGGGAGAGGGTAATTTATACCCTCTCCTTGTAAGATTATATCTATTTCAATGTATTATATCGAGTTTCTAAGCCGAGTTTATATCTGCTTTAATTTAGGTCAAGCGTTGGGACTACCTCTTTTAGATATCTTTCTTCCCTTTCCATATATTCTCTAAGTTCTTCGGGTCCCATATATTTAATTGGAAGGTTCGCATTTTTAGCCTTTTCCATGTGTTCCGGAGATTCAATAGCTTTTTTGAATACATCGTGAAGCTTTGAAATAATTTCCTTAGGAGTGCCCTTAGGCGCAACCAAGCCCCTCGCTGAGCCAAACAAGACGTCATAACCCTTTTCCTTCAACGTGGGGACGTCTTCGAAACCATCCAATCTCTCTTCCGTATATGAGGCTAATATCCTTAGCTCCCCACTTTTTGCAAGACTTGCAACTTCACTTATTTTGGCAACGGTAGCATTTACATGCCCACCTCTTAAAGCTGCTAACATATCTGCACTGCCGCCAAAGGGTACATGCGTGACCTTGATACCGGCCAATGTGGCAAAGTGGGCTGCCCCTATATGATTCGAAGCCCCCGTGCCATTATTTGAAATCGTTATTTCTCCGGGATGGTCCTTCGCATATTGTATAAATTCTTCTATGGTATTCCATTGGCTATCAGCTCTCACAACTATCACGCCAGGGTCGTAAACATGGTTCAAGATCGGTTCAACGTCTTCTTTTTTATATCTGGTGTTTCTTTGCATGGGCAGGCTTACAAATGTAGGAAGATTTATAAACCCTATGGTATAGCCATCGGGATCCGCCATGCAAAGCTCCGTATATCCCAACTCGCCGTCGGCCCCAGGTTTGTTTACGATCACCAAAGGTTGTCCTAGTATTTTTTCTGCAACAGAGCATAGTATTCTGGCACCAACGTCAGTACCTCCTCCTGCCTTGTAAGCTACAATGACTTGAACGGGTCTTTTGGGATAATCGTTTGCTGCATCTCCCCCGCCTGCCTTAGCTAAACTTGCGGTCAAAGACAACGCTAAGGCTACAATAAATAAAATCGACAATACTTTTCTCATTTTATACCCTCCCCATTTAACTATATGTTAGCATTGTTAGCATTATTGGCATCGTTAACTACATTCTGGCGAAATATTATCACTATCATTAGACCTTGTCAAAAAAATCGAGCAACATAATCCTTGCATGGAAAATTTGACATAAAAATTGTTATGGTGGCAAAAACCAACGAAACTCGTTGTAAAGGAGGTTCTTGCCACCATAACATTATGCCAAAAACGCAATTCACATTAGACTTAGTCTTGGAAGAATAAGCATTTGCCATCAAAGTACAATTTAAGGACAAAGAAACAGATGGCTAAACCCTCGATTTCATCGTGGATCCAAAGATACTCGGCGATGCTGACAATCCCTAAATATGATATCGGCCATTTTATTTAAAAATTATACAGATTTTATCAACCCCTCTTTCATGAGCATCTTTGTGGTCTCTTGAGCGATTCTTATTTTCTCCTCCGCCACCTTGATCAATTCATCCCGAGACATGGTAATCTTTGCCAGGCCCT
Source organism: Acetomicrobium sp. (assembly GCF_059026225.1). Classification (NCBI taxonomy): domain Bacteria; kingdom Thermotogati; phylum Synergistota; class Synergistia; order Synergistales; family Acetomicrobiaceae; genus Acetomicrobium; species Acetomicrobium sp. Next base: position 59,219 of record NZ_JBWQOQ010000001.1, read on the forward strand.
GTTCAATCGCCTTCACCCCCACAGATGCAGCAACTTCCGGGTACACCCACGTTTCGTCCATCGTCGGTATCAAATAATCTTCATGCAAACCTATCTTTTCTGCACAGTCAGAAAGCGTCTTAGCTGCGGCAATGCACATCTCATCAGTGATCGCAGATGCCCTTACGTCCAACGTCCCCCTAAATACAGCAGGGAAGATTAAAGAGTTATTTATTTGATTAGGAAAATCGGATCTACCCGTGGCCACGATTCGAGCGCCAGCCTCTTTAGCCTCCCAGGGCCATATTTCAGGGACTGGATTGGCGCAAGCAAAGAGCATTGCGTCTTTGGCCATCTTTGCGACCCATTCTTTTTTCACCACATCAGGCCCCGGCTTGGTATAACAGAACACCACATCTGCGCCTTCGAAAACTTTTTCTTGGCCTCCGCTTATGCCATCAGGATTTGTGATTTGAGCGAGATGGCGCTTAACGTCATACTTTACGTCATCAAGATCGCTTCTCCCCGAGTAAATAACACCTTTACTATCCGTAATTAGCACGTTTTTAGGGTTAACGCCTGCGCTAATTAATATCCTTATTGTAGCCACGTTTGCTGCCCCGCAACCTAAGAAGCCAACTCTTATATCATCGATTTTTTTGCCCGTGATTTTAAGTCCGCTATATAAACCTGCCAAGTTAACCGCAGCCGTTCCCTGCTGATCGTCATGCCATACAGGTATCTTGCAATCCTTCCTAAGTTCGTCAAGTATGTAAAAGCATTTTGGCTGGGCGATGTCCTCCAGGTTAATTCCTCCAAAGGCTGGAGTTAAATTCTTAACCGTCTCTATAAATTTATCAGGATCTTTTGTGTCAAGGCAGATGGCTACGGCATCAACGCCACCTAAGTATTTAAAGAGCATGCACTTTCCTTCCATCACAGGCAATCCAGCTTCAGGTCCTATATCACCTAAGCCCAACACTCTTGTCCCGTCGGTCACAACTGCTATCGCGTTGGCCTTATTGGTAAATTCGTAAACTAGATCGGGATTTTTCTGTATTTCCCTGCATGGTTCCGCCACGCCCGGCGTGTACCATATGGCGAAGTCCGATATGTCCCTAATGCAGCACTTTGGCACTGTCTGCATTTTCCCGTGATAGAAACGATGCAATTTTATTGCTTCTTCTGCAGGCTTTTTGGCTTTTTCTAGCATTTCTTCATTTGTTAAATCCATAAGATCCACCTCACATCTCTGCGACAGATACGTCCATTAAAAACTATTTACAAAGCGCGGGAACCGTCAGGCTACCATAAGGCATTAATATGTAATTCGGCCTATCGTGCTTCTTTTCTGCGTATTTTATCGCTTCTTCAACAGAATCCATCTTGCGCATGAACAGACCTTCCGTTTGCTCTTTTGATAAAGAAGAAATCAATATTATTTCCTTTTCTTCGGCCACTTTACATATGCCGTAAGCCTTATGTCCGCCCATGGCAAATTTCTTCTTTATACGTTCGATTACGTCGCTAGGACGTTTTGCATCGCGCATCCACTCTTCGAAAGTACGCTCTCCATACCCTTGTGAGCATTCTGCGATCAAGATAATGGTCCCACCAAGTTTAGTTGCCTTATCGGCATGATCAAGTGCTTTTTGAGCTTGATAAACGTTAATATCTCTCGGGTATCCTCCAGCGCTTACAATAGCAACATCAGCTTTCCTTTCAATGGGTACTTCGTACATATCAGATGATACTGATGCACCTTCGTACCAAGCGCTTTCCAAATCCCCTGCTACGATTTTTACTATCTCCTTTTTGCTGTTTGTCACTACGTTTAAAATGAAGTCCACTCCAACAAGTTTAGCTGCTTCTATCATTTCAAGGTTCACGGGATTTCGCCTTAAAGGAGGAAGGTCATCCATGAGATACACCATGCGAGAATGATTTTTTTCTATGCATACTCTGCCTGCCACTCCTGGCAAAATACTTTTTCTTCCACCGGAAAATCCAGCGAAATAGTGGGGCATAATTACACCCAAAGTGATTAGGAAATCCGCCTCTGCAGCCAATCTATTAATTGTTAAATTTAAACCCGTAGAAAGCTCGCCAAACTCGAGCAAAGAAGAAACGTCATCAGCGCAATGAGAGACAAATTTATACTCATCGACTAAATTTTTGCCGTACACTTCCACGTTCTGCTCATGGGTATGAGGATCATGGATGCCTGTAGCTGTAAGAAAAGTGATTTGGTCTTTGCTTATACCGCTTGCATGAAGATTTTCGAGCAAAGGCGGAAGTAAACTCTCATAAGGAGTGGGTCGAGTGATGTCATTCACGACTATCACTACACTCATTGGATTTTTTATATTGACCAATTCTTTCAAAGAAGGAACACCTATAGGATTATTTAACGCTTCTTGCACACCCCGTAGGGCATCTTCAATGCCCGGTCTCTCGTTGGGTTCAAGTATTTTGGTTACTCTGTCCTGATCAATATTAAACGAAAGTTCCGATCTACCATATTTCATATTCATCAACACGTAAAACCACCTCATCTTTAGAAAAGAAAGCCTTGTGGGAAGAAAATATATAAGTATTGAGTAAAAATATGATATATTACAAAAACGCTCCCAATTGCCACAGCTAGCGAAACAATAGTAGTCTTGAGATTGCGCTCATCGCTAAGTGTCCATTGGATGGCCCACATGGAGATTGTGCTAGCCACGAAAAACCCAACGTAATTTGCCGAAAGGACCCATATTAGCGACCATAGCATAGTTGCTGCCATGTACTTGTTAATTTCTTTTATGAAAGACTCAACGTACTGCGGTTTGATTTTAGATTTTACTATTAATGCAATCCCGGTAACGGCCAAAAGCACTATAATGACTTTTGGAAACATCAACCCGAATTTAGTAAAATCTCCAATATGAAACCAAAACATAGCCGCAAAAACAAGCATTATAAGACCACCATAAAGATCTGAATTCAACATCATCAGGCAGCCCTCCTTCTTCTACGAGCTGAATAAAAGGGCCACAAAGCGGATATCAAAGAAATCACAATCAAAACGATTGATATAGGCCTTGTGAAAAATATTATCCATGGCATGCCTGGAGATATGCTGTTTCCCATCAAATACCCCTGTACTAGTCCTTTCTCAGCGATCGGCCCTAGCACAAGCCCCAAGACAACCGGGCCTGGACTAAATCCCAACTTCCCAAGTACATAACCGAGATATCCACTTCCAAGCATAAATATTACGTCCATGAAATTATTCCTCACGGCATAGGAACCCACGATGGTCAGAAGCAAAATTCCTGGCACCAATACGCGGATTGGCAATCGCATTATAATTTGGTAGAACAAAACACCAGCAAACATTCCAATTAATACGGTAAGAGCCGTGGCCACGAAGAAGGACGTCATAAATGTGTATGTAATCTCCGCATGTTTTGTAAAAAGTTCGGGTCCGGGGTTGAGTCCCTGAATCATTAAAGCTCCATAAACAACTGCTGCTACTGGAGATCCTGGAACACCTAAGGTAAGAAGCGGTACGAAAGATCCCATAATTGTTGCTTTATCAGCCGTTTCTGTAGCTACGATCCCTTGAGGATTCCCCTTACCGAAGCTCTCAGGATTTTTGGAAGCCCTTTTAACTTCGTTATAAGCTATTAAGTTGGAAATATTACCGCCAGCGCCTGGTAAAATCCCTACGAAAAGTCCAATAATCGAAGATCTTATAAGGTTAACTATATCAGCAAAAGCGTTTCGAAATCCCTTAAATATGGCTTCTTTATAGCCCTCAACGGTACTGCCAACGCTAGTGTTTTTCAAATAGGAACCAACGGGATTTCGTGCCATCTTAAAAACCTCTGGTATACAAAAGAAACCAATCAAAACTGAAATGAGCTCTACGCCGCCCTGAAACGAGGATATGCCAAAGGTAAATCTCACATCACCACCGACGGGAGCAATGCCAATAGTGCTAATTAGTAATCCAAGTATCCCTCCCGCTATACCTTTTAATAAGGAATCGCCTGAAAGTCCTGCGATAATAGTAAGACCAAAAATACTTACCCAGAAGTACTCAGGGGGACCGAATTTGAGGGCAATCTTCGCCAAAGGCAATGAAAATGCTATAAGCCCAATTGTGCCAATAAAACCCCCGACAAGCGAAGCAAATGCAATAGTAAATAAAGCTTCTTGCGCCCTTCCCTGCAATGTCATGGGGTATCCGTCAAAGCATGTTGCGATTGAGGAAGGCGTCCCTGGAGTGTTGATCAGGATAGCAGGAAAAGCACCGCCGTATATGGCTGAACAATACACGGCGCTTACACATATAAGTCCCATTACAGGATCCATAGCAAAGGTAAATGGGACCAATATTGCCACTGCCATAGTGGCCGTAAACCCGGGCAGGGCTCCGGCCATCATGCCTAGTGGAATGAGTAACGTCATAGCGGCAAGATTCTTAAAAGCAAGAACATTAATAAACGCATCTAAAAATATACCCATCGTTCAAATCACCCCTCCCAGATCTACAGGCCACTTTTAACTGCGATTTATTTCATTTCCAATTTGTCCAATATGCTTTTGTAATACTCTGTGCGTTCTTCGACAAACTTCTTCGACTCTTCCGGTCCGTAAAAAACCATTTGAAATCCCATCGACTCCATCATTTCTTTATACTCAGGTGTCTCATTAACCTGCTTGAAGGCATCAGCCAATTTATTTACTATTTCATCGGGTGTCTTGGGAGGCACACATATACCTCTATAAGCACCTTCTACAAAGTCGTAGCCAAGCTCTTTAAACGTAGGAACATCTGGGAATAAGGATAAACGCTCTTCTGTAGCTACAGCTAAGGGCCGCATTTGATCTTTATAATTTGCAGCCATGGTGGTATAGGTCATTAATCCAGTCACATGACCTCCTAAAAATGCAGGAACGGCATCGCCTGAACCAGTAAAAGGAATGTAAACGGTATCGATACCCGCCGCCTCATTAAATTCAACCGTCCCGAGGTGATTTGCACTGTAACTTCCACTTCCGCCAAGGGTTATTTTACCAGGATGCTCTTTAGCGTATTTAACGAAATCGTCAAGGGTTTTAAACTTGCTATCTACGGGAACGACTAACATGTTGGGCGTTGCCTCAAACCAACAAACGGTATTTATATCTGATGTTTTATAACCTGTATCCTTCCGCTGAAGCGGCTGTAGTATTATGTGAGGTATGTTATGACCACAAATCGTATAGCCATCAGGTTTTGTGCGCACTATTTCCGACCATCCTACTGCCCCGCCGCCGCCGATTTTATAGGTTATAATTGCCTGCGTTCCGAGAATTTTTTCTAAGTGAGGTTGTTGTGCCCTTGCTGTAATGTCCGATTCTCCGCCTGGATTAAAAGCTATAACGTAAGTAATCGGCCTTTCCGGATATGCTGCTTTCGCCGTACCGCTAAACATTCCAAATATCGCCAATATGACCAAAATAGATGTTAAACTTGTAACTAACCGCCTCATTTTACACTTTCCCCCTTCTCTAGTTAATGTGATATCAACCAATGCTTTCTAAAATCAGGCTATCAAATCACCTCTCCTTCATTTTTGACCTATAAAGGGAAATAACGCCGCCTGCCTTTAAGATCTCCAAGATATGTTCTGAAAAGGGCACAAAGACAAATTCGCATCCATTAGAAAAGGCCATAACACCATTTTCGATGTCTATTACGGCTTCAAGCCCGTCTTGAATTTTTGAAAGATCGAGCTCCGGTATTTCCACCACGCAAAGTCCCCGGTTGATAGCGTTACGATAAAAAATGCGGGCAAAGGATTTAGCGACCACGGCTCTTACCCCCGCTGCAAGTAAGGTTATAACGGCATGTTCGCGGCTTGAACCACATCCGAAGTTTTTGCCAGCAATGATTATTGCTCCAGGGCTAACTTTGGACGGGAAAGTTGCATCTGCTCCTTCCATAACATGAGCTGCTATATCCTGAGGTTCCGTAAGTTCCAAGTATCTGCCTGGATAAATTTGATCCGTGTCTATGTTATCTCCGAAGATAAAAACTTTTCCTTCTATCTGATTCAACTTCTAACCCTCCTTAAAGCAGTTTACGTGGATCCGTGAGCTTGCCGTTAGCAGCAGACGCTGCAGCCGTAGCGGGAGAAGCTAAGTATATGAAAGCTTTTGTGCTTCCCATGCGTCCAGGAAAATTTCTGCTTGACGTCGATACACATACATCGCCCGGGGCAAGCACCCCTTCATGGGCACCGAGACAAGGACCACAGCCTGGCGTCACGAAGATCGCTCCGGCTTCTAGGAGGGTTTGGACATAACCACGTTTGAGGGCTTCCTGAAGGATCTTTTTCGATGCCGGGATTACAATGCAGCGAACGTTTTTCGCTACGTGTTTGCCCTTTAAAATTTCGGAGGCAACTTTGATGTCGTTTAATCGCCCTCCTGTACACGTTCCAATAAATACCTGAGAGATTGGGATCCCTTCTGCTTGTTCAATGCCACACACGTTATCAACACTTCCTGGAAGGGCGACCTGAGGGGATAGATTTCTTACGTCTACGTGGTAGGTTTCAAAATAATTAAAATCATCATCGGTAGTAAATACTTCGAAATTTTCTTTTTCTGCACCTTGATCTCCAAGAAGTTCAAAAGTTTCTTCGTCAGGCTGTATATATGCCGTCTTAGCACCCATTTCAACTGACATATTGCACAGTACGAATCGTTCATCCATCTTTATAGACGAGACCGTCGAACCCGTAAATTCAATTGCTTTATAGATAGCAGCATCTTGTTTTAGCTTTCCCAATACATGAAGTATTATGTCTTTGGCCATGATAAAATCGGACATATTGCCATCAAGACAAATATTAATGACGGGAGGTACCTTAAACCAAAGGCGACCTGTAAGAAGGATAATAGCCAGATCTGTGGCACCAACTCCCGTCGCAAAAGTACCCAGGGCGCCTAAGGTTGTGGTGTGAGAATCCGTCTCTATTACAACCTTTCCGGGCCCCACAAGACCGCTTTCCACCAAAAGTTGGTGGCATACTCCTTCTCCTACATCAAAAAGCATCTTTATGCCCATCTTCTCACAAAATTCCCTCATCTGCCTTTGGTTATCTGCGGCCTTTATGGTGGGGGGAGGAGAATAGTGATCAAAAACGAAGGCAATCTTTTCGGGGTGTGCTACCTTTGTACCGCCCATTTCATAGAAAGACTTTATAACCTGCAGGTAAAGGTCATTTACTTCGGCTAGATCTACTTCTGCTTCAACAATTTCTCCTGGTTTGACCCTAGTTTTGCCTGAAGCTTTCGCCAACAACTTTTCAAGCGCGTGCATGAGGTTAATCCTCCTTTACATGTTCATTTGTAAGTGGTACGAAAAATTTAAGCCCTAAAGATTTAGTAAAGTGATAAATACGTTCTTGGGAGATGGCAACATGCTGAAACGCTCTCTTTTCAGCTGCTTTTTCGTCTCCCCTTGATATAGCTTCAACTATCCCTGCGTGTTCAGCCCAAATCTCTCCAGGCCACTTTTCGAACGGCATAGGCGCATTTTCCTTAGGAAAGGATGATACGTTACGTTCGTATAAACATATAATGCCCTCGTGCATTCTGCATAGAACGTCGTTATGTGACGATGCGACAACAAGGGCATGAAAGATAGAGTTCCACTTCTCGCCTAATAATGCTTTTTCAGGCCTATCTTCTTTAAAAAGCTCTTCGATTTTAGCGAGCGTCTCTCGTAGCTTTTCGAGATCCGAATCAGTCCGCCTTTTTGCCGCTAAAGCGGCGGCTTTCGGTTCAATGATAAGCCTTGCCTCGAAGACTTGAGGAAGGATATCTAACGGCCAATCTACTAAAAAAGAAATGGGTAACGAAATTTCGCTCCAGGACTTTTCTCTTATAAAAATGCCCTGGCGATCACGAACCTCGATTATACCGAATGCTTCGAGTATCGCCAGGGCTTCTCTTATCAATGGACGGGTAACATTACACATAGAAGCTAACTTGCGTTCACTAGGCAGCTTCCCATTACTGCCTAGCTTGTTCTTCTTTATTTGATCGTAAATATAAATCGCCAATTCCTTTCTTGTCATGCAACAACACCTCGTATCTGGTATACCATGGTAGCCCAGTTACTTCTATTATATTAACATACATATTTTGCTCGGTCAAGTTGATCGCGGCTCTATTTCAAATAGTGTGGAAAATTTCTAGAGGGAGGTGTCTTAGCATCATTTTCCCGATCAGGTCTTTTGCATCGCCCTTAGAGGAGGAGTGATTTCGTTCATGAAGGTGACCACATCATCTATCCTAATTCTTCCTTAATCCGTAATTTTTTTCTTTCTTGGTACAATCTGCAACAGTATTGATGAGGAGCACCAAAACGATGCAGCTCTCGATCCAGCAAGTGACGTTGGCGTGGACTAGAGTCCAACAATTTATCCTCTTACTTTTGGGCATCATGAGATAATGCCCAGCAAATAGCTCCTCCTATTGATATAAGAAAAGCACTTGCCAGATACCCATGAGCGAGTGAACATATTTCTGAAAGGTAATAACCCATCAACGGACCGATAGCAGCCCCGGCATCAATCCATGTCGCATAGACTGGCAAAAACCGACCCGGCGTGCGCCCGGCAATGTCGCCTGCCCATCCATCAAGTGTCACAGCGCATGCAGTCCCTGAACAAAACAATGCAACCAAGGCCAGAGCTATCACTAAAAATCCATGCGCCTTCGATAATATAAGTAACATCATGACAATTACCGAGTAGCCAATAGCTAAGACTAAAAATCGCCCCCTACGATCAGCATGCCAGCCCAACAAAGGGCCCAACAAGAAATCTATCACCCATCGCATGCTTAACAACAGCCCCGATAGCGCCCCTGCGCCCAATACCATAGGACCTAAGGCTATTCGATCTCCTAACCGCGTGGTCACAAGCAGGCCTACCGTTGACGTCACAATCCCGCTAGTAACAAGGTACAAGCTAACGGCACATATGCATACTGCCCATTCTTCACGCCCTTTGGGTATCCACCCGGTTGCCACTCGGAACGAATCATGGCTAGCATTCTTATCCCTTGAGGGTGCTCCCCACCTCCCAGCCATAGCAGGTGGCAATGAACCGATGATTGCACCCAACGCAGTTGCGACCGACAACCAAAGCGTTGCCATCCTAAAACCAACCCTGTCAGCTAAATAGCCCCCTATCACCATGCCAGCCAAGCTTCCCAATCGATATATGCCTGTAAACACTCCCATGTAGGAAGCGCGCCGTCCTGGAGGGCTCTCAATCAGCACAGCCGCTTGTCCGCCCAAACGAAGAAGGGACCAACAGAGGCCCCACTGCCCCCTGAGCAATAGGAGTATCAGCACAGACTTCGTATGCCCATATCCTAAAGTTGTGATCGCTGTCAACCATAGTGCCGCTGTAAACACTGTGCTCCAGCCCAAACGCGAGCCGAGCCAACCCGCAGCAGCATTAGTGAAAAGGCGCACCCATCGATTAAGACTGAGTAACCATCCAACCATTATCAAGCTGATACCAACTTCTCGATAGTGTACAGGTAAAGCAGCGTAAAGGAAGGAATCGCCAAGTATTGCCAGGGCTACTAAGGTGCCTGCAAAAGCAGTCTGTTTATATGATGCTGCAAATTTTTTTATGGTCATTGGCGCTTCTGCAGTTTTTCTTTTTACCCGAGAATTCTTTTTATCCACAAGGCCCATAGTGATATTCTCCATTTTTAGTCTCATTTTAAACTTTGAGCGGATTTAATTAATGAAGATATGCCTTTCCTCCCAAACCTCTGAAGAGCTTTAAATTTTCCTCGATGCTCGGCACTAACCACATAGCTGCAAGCTCGCTCAACGCTTCAGGCCGCTTCGTCGACATATTACAAAAGAAAGCGCTGCCAAATAAATATAAAAAATAGGCGGTCTCGTCGTACAAGGCGAGACGCCATGCTATGAAAAGAGATTATAAGGGTATTTAGCTTTTATAACTTCGCAAGGATGGTCTTAAGTCAGTTACGTATGATATCATCTGTAAAATTTAGGATGGCACTCCCCTAAATAAATTAAGAAGGGTCATCGCCCTCTGATAGAATAAAGTTATCACAGACCCAAACTATCGAAAGGGTCAACGACAACTCAATATTATATTACCTTGAATGAGGAGGATTGACGTCTCTATTTTCCGGCAATGACGAAAGCTTAAAGGAAATCATAGAACAATTTATAAATCAGGTATGGCACTCCCCTAAATAAATTAAGAAGGGTCATCGCCCTCTGATAGAATAAAGTTATCACAGACCCAAACTATCGAAAGGGTCAACGACAGACTCAAGATCATATTACCTTGACCATCCCCTAGATAAGATTAAGAAGGGTCATCGCCCTCTGATAGAGAAAGTATCACAGACAGACTATCGAAAGGGTCAACGACGACTCAATATTATATTACCTTGAATGAGGAGGATTGACGTCTTCAGATAGAATAAGGGTCTATCTGCCAACCATGACGAAATACATTTTGACCGACAAACTATCGAAAGCGTCAACGACGGAACTCAATATGAACAATTTATGAATCAGGTGACTGCGAGTCTATTATCAGCGATACTAAAGCTTAAAGGAAATCATAGAACAATTTATAGCAGATCAACGCTAAAGCCTTATGAACGCATGGAAAAGCCAGGGAATGCGCGACGGATACAAGGAAAGAGGGCTAACTACCAGAGTTGGGACCTTGACGTTAAGAGTACCTGAGATAAGAGATGGCATTTCAGATAGATTATTCGCTATCAAAGAAGCGAAGCATTAATTGCTACCTTGATGGAGATGGTCGTAAATGGCCTTTCGACTAGAAGGTTGCCAGGATGCACAGATCAGGAACGAGGCTAACTACCAGAGTTGGGACCTTGACGTTAAGAGTACCTGAGATAAGAGATGGCATTTTCAGTATAGATTATTCGCTATCAGAATCGACAGCGACCTTGATGGAGATGGTCGAAATGGCCTTGCTGAAGTCCGGATAACGGAGGAACTTTGCGGGACACATGCTCTGCATCGACCGTGTCTAGAGCTCTGCAAAGACCTTGATGTTTCACTTCGAGCCCGGAAAGAGAGGGGTTTATCTAAAACCCTTTATCCATTTCTAATCCTGGACGGCATTGTAATAAAGGTAAGAGAAGACGGCAAGGTAAGGCCTTTTAGCTTACTCGTCGCTAAAGGAATCAACTAGGTAGGATATAGGGAGGTAGGACAATGAGAGATGGATGGAAGATCTGGGGATGCAGTAAGAGATTTCAAGGAGGAAAGGCATGGTGTAGACTATTTGACAAACGTTGGTCTAACTTTGGCAAGGGACTTAGAGGTCAAAGTGAGCCATAGCGTGAAGTCTGACGCTAGATAGTGATTTTCGGTTCAACTGGCAGAGGTGCAGACCCACTCCTAGAAACGCTTTGGACTCATGTCCCAAGAAGTTAGGAAATAGCGAGACGGAGGAAAGCTGGTCTAACTTTTTCAAGGACTTAAAGGCAAGGGGGCTTAGGGGAGTCGATATAGTGATATCCGATAACTTGCAAGTCTGGTCAACGCCGTAGAAAGGCATTTTCAAGGTTCGACATGGCAGAGGTGTCAGACCCACTTCACTAAAAACATTTTGGACTCATGTCCCAAGAACATGCAGAAAGACCTAAAGTCGTACCTTGAGGGCGATCTTTGAAGCACCTGACATATCTACGGCACGACACATGCTAAATCTGACGCTTGAAGTGTTTTCTGCCCAAACCCTTAGGGCTACAGATATCCTGGAAGATGGCTTTGACGACGCCGTAGCAGTATTAAATCTTCCTGCACGTTACAGGAAGAGGCTTCGGACAACGAAGGGACAGGAAAGATTAAATCAGGAGATAAGGCGAAGGGAGCGAGTGATTCGGATATTTCCTAACCGTGAATCGGCACTAAGGCGGGTAAAAGCGTTGTTGATGGAACATGACGAAGCATGGTAAATGAGGTAAGAAATACTTCGAGATGGATGAATATTGGGAGTGGAAGGAACAGGAACAACATTGTGACGATAGCATGGTAAATGAGGTGAAGAAACATGCGAGCATGGTGAAATGAGGTGAAGAAGATACTTGCGAGATGGGTGAAGTGAAGTAGCTCCAGTAACGACTGGAGTTTAACCATGATTTTAATCAGAGGGCGATTTTACAGAAAAATAAGGACTTGACCCAAAAGTGTTTTTAAAAAAGATTTTGTTATAATTAAAGCCATAGCTAAACATGAAGAAAACGTGTTGCCATTATCGCAGCTCAAAAAGCTTTGCGAGCTCGGCATAACAAAACTTAGAAGAGAATACTGTAACTCGATCCAGGGTGAGGGAAGCTTTATAAACTTAATGATAACAAAGAGGCATCCAAGATCTTGGACCTTATCATTATGAACTCAAGGGCTTCAAACAATCGCTGAGGCCATAAAGCTGGCAAATACACTTTAAAGGTAACGTTAATCAATCCCGAACTGCTTTGACGATAGCAGAACCAGCATATACACAAATACAAAATATACAAAACAAAAACGCAAAGAGACTCAAGAACTACCTTAGGGAGGGGGCATAAATGATAGACTTTCCTATGATGTACAATCCTTTTGGGTTTCTTTATAATATTTCCAACACTACCGTAGCAAAACAGGTCAATTTATAATTCTAGTTAGATCTTGGCGAGACCCTGACGATCACGTCGGGCATTATTTTTTGCTCACTCAGGAACTAAATTTTGTTAAGTCATTGTGATTTTTCACTGATTGCCTCTTTATTCTCTAAGATATTCAGAAACTCACCGTCATATTTGTGAGTCTTTTTGTAGCTCCCTTATATATGCTTCTTTTGATCTTTTGATGTGTTTTCTGGCCCACTCTTCAGCTTTTCTGGAGTTTTTGGAAATTAGCGCTTCCAATATTCTTTTATGTTCTTGGGATGCTTCCGATTTTCTTCCCGGGAATGCATATCCAATGTGGGTATAAGCCTTTATGCAATCTCTTAAATCCATGAGCAGTTGATACAATTTTTTATTTCCAGAAGCTCGATATAACCTTTCATGAAAAAGCATATGAAGTTCTTCTAGCTTGTCATCGTCGTTTATTGCGATGCATTGCTCCATTTCCTCTGCAAGATTTTCAAGATAGATAAGATCCTCTGATGTGGCATTGGTCGCTGCACGGCTGGCAGCCAGCCCTTCAAGGACCTCTCGTACGTCAAACGTATTTATCACTTCCTCTGAGGTTGGTTTGGCCACTATTACCATTTTCCTGGATACTTGAACCGCTAACCCCATTGTTTTCAGGCGCTGTATAGCTTCACGCACCGGTGTGCGCGATACCGCAAGTTTTTCGGCAAGATCACGTTCAATAAGAGGATCACCCGGTTGTAACTCACCACAATGAATGGCGGTCTTAAGCACAACAAATACCTTATCACTTATGTTAGTATCAACTAGTGGTTTTATAACGCTTGCCTTTTCCATGCCACATCTCCCATTTTAAATGAAATAACATAATAACATTGCTATTTGGTGCATTATATACCAAAAGCCAATTATAGTCAAAGGCAAGCCCTTGAAGTGGAACTAAGCATCACGATAGGTCAGTTTCTATTCGCTTCCCTCGGAAAAGTTCCCGGACATTTCCATTTCATTCACTTGACAATCCTCGTCTTAGAAAATAAACTTAACTTAAGTTAGGTCAATCTAATAAAGAGAGGCGATGCAAACAATGAGCCGTTCTGTTTATCTCGACCATTCAGCAACTACGCCAGTTGACCATGATGTGCTAGAGGCTATGATGCCTTATTTTACTTCCGATTTCGGCAATCCGAACAGCCTTCACGCATGGGGCAGAAAGGCACGGAAGGCCATGGACGAAGCAAGAGATCAGGTAGCTCAATTGATAAATGCCGACCCCGCGGAAATAATCTTTACCGGCGGTGGCAGTGAAGCAGACAATCTTGCAATAAAAGGCATAGCTTACGCGCAAAAGGATAAGGGATGTCATATCATAACATCTGCCATAGAACATCATGCAGTCTTAGATACATGCAAATGGCTGGGCAAAGAAGGTTTTGATATCACGATTTTACCGGTAGACAAATATGGAATAGTGAGATTGGATGAGCTCGAGCGAGCCATTCGACCTGATACAATTTTAGTTACTATACAATTCGCAAACAATGAAATAGGCACTATCGAACCGATAGAACAAATAGGAAATATTTGCCACAAACAGGGAGTACTTTTCCACACTGACGCGGTTCAAGCAACGGGGCATCTTCCCATTGACGTAAAAAAACTTCCAATAGATTTGATGACAATGGCTGCACATAAAATGTATGGTCCTAAAGGCGTAGGTGCGTTATATATAAAGAAGGGAGTTAAAATCGCACCTTTGATTCATGGTGGCGGACAAGAGAGAGGGTTGCGTTCTGGAACTGAAAACACTGCCGGAATTATCGGATTCGGCAAAGCCGCAGTTTTGGCCGCGGAAAGGCTTGCGAACAATGAAAACGAGAACGAAAAGCGCCTTCGCGATCGTTTAATTGACGGCATCCTTGAGCGCATCGATAATGTCATTCTGACTGGTCATCGTACTGAGCGTCTTCCCTTTCATACAAGTTTCTGCTTTCGCTACATTGAAGGGGAATCCATGATTTTGCGCCTTGATGCATTGGGAATAGGAGCAAGCAGCGGTTCTGCCTGTACGTCTGGGAGCTTAGAGCCAAGCCATGTGCTCCTTGCCATAGGATTGCCACATGAGGTTGCTCATGGGTCCTTAAGGCTGACTTTAGGAAAAGATACAAGCGATGAAGATATAGATTACGTTTTGGAAAACCTGCCGAAAGTGGTAGAGTCTTTAAGAGCCATGTCTCCTCTTGGCAAAAGGGGGTAGTAAATATGTATTCTCAAAAAGTGATAGATCTTTTCATGAACCCTAAAAACGTCGGACGTATAGATGATGCAGATGGAGTCGGTGAAGTTGGCAATCCCGTTTGCGGGGATATCATGAAGATATATTTAAAAATAGAAAATGATCGTATTGTAGACGTCAAATTCGAGACTTTCGGCTGTGCTGCCGCCATAGCTACCAGTTCAATGGTGACGGAAATGGTAAAGGGTAAAACTCTTCAAGAAGCCCTCAAGATCACCAATAAGGACGTAGCTGAGGCACTGGATGGGCTTCCGCCTCAAAAACTTCACTGCTCTCTGTTGGCCGAAGAAGGAATCAAGGCGGCCATAGAAGATTATTTGGCAAAGAAGAGGGAATCAGAGAAAGAAGAAAGCGGCGCGAGAGCATGAACACGGGGATAGTATGGGCAGTTTGCATTTCCGATCAAAAAGGAACGATAAAGCATGATATTGGGGAAGCCTTGCTCCTCACTACGGGAGATTGCATAATGCCTAAAAAGGGGATACTTTGCTCCGTTATAAAAGGCGATATGGTGAAAAAAGGAGACACTGTAAGGAAAATATCAAATAAATAAGCAATATGTCGACCTAAAAGGCTTTTGAAAATATTTCAATCAGCTTATATCTATATAATGGCATTGTATTCGAATCAAAAACATAAAGGCGGATCTTTATGCATAAAGATCCGCCTTTTAACTATCCTAGCACTAATCGATGCGCAATTGGCAATGCAATCCCATATATGTACGATAGTCTATGATAGTGCAGCTATTTCTATCTCTATTGACTTGACCTTTTGATCAACGAAATTCTGGATTTTTTCGATATGTTCAGGTTTTAAGTGCTTGAACCTTCCCTGCAGCTTAAGGAATTCGTCAACGGGTTTGCGCTCCTTAGGCATGTAGGACATCTTGTACTTGCCATCTTCAAGCTCATATAGTTGGAACATGCCTGTATCCAAAGCAAGTTTTGCCATTTCAATGGTTTGGCTTGAAGGGAACTGCCATCCCTTCGGGCAAGGAGCTTGGATGTGCAAATAAGCCGGACCCTCTGCATTAAGGCCTTTTCTAACTTTATTGAAAAGATCCACCGGGAAAGCGGGAGAGGCAGTGGCCAAATACTTGAGCTCCGGATGCCCATGAGCTATCATCCGGGCATTGTCCTTTGGCCATAGCCTTTTGCCTTCAGGTATCGCGGGGCCCGAGGGAGTAAAGGTAGTAACTGCTCCCCAAGGGGTGGTCGGTGAAGTCTGAATGCCTGTATTAGCGTAAGATTCATTGTCATAGCATACGAAAAGTACATCATGTCCGCGGTAAATCATGCCCGAAAGAGCTTGCAATCCGATATCGCTAGAGCCTCCATCCCCAGCCATGACTATTACATGCGGACGCTCACCCGTATATTTGCCCTTTCTCATCATGGCCTTATAGGCTGCTTCTATACCCGAAGCCACTCCTCCGCCATTTGTAATTTGGGCATGGATCCAAGGCACCGCCCAAGGACCGCAACCATAGCTTGTGTTTGCAACGTACATACAACCGGTAGGCCCGACGAAGATGGTATTTGGGCCTGCGGCCTTCGCCACCAATCTATACACCAACGCAGGACCACATCCTGCACACGTCCTATGTCCAGGGACGTAGTATTCTTCCTTAGGCATATCACGAAGCGTCTTTATAGTCTCCAACATCACCTTCACCTCCTTTAAAGCTCGTACGGGAGCCAGTAAGAATCTCTTTCGACCTTGCCCGTTTTTGCAATTTCTTTAAGCTTAGCGTACATCTTATAGAACTCTTCCATGGTGATGACTTCGCCGCCAAGTCCACCGACAAAGCCAACCGTCTTCGTTTTATCTCCCAATCCGTATAGGGCAGTCCTGGCTTCACTCAGCAATACTCCTCCGTCGCCTGCAATGCCATAGTTAACTGAATTATCCACTACGCCCACGGCTTTGAACCTGGATAAAACATCTCGCACGATTTCCGTCGGGAAAGGCCTGAAGGTGCGCAATTGCACAACGCCCACTTTTTCTCCGTGATTTCGAAGTTTTAATGCAACGTTTCTAGCTGTAACTGAATGAGCTCCCTGAATGAAAATGACAACTTCAGCGTCATCGGTCATATGTTCTTCGACAAAAGGACTGTACTTGCGACCAAATATTTCTCCGAATTCTTTGTAGGCTTCTGCTATTACCTTTCTGGCTTCTTGAACAGCCAAGTACCGTTGATATTGGAGAGGTGGTCCCATCTCAGGTTCTATCTGAGCGCCTATTATCATCGGATCGTAAATGTTGAGCGAATGTTTGTTCTTATAGGGTGGCAAAAATTCCTTTACTTGACCTTCGTCTGGGATTTCCACTTCACCGGCAATATGGGAGACAAAGTAACCATCTTGACAAGCATACTGAGGGAGCAACACTCTGGGATCTTCGCCAATTCGGTAATACAATAACGTCAAGTCAAGTGCTTCTTGCGGAGTAGCCGCCCATCCCTGGATCCAGCATTGATCTCGGCATGATTCGGCCTCTGTATGCTCAGAACCAAAGTCTCCGGGAGGATCAAGCGTCCTGTCCGCAATCGCCATATGAACAGGCAGTCTTGTTCCTGAAATGGGAGAATACACCTCCATGGCGTATGTTACTCCCACTCCGGAGCTTCCAGTAAATGTCCTGGCGCCAGCAGCCGATGCTCCATACACTATGCTGAGCTGGGCGTGTTCGCCATCAGCATGGATAAACTCGGCGTCCAGTTCGCCATCAGCTATCATCCTTGCTAATTCGGACATTATGCCCGTATAGGGCCTTATTGGATACGATGTAATCACGTCCACATCTGCAAGCCTTACGGCTTCGGCAGTGGCTACAACTCCAGATATAAGCCTCTTTTTTACCATAGATCTCACCTCCTAATCCTCAAAATCCAGTTCTGGGACCATGGTTATTGCTTTAGTCGGACATACTGATGCGCAAATGCCACATCCCTTGCAATATTTCAAATTAGTGAAATCCATAGCCTCAGGTGTCTTGTAAACTACAACTGAATCGGGGCAATTCACCCAACATAGCAAACAGTTAGTACAACGTTCTTTAGACCATACAGGACGTTCGCTCCTCCAATTACCCGTTATCCTCTTTTCGTTTTCCTTGTCAACGGAAGGAACGGTACCGGCAAAAGGAAGGTCTTCTGGTCCCAATGGCTTCTTAGGAGCCGGCTTAAACTCTGGGAAGGTCGTATTTACTGTCACTAGGCGAACTTCATCATAACCATATCGGCAAGCCTGCTGGTTCTGAACGGAGGAAAACACGTTCTCGGGCTTAACGATGGATCTTGCCTTGACAACGGCTCCGGCTAAAACGGCTCCAACACCAACACCTATTCCTGACGCATCGGTTGCGCCTTCGGCTCCGGAAAGTGTTTGCACGTGCCCGGCAACTTCAGTCGCATCGATGCACCCGATCGTTCCAAGGTAGGTCGTGTCCTTTAAGAACTTC
Source organism: Acetomicrobium sp. (assembly GCF_059026225.1). Taxonomy (NCBI): domain Bacteria; kingdom Thermotogati; phylum Synergistota; class Synergistia; order Synergistales; family Acetomicrobiaceae; genus Acetomicrobium; species Acetomicrobium sp. The sequence goes on from NZ_JBWQOQ010000001.1 coordinate 77,688, forward strand.
AAAATGTATTCCGGGTCTCTTTTAGTGTTGACTATTAACACACCACCCGGCTTCATGCCTTCCAGGACGTCATTTCCCTTTACTAGAGCCTCATTAGTCAAGACCACAATGTCTGGGTGTTCATTTTCGTACACATATTTGCTCAACAGCGGCTCATCGCTAATTCTGGCGTATGCACGAACAGGGACGCCAACTCTATCGGGAAGATCAACGTAGTTTTCCCATGCTTGAACGTATTTGCCTTCTTTGGATCCAGCGTTAGCAAGCGCGAAAACGACATCCCTGGCATCCTTATTCTCGATAACACCTCGAGCCCAAGTCGTGATCTGAATAAGGCTCGGTTCCTCAAACAACTTCTTGACATCGAGATTCATTAAATTGCACCTCCCGTCTGTAATCGATCTCTTTCAAGACAGCCAATACTTCCTTATTCGTCAAGACACCACCTCCCTCGTCTAAGATTTTTTTGGAAAGAACCCTATGGCAAGCTTTTTCGATGATAGCTTTTAAGTCAGCACCGGTCAGGCCTTCCGTAACCTCTGCCAAATACTCAACCGACACTTCGTGATTGGGTAGATCCTTAAGTATGATTTCTAAAATTTCTTTTCTCTCTTCAAGGGTAGGTATATTGAAGGTGAACATTTCGGTTAATCTGTTAGAAGAAATGAGAGATTGGTCAATTCCTTTAAGGGAGTTTGCTATCGCAATGATCACATTATTTACTTCTTTATTTGCATCAAGCTCCATAATTAGCTGGTTAGTAAATCTGCCTCCAAGGGTTTGAACAGTGCCATCTATTCGATCGAAGAGCAGCACACAAGGAGAAACTCTTTTAGCCAGCTTAAATACGTCGCTTATTGACTGTTCAATGCTTATTTTGTGGGATATTAGCATGGGAGGGGTTATATGTATGAGGTTAAGACCAGCTTCTTTCGCGATAGCATTTGCCATCAATGATTTGCCAACGCCTGAAGGACCTAAGAAAAATATAAATCTTGCCTTTTTTAAACCAAAATTTTCATATTCCTCGCTATGTTGCAGTGGCATTTTAATAAGCTCCAAAAGACTTTTCTTGATATCGTTTAAACCGCCTATATTTTCGAATCCGATTGAAGGAACTTCCACGACCATTTTTCTAAGTGCAGAGGGTTCAATTGCCTTTAAAGCGTTTTCAAAATCTTCTTTGGTGACAATAACGTCTCCAACTTCATGCCTGTCCATATAACGCCCGAGGGCGCGCATGCCTGCTTCTTTACAAAGTTGAGCAAGATCAGCTCCTGTGTACCCATGTGTCAGGTACGCAATTTTTTTGAGATCGACGTCAGGTGCCAAGCTCATCCCTCTTGTATGAATCTTTAGTATTTCTTCTCTTCCTCGCGTGCCTGGAACCCCTATAAAGATTTCCCTGTCAAATCGGCCTGGCCTTCGCAAAGCGGGATCCAATAATTCGGGCATGTTTGAAGCGCCTATGACTATTACGTCACCTCGAGATTTCAGACCATCCATCAAAGAAAGGAGCTGTGCCACAACCCTTTTTTCTACGTCACCGATAACTTCTGAGCGCTTGGGAGCAACGGCATCCAACTCATCAATGAAGATTATCGCCGGCGAGTTCTTCCTGGCCTCGTCGAAAATCTCTCTTAACCTCGCTTCGCTTTCTCCGTAATACTTGCTCATAATTTCAGGGCCGTTAATTGCTATAAAATAAGCCCTGGAATCGGACGCAACGGCACGTGCTATCAAAGTTTTGCCCGTACCAGGAGGCCCGTAGAGCAAAATACCCTTGGGCGGTTCGATACCCACTTTTCTGAAAAGATCAGGACGTGTGAGCGGAAGTTCGACGAGTTCTCTTACCTTTTTTACTTCCTCATCCAAACCTCCTATATCTTCATAACTCACGCGATCTCTTTTAGAATCCAAAGTCTGATCTACCAAAATGATGGTGGTGTCTTTTGTAACAAGTCCTATCTCTACTGGAGGCGCCATACCCTGTACTCTCAAAGCAATAGCACTTCCACCATAAAGCACGACCGGAACTTTATTTGAAATAATGACGGCACGACCCAACAAGTGTCTTTTAAGCTCCTCTTGTGAAGGTATTTCATCCGGAGCAAGCCCTCCCTTATCCAACATGACCGTCTTCAGGGGAGTAGGTTCTATTTTTTCTACTTCAACTGGGTCTCCAAGGCTGACCCCTAAATTCTCTCGAGCTATGCTGTCAACTTGAATCAAACGGGCTCCTCGAAAATTTGTCGGGCAAGGAAAGACCTTTAAAGCCACTTGCGATTTTCCTTTAATTAAGAGGAAATCACCACTCTGAACTCCAAGGTTTTTCATATCCTCGGGATCCATTCTGGCTATGTCTTTTCCCTTATCTTCCGGCAAGCCCTCTGCAACATAAAAATAATGTTTATTCACCTTTTTATCCCTTCTTGTATCCTTCTCGTATTCATTTCACGTATTTGGAATACGGTATGCCAATCCTTGCTCAAAGATAACCCATTTTTTCATTCACGTCAAGTTCAATATTGATATTTAGATTACCCTTTAAAAATGGGAATTAGCATTGACACAACGAGAACAAGATATCCGACCACTTCCAAGGCTACGTTCTCCTTGATGACTGCCGGATACAGCAAAAGAGGAGGTGCAATAAGCATTCCGAGAAGCGCGAATCCGAGTAGCGTCGGACTGGACTTTTTGCCGCTCATTATAAATCTCCCTCCCTTTTTATCCTAATAAACATGCCTGCATAATATAAACAACATGACCCAGGCCACAATTCCCAGGATCAATGCTAAGGTAACGCAATATTTTAATGTTTTACCTATGACTTCTCCTTCGCGTCCGGTTAGCCCAACTGTAGAAGTGCCCACTATAACTTTAGATGGAGCCAACATGCTGCCTATGGAACCGCCTGCAGTTTGAGCAGCGGCACTGATTAAAGTACTGATGCCGAGGATATTTGCCACTTGCACCTGAAAAGCTCCAAACATCACGTTGGAATTGGTGTTACTTCCTGTCATAAATGCTCCAAGTACCCCGACTAAAGGAATAAAGATAGGATATATAGAACCCAATGCATCAGCTACACCTTTTGCCAACATGTAAGTCATACCAGATTCGACCATTATAAAAGCCATGAGGACCATGGAAGTCGTAGCGATACTGGAGTTAACCCCTCCTTTTACAACTTTGGACAGAAGTTTTTTAAACATGCCCGCTTTCCAAATACCTTTAGCACGATATATTAGTATGCCAATAAAAGATGCATAAAAAAGAAACGCGCCTGCATGAGAGAAAATACCGACACTTGTAGAAGATCCAGCAGGCGTAACCCAACCAAGTCCTGTGGAGTATTCTCCAAATTTAAGCTTGAGAACTAATAAATGTTTTAGCCAATCTTCAACACCGGGCACAAACTTAACAAACAAAACAATGATGATCAGGGAATAATACGGAGCAAAGGCAAGGTTGAAGGGCATCTTTTTTTCCACTACCTTGCCCTTTACAGTTACTGGATTTGAAGTTAAGCGTCCTGTAGAGGCCGACGCTTCTATAGCAGCCTTGGTATTGTATATCTTAACCCTTGACAAGACGGCAGTAACAACCATTCCAATGATCCCGGACAAGAAAGTGGCCAATGTTGGTTCCCATTGAGTTATAAACCAAAGCGAGATAGACATCGATAGGGAGACTACGAGTGTAGGTACAATTCCTTGACGCAGAGCTTTTGTGCCCCCGTAAGCATGGACCGCAAACATTCCGCAAAATATTCCTGCTAAAGCGATAAATAATCCGCACCAAGGAGCTAAGTCAGCTGCAGACAACCCCGTAGCCTGCTGCAAACTTGCAAAAGAAGCAGCCATATCACCGAAAGTAACTGCCCATGCATGCCCGATTAGCGCTACAGCTACAGCGCTGACGGGATCAAATCCCATACCGATTAACAAAGGCGCTCCCACAGCTACGGGAACGCCAAACCCTGCAACTCCTTGTAAAAAGGTAACAAAGGCAAAACCAATCATTAAAAGCTGCAATATTTTGTTCTTCGTCATTGCCATAAAGGTGGCACCAATACTTTCTATTCCTCCAGTTATATCTACAACATTATAAAGCAATAAAGCACCCCATACAATGTACAATACATAAAATGCCATTACAAACCCCTTTGCATTGGAATTTGCCAACAAATGAAAGTTCGCTTTAAATACCAGAACAGCAACCGCGAGTGCGACGAAAAAACCTGTCGGTCCCGCTTTTGAAGCACTCCATTTAAACCCCACCATCAAGACGAGAATGGCCAATATGGGAAGAGACGCACAAATCCACATAAAAAAATTTACTTGCATCTGTTAACCCCCTCTCCTTAGTGGATTTTAATTGCAAGAATTGGAATACCATATACTGCATTCCTATTGTTTATATGACTTACCACTTTTAATTTCTTATGTCAAGAGACTAATAAGAAATTAAAATAAAATAAATACACAAGAACGCTTCGCATGGTATCGTATATATCTCGTTAATTTGGCTTTCTTAAGATGATTATCAACTGGCATGCCGATTATATTGAGGCTTTCCAAGGGAAATTAAAAAAATAAGAGGGTGCTGGGAACACCCTCAATCCATTGAACTCATTTGCTTTATGTCCTATTACGCTCTACTTTCTAATTTTGCTTTCAATACGTTGTTTCTAATTTTTTCTACTAAATCGTCTTTCGGTGGATTGGGCAAACTTTTAATGAACTCCTCTACCGTCATCAACTTAACGCCGATGTTTTTCATATCGTTGAGATTTGCTTCGTGAACCTCTGAAGTACTAGCTCCCGTCCCATCGGTAAGTACGATCACTTCGTAATCAAGCGAGTTAGCGTCCCAGACTGTACCTCTGATGCAATTAGGCGTTTGAACTCCCGTGACGACGACCTGATCCACATCAAGGCGTTTTAAAAGGTTGTCTAGTTCGGTCTGAAAGAAAGCGCTCCATCGCCTCTTGCAAATTAGATATTCGCCATCTATGGGTTTAAGTTCATCGACAATTTCTCCACCCTTCGTTCCTTCGATCAAGGCCCCGCCAACCTGTACAAACTTATCGTACCTGGTAATTTCAACGTCGCTTCCGTTGGGCCGGTAATAGCGGAATACGTGTACAACGGGCAGCCCGTATTTACGGCAAGCTTGCAAGGCCTCCCGTATCTTTTTTGCCACCTCCATCGCGCCTTTCACTTCAAAGGGCGCTCCCTGGCAAACAAAAATCATTTTGCATGTCGATAATTAAAAAAGCAGTATGACCCATTCTCACTCTTGCTCCTTTCTTTTTTGTAAAGGCTTATAAGACACGGCACAAAGGAACCCTCCATCTGTCCTGCCCTGCCTTTGAGCTTCTTCTTCCAGCGCCAATGCATCTTCCTCGTTCTCGAAATTAAAATCCGGAGGCACAAACAAAACAGCTTTACCTTGTACGCCTTCTCCAGGCATGGCAGCTAAAAACTCGTCTAGCGTGAGGAAATGGGCATATTTGAAGACACTAGTCGAGTCTTTTTTTGCCTTTTCTTCATAGTACCTGCACCAAGTACTGTTTCCTCCTATAATCCCTATCACCAAACGTCCTCCAGGCTTTAAAACGCGATAGGCTTCCTTCAAGGCCTCGCTTAGATCAGGCACGAACTCCAACGCGGATAGCGAAACAACCGCATCAAAGGTCTCGTCATCAAAGGGCAGGTTGTGAACATCAGCACAATAAAATTCGATATGCAGAGGTTTTCTTTCTTGGCCTTCTCGCGCGCCTTAACCAGCATGGCTTCCGAAATATCGACGCCTGTGACTTCAGCTCCCAATTTTGCTAATTCCAAAGAAAGATTTCCCGTTCCACACCCTATGTCTAAGATCTTCATTCCCGGTTGGGGCTTTAAGAATTCGTATATGACTTCTTTTTCGATCCTGTCTACCAGCATACCTTTTGGCGTCTTGTACCAATCGTCATAGGTTTCCGCCATTTGAACGTCAAAAATATCGGGCAAATTGCATCACTCCCTTTTTCGAATATTAGTTTATACTAGTTTAAATATAACATGCGAGGTGATTTTCATGTGGTTTGATCCTTATTCACATAAATATCCGTCAAGGCGAAACCTCGTATTCGCCAAAAAGGGAGCGGTAGCAACTGGTCAACCTTTAGCAGCTGAGGCTGGGCTTGAGATTTTAAAGAAAGGGCGGGAATGCCGTAGACGCGGCAGTAGCTACAGCTGCATGTCTGACCGTTGTAGAACCGGCTTCTAACGGCATAGGCGGAGATGCTTTTTGTATAGCTTGCATTGACAATAAATTATACGGCCTAAATTCCAGTGGCCCTGCATCAAAAAATATTTCCATCGAAAAACTAAAAAGCGAGGGATACGATGAAATTCCCCCCATCGGTTGGCCCGCCGTTACCGTCCCCGGCGTACCCGCAGCCTGGGCGACTTTGGTAAAGCGCTTTGGCAAATTGCCTTTGAACGAAGTTTTAAAACCAGCTATTCAATATGCCAAGGAAGGTTATCCCCTTTCCCCGGAATTGACGAAAAACTGGAAAAGACGTTTTGAGTGGTACCAAAAGATCGCAAAAGACGACGTATTTCGGCACTGGTTTGAGACCTTTGCACCCCTTGGACGAGCTCCCTTTCCCGGAGAGATTTGGAGATGTGAGGCAATGGCAAATACCCTACAAGAAATAGGAGATACTTGGGCGGATTCATTTTATAGGGGTTTGCTAGCGGAAAAAATCGTGCGTTTCTCTCGCCAAACCGGCGGTTATTTCGACTTAAACGATTTTGAATCCTTCGAGCCCAAATGGGTAGAGCCACTGCATATTAACTACAGGGGTATAGATGTATGGGAACTTCCTCCTAACGGACAGGGTCTTGTAGCACTCGATTGCCCTTAATATCCTCAAAAGGACTTTGAGATGGTCAACAAAGAAGACCCCAGAGTCGTACCACCTTCAAATAGAGGCCATTAAGCTGGCCTTCGCCGATGGTTTATCACTTATAGGAGACCCCAACTATTCTCATATACCCATAGCCGAGCTGTTATCCGAAGAATACGGTCAGAAAAGGAGAACTGAAATAAGCGAAAGAGCTAAGATTTATGGTCCGGGCATAGTTCCCAGAAAGCAATACAGTGTACCTTGCTACAGCCGACGAAGAAGGCAACATGGTTTCTTACATTCAAAGCAACTACATGGGATTCGGGTCCGGTCTTGTGGTACCGGGCACCGGGATTGCATTACACAATAGAGGACATTGTTTCGTCTTAGACCCTAAACACCCTAACGCCCTTGCCCCCCAAAAGCGCCCTTATCACACGATCATTCCGGGATTTTTAACAAAAAACGAATTGGCCATCGGGCCCTTTGGAATCATGGGAGGATATATGCAACCTCAAGCTCATGTACAGGTTCTGGCAAATTTACTGGATTTCCATCTTAACCCTCAAGAAGCCCTGGATGCCCCGCGTTGGCAGTGGATAAAAGACGATATAGTTTCAGTCGAATATGGAATATCTGAAAATGTTGCTACAGCCTTATCTCGAATGGGACACGCCATAGAAGTAGAATTGGGACATCACTCCTTTGGTAGAGGTCAAATAATATGGAAGACCGAGCACGGGACTTACTGCTGTGCTACAGAACCTCGAACTGACGGACACATTGCCGTTTGGTAACCAAACCTTTCAGGTGTAAGGCGGGGAGGGACTGCTTTGAGAAGGAAAGAACGCGAAATAACCGATACAAAACAGATAGAAGAAATCTTAAAAGAGGGGGAAGTTTGTTATTTGGCTCTTTGCAAAGAAAACGAACCATACGTAGTGCCCATGCATTACGCATGGCAAAGCGGATATCTTTATCTTCATTCTGCTCGAGATGGGAAAAAGGTCGAATTCGCCAAACAAAACCCACGTGTTTCATTTTGCGTGGTTCCACGAGTGGAAAATAATAGAAGGATCAAGATCATGTAATTGGACAACTCATTATCGCAGTGTTATAGGATCGGGTATCGTGGAATTTGTCGAAGATGAAGCCGAAAAAACAAAGGCTCTTGAAACCTTTATGGGACACTACACTTCTGAGCGATTTGAATTTTCCAAGGCCATGTTGGATCGCGTATTGGTCTGGAAAATTAAGGTCGACGAGCTAACAGGAAAGAAAAATCCTTAAGTTCCTTAAGTAAGGGCTAGAAATATGAATTTAAAAGACGAGGCCAATGAAAGCCATTCTTTGGCCTCGTCTCTGTATTTCTTAAATGCGATTATTCAATGATTTTACGCACTTTAACCTTTGATGACCGCTAGAGGACGTACTCGGGCAATTTTTCTGCTTATTCCCGCTTTTTCAACGACATCTACAACGCGCGATACGTCCTTATAAGCCTCTGGAATTTCTTCTCTTACAGTCCTTATTTGTTCGGCCATAACTTTTATGCCCTTTTCTTCAAGCCTTTTTAAAACAGTATCCGCTTGTTCGTCTTTCATGGCGGACCTTCTGCTCATCACCCTTCCTGCGCCATGGCATGTTGAAGCAAAACACTCTTCCATTCCCCTCTTTGTTCCAACCAGGATATAGCTTTCCGTGCCCATACTGCCCGGTATTATCACCGGTTGTCCAACTTGACGAAACTTTTCAGGTAAAGACGGATGTCCAGGAGGGAATGCTCTGGTTGCGCCCTTTCTGTGAACACACACGTCCATGAGCTTGCCGTCAACTTCATGTTTTTCGATATGGGCTATATTATGACTAACGTCGTAAAGAAGCTTCAAGTCAGTTTTTGGGAAAAACCTGCTAAATACATCCCTTACAAGTTGGCCTATTACCTCTCTATTGGCCAAGCCATAATTTGCTGCAGCCTGCATGGCACCTAAGTAGCTTTTCGCCTCTTCTGATTTTAAAGGTGCACAGCATAATTGTCGATCGGGAACGCTTATGCCGTACTTGTTCATTGCCCTAAGCATGACCTTTATGTAATCATCGCATACCTGGTGTCCCAGCCCTCGGCTGCCACAGTGAATCATCACCGTGACTTGTCCCAAATTTAAGCCGAGTTGCCTTGCTACATTTTCATCATAAACTTCATCTATAACCTGGATCTCAAGGAAGTGGTTACCGCTACCCAAAGTACCTAGTTGAGGCTTGCCTCTTTCCAGTGCCTTCCTTGAGACGGCACTTGGATCAGCGTGAGGAAGCTTGCCTCCATCTTCTATGCATTCAAGGTCCTCCCGTTCGCCGTATCCTTTTTTAACGGCCCATGCAGCCCCATGCTTTAGCACTTCTAACAGCTCGGCCTCGCTTATTTTCAAGGCTCCCTTGGAACCTACACCGCAGGGCACCTTGGAAAATATCGCAGCCGCTAACTCGTCTATGCGGGATGCCACTTCATCCTCATCTAAAAAAGTCAACATCACCCTAACGCCGCAGGATATGTCGTAACCAACCCCTCCAGGGGAAATGATTCCCTCTTCCATAGAAAAGGCTGCAACTCCACCTATAGGAAACCCGTATCCCCAGTGAATGTCTGGCATAGCGTAGCTGTGCTTTAAAATTCCGGGCAAGCATGCCACGTTTGCAACTTGCTCCAAAGCTCCTTCCTCTTCCAAACCCTGGATTATGTAGGAGTCTCCGTATATGAGCCCTGTGACTCTCATCCCGGCCTTGAAATCCTTTTCCAACATCCACCTGACGTGATCCAATCTCTTTAACGCCATAGTGGAAACACCTCCTTTTTACAGGTCGAGATACACTCTAAATTTCCATATTGGTTCACTCTTGATCTCGGCACCTCCGTAAGTCACGGCCTTAACTGCCCTTACGGGGCGAGGCGCATCTTGCAGTGCTCCCCTCGCAAGAAGCTTAACACCCTGCAAGTCAATTTCTACATTCTCGGGCAAAAATATCTTCCCTTTAACCTCATATATAAAAAGAAGTTCATTCAGCCAAGACACGAAAAGCTCGAGTAGATCGATGCAATCAAGTTCTACAACGTATTCTTCGCCAGACTGTGACTTTGAAGTTTCCAAAAATTCGCCGAATATAAAAGAATACAGCGCCTTGGCCGATTCCGTTATCAGACTCTCGGCGTCTGAAGCTTTTATTTCTAAGCCGGCATCCGCAGTATGAGGCAACTCCACCCACGGCATTTATAACATCACTTCCTCCAGTCCTTCATTCTTCAATTTTTGCAAAGAAGGGTAATGAGTCATGTCCAAATGCACCGGCGTAATCGAAACATAGCCATTTGCCACTGCCCAAACGTCGGTACCCTCAATGAGTTGATCTGCCGGTTTGCCTGCTATCCAATAATAGACTCTGCCATGCGGGTCTCGTAATTTACTGACCTTTCCCTCGTATATTCTAAGGCCTTTTTTAGTGACCTTAAGCCCAGAAATGGCTTTTGCATCTTTATTCGGAATATTGACGTTTAAAAGCAACCCTTTACCCAAGGGATGACTTTGAAGCCACTGGATTAATTTCAGCGAAACCATACCAGCGGTACTGAAATTAGCGCTTTCTTCGTCTTCACAGTCCAGAGAAAAGGCTATAGAAGGGCGTCCGAGCACTACCCCTTCCATAGCAGCTGCAACAGTCCCGGAATATGTTAGATCATCGCCCAAATTTGGACCAATGTTTATTCCCGAACATACAAGTTCTACGGAAGGATCTAACTCTTCGAGTCCGAGCACTACGCTGTCAGCAGGCGTCCCATTGCAAGCGTAAACAACAATTCCTGACGGATAGGGACCATTGCTCACTTGCCACAATCTCAAGGGACGATGCAAGGTTAGGGCGTGCCCTCCGCTGCTATGCTGTCTCTCGGGAGCTACGACGATGACCTCATGCCCTCCACTTTGCAAAAAGGTGGCTAAAACTATTATCCCACGGGAAAGAACACCATCATCATTGGTGACTAATATTCTCATATTAAACCTCTTATAAAAATAAGTTTCAATTTATTATAACATGATCCGAAATATAGCCATGATCACGGGCGTCATAATCGCTTGAATAACGCCCAGCATAACTAAAACCAGTATTATCAAAACGCCGTACCGTTCAAGATAAAGATAAACCTTCATTGCCTTAGGGGGCAAAAAGACGTAAAGGATCCTTGAGCCATCAAGGGGTGGTATGGGAAGCAAATTAAATACCGCTAGCCCTACGTTGATCATGATCATGAGTAATATAAATCTTGAAAGGGCAAAATTCCTAAAAAATATGGCGGGAAACAACCTGACGATCAAGGCACAAACGATAGCCGTGATTAAGTTGCCAGCAGCACCGGCAAGCGAGACAAGGGCAAGATCTCTTCTTGGGTTTTTAAAGTTCCTAGTGCTGATGGGTACGGGCTTTGCCCAACCAAATCGAAATATGAGAAGCATGAGCGCTCCGATGGGGTCTAAGTGCGCTAAAGGGTTCAAAGTGAGACGCCCCGATTTCAAGGGGGTATCATCGCCCAATTTATAGGCCACATAACCGTGGCAATATTCGTGAAAAGTGATGGCCCACAATACGGCCGGCAAGCTCAACAGAAGATCTACCCAGTTTGGAAATCCCATCATATCTTTACCCTTTCTTTAAAGCATACAACGGATAGCGCTTTTTCACCCATTTGATTTCGTCCTCCCTAGTTTCAACTTCCCCTCTAAGTCGAGCCCGTAAAAGCTCGTCTAGTATCTTTCCAATTATGGGACCTTTGGGATAGCCTAACTCTACCAAATCTCTTCCCATAAGTATAGGATGTACTCTGTGAAGCCGCGTCAGAAACAGCAAAATTCTCCTCCTAACGCGCCATTGTTCCGTAGCTGCAGCCCAAAAGAGTGCAGTCACATAAGGGACATCTGCCAAGAAAAGATAAATCTCATCGTGGCTTCTCATGCCCCGTCCTCCAATGGCGTTTTCCGCGGTTCCAAGATCATCTAAAGCCTTTTCTATAATCTCTCTGTCCAATTTGGACAAATGAAGTTTATCAAGCGTCGCGTTTTGCACCCATTCTACCGATGAAAAAATTATCGCCGCCAGAAAGGCCAACCAAACCTTTTCTTCCATATGGGGCAAATCGTAGCGAAGGCGGCGCATAAAGAAAGACAATCTGCGGACAATTCGAAGGCAATTGCGATCTATCTTAATCCCAGGGAACAAAGCTTCAAAGATCCCAAGTCGTACCATTTCAAGCACGATTGGATAAACCTTCTCCTCAAGAAAGATCAGTTTGAGCTCATTTTTAACTCTGGTACCAGAAAGTAGCCCTAGCAATCCACCTTTGACAGCACTCATTATTAACCTGTAGGTGTTATCCTCGAATTCAAAACCAAGCCTGTGTTTTAACCTAAGACCTCTCAAAACTCGAGTGGGATCTTCAACGAAACTTAAATTATGCAAAACGCGCAACTGTCTTTCCTGAAGGTCTCGCCGTCCACCAAAATAATCGATCAATGTGCCCCATGAAGTTTCGTTAATAGATATGGCCATGGAATTGACCGTAAAATCCCTCCTGTAAAGATCATGTTTCAGGCTATCGCCTACAACCTTGGGCAGTGCAACGGGATATTCGTAAAATTCTCTGCGAGCTGTGGCGACATCAACTTTCTTATTCCCAGGAAAAACTATTGTTCCTGTCCTATAGCGCTCATGCACAGCGACCGTGCAGCCATCGGTTTCCCACGATTTGATAAAAGAGATCGCGTCGCCCTCAATTACGATGTCCAGGTCTTGGTTTTCCTTGCCCAATAATAAGTCCCTCACAAAACCACCCACAACGTAGGCCTTAAGTGACATTTCTTCTGCGCGCTTACCTAAGCGCCTGAGGGTCTGGGTAATCCACGGCGATAGTCTTTGCGCCATGAGCTCTGAAACATCTTCTGTCCAAGGAAGAACGGACCCCAGAGACCTTTCCTCAGGGGGCACAGAAATGGGATAAAGTGCCCGAAGTAAGTCAGTCCTGGTTATAATGCCCACAAGCAAGCCGTTTTCTTTAACGGGCAGGCGACCTATGTTGTGAAATACCATCAGCCTATGGGCCTCTGAAACAGACGCTTCAGGATGAACGGTGATGACTCCTTCGGTCATAAATTCCCGCACTTTGGCACTGCCAAAGCCATGAAGATGTGCCTTATCCAGGTCTTTACGGGTTATGATGCCTATGAGATTGCCATCTTGAACAATGGGCAATCCCGAATGACCGTAGCGAATCATGAGCTTATAAGCCTCATCCACCTGAAGATCAGGATCTATGGCCATTACGGGGCTTGTCATAACGCTGGCCACCGTCAAAAGGGGCTTGATATCTCGGGCTAACTTATCTTCGACTTCCTTTATTAAAATATAAGGATTGGTACGTTCAAGTGTCACTGATGCGGCCTGAGGATGTCCTCCCCCTCCCCACTGCGCCAAAAAGTCGGACACATTTAAGATTTCCTCTTTGCTTCTTGCAACTATATAGGTTCTTTGCCCCATGGAAACGACGCATACAGCAACATCTGCGTCAAAGTAGTCGCGCAAGCGATGCGCAAATAAAGATAAGCCCTCAACGTATCGAGTTGCGTTTAAGGCAGATAGGACAACTTTAGCCCCATTTATGTACCTTTCCCATGAATTGTCTATAAGTTCGTTTAATAACTGCTTCTCGGCCGACGTGAGGGATTGCTCAACGAAAATGGGAATTTGGGTCATATCGGCTCCTAATTCCCTTAATGTGGCGATAATTTCGTAATCTTTCCTGCAAGTACTTCCAAAGGTCAAAGCTCCCGAATCTTCATATATACCCATGGCAAAAAGAGTAGCCTCGTGAGGGGAGATTGCTATCCCTCTTTCCAGAATGACCTCAACGAGCAAAGTCGTACATGCCCCTAGGACTTCCACCCTGCTATAAGAAGCTGGCAACTCATCTAATACGTCGCCGGGATGGTGATCATATACATGAATCGTCACGTCTTTTTTTCCAACAAGTGCCGCGAAGGGTCCTATGCGCGACGCAGAACGGGTATCTACGACTATCAAGGTCGTAACCTCGTCCATCTTTACCTTGCGGGGGGTTAGAACTTTATATCTGCTCTGATAGCGTTTTAAGTAGTCCCTGACGTTTCTCGATGCCGAGCCCGAAAAGCAGGGAACCGCTCCCGGATATAACTTTGCAGCAGCTATCATGCTCGCGAGCGAATCAAAATCCGCTCCGATGTGAGTAGTGATTACCTTCAAATACCCAAAACCCCCTTAAGCCACAGCAAAGCTTTGGGGTTCACCCATTTCAAGGGATGAACCAGAATAACAGGTGTGTCATAGCTGTGCTTTTCCAAGATAGTTTTTCTTAAGGGATATAATCTGCATTGAAGAGTTTTAAGACTGACCTCCCATTCCTCTTCATCTTCAACATTTTCTTGCCATAGATAGATGCTTCTTGCGGGATGGATGTTGGCACACGCGGCTAGCTTGTTTTCAATGCATTCTCTTGCAATATTAACGGCTTCTTCTTCTCCTCCACAGGTTACTGAAACCATTATTGGATAGGCAAGCTTTAAAAGAAGATCTCCCAAGGCATCTACCTTTTCCCTCAAAGATTGCAGGTCACCGTCGTTTTCTATAACCCAATCTGACATTTTCTTTTTTTCCTCGGCCGGCAAAAGCCACCTTTCCCTCAAGGCTATGGCCTTTTCGTCTAAACCTCTTATAAGGTTTCTTTTTGATCTTGCTTCTTTAGAAGCGGTCACGTAAACCACAAAGTCTACCCACTCAGGTTTGCCAACCTCAAAAAGTAAAGGTATCTCAAAAACTTTTAGGCCATTATCGCCCGATAACGCCTTTTCCATCTCCACCATGACCGAAGGATGAATCAGTTCGCACAACCATTTATACTCCGTCTCGTCATAAAAAGCCTTAGAGGCCACGACATGTGGTAGTATGCGATCATTTTCATCCAATATATCCTTCCCCCAGCGTTTGCTTGCCGCCTCTATTATTTCGGGCCTTGTCCATATTTGCCTTACTATCTTGTCAGCATCTACAACAACGGCTCCCATCCTTTCAAGCAAGCTACTGACGGTGCTTTTACCTGCTCCAATATCTCCAGTTAGCCCTATGACCAACATCAGTCAACACCTCTTCATCTAAAGCCATATCGTAAACTCTCTTATAGCACTCGGGGATTTCCTCTAAAAACCTCGAAAAGGCATTATACTGCAAGTTGCCAAACAGCATTCTTCTTTGAGCGCCTGTTAAATACAACCTTTCCATGGCACGAGTCATCCCCACATAACATAATCTTCTTTCTTCTTCCAGCTCCGAGTCATCCATTTTTGCCCTCGCGTGAGGGAAAATGTTTTCTTCCAACCCGACCAGAAAAACGATGGGGAACTCAAGTCCCTTAGCTGCGTGAAGTGTAAGCAGGTTTACCCTGCTATCCTCGATTTCTTCTACGTCCGCATCAGAATAAAGAGCGATCATCGATAAAAACTTGGCCAAATCGCCACCTTCCACGCTTACCGAAAGAAGCTCGTGCACGTTTTCGACCCTGGACTCCCAGTCGTCGGGATATTTCTCCCTCAGATATAAACCATATCCCATTTCGTCCATTATGAAATATATGACTTCTTTAATTTCGCTTGAGCGCAACAATATTTGAACCATATAATCTGCTATCTCTTTGGCACCTGCTTTTGCTCTGCCCTTGAGCGGCACATCTTTGGCTAAAGAAAGTTCCTTCCATAGATCTAAGGGATTCGCATATTGCAAGGATGTGCTCGCGATGAAATTTTCCAGCGCCGCCAAACTCTTTATACCAAGACCCCTGGCAGGCACGTTTCCTATCCTATGCAATGCGGCACCATCGGCCGGATTAACTGCCAGCCTCATGTAAGATAAGACGTCTTTCACTTCCCTTCTTTCATAGAAGGAAACGCCTCTTACGATCCTGTAGGGAATGCCACTACTTATGAGGTTCTGTTCGTAGCTTCGGCTCATGGCATTGATCCTATAAAGTACAGCTATATCATCGTAAGAATATCCCGAATGACACAGCTTTCTGATTTCGTCAGCTATAAATTGCGCTTCGAGGCGGTCGCTTCCTGCCAAATATACCATGACAGGGGTGCCTCTTTGATTTGCAGTCCACAGATCTTTAGGTCTTCTTTCAGCATTATGCTTGATCACTGCGTTTGCAGCATCAAGGATCATGCCAGTGGACCTATAATTTTGATCAAGGGTGATCACCTTAGCTCCGGGAAAATCGTGCTCGAAGTTCATTATTATGGACATATTAGCCCCACGCCATCCGTAAATGGACTGATCGGGATCGCCTACAACCATAATGTTGCCAGATTTGGCCAGCATCTTGATAAGCTTATACTGAGGCGGATTTACGTCTTGATATTCGTCAACGAGTACCCACTTGAAACGTGCTCGCTCCTTTGCAAGCACTCTTTCATTCACGCTGAACAAGTGTAGGGGCAAAAGAAGCAAATCATCGAAGTCAACTGCCCCCTGCCTTCGAAGTTCCTCGTTGTAGGCATCGTAAAATTCTCGCCACCTCGTCTCAAGCGTAACATCCGATAAAAGCGATTTCGGATCGGCATTTGCCTTAGCCCTTGAGATCATATCCAGGATAAATATCGCGTCAAACCGCTTTTTGTCAATATTGAAATCCCTCATTAGCTTTTCCACTACCTTTTTAGAATCGCCTTTATCGAAAACTGTAAAAGGAACCTTTATCCCAACATCTTGGGTCTCCTTCGAATAGCGATAAAGAAGTTCCACGCCATAGGAATGAAAAGTCGAAATATGTAAATTTTTAAAACTTGATCCCAAAAGGCTTTGAACCCTGTCTTTCATCTCTTTGGCAGCCTTATTGGTAAAGGTAACCGCTAAAATCTGCCATGGCGAGGCAAGGCCGGAGGCAACCAGGTAGGCGAACTTGTAGGTCAACACCCTCGTCTTCCCGCTTCCGGCACCAGCTAAAACCAAAAGAGGGCCCTTGTCGTATAAAACTGCTTCCCTTTGTTTTGGGTTCAAATGAGAAAGAAGCTCTTCAACTTGCAACTTAATTTCCCCTTACCTCGTTTAACCAATCCTTTATGGAATTAACTAATTCATCCACACCTTTGTCTTCCAGCGCTGCGAGTTCAAACTTCGACGCCTTCGGATTTAGCTTTTTTACGTCATTCCAGAAAGTTGATTTATCAAACTTTATAAAGGGCAGTAGGTCCACCTTTGTAAGCAGCACAGCCCTCGCCTTGTGAAATAATGAGGGATATTTGAGGGGCTTGTCGTCACCTTCGGGAACGCTTGAAATGGCCATTTTAAAGGATTCACCCAGGTCAAACTCCGCTGGGCATACCAAATTTCCGACATTTTCGACGAAAAGGACATCTATATCATCAATCGGTATATCCTGCAAGGCTTTCCTCACTAAATGGGCCTCCAGGTGACATCCTCCCTGGGTATTTATCTGAACTACCGGCGTTCCTGTAGCGGCAATGCGTTCAGCATCCTTAGATGTTGCAACGTCCCCCTCTATAACTGCGCATCTCAAATCCAATGCTGGCAATAACTTCTCCAGCACTGTAGTCTTGCCCGATCCGGGAGAACCTATCATGTTTATCATCAATATTCCCTTTTCACGCATTATGTTCCTAATAAAAGAAGCGTGTTCTTCGTCCGCCGCCATCACGGACTTTTTAATGTTCACGAGCTTTGGCATGTTTTACTTCCACCTCCAAGTTAGTCAACTCAAGTTCCATTCCACCTAAGACGTTTACATCGATAGAACCACACTCAGGACACAAACCTAAAAACTCCTTGTCATTCCATATATGGCCACAACCTTCACACTTAACGCGCAAAGGAACTTCTTCCATCTCAAGTATTGCACCTTCCATTATGGTGCCCTTTGAAGCTACGTTAAAGCAGAACTCAAGTATATCAGGCACAATTTGACGCATAACTCCTACCCTTAGCCGCACACGAGTAACAGCTTCCCAGTTTTGTTCTTGAGCCATTTTAGTTATTTGTTCCATCAACGCCTCTACAATAGACATTTCATGCATATGACTGCACCTACCAGTTCGATTTTATACCAAAATTAAGGGGGGCTGATCGCCCCCTTAGGTGAATTTTAAATTGTCGGCTCTAAAGTCCACATTTACTATTCGGGTTCGATCAAACCATAGCCTCCACTTTTTCTTCTGTAAACCACGTTTATCAATCCCGTGTCGGCATTTCTGAAGACGAAGAAGTCATGACCAAGCAGGTTCATCTGCAATGTTGCCTCTTCTGGTGTCATAGCCTTAATGGGTACTCGTTTTCTTCTTTCAAAAAATATAGCTTCCTCCTCTACGGGACGAGTATCAGCAGGTTCTAATCCGAAGGAAATATCGTGAGTTTTTAGTTGAACTCTGTCTTGGAGATAGGATTTGTGACGCTTGATTTGCCTCTCGATATTTTTTAACGCTTTGTCAAAGGCTTTGCGGATATCGGGAGCATAATCCTCACCCCTCATTATGACACCATTGACATCTGAAGTTATCTCAACTACATGCATTCCGCGGGTGTAACTGACAACAACTTGGGTGTCCAAAATACGATCAAAGAATTTCTCAAGCTTGGATAGTTTCGACTCCATATAGGCCTTAGATGTGTCCGAAATATTAACATTGCGCGTGACAAACCTTATATCCATCAATATCGCCTCCAGTCATTTCCGGTGCAATGGTAAGCTTATTTTACCACGTATGATCGTTTTCCTCGAGCGGATAGGGCCTAAATTCACATTTAACCGGTTACAAGCAACTTGCCTTAGATTAAACAATATCCTTTATTTTAACCAGATAATATCATAATAGGCGATTTTTTACTTAATCGGGCTTTTTAACAAAATAGCTCAAGATGAGTAAATGCTTTATAATACATAATAATAGCATGCAATTTCAGGAGGGATGTTTCGATGAAGTTTTCGACAAGGGCAAAAAACATGGAGCCATCCGCGACTTTGGCCATCAGCGGAAAAGCCAAGGCCATGAAGCGCGAAGGAAAACCAGTAATATCCTTTGGTGCGGGCGAACCGGATTTCACCTCTCCAAAGGCTGCGCTTGACGCAGCAAAAGAAGCTATAGATAAGGGAGAAACTCACTATACACCCGCAACCGGAATACCGGAACTGAAAGAAGAAGTGGCCAAGTACTACGAAAGGCGCTTTGGCCTTAAATATAACCCAAGCAAGGAAGTGATCATTGGTTCCGGCGCAAAACCCCTCATTTTTGAGTCGCTTGGATGTTTTGTGGATCCTGGCGATGAAGTTTTGATATTTGCTCCGGCGTGGGTGAGCTACGTCGAACAGATTAAGCTATGTGGCGGAAAACCCGTAATTATTGATACCACCCAATCGAATTTTTTGCCCTCTCCTTCAAGTATTGAGGCTTCGCTGACCCCCAACACACGAGGCATGATAATCAACACGCCTTCTAATCCGGTAGGCGTCGTGTATCCCGAAGAAACTTTACAAGCTATAGCTGACTTAGTCGTCAAACACGACTTGTGGATCATTTACGACGAAATATACGAAAGGCTGGTCTACGACGAACTAGAACACATAAACATCGTTTCGCTGGATTCCAGATTGCGCGATCGCACAATATTAATCAATGGAGCCAGTAAAGCTTACGCAATGACCGGTTGGAGAATTGGTTATGCACTTGGCCCACAGGAGGCCATGTCAAAGATCGGCGACTTTCAGGGCCATCTTACTTCGAATCCTTGTTCCATCGCCCAATGGGCCGCGCTTGGAGCCCTAAGAGGAGCCGAGGAAGACGTAAAGAAGATGCACAAGGCATTCGATGAAAGGCGAAAAAAGATGGTCTCCTTGCTCCGTGAAATACCTAACATAACACTTGTGGAACCGAAAGGGGCCTTTTACGTGTTTGTAGATATCAGAAACTGCTTAGGAAAGACGTACGAAGGTAAAACTATTGACGATGACGTCAAATTTTGCGAGATGGCCCTGGAGAGTAAATATATAGCCATAGTTCCAGGTAGCGCCTTCCTGGTTCCTGGGTTCGTAAGGTTCTCTTACGCCAATTCAATGGAAGAAATAGAAGAGGGAATAAGGCGCTTCAAGGAGATGGTAGCGACTATAAGATAACGCAAGTAAAGACTTACTTGACGCAAAAAACCGCGAGGCATTAGGTTTGTCGCCGTTAAAAAACAACCTCCTCGCGGTTTTTAATTTTAAACTTCTTATCATTACAATACAATTTATTACAAATTTATTACAATATGGAACTTTTTTCTTTAACAGAAACTATCTGAGTCCCCGTCTCGCCTTTTAAAGCTTCCAAAGCGGAGTCCAACTTAGCGATTATTGCTCTTTTGCCTCCATTTTCTATGAACCTAATGACAGCTTTGACTTTGGGTTCCATGCTCCCGGTTTTAAAGTGACCTTCAGCCTCGTAAGCTCTTAGTTCTTCGGGAGTCACTACGTCGAGCCATTTTTCTTTGGGTTTTTTGAAATTGATGGCAACTTTGGGAACATCCGTTAGAATCATGAATATATCGGCTCCAACTTCTTGGGCCAACCTTTCACCTGCAAGGTCTTTATCAATTACAGCCTCTACACCTTGGTAAGTGCCATCTTTTTTCTTAATGACGGGAATCCCGCCTCCGCCACAGGCTATGACTAAAAACCTCTCGTCAAATAAGTGCCTGATCCCTTCTATTTCGACGATATGTTTCGGATCTGGCGAAGGAACAACACGGCGCCATCCCCTCCCCGAATCTTCGATCCATACTTCGCCCTTCTCGATCATCCTCTTTTCAGCTTCCTCGGCGGTATAGAAAGGCCCTACCGGCTTGGTAGGATTGACAAAGGCAGGGTCATCGGGGTCAACTTCGACCTGCGTCACGACACAACAAGGTTCCCACCCTTTTAACTTTTTACCAAGCATGCAGTTTTTTAAAGCCTGGCACAACATATAACCTATCATGCCTTGACTCTCGGCCCCACATACGTCCATAGGCATTGGCGGCACCAAGTTGCTTCCCGCTTCGTTTTGAATCAAGATCGCGCCTACTTGTGGTCCGTTGCCATGAGTGACTACCACCTCATAACCTGCTTCAAGCATCCTCACTATTTGCATAGCAGTGGACTTAACATTTTCCATCTGTTCCTCAAAGGTTCCCTCTTGTCCACTTTGAAGTATTGCGTTGCCTCCTAAGGCGACTACCACCTTTTCTGTCACTTTGAACCCTCCATTGCCAAGGGCTTTTATTTTATAAAATATTCGACGGGAGTTGGTTGTGCTAACCTTCCAAGATTTCCTTTTCTTTTTCTTCCAATATTTTGTTCACCATTTCGATATATTCATCCGTTATATCTTGCACTTCCTGTTGAAGGCGCTTAAGTTCGTCCTCGCTGATTTCCCCTTCTTTTTCCTGCCGCCTCAATTCATCTAGGACTTCGCGCCTTATGTTCCTTATAGCAATTCTAGCTTCCTCGGCAAATTTTTTCACTAATCGCGATAGCTCTACCCTTCTTTCCTTCGTCAGTTCCGGCAGTGTGATTCTAATGTTTTCCCCATCTACTTGAGGCATTACACCAAGCTGCGATGCTTGTATGGCCTTTTCAACGGCTTTTATTGCCGTCTTATCCCAAAGGGATATCAGGATTTGTCGCGGTTCAGGTATAGATATGGTCCCCATCTGTTTGATAGGCGTTGGTACTCCATAATAATCCGCCTTAATGTTTTCAACCAAAGCGGGATGGGCTCGCCCAGCACGTATGCCAACCATCTCTGACTTAAAATGCTCAACGGCTTTTTTCATCGATTCTCGCATATCCTTTAAAATTTTCCTATCCACAGCCATAACCACCACTCCCCCCTCTCGCAGAAACTAACGTGCCTATTGGTTCGCCATCTATCAATAACCTTTTAAGGTTTCCCTCTTGAAGTATATCAAAAACTATGATGGGAATTGAATTTTCCATGCAAAGCGAAAAGGCCGTAGCATCCATGATCTTAAGCTGTTTGCTTAATGCCTCCAGGTACGTCACAAATGACAGTTTTTTTGCATCTTCATACTTCATCGGATCTTTGTCGTAAATGCCTTCTACTTTTGTGGCTTTAAGCAAACAATCCGCTCCAACCTCTGCTGCACGAAGCGAAGCTGCCGTATCAGTTGAAAAGTAAGGAGATCCCGTTCCAGCCGCAAAAATAACCACGCGCCCTTTTTCCAAGTGTCTCAAGGCGCGCCTCCTAATAAAAGGCTCAGCAATTTCCTGCATGTTCACAGCTGTCTGAACCCTTGTGGGCAAACCCAAACGCTCCAAATTATCCTGTAAAGCCAGTGCGTTTATAACGGTTGCGAGCATGCCCATGTAATCTGCCTGTGGTCTGTCCATCCCAACGGCCGCAGCTTGAGAGCCCCGAAAAATGTTGCCGCCTCCTACTACCATCGCTATTTGAATCCCATGCTGGGCCACCTCAACTATTTCCTTTGAGATTTTGGCAACAGCATCAAAGTCAATGCCAAACGATTTATCGCCGGCCAAAACTTCACCGGATAACTTCAGCAGTATACGCTTATACCTGAAATTATCGCACCCCAAAGCGCGTCAACCTCCAATGTTGTATGTTTATTAAATTAAAGAGGGGTCAGGAAAGCCCAACCCCTCAACATATTTCTAATTATTCCCCTATTGCAAACCTAGCAAATCTTCCGATAACTATGTTTTCGCCCAGTTTTGCTATCGCTTCGGTTATTAGATCCTTGATCTTTTTATCGGGATCCCTTATCCACGCCTGTTCAAGCAAGCATGTATTTTCATAGAACTTTTTAAGACGTCCTTCGGCTATCTTATCCACTATATGTTCAGGCTTGCCTTCTTCTAGGGCCTGCTTGCGATATATTTCCTTCTCTCGTTCTAAATCCTCAGCAGGTACATCCTCAGGGGATATATAGTATGGAGAGGCAGCGGCAATATGCATCGCTATCTCCTTGCCCAGCGTTTGAAATTCGTCGGTCCTGGCCACAAAATCCGTCTCGCAGTTTAGTTCAAGAAGCGTGCCAATCTTACCAGTCATGTGTATATAACTGAATACTAATCCCTCGGTTGCAGCCCTCCCGGCTTTTTTAGCGGCCTTAGCAATGCCTTTTTCCCTGAGGTAGTCTATGGCCTTTTCTACATCTTCCCCACATTCTTCTAAGGCTTTTTTGCAGTCTAGTATACCCGCACCGGTGCGTTCCCGCAGCTCTTTGACAAGCTTTGTATTCACGGCCATTCATTATTCCTCCTTCCAGCCTTTGCGCTCTTCAAGTTCATCTTCGACAAGTTCTTCTTCAAATTCACCGTAAACTTCGTGCAATTTTTCCCTTACCTCAATCTCTTCCGATGGCTCCTCATCATCAGGACCGACTGGTACCACTTCTTTTTGAGCCGCCATGCTATCGACACCCTGACGTCCTTCAATGATAGCGTCAGCCATCAACGACGTTATCAGCCTGATAGCCCTGATAGCGTCATCGTTTCCAGGTATGGGAAAATCGACCACCGTCGGATCACAGTTGGTATCAACGATAGAGATTATAGGGATGTAAAGCCTTCTGGCTTCAGCAACCGCGATGTACTCCCTGCGCGGATCTACCACGAACAAGGCGTCAGGCAAATCTCGCATATCTCTAATTCCGATCAAATACTTCTCAAGTCTTTCTTTTTCTTTGCGAAGCTTGATTGCTTCTTTCTTCGGATATTTCAGAAATTCTCCTTTTTCCTCCATCTCTTGGAGCTCAATCATGCGGCGAACTCTCTTTGAAATGGTCGAGAAGTTGGTAAGCAAACCACCCAGCCATCTTTGATTAATATAAAACTGGCCACAACGCTCCGCTTCCTCTCGAATCGTCTCTTGGGCCTGACGCTTAGTGCCAACAAAGAGGACAGAACCTCCTCCTTTGGCAACCTCCCTCAAGAAATCATATGCCCTCTCAATAGCCTTGACGGTCTTTTGTAGATCTATTATGTAAATACCGTTGCGCTCCGTAAAAATATAGGGCTTCATCTTTGGATCCCATCTTCGAGTCTGATGCCCGAAGTGGACTCCACACTCCAAAAGCTGTTTCATCGTTACTACCGACAAGCGAATCCCTCCCGTGGTTTTATTCTTCCATGGCCATCACCCGGTGCCGGAACCTCAAAGAGGCACCCCCGCCCCCGTCCAGCCATGTGCTTTATAAAAGCCAAATGGGAGTATACCATATAACTCGATTGACCTTCAAGGTCCTTATTGTTAAAATTGTGATCAAAGGGGTATTTTTAAGAATGCATTGTAACAAAGGGGGAAACTATCATGGCAAAAAAGCTCACCGAACATCTAGAAGAGCTCCCGGCAGAACGCAAGGCAATTTTAAATAGACTTAGAAGGGCTGAAGGCCAATTAAGGGGAATTCAACGGATGATCATAGAAGATAGGCCCTGCGTAGAGGTGCTTACTCAATTATCCGCTGCAAGAAAGGCGATGCAACAGATATGTGTGGAAATTGTAAAAAACAACCTATACAACTGCATTAAGGAAAGCACAAGTTCGGAAGAAAACATCGTGCAATTAGAAAAACTCATAGGTGCCCTTATCGATCTGGTGCCCCCGGCATCGGCACAAGAAGAATACAAGTCGGGAAGCAATACTGTTTAACCTGCTTTATAAAGCGGCCCTCCTACAGGCCCAGCTTTTCCATGGCACCCGATGTACACTGCTTACCGTTGCTCCCTTCCGGGCCTGGCGGGGTTCACAGGACATCGCCGCATGGGACTAAGCCATAAGGAGGACCGCAACTTAAAGTCCGAAAACAATTAATGGCGGAGAGGGTGGGATTTGAACCCACGAAGCGGTTTTTTGCCGCTTACTCGCTCTCCAGGCGAGCGCCTTCGACCGCTCGGCCACCTCTCCTTTTAATGGGTTACCCCTAGCAAATTAATCATACCAAATCAACTATATAAAATCTATTTTTAAATGGCGGAGAGGGTGGGATTTGAACCCACGAGACGGCTCATCACCGCCTAGTCGATTTCGAGTCGACCGCCTTCGACCGCTCGGCCACCTCTCCGGTCATTACGCAGTAAATAAAAAAAATCGTGCAAAATTGCTTTACATCGAGCGCCAAGTATGCCAGCTTCTACCTCACAACGCCAAGGAAGTCTTTTATCTTCAAGAACCCTATACAAAGACCTACACGCACCGGCCCTCGGATCAAGAGCACCAAATACTACCCTTTTTAACCTTGCCTGCAGCGCAGCACCCGCGCACATTATGCAAGGTTCCAAGGGTTACGTACAAAGTGCACTGAGAAAACTCTCCTTTAGATAATACCACAGATGCAGCTTTAATGACGTTCATTTCAGCATGCGCTGTAGGATCCTTTAAATATTCTTTGGTGTTATGAGCTCGGGCAATTACATCTTCGCTGCGCACAATGACGGCACCAATAGGTATTTCTCCTTCATCGAAAGCCTTTCGTGCTTCCTCTAGAGCAATCTCCATAAACTTTTCGTGTAAAATGCGATTTTGCATCTGTCTGGCATACCTTTTTTAAGTAGCACCTTAATAGCCGGTGCTTTAGAAAAATACCACGACCTTGCCAAAACGTCAACTTCAAGGTTTAACCCTCTTGTTGCCAGATTTTGCCACCTTGTCAATTTTACCCTAAACTAAATACTAAATTTCTTACAATAAACATCAAAATTCTTTCTTGGGTTTACCTATTATCCAGACAACTTTTCCAATTATTTTTACCAAGCCGGAGGTCAAGTCCTCCTTATTAAAAAACATCGGGCTGTAAGAGGGGTTTGCCGGCCTCAACTCTAACGAACCATCAGCTTTTGTGTATATATACTTTACCGTCCACTCATTTCCAATGGTCACCAAAGCTACATCCCCTTGTCCTACTTCCCCGTTAGGGTTGACAACGACTATAGAGTTATCCGTAATTCCAGCTCCGATCATGCTTTCGCCCGAGACTCTTACCGCAAAAGGAGGAATATCTCCCACAGGACCCAAAGCGTCGTCTGGTACATATATCATTTCTTCAACAGCCGGGTAAACCCCCGTTTGATCCATCCCCTTCCCTGCTGCCGTTACAGAAGCTTGATCTAAAAGAACAACCTCAGTCACATTCAAGGCTTTCTCGGCAAAACCTTCAAGTCCGGTTAGGTAATCTATGCCGGTTCTGAGCTCACTCGCTATTCTGACCAATAAATTAAGGCTCGGCGTTTTTTCTCCTTTTTCTATTTCACTAATATAAGATGGACTTGTTTTAACTCGCCTTGCCAGTTCCGTAACTGACATCCCCATTTCCTTTCTCAACCTCCTAATGCGTTCTCCTAACATGA
Organism: Acetomicrobium sp.; assembly: GCF_059026225.1. Lineage (NCBI taxonomy): Bacteria > Thermotogati > Synergistota > Synergistia > Synergistales > Acetomicrobiaceae > Acetomicrobium > Acetomicrobium sp. The sequence goes on from NZ_JBWQOQ010000001.1 coordinate 104,075, forward strand.
CACCTTTACCTCCATCCTAAATAGTGCGCTACATGCGAAATCAATATTCGCTAGGAGCGAATATGATTCTTTAGACTCATTGATATTTTACCTATAGCGAATATATTTGTTAATAGGGATCAACGATTTGTGGGGGTCATCAAAATGATAGCTCTCGTCGATTGCGACAGTTTTTATGCTTCGTGCGAAAGAATATTTAGGCCCGATTTAAAAGGAAAACCGGTGATCGTCTTATCCAATAACGACGGCTGTGTCATCGCCAGGTCGCGAGAAGCCAAGGCTTTGGGAATCCCCATGGGCGTGCCATACTTTCAAGTCAAGGAACTGGTCACAAAAAACGACGTGACCGTCTTCAGCTCAAATTACGCCCTTTACCAAGATATTTCAAACAGGGTCCTAGCGACAATACAGGACTTTTGCCCAGAGATAGAGCCCTACTCCATCGATGAAAGCTTCATGATGCTCGACTCCTTAAAATTAGCCGATGAAGACGCTTTTGCCAAAAGACTGCGTAAATCCATAAAAAGATTGGTCGGGATTCCCGTATCCATTGGTATTGGTCAGACCAAGACTTTGGCAAAAATAGCCACCAAAATAGCAAAGACAAGCAGTGAAGGTGTATACAATATCGCTTCGCAAGTGGATCCTGATTCCGTTCTTGCTGATGTGAACATAGAAGACGTATGGGGGATAGGGTTTCGTCAGTCCAAAAAGCTTCGAGCTGTTCGTATACGCACCGCTCGCGATCTCAAATACGCGGAAGATGGGTGGATCAAGAAACACCTCTCCGTTGTCGGCTTAAGGACGGTATACGAACTTCGAGGGTTCAGGTGCTTCGGCTTTAAAGAAACTCCAGACAACAGAAAGACCATTTGCGTATCGAGGTCGCTCGGGGCTCATTTGACGAGCTACGACGAACTCTCTCAGGCCGTGGCCTTCTATGCTTCTTTGGCCTCGGAGAAACTAAGAGCACAAAGGTCGCTAGCCAACGCCGTCACGACCTACATCGCTACAAGCTTTCATACCCAAGATTTCTACTGGGGCAGCAGAAGTGTATGCCTTGTGACTCCTAAAAATGACGCTCCTTCCATCGTCAAAGCCGCCTTAGAAGGGCTTAAATTAGCTTACATTAGAGGAAAGAAATATAAAAGGGTTGGTGTTTTACTTTCTGAAATTGTTCCAAGTGAGGCGCGACAAAAGGGACTGTTCTGCGATCTACGGCAATCCATGAAATTGGATGTCTTAATGCAGACGATCGATAAAATGAACCTTGAGGCCAATAAGCCCATCATTTGGCTCGCTGCCGGCGGAAAACCGGAAAGTCAAAAATGGATAGCTAGTGCAACCATGCGTTCGCCTCGTTATACATCCTATTGGGATGAGATTCCCCTTGTAAGCACGTAATTGGAGGTGCCGGAAATGCGACGCTTCAACACTACCACGGGTTTTCCCACACCTGCAGCGGAAAAAGCTCACGTCTTAGACTTAAACGAACTGATCATACGTAACCACGCATCGACTTATTTTTTTCGTGCTTCCGGTGACTGCCCCGAGCTAGGCATCGGAAATAATGATATTTTAGTAGTAGACCGCTCGCTGAATCCCGTAGAAGGCGACGTTGCCATAGTGATAAAAGACAACACACTGCGCCTCAAGGAAATTACCTCATCAGATATTGCATCCTGGGTCAATGAAAACACAAAAACCACCTCTACTCAAGAAAAATCTGACTTGCCGCAGGAATGGCAAGAGGACTTTTTTGGCGTGGTAACGTGGATAATACGTAAAGTTAAAATAAAGAGGATCTCCTGAGCCTTCAGCGCAGTTTAAACTATCCTGGAAGGCATAAGAACCACAGCCATAAAAAACACTCCCTTTCGCCTCGCATTGATGGCAAGGGAGTGTAAAAATAGCTTTTTCATGGACAACAGATTATGCATTTTTGCCTAAATTGCAAGTTTAACGAAAAGTGTCGAGATTGCAGGTTATGCCCGTGTTTTTTAAATCATGGCGCGCCGGAGAGGACTTGAACCCCCAACCTTCGGATCCGTAGTCCGATGCTCTATCCAGTTGAGCTACCGGCGCACCTTCTAGAAACAATGGCGGTGGGAGAGGGATTCGAACCCTCGAGGGCGGTTTCAGCCACCCTACTCGCTTAGCAGGCGAGTGCCTTCAGCCACTCGGCCATCCCACCTTGCATAGTCATTCTAGAAAGTAACCGGATTTATGTCAATCCCTAACTGGCTCTTTTATGAAAATACGCTCGCAAAACCTAGAATAGCCTATTTCTTCGCTAGAAATAGTTAAAGGCCATCGACCTTACTTTGTCTCGCTGTCACTTTGGGATTGTTGGACAGACTGCGATTCTTGTGATTCTTGAGATGGCAAGTCACTTTGTTGAGCTGCCTCGTTTGTGCTAGTTTCGGACTGCTGTTCATCAACATCTTGTTGACCATCAGGTTGTTGAGGCTGTTCTTGCCGTTGTGGTGCCTCGAACACAGACGCGTCGACAATATTGACATCAGCGTTGTCTATTAATTCCTGCAAATAAGCCTGACGTTGGGCTTGCATCTTTTGCTGGTTCAACGCTAATTTGATGCTGTCTTTAACTTCTTCAAAGGGAATTTTCTCTTGTTTTTGGTGCTCTTTGACTAAATAAACTGCTATCTGATCTGTATCCAGTTGGGTGGGTTGACTCACGTCTCCCGCCTTTAATTCCCTCAAAGAAGCCATTCCCTCCTGAGCCTCTATGGTTGCCATGGACAACAATAAAGGATTATCATAGGGCGTGCTATGCAATATCTTATCGCTATAACGTTCCATTACCTCATCCCAAGGCTGTCCATCCGCTAAGGCATCCCTTGCTTCTTGCGCAATTTTGCCATCGGAAAAGATTGCATAATTGACCCAAAGACCCTCCGGTCGAACGAAATAAGTATCGCCGTTGACCTCATAAAACTCTTTAACTTCCTCTTCTGTGATAGTGTCATCAACTTTCACAACGGCCTGTAACAGCTTTTGTTGGGCAAGCTGCCTACTAAGCTCCTTTTTTAGATCTTCTTCTCGTATATTATATGCCTTTAAATAATCCTGATATGCTTCCTTTGTTGGGAATTGAGCAGCTATCCGCTCCATCGCAGCTTCTATTTCTTCATCTGCAACTTCAATCTTATTTTTCTTTACTTCCTTGTCCAGCTCCATGTCCAAAATGATTTGATCTAAAATGTGTTTCCTCAATACGTAATACTGTTCTTGCGCTAAGTTGCTAATTCCCATCTGCTCCATAAGTTGTCTGACGCCCATGTCTATCTGCGAAAGCATAATGTTAGTGCCATTAGCCTTTGCTACAACTCGGTCCTTGCCAGCAGAAGAATCGCCCTTTCTAGAGTAAAATCCATACCCGGCAAAGATCGAGATCACAAATGCAACGGCGACGATAATCATGATTCCTTTTGTCTTGGTACGAAGCGTCTTCAAAACCATTTAACCTTCCCCTTTCCTCTTGCATGATTCGTCAAAGCAAAATTCACTCTCAATGCCCTATAGTATATACCAACAAGCATTTTATCAAAATAGGTATATCTCCATATATAATATAATCATCTAACAAAGAGGTGATATTTTTGGGCATTTTAACGAGGGGCAGCGAGCTGGCTTTAAATGCCATACCTTTATTTCTCAAGTTACGCAACTTGAGCTTACGCAGCTATAAGACCATTCCTGAGGATGAGGTTGCAGACATAAAGGCAAGATTTGAACGGCTTGGGCCCTCCTTCATAAAGCTCGGTCAAATGTTAAGCTGTCATTATGACATATTGCCCCCAATAATTGCTGAGGCATTGTCACATCTTCTGGACGAACTACCTCCCTCGCCTACAGACAAGGTATTAAATCTCGTAAATAAGGAACTAGGAACATCGATGAATGAAGTGACTTTTTGGGATCCGAATCCCGTTGGAGCAGCAAGTTTGGCTCAGGTACACAAATGCACCTTAAAAAACGGGCATGTGGCTGCAATGAAAATCTTAAGGCCGGGTGTAGAGCAACTCATCGATGAGGACATAAAAATCATGAGGTTTTTGATCAAAAGACTGCCCAAAACACAGGCATTTCCCATAGATCTCAAGGATACGTTGGATGAGTTCTCGACCAACATAATAAAGGAGCTCGATTTGCTCAGAGAACTTGCCTGTATGAGAAAGTATGGCGAGGGATTGCCCCCCGAGTGGGAAGTAAAAGTACCGAAAGGATACCCCGAATTATGCACCAAAAACGTACTAACCATGTCCTTTCACAGTGGCATCAGATTAGATAAAGCAGTGCAGGGGCTATCCCGGTTTAGACGCCGCCATATGGCTCTCTCTTTGACCAAAACATACTTGTTTAAATTCCTAAAAGACGGCATGGTCCATTCCGATCCGCACTTCGGCAACATCCTAATAGACGAGAATTCTTTGGTGCTTTTAGATTATGGCGCTACCTGTTTTTTATCCGAAAAGATCAGACGTAAATCCATGCTCCTCTTTTGGGGGCTTTTGCGAAGAGATGTAAGTTTAGTTTATAGCAGCCTTGCATCACTAGGGGTAATTCAGGGCCATGTTGATCCTTTGGCCCTTGAGAATGAAATCTATGACTTTCTTGAAGATTATCTCCACAGACCTTTGGGTCAACTTTCACTACCAGATATGTTAAAAGACCTGATTTCACAAAGCCCCATCTGGGGGATAAAAATACCCAAGCCCCTGCTTTATCAAGTTAAAGCTCTATCTATGCTTGAGGGAACGCTCCATACCCTTTATCCGGAAATCGGATTTGAGGAACTGTTAGACGAGAGTTTCCAAGAGGTAACCTCAATATTAAACCTCAAGCCCCTGCTTTTAATGGAGCTGGGCAAGGAAAAGATCAAGCGCGCATTTCTTGACATCTCCTCAACTACCTCTGCTGCTGTGTCAAGCCAAAGGACAGAGAACGTCTCTCATGGTACCACTCGCCTTTTCTCGGTCCTTTCACTACTTATTTTTGGAGTTGGGTTCATAATCTTACCGCAAAGCACTCACTTGTATTGGCTCGCCCTATGGTTGTTTGCCTCTGCCTTCACAATACGAAGGTAAACAAAGACATCACACTTCCGCCAGGGTGTACCCACTTTTTATGTCAACCTCCAGTGGCACGGAAAGCTTCACTACTTCTTCCATGTTTCTTTTAAGAAGCTCGGACACCAGAGCTTCATCCTTAGAATAACACTCACATATTAAAGAATCGTGCACCTGTAAAACTAAATTTGCATCAATATGCTCTGTTTGAAGAGCTTCATCAAAACGTATCATAGCAAGCTTCGTTATATCAGCGGCAGTACTTTGAATGGGAGTATTTATGGCCACTCTTTTTAATGCCGCAGTATTATTACCCTCAACGGTGGTAACCTCGCTCAAGGGCCTTCTCCTGCCGAACAAAGAAAGAGTGTATCCTCTTTTTTTCGCTTCTTCATAGCTTTTTTCTATATATTCCCTCACTTTGGGAAAACCCGAAAAGTAGCGCTCAATAATGGCTTTTGCCTCTTCTCTTCCGATCCCGAGTCTTGAGGCAAGGCCGTAAGGCGTCATGCCGTAAAGCAGGCCAAAATTTATCATTTTGGCCATTCTCCTTAACTCGGGGGAAACACTTTCGGAATCTATGCCAAAGACCCACGCAGCAGTTTCGGCATGGATGTCTCTGCCTCTTTCGAAAGCCTCACGAAGCTTTTCGTCACCAGATATATGTGCTAGCACCCTCAGTTCTATCTGAGAATAATCAGCCCCAATAAATTTGCCTCCCTGACGGCTCGGTATGAAAGCTTCTTTAAGCCTTATTGCCCAATCGCCATATGCAGGGAGATTTTGAAGGTTGGGATCTCTGCTGCTCAAACGACCTGTCCCCGTACTTGTATGCTCAAAGGTTGTGTGTACCTTTCCAGTTTTTGGATCAATCGCATCGATCAACGGCTGCACAAAACCCGTAAGCATCTTGGATAACTCACGATGATCCAAGAGAAGTTTTGCAACTAAAGCCTCGGGGCGATCCAGGCGACTTAGCTCTTCAAGTACGGTAACATCCGTGGAATATCCCGTCTTTGTCCTTTTGATCACGGGCAATCCCAGGTGCTCAAAGAGCAACCATCCTACCTGTTTCGGGGAATTTAGATTGACCTTTGAACCAGCGGCCATGTCAATGGAAGCATTGACGTCTTCTAAAGTCCTTTCAAGCTTTTCCTTAATTTTCCAAAGAAGATCGAGGTCCATGCGTATTCCGTGCATTTCCATCTTCGAGAGCACGAGCGATAGTGGCACATCTATTCGGTACATTAGTTCGAGTAGCTCGTGATCCATCTGTGCAGACAGCTTTTTACATATATCAAAAAGTGACAAAGCTTCCTCTTCCAGTCCCGCCTCGCTGTTTCTCGCCTCTTTTATCTTCTTTAAACCTTCTTTTGACGTTGACATGTCTGGATGCAGTAAGTAGTAAGCTATTTTCCCGTCCCAGACGTCGTCTGGAGCACAGGGTGACCGTTTTAAGGCTGTTGTTAATTCCTTGAAACCCCAAAGCAATAACCTTTGACCTTTTATCTTTTCCATCAATTTGTCGTAATCTTCAGATTCCCTTGTGTCGATCACGTATACCGAGCCGTCCTTTTTTGCCACAGCGCACTTTGTCATCTTAAAGCTTTGAGGGTACCGCCCTTCGGCCTCAAAAGACAAGGAAACGGTTTTATTTTCATCGTCATGTGCTTCGGTTAGTTGACTCGTCGTTTCGGATCTATCCACGATATCGGGGGTTTTTTTGATCCTCTCATCCTGGACCTTGAGCCCGAGCCTTTCTGGTATTTGCCTGAAACCCAATTTTTCGAATATATCGACTAAAGCCTCATCGTCTCGATGCCCATTTTGCTCGAATACCTTTGGATCTATTTCTAGCGTATCGCGCAGGCGAATAAGTTCTCTCCATTGAAATAACTCTTCTTTTTTCTCCTTCAAATTTGAAGTAATCCTGGGTGGCAATTCGTCCAAATACTCATAAATATTTTCTAAACTACCGTACTTTTGTATTAACGCCGACGCCCTCTTGGGTCCTATCCCAGGGATGCCTGGGATATTGTCCGCCTTGTCTCCAATAAGAGCCAGGTAATCTGGAAAAGATGAAGGGGGGAAGCCAAATTCCTCCTCAAAGGTCTTTTCGTCATAAATCTTAAACGTTGAGACTCCCTTTATGGGCCTCAACACCTTTGCGTTGGCCCTGACCAGCTGGAGCATATCCTTATCAGCTGTCAAGACCAAAATCTCCCCTTTATCCTTTAAAGAGCGCACATAAGAAGCAATGGCATCGTCAGCCTCTACACCTTCTATCTCCACTACAGGGTAGCCGAAGTGCTTCATAAGCTCTTTAAGTATGGGTATTTGCGCTTTAAATTCCTCTGGTGCTGGCGGCCTTCCTTCTTTGTACTCTTCATATGCCTTGTGTCGAAAGGTCTCGCCCTTTGCATCAAAAAATATCACTACTCGATCTGGTTTTTCGTCGTTTATTACCTTAAGTAGCATATTTAAAAACCCCAGCACAGCGTTGGTAGGTGTCCCATCTGGCGCGTTTAGCTCGGGTAATGCGTAGTACGCCCTAAATGCCAAAGCATGCCCGTCCACCAAAAGAGTCCTTTCTCCGCTCAAAAGATGACACATCTCCTTTATAGTTTTGATACAATTGTAATACAAGTGATGCGCGACTACAAAAATAACTTCTAGCAAGTTTATTAAGTCGAACATGATTTAGCAGCAAGCTATCAGCATATTACATCAAATGCTCTTAATATCAGGAGGTATTAAAATATGACCGAAGAAGTTAGAGTTCGCTTTGCGCCAAGTCCGACGGGAAACCTTCACATCGGAGGTGCCCATACTGCGCTTTTTAACTGGCTTTGGGCCAGACACGAGGGTGGTAAATTTGTGCTTCGCATCGAGGATTCGGACAGAGAACGCTCCACCAAAGAATATGAGGAAAATATATATTCAGGTCTTGAATGGCTCGGCCTTCACTGGGACGAAGGGCCACAAATTGGTGGGCCATACGGTCCGTATCGTCAATCAGAAAGGTTGGACATATACCACAGTTACGCAGACAAGCTTTTAAACGAAGGATTGGCTTACCGTGAAGGTGAAGCCGTTATTTTCAGGGTCATGCCTGGAGAGGTCGTCTCCTTTGACGACATAGTTTACGGTCACATTGAGGTTAAAAGCGAGACATTAAAAGATATTGTACTCATAAAAAGCGATGGTACGCCGACCTATAATTACGCTGTAGTCATTGACGATTTCACTATGGCTATAACACACGTGATAAGAGGCGAAGATCATATCGCTAATACCCCAAAACAAATTTTGCTCTACAAAGCCTTGGGGATAAAACTGCCCGAATTTGCCCACCTTCCAATGATATTGGGAAAGGATAAAAAGAAGCTTTCTAAACGACACGGCGCTACCAGCGTGCTTGAATATAAGGAAATGGGCTTTTTGCCTGAAGCGCTTTTTAACTTCCTGGCCCTTTTGGGTTGGTCTCCCGGGGATAATCGTGAGATCTTTTCCGTAGAAGAGGCAATCAAATGGTTTGACATCAAAGACGTCAACAAACGCGCCTCTGTATTTGACATGGATAAATTACGCCACATCAACCAAGAACACATTAAGCGCATGGATCCCGAGAGGCGCTTAGAAGCGGTAAAACCTTTCTGGGTGGCCCTTGACCTTCCCATCGAAAAACATAGTCCGGAATACCTGGCAAAGGTCCTAGAAATAATGGACGGGAGAGGGCAAACCTTAAAGGAACTGGCAGAATATACAGACTACTTTTTAACCTTTGAACCAGTCAAGGAAAGGGTGGACTTTGAATACACAGAAAACGTCAGGGAAGTGCTTCGTCCCTTTTGCAATGATATGATAAAGCTCTCCCGATGGGACTCGAAGGCTTTGGAAGAATTTGCCAGGGAGTGGAGCGCGAACAAAAAAGTCCCTTTGAAAAAAATAGCCATGCCCTTGAGAATATTGCTAACCGGCACCAAGGTAAGCCCCGGTATATTTGAGGTTATAGAGCTACTGGGCAGGGAGGAAACTAAAAAAAGGCTCGCCCATTGGGGAATTTTGGGTTAATTAAACGGGACAAGGGGTGTTTCACACGTCCTTAAGACCCGAGCTTGAAAGGAACACACAAATTTCATGCTCGGGTCTTTCTTAATTTAGTCGCTAATTGCTTCCTGCAACCACTTGCTTCTTTCGATCGAAGGAGGATAACAAAAATTCGTCGCTCATCGATAAACACTGCACGGGACATATTTCGGTGCACTGGGCACAAAAACAACACCTATCGATATGCACCATTATTTTCTTTTCTTCAGCAATGTAGGATATTGCATTTGCGGGACATACTCGGATGCACAACCTGCATCCGATACACTTGCCCTTATCATATGATATTCTTCCCCTAAAACCTTCAGGCGTAGGCAGGGGCGTATTAATCTTCGCCTCCCCTGCTTCAACTTTCTTTAGAATTGCCGTCAAGTGATCTGGTATGCGCGCAAGTGGAAACAAGTTGGTGAAAGGCTTTTTAATAAACTGTTTTAAAATCATAAGAAACATCTTATTTATCAATTTATGTCCCCCCTAAAAAAGCATCACGTCAAGCGAGACGAGGATCATCCCCGCTAGCGCCAATCCTCCCATTTGAAACCAATAAAACTGGGAAGCCTGCCATATCTTAAACCTTCCGTACATGGTCCTCACGATAGTAATTGCCACAATCTGAACAAGTAAAACCTTTACCCAAAACCATAAAAAATCAATTACGACAAAATAGGCTCCGTTCAAACCGAGCAACTTTCCTAATGAAAACGGGAAAAATAAAGGTACCAACAGCGCAGACATAGCAAGGGATCTCAAGGCAAACGTGAGTTTGAAAAGCGCCAGATTTCTTCCTGAATATTCGGTCAATAACCCCTCTAAAATTTCGGTCTTTGCTTCGGCTATATCCATGGGAACCTTGCCCACCTCCGCCGGAATGACGCCCAGCAGTGCCAATAGCAGGGCGAGTAAGCCCATGGCACCTACAAGACCAACGGTCTTCCATACGGGAACGGCGACAAAGGTCTCAAGGCTAAAGGGAGCCCCGGGAACTCCTTTTTTATAAACCACCCATGCTAGAGTCAACACCACTAAAGCCAAAGGAAGTTCGTAACTCATCATCAAAACCATCTCTCGCTGAGAACCTACATTGGCGTAAGGAGAACCGCTGGCAAAACCTCCTACGACCATCATCACGGCAGATGCTGCCAGAAGGTAAAGGATTAATATCATGTCTCCGTTTCCCGCCAAAATGGGCGGTATAGAGCCGATTGGTATATAAAGGAAAATCACTAGCACTAGCACCATTGCCATCCATGGAGACGCCTGAAATACCGTCCTAACAGCCCTTCTCGGCACTATAGATTCCTTGCCCAGCAATTTTATTACATCGTAAAAGGGCTGCAGCAAAGGCGGGCCAAAACGCCTCTGCATCCTGGCATGCACGATCCTGTCAATACCTTCATATAAAAGCGCAATGATTATGACAAGACAAAATAGTGCAAATCCTGATATCACCCTTGCGAGTAATGAGTTCATCGATGCATCAGCCTCCTAGTCTTGTCGCGGCATAACTTAATGAGCTCTTCCTTGGTGGTCATAGTAGATGAGCCCTTTTCGTCCACAACTAGCATTCTTTCCATGCAAGAAATGCATGGGTCAATGCTGTTGATGATTAATGGCGCATCGGCAATTTCCTGGTCTTTAAACATGATGGGCCACGACATTGCATTCGCATAAGTCGGCGCCCTTACCTTCCACCATGTAATGTTCTCTTCTCCCTTGGTTAATTTGATGGCATGAGTATCATCGCCCCTGGGAGCCTCTATAGAAGATTGCCCCACGCCCTCAGCTTCCTTTAAAAGGCTAAGCAATTTTGCAGGCTTTGACTCGTGCATGATAGGTCCATCAGGCAATCCGTCCATACACTTTTTTACTATATCTAAGGACTGATAGACTTCCATAACCCTAACAAAAAACCTGTCAAAGACATCTCCATGAACTTTTCCTAAGTAATCCTGAGGAACGACAGGCTCCACTTCCAGGTCTTCGTACGCCTCATAGGGAGATGACCATCTCAAGTCCATGCGCAATCCGCTAGCCCTTGCAGTCGGGCCTACTGCGCAATATCTTATGGCGTTTTCTTTTGAAAGCACGCCTACATTTCTCATTCTTGCTTTCACGATCGGATCTTCGGTGACTACATTATAAAAGTACGAAAACTCACGGTTATAATAATCGAGCATCTCATTTATAGCTTTTGCAACCTTAGGAGTGATATCCCAGCGTACACCTCCTATAGTTCCTACCCCGTAATTCACTCTGTTTCCCGTCATGGCCTCCAATACGTCCATAACCTTTTCTCGAAGCAACATGCCCAGATTAAAGGCCGAGTCATACCCGAGGGTGTAACAGGCCACACCCGCCCACAGGATGTGGGAATGAATACGCTCAAGCTCGAGCAGGATTGTCCGTATATATTTTGCTCTGGGCGGCACGGGGATACCCGTAGCATCTTCCACTACGCGCACGAAGGAGACTATATGGGCAAAAGAACAAATCCCGCAAATCCTTTCAGCTAAGTAGATCACCTGAATGGGATTTCTTTCTCTTGCCATGTATTCTATTCCCCTGTGTATGGCGCCAGGTCTTATGCGTACGTCGACTATCCTTTCACCGTCCACCTGCAACCACGCGGTGATGGGCTCCTTCAAGCCGACGTGTACAGGGCCAATAGGAATGGTATAAGTCTTATTTTCCTCAGCCATTGTTCATCACCCTTCTAAGAAAGTTCCCTTATGTGTCTCGAAGAAAGCCCCGACTCATCGCGTCGCCATGGGTGAACTTTCTCATCCCAATCTTCGGGCAAAAAAACCAGTGATCGATCTGGTAAGCTTTCGAAAAACACGCCCAACATCTCGTGCATTTCTCGCTCGCTATATTCTATTCCCGGAATGCGATCGTAAAGGGAAGGCACTGAAAGTTCATTTTTCGGCACTAATACCGAGACGACGACGCCAAGTCTTTTGCCGCGCCCAGCGCTTGAAAATAAAGAAAAATGATAATTTAGCAAAATGCAATCTCCTACATCATCACCCGAGATAACGTGAAATATGGGAAAGTCAAATTCAGAAAGAAGATCGACCAACTCGATGAGGGCGTCTTTGCTGCAAGAGATCCAAAGGTCATGGAAGGCCACTTTTTCCTCCTTGCCGGCAGTTCTGGCTCTTATTTCTATATTTTTAATTTTATTTCCTAATTTTTCTTCCAAAAAGGATTTTAGCTCCTCCGCTGGTCTGGCTTCAAAGTTTAGCATTGCCTTATACATTGCCACCGCCTCCCGACTCAAGAAGCTCTTTTCTCTTTTCCTCGAGCTTAACGATCGCCTTGGTCACTCCATCTATGATGGCTTCGGGCCTGGGAGGGCATCCGTGAACATATACATCTACTGGAAGTATGTTATCCACTGGTCCATCCAAATTGTATGATTTATAAAATACGTCACCAGAGGCACCGCAGTTGCCTACGACTACGACGACCTTCGGACCAGGTATTTGAGCGTAAATGCGGCGCAACCGATCAGTCATATATTTCGTAACTGGACCAGTCACAAGGAGCGCATCGGCATGCCTTGGAGATCCCACCAACTTCATTCCGAAGCGTTCTATGTCATACCGCGGCGTAAGCAGAGCCACTATTTCAATATCACAGCCATTACAGGATCCACTGTTGCAGTGAAAAGCCCATATTGACTTTGGTAAAATTCCAAGCTCTTTTTTTATGTCCATCTTAAACATAACACGATCCTCCTACAAAAGAATCAAAAGCGAAATGATAGCAGCCGTGACGATGAGAAAGCCCATATAGTCGGAAAGGATGCCCGTATGAAGATTTACCAGTACTTCATAAAAACTGGCAAGGGCTTTTGTAAATCCCCAGTAAGACGAACTGGCTGGGACAGCCAGATCCTCTCCATCTTGCGGAACTGGATTACCACCGTAAAACACTTCGTCTTGATATGTACCCTTTTCGTAATCGCTCCTGCCCGTAAAGCGAATGAATAAAACTACCAACGCCCCAATGGCAAAAAACATTATCCAGGCATAGACGTTCCAATAACCAAAACCTGTGTATAGGGTCCCAATCGTCATCACAATCCACTCCCCATTACCGCCTGAATGTAGCTGGCCTGATTGACCAAATCACGAGCAGCTGGTTCGATCAAATTAGATAACGCCCAATTTGGCATCAAGCTCAACCCCAAGATCATCAAACACAAAACGGACATGCCTACGATCATGGTTAGAGGAACTTCCCTAGTAGAAGCCAGTTCCTCCCTTGATGGACCCAAAAACCCCGATTGAAAAACCTTCACGAATGAAGCAAGCGTGAGTATGGATGTAACCATCGCCACTACGGCTAAAAAGGGATGAACGACAAAGGACGATTCGTATATCAAAAGCTTCGACACAAACCCGTTGAACGGAGGCAAACCTGCAATTGCTGCGGCTGCCACGGCAAACATCATCGTCGTATAGGGCATATTTCTGGATATACCGCCCAGCTTATCGAGCTCTGTCGTACCCGTAGCGTAAAAAAGCGATCCCGCCGTCAAAAATAACAAGCCCTTGTACATGGCATTGTTTATAATATGAAAAATGCCACCCTTCATCGCTGTAAAGCCATATTCACTCATCGCTTGCGGACTTGATAGCGCTAGCAAACCTAAGCCGATCCCCATAAGCATGTAACCCGTCTGAGAAATGCAATGGTAAGCCATCAATCGCTTGGCTTCCTTTTGAATCACGGCCATAATTACGCCTATGAACATGGAAAGTAAGCCAAAAACTATGATAATCCACGCAAGAACAGACCCTTGAAACGCCTGTCCATACACGGAAAAAGCAATTCTAAACATGCCATAAAGCGAAGCTTGTCCCACAACAACAAGAAAGCAAGAAACTCCAGCAGGCGCCTGACCGTACGCATCTGGCTCCCACATATGCAATGGAACAGCCCCGCATTTCATTGCCATAGAAGTTATGAAAAGTACTAGCGCTACTTTTTCAAGAAAACCAACTTGCATGTTTTTGGCAACAGCAGCCATGTTAAGCGTTCCGTAGATGCCGTAAAGGATGCCCACCCCAATCAAGAACAAAAGTGCGACAAAAATTGATAAGACAGCATATTTAAAACTAGCCTCTACCGCCTCAGGTGAATCTCTCCAAAAGGCGATCAGCCCAAATGACGCCACTGAAGCTATTTCCAGAAAGACAAAAAAGTTAAAGAGGTCTCCAGTCGCCTCAAGGCCAAGCATTCCAGTAAAAAGGAGGAAGAATAGGGCTACAAACTTATTGCCATCGTGTACGCGATCTAAAAATCTTATTGAAAATAAACCACTCGCCAAGGTAGCCAAAGAACCTGTTAAAATCATAAAAGCCCCAAAGGCGTCAACCTCCATGATAATGCGTATGGGCAATGCCATACCCGAAGGTAAGGTCAAATTCCATTTTTCCCCACCCATAACATATACCATAGTTCCAGATATCCCGACTCGTCTCCACAAAAGGAAGGCTAACACGGTAGTTGCCACCAAAATAAAGGTAAACCACAAATTGCGCAGTATCGGCTTCACCATTAGCAACGCCACAAAAGCTCCTAACAATGGCACGGAAAGGACCAAGGCGGGAAGATGTACCTGCCAGCTCATCCCCTTAGCCTCCTTATCTCATAGACATCTAAAGTTTCGTAATGCTTGTATAAAAGCATGATCAAGGTCAACAAAAGCGCCGTAGTAGCTAAACCAATTACGATCGCGGTAAGCGTTAATGCCTGTGGAGTAGGTAAAACCATTTTCTTAAAATCACCGGCCAAGGTGTAAACAGGAATGGAGCCTCCAGTCCTATAGCCTAAAACTATAAGAAAAAGGTTTGTAGAGGATTCTACTACGCTCACAGCAATCGCTATTTTTATGATATTGCGCTTAAATAACACTCCATATAACCCTATGACGAACAATGCGCCGACTGCAATCATGGGCATATTATTTATCATCTTCGCTTCCCTCCTTGCCACCTTCCATCACATAACGCATGCCTAAGAACATGAATATGATTATCGTTGACAAACCGCCAACGACCTCAAGACCCACAGCCATATTTGCCAAAGCAATCGTTCCTGAGCTGTTCAAAATACCTGCGTTAGGACCTATGGTAACAGGAGAGCCGAATAGTCCGCCTTTTAACGCCAAAAAATTGTACAAAAAAGTTGTGGATAGGCCTAAAAATCCAATACCTACAAAAGTAATTAGCCCAAGGCCTTCGAAGGCAGTGAAGATATCCATTTTTACCCATTCAAAAAAGCGCTTTCCGCCATGGGCAACTAACAGAAGAGCAATAAAGGTAGCAACTATGGCACCGCCCTGAAATCCTCCACCTGGAGATAAATCTCCATGAATGATCACATAAGCTCCAAAGATTGCCACAAACCAAGCAAAAATATTGCATATAGTTCTGACGACTATCGATAAAGGTTTCATAGTGTCTACTCCTCCTTTCGGAAGAGCGCAGCGACGGACATTACAGCAGTAAAAAGCACTGCAGCCTCTCCCAAGGTGTCAAAACCACGGTAATCAAAGACTATCGATGTTACCACGTTATTGGCCGCACGCTCGCTTTGCGCGTTGGCTATAAAGTAATCATCCATGGCAGGTTCTCTTGGTTCGCCAAAGGGATGAATATCATATAACCCTTGACACAAAATTCCCACGAAGACCACGAAAAAGATTAAATAAATTATCCTAGGACCTTTCATCTTTATCGTTCCCCTTCCTGCGCCAGCCGGATGACTGGCAAGCTCTAAGGGCCATTATATAGATGGCCGTGGTCAACCCAGCTCCGATGGCAGCTTCCGCAATGGCTACATCAGGCGCTTGCAAGATATAAAACTCCAACGAAATGAGCAGGCTCATTGCGCACAAAGAGATCACGGAATTCAGCAAATTATCGAACCAAATTGCAAAAAAAGCGGATATCATAATCGCCAACAGTATAGCAATATGAGCTATGTCCATCATGATCAATTCTCACCCGCCTCTTTTTCCGCCAACTTGTCGACTATCCCCAAAGGTTTAACGCCACTTCTATGTGCGGCACGCGCTATAGCATGTGCGCCTGTAGGATTTGTAATCAGGAGCGCAAATATTGCGATTACGACATGAATGGTAAAGGTTATAAACCTCGGCTCACCTGTTGTTACGTATTTGGATATTGCGTAAACCACTACTGATGCCGAAGTAAAGATGGAACCAAATGTGGTACATTTTGTCGTTCCGTGAAGACGGGTATATACATCTGGGAACCTGTACAAGGCTATAGTTCCTAGCACATTAAAGGTTAATCCTATTCCTAAAAACAGCTTTATCAAAATCGCTACCGTTAATCCGTTCAACTTAAAAACCTCCCTCGACGTGACGTGCGATGAACAAGGTGCCAACGAAAGACAATGCAGCATACACGATCGCTATATCCACCATGACGATGGAGTCAAATATAGCGCCGAGGATTATCATTGCCGCGACCACCAAGGTGTTAATCGTATCCAAAGCCACGACTCTATCCGGAATGGTAGGTCCCATTATCAAGCGCCCGGTCACGGCGAGAATTGCCATGCCAAGTATTAAAAATACAAGTGCAAATGCACTCATAGCTCCACCACCTTCTTAGCCCAATCCTCAAAGGGACCGTAAACATCTCTACCACTTGGCTCGATATTTGTTATGTTGATCCAATGAATGTAGTAAGTGCCATTATCTTCATCGACATCAACAGTCAAGGTACCCGGGGTCAGCGTAATGGAGTTAGCCAACATAGTAATTGCGTAGGCATTTCTCAAGGAAGTTTCCACACGCACGATGCCGGGATTAATTTTCCCCGTTATGACCCTATAGGCAACATCAAGGTTTGCTTTAGTCATTCCCCATAGAAAGGGGCCAAAAATAAAAGCAATCAGCTTTATCCACCTGTCCGGTCGCAGGGCAGTCATCCTATATAATCCAGGACTCCATGAGCGACACGCATAGGTAATTATTGCGCCCAAAATGATCGCTATCACCACTTCGCTTAGCGGAATCATCCCTCCGGACCATACAAAGAGCAAGTACATGACGACCGATGCTATAAAAATAACCATTAAACGGACACCCCCCTTTCGGGACTACGTTAAAAAACAAACTAGTGCATGAAACTGCTTAAAACTCATTTGGAACAAGCCCGGAAAATATGGTTTTAAGTTGACCTGATTTCCTTTCTCATAAACGCCAAATACGATACGGCAAAGCAAATAATGGAAGCTGCAACCAACGCCACAAATTGTGGCCATACCACAAGCATACTTTGACCGAGCGAGAGCGGCGTTAAAATGAGGCCCTGCAATTGAGTTTCAAACATGGGCCCGAACACTCTCACAGTCGGATTTAAGATAGCAGCAGAAATCTCTTCCAACAGCACAGCCGGCGAAAACCGCAGTAACATTGTCCTCAAACTTTCATGCTTTGCGAGCAGCTCCGGCGTGGATTGCCTGGTTATAGGATAAACTTCATCAGCTATGACACCAGCTATCATATAAACGAAAAATGCTAGAAAAATCCAAATCGCAATAGACGTTAGCGCAGAGGTAGAGCTTTTTTCAAAAACTATGGAAAAAAGAATCGCAAGGCTGGTCCAAAAAGCTATATACAAAATACACGCAATGAAGAATAAAAAGGCCCTGGCTACCTCTTGCCCATTTGGAACGACCCCCAACTTTGCAATGGAGATACCAGCAATCATCACCATGATGCTTGCAATCATTATAGCTACAGTAGCAATGGAGGCGAGAAACTTCCCGTTTATTATGACATCGCGATAAACGGGCTGAGAAAGTATTAAACTCAGCGTTCCCCTCGTACGCTCTCCATTAATGGCATCAAACCCAAGGATAATTCCAAGCAGAGGACCGAAAAAGCTTATGAAAAATAGGAACGAGGGAAGCCCCCCACCTGACAAGGAAAATAAACTTAAAAACAAATATTCCTCGTTCAGAAACTGTTGTTCTCTTAATGCTTCCGAAGCTGTGTATGAAGAAAATAGCCCCGTTATAACTACGATCAAAGCTATCAGCATGAATCGCCTGCTTCCGAATTGATCGGTTAATTCCTTGAGGAACACGGAAAGTAAGCCGCTCATATAATATCACTCCTCTCGGAAGTACCGAATATAAATCTCTTCCAAGCTATATTCCCTCCCTTTAACCTCGATGGGAAGGAACCCCCTCATAACGACCTCACGCACTATGTCGAGCTTTCTTTCTTCATTAAACTTTAAGATAATGGAATTGTTCGCAATCTTTTTTTCGAGTACTCCATCTATCCCGTCGAGCTTGCTTAATGCTTCATCGCTAATGTAGTCGTAAGTCAATTTCATGATACCCTCTCGTTCGCCTAAAACTTGCCTGCCAATTTCTTCTATGCTTCCTTGGGCAACCATTTTGCCCCTAAACATTATCCCAACCCTATCGCAAACTTGCTGCACTTGATATAGGAGATGAGAGCTCAGCAAAATACTTACCCCCATCTCCCTGCTCATTTTACGTATCAGATCCAATACTTGTTCGGTGCCCTCTGGATCAATGCCCGTAGTTGGCTCGTCCAAGATAACAAGCTTCGGTTCTTTTATAAGAACAGAGGCCAATCCAAGACGCTGCCTCATTCCTTTAGAATAAGTACCCACTAGCTTATCCTTAACCTCTAAAAGCCCGACAGTGGTCAAAACTTTATCTATCTTTTTAATAGCCACATCTTCCGGTATTCCATTAAGCTTCGTAAGGTAAAGCAAATTTTCCTTCGCCGTTAAGTCCTCGTAGAAACCCACGTTTTCAGGCAAATAACCAGTAATCCTTTTAACCTCGAGAGGTTCTTTATTCGGGTCATACCCACAAACGCGCACAACCCCGGCAGTCGGCTCGGTCATTCCCAGTAGCATCAGTATAGTCGTCGTTTTTCCTGCCCCGTTAGGCCCAAGGAGCCCGAAGATCTCGCCTTGGGCCACGTGGAAGGTTACGCCATCTACTGCTTTAAAGCCGTTATAGTCTTTTACGAGATCCTGAACCTCAACCACCAAGGCCATCTTTATCGCCTCTTAAGCTTTGCAAAAATCCCAAAAAGTAGCGCAATAACTACTATAATAATGCCAACGCCTATCCATCCCCAAGTGGTGGGAACCTTGACGGTGGCCCTGAGCTCGATGGATCGTTTGTCCTGGTCGCCTGCTGCCGTAAGCACCACTTGATAATCTCCCGGGATCGTCCTTTCGGGAGCTTTAAAAATAACCTCTACTATCTCCGGTTTCTCCGTCTTAGCTAATGGCTCAAGAACGCCTATCTTATCGGGCTTAAACGTGATCTCCCAGTCTTCAGGCTTGCTAGCGACTAAGAAGGATATATTTTCTATGGGTGCAGAACCTTCGTTCCATACGTAGAATATCTGCTGGCTTTCCTTGCCGGCCACTATATCGAAGTTAAGCCTTCTGGTCTCAGGAACAATCTGCAATTTATATGTACCTTCCACCACTACTTTGAGATCCAGCTTCACGTCGCTATCCCCGGCCTTAGTATGAAACTCCAAAGGATATTCGCCTTTCTCCGTCTCAATGGGAGGAACAACGGTAAAATTCAAGGTCTCGCTCGAGTTTGCAGTAATTTTTATCGAATTAATTCGTTTATCCGTTTCCCATCTGGGGGTGACATAAGCATTCCAACCAGATGGCGTAACAGTGACAAAATCAACGACTACTTCTTTATCGGAATTGTTTTTCGCCTTAATTTCAAAGCTCAATGATTTGCCAGCCGCTCCTTCTAATACAGGATATTTCGTTTCGAGCTCAATCCTGCCAGCACCAGCATCAACGGCCACTTTGCCGCCTTTAAGATGCACAAAAACCGGATACTCACGTGCTACCCCATTTGCGGATGCCTTCACGATGAACTTGTAGTTTCCAGGCTCTGCGTTCTCACCCGGTTTAATACGTAACTTTATATTGACTTCTTTATTTTCATCTCCCGTCCCCAATCGTACCCTGCTGACTCCAAAGCCGCCCCATTGGGAGCTCACAAACCTTACATCCCAATTGTCAGCTTTGGGATCGCGTTCTACTTCAAGTTTGACATCAACATCGTCATTTGTCATGTTTCTCAAATTAACGTCTACGTGAACTTCGTCTTCCGTGCCCATTTCAATCCCGGTAAAGGGGATATGAACTGCAAAATTTCTTTGCTGCGCAGTTGCCTCACTGGCCAAGAAAGTAAACAATACTCCAATTATTAGAATTAATATAAAGTATTTTTTGTGCACATTCATTGTTGTGTGCATTGAGCCCCTCACCCTCCCAGCTAATTTTTGTTTTATGTCAAAAGAAAGAATACCCTACTATTCTAGAAAGTTCAAGGAGGTTTTAACACTCCATACATGCTAACTTCTTCACAAATCTGAAAAATATAGTTCTTGGTAACGCCTTGTTATTAATATAATCCTTAAAATGATTACCATTGGCGATGTTTATTCAGTCGCATATACCCGTGACAGTTTGCTATAAATAATCCTGATCATAAAAGCAACGTATGGACCTTTACTACGCGAATAAGGCCGAAGTTTCCGTAAACCCCTGTTAAACCTCGGCCTTAAATAAAACTTACCTCGCTAATGCTCCTTGAGATAGTAAAGCATTGACCTATTAGTCAATTCTAACAACGCTAATGCAGCGCAATTAAACTACAATCTTATCTTTCCCTTTATATTTTTCATCGATGAGATTCTTGGGAAGATATTTTTCCTCCAGTTTTCTAATGTTTTCGAGGTTAACTACCTCTGCAAATTCTTTAAATGAAATAAGTTTATCGAGATAATTAGCTGAGACTCCTTTTTCCTTAATCTCGCTCATAACATCAAACATACCTTTAGCAGCAGCAAAAAGAGAAGAAAGAGCAGGAACTATCCATTTATAACCCATCTCTTCTGCTTCCTTTATCGGAATAAAGGGTGTTTTTCCCCCTCAATAAGATTAAGCATGAGAGTAACATCCTTTAGCTCCGAGGAAGTTTTTTCAATCTGTTCCCTTGTTTCCATAGCTTCCATGAATATCATGTCCACTCCAAGGTCAACAGCCCTTTTAGCCCGATTAAGAGCATCTTCATATCCGTTAACTGCTATGGCGTCTGTTCGATAGATAATAATAAAATCTGGATCAAAGTCTTTCCTGGCATCCATTGCAGCACGAAGCTTTCCTTCCATTTCTTCATATGGTATCACCTGCTTGCCTTCCATATGCCCACACCTTTTGGGAGCAACTTGATCCTCCATAAAGAGCCCCGCAGCACCTGCATTTATATACTCTTGTACTGTTCTATACACATTGATAGCGTTGCCAAAACCATTATCAGCATCACCAACCACAGGAATGCTTACAGCCATTGCTATTGATTTTACCTGAGAAGCCATCTCAGAGAGAGTAAGAAGTCCCACATCAGGCTGTCCTAATATAGCAGCAGCAGTGCCGTATCCTGAGTGTTGTAAGGCTTCAAATCCAATCATTTCACAAATTCTGGCACTTAGAGAATCGTAAACTCCAGGCGCTATAACAGCCTTAGGCTCCTTAAGCCTGTTTTTTAACACTGTAGATCTTTTCACAGCTACCCCTCCAAATATAGTAGTTATAGTAAAGCTTTGCGGACACTTCCTTGAAAATTACCGAACATATTCAAGATTAACTAACAATTTCTTATTACTTATAAAAGAACTGGTTGTTTTATTTTGACTATATTGCCCCTTTCTTCAAAAAATATGCATTCTGTTTTTTGCCTTAATGCATTATCGATGGGAGCCAGAGACTTATCTGTGGAAATACTATAGATAACACCAACATGAACCCCATGAGTATGATAAAAGGCCAAACTCCCTGGATAACATCGGACATGCTAATATCATCACGCAGTCCGTTAATAACGTAGAGATTCATCCCCACAGGGGGCGTTATCAAGGCCATGGTCATATTTACAACAAGAATGACAGCATACCAGATGGGATCAATATGCAATGCATGAAGGATAGGTGTAACCAGAGGCATAGTAAGTAGAATTATCGATACAGTCTCAAGAATTGTCCCTAGTATTAACATGAGCAAGTTCATAGCAATGATAAACATCAAAGGCGACAGGTTGTTCTCGATAACCAATTGTGTCAGCTTCTGGGGTATCATAAGCATAGTCATAACCCTACCAAAGAGGACCGCTGCCGCAATTATGATTGCTATCATACAGGAAGTACCTACTGATTTCAGGCAAATTTTAGGTAATTCCTTCAATTTTATCGTCTTATAAACTACAATAGTAATAAATAAACTGTATACTAAGCCCACTGCAGCAGCTTCAGTGGGGGTAAAAATTCCGCTGTAGATACCACCTATTATCAATAGCGGAAGAAGTATTCCCCAAATATTCCTTCGGGTTATCCTTAACCTTTCCGACCAACCTGTTTTCTCCATTGGGGTAAATCCGCCCCTCTTGCTCTTTATAATCGCGTAAATAACAAATATGACTGTTAGCAAGAAGCCTGGCACTATACCTGCAATAAACAGCTTTCCCACTGACTCCTCTGTGATTGCACCATATAGAATCATGGGAATACTTGGCGGAATCAAGATACCCAAGGTGCCGCCAGCAGCCAATAGCCCCAAAGTAAATTTTTTATCATACCCTCTCTCAATCATAGCAGGATAGGCCACCATTCCAATGGTTGCGGCAGTCGCAGCTCCAGACCCTGTTATAGCCGAAAAGAAGGCACAGGCAAGAATTGTTGCAATAGCAAGGCCTCCTGGGAGGTGTCTTACCCAGGCGTTCATTACTTCAAAAAGATCGTCTCCTACTCGCCCATCTAAGAGAATCTGACTCATGAGAATAAATAAGGGTACGGCCAGAAGGGTAAAGCTTTCCAATCCTGAAAGCATAGTTGAACCAACTATTTTTACGGGGAGATTATTTAAAAATATCAGTAAGACAGAGGTAGAACCAAGAGAAAAAGCCACAGGAAGCCCAGTGAAAAGAACGACTAAAAGAAGACCTATAACCACAAAAAAGCCTAACATGGTTGATCACCATCCCTCCCTGTCCAGCCGTTAAGCGAAAACATTTTCATGCCTATAATTATAATGAACTGCAGTGTTAGAAGGCCGAACCCCACAGGAAGGGCAAGTTGAGGAATCCATAATGGCACTCTTAATGGAGTCGCAGACAGTTTGTTATATTTCAGTGTGCCCTTTAGCATCTCTATGCCCTGGAACGTTACGTATGCTGAAAAAAGCATTCCGATAATACTAGTAATAGTTTCAAGCACACTTTGTGTTTTTTCCGAAAGGTGGACAGTTAAAAGGTCTATTTTGACATGTTTTCCCACCTGCAAAGTATAAGCTGCACCTGCAAGCATAGCCCACATAAAAATTATAATTGATACCTCTTGAGCCCAAATGGTTGGCGAGTTGAATACATACCTTGCTACAACTTCATAAAAGAGGATAATCCCCATGGCCAAGATGCTAATGCCACCACAATATCCAATTAGAAGATTCAGCCTTTCCGCATGCTTGTTTAAGGATGAGAACACACCAATTCCCCCAATCTTATCCTAAATTGGTTGATACTGTTGTTCGCTATTAAAAATGTTGTATAAGAAATAAGAGCGAACCAAGTGCTTAAAATCGTGAGTCTATATCATCCAATGCTTTTTCACAAAACATCTCTCCATGACCAGGCAAACTTTTACCCAAGACAATTAGTTGGCTAGATACAGACGAATAATTTGCGCTAATCGCTGCTTCATTTTTTATTTCTATAGGAGGAGAGTTTAAGTTTTCTCCCCCTATAGCTTCCTATCTTGCTGTATGCTATACTATTTGTTCTAAAATTTTACTTTAGTTACATCTAATCAATCGATTCTAAAATTTCCATGAGCGTTTCGCCAATCTCGCCAGTCTGCTCAACAAATTCAGCCCTTACTGATTCAGTTGCCCTTTTAAAAGCGTCTCTTTCTTTGTCATTAAGCTCGTAAACCTCAACTCCGCCGTCTTTAATAACGTTATAGGCCTGTTCTTCTGCTTCTGCTATAGAACCACGTATAAATTCAGCTGCTTCCTCTCCAGCTTTAAGGAGAACTTCTTTTTCGTTGTCTTTAAGAGAATTCCACCAGTCAAGATTACCCTGCACAAAGAATTGAGCAGTTGTATAGTTAGCAAGAGTCATATATTTCTGTACCTCGTAGATCTTTCTGGAAACAGCCGCAGGCATACCGGTAGTAGCACCATCAACGGTACCTCTTTGAAGGGCCATGTACATTTCAGAGGAACTCATTACCACAGGAACACCACCAAGTGCCTTAATAGTATCCGCAGAACCCTTGCTAAAGGCTCTTATCTTGAGCCCTTTAAAATCATCGGGTTTTGCAAGTGGGCGTTTGCTGTTAAACAACTGAACGAGACCATAATCAACCCAGAAAACAATTTTTGCACCTTTGTCCTGAAATTCCTTATCTAGGATTTTTCCCGCGCCACTTTCTATAAACTTTTTAGGGGAACTAAGATCTTTAAAAGCGAAGGGTAGCTCAAAAATATCTGCCACTGGAACCATTCCCGACCATTTATTTACCGGTACTAGCGCAAGCTCTACTAAGCCTTCCTGTACAGCTTCAACTATTTCAGTATCTTTGAAAAGCTGTGCAGAGTGAAATGCCTCGACTTTCATTTCTCCACCAGAGTATTCGGCTACTCTCTCAGCAAAAAAATCCATACCTTTAGAAATAAAATGGGATGGTGGGAATTGGTTCGAAAGCCTCCACATCGATGCCGCCATCGCGGGTAAAGCGCCAAGGGTTAAAATAAATACAGCCGCTGTTACCATTAGAGTAAACCTTCCTAGTTTCACTATCTTACACCTCCACAATTTTTATTTTTCTAATTACTGCTTACTTTCGTTATCACAAATTGTGCCCATATATGTTCATAATTAATATTCCAATTCGTCGACAGATCGACATTTCATAAACTTAAAAGATTAGACTTCTTTTATATTTTCTAGCCTTCTTGCAAAAAGACTCCATGACCTAATTTGTCTTAGTTTTTCTAAGTCTCCACTCTTCAAACATTCCAAAATTTTGTAATGACTTGAAGCTGCTGCCTCTAAATTTTTTTCATGGGCCAAATCATCGAGCATCCCTAACTCCAACTGATGATACAAATCAGAAAGGATACGCAATGTCCGTGGGCGCTCTGCTTTTAACCACGTATAACGGTGAAACTTGATATCCTTTTTTAGGAAAGTGGGAATCTTTTCATCTGTAGACACTTCAGATCTTGCAACTTCAACCATCTGATCTACAAGAGATACGAGGTATTTAAAATCAGCTTCCTTCAAAAGTTTATTTTTAATAAGGATCTCATAAATATTTCCTTCTAAAAGATAACGTAACTCGTAAATCTCTTCCATTTCCTTCATTGAAAAAGCACTGACGAATGCACCTTTATGAGGAATGGTTGTTACCAAACCTTGGCTTTCAAGACGATGAATAGCCTCCCTTACAGGAGACCGGCTAACGTTAAGTTTTTTCGCTATTTGGGATTCAATAATCTTATCTCCTTTTTTATAGCTTTTAGAGACAAGAATTTGGTATTTTAAGTAGTCCACTACTTTGGAGGTAATAGTCTCATCAAAACACAATCCCCTAGAAGTCATACTTTACACTCCTTACGTATTCAAACAATTTATAATTGGTCGACAATCGACATTTATATCATACTATAATATACAGAACTTAAGAATTATTTGCAACTTCAATAACAACAAAAAATTGTAAATGGCATTTCAGATAATTATCAGGAATGATCCTCCTCAATGTCATAAATTTTACTGGAGCTTTCGTGGAGGGGTTAAAATCAACCAAGACCAGGTTTACAACAATTTGCGAACTGTCTTAAAGTGATGAAGAGCATAATTCTTGACAGGATGAATTCGTAAAAAATACAAAATCGGATACTCCTAGTAAAAGAAACGGATGGCTTACCCAAGGGGCTAGCCCTTAACTCATCTCCTAGATAAGACTGCAGCAGAATGCTTGAAGAGAAGTTAAATAATTGCAGTCTAAAAGGATACAAAAAAGACAGTCCTTGGAAGTTGTCCCATTGACTGCCCAAGTTTTTCTGGGATCAAGCCCTTAATTTTCTGTAAAAATTACCCTCCATTTCGAAGTATTTCTTGCCTCATTTACCATGTCTCGTCCTGTTCCATCAACAACGCTCTTACCCGCCTCAACGCCGATTCGCAGTTAGGAAATATCCGGATCACGCGTTCTCTCCGCCTTATCTCCTGATTCAGCCTTTCTTGTCCGTTTGTGGTCCGAAGCCTCTTCCTGCAGGATGTCCATAGCCCTAGGGGCTTTCGTTGAAAACACTTCAAGCGTCAAATTCAGAATATGTCGTGCTGTAGATATGTCAGGTGCTTCAAAGATCGCCCTCAAGGTATGACTTTAGGTCTTTCTGCATGTTCTTGGGATATGAGTTAAACAACCTGGTGAAGTGAGTCTGACACCTCTGCCAAGTCGATCCTTGAAAATGCCTCTCTACGACGTTGACCAACCTTACAAGTTATCCGATACCACTACATCTACCCCTTTAAGCCCTCTTGCCTATAAGTCCTTGAAAAAGTCAGACCAACTTTCCTCAGTCTCGCTATTTTCTAACTCCATCTCCAAGATCTCCCTATATCCTTCCTGGTTAATTCCTGTAGCTAAAGGCGCGCTAAAGGGCCTTACCTGCTCACCTTCTTTTGTCTTGATGACAATGCCGTCCCTTATCTGAGGTACTCTTAATGTCAAGGTCTTAACTTCGGTGGTTAGATGCCTTTCCTTATATCCGTTTCGCATTCCCTTTCTTCCGTGCGTTCGTAAGGCTTTCGCATTGATCTGTTTTAGTTCGCTGTTGCTCCAGAAGTTGATTTGTAAATTTTTCTACGACTTTCTTCAAGCATTCGTCGTTGCAAGAAAATAGAGACGTCAATCCTCCTCATTCAAGGTAACATAATATTGGGTCATCGCTGACCCTTTCGATAGTTTGGGTATGTGATAACTTTGTTTTATCAGAGGGCGATGACCCTTTCAAATTACTTTAGAAAGGTGTCATCCTAAATTTTACAGATAATATCATACGTGACTCGAATTTTTGTCTATTTGCCAAATAACTATACAGTTTATTCAATCTAAGTCTTATTCTGTTTCTAGCTCGTTCATCAAAGATTTCCTTTCATCAAGTAATGTCATGATAGACGGTAGTGCTTCTTCAACTGAGCTAATTATTTGTGGAATATTAATTAATTTCTGAGGATAATCAACTATCGTAGCCTTCTCCCCAGTTTCTTTGTTTTGAAACGTGATAAAAGTAGCAATACCTACGCCAGTGTTTTCTAAATCAACGGTAATATAGTTCCATTTTCCATTAACTTTTCCAATATTTTTACCTTTCTCTGGAAGTGATACATTTGTTTTATGAAGTTTTTCAGACAAGTCATTAGCCTTTTGCAGCATTGGTACCAACTGATTAAGTTCATCTCTTGTTAACCAAAAAGCCCACCATGATTTATGCAAATCTGTATAAATAATAGCATCAGCATAATCATAAAGACCATATGAATATATCAATACACCTTGTTCACCATAAGGGGTTGTTGAATCGAAAAGAATATTAGGCAAAAACATACCAACTGATATATTCCTTAATACACCAATAGGATTTCCTTTCTCATCAATCCATATTTCCTCATTGCCAATTGTTACTGAATTACCACCTGGTAAACGGGTCAAAAAAAATGCATAGCTAGGACATGTCAAAGAAAAAACTATGACTGCCAAGATCATAAGCTTTACAATTAAACTTTTCATAACATTGCCCCCTTATTTTTATTTTGCGTTTTATTATACTGTTCTATCTAAATGATGTCAATGTCGATTGAATTACTAACTCATCTTATCATTTATTCATATAATAATGCAATAATATCTATTACTAGAATATCTAAACAAATAAATAATTAATGAAGATATACAAATTATCTAATCTTATATCACGTCGTCATAACTACCTATTAATTGACTAACTATACTACACCCTTTAGGACATTGCTAATTGGCATAAGAGTAAAGGTGGTATCTCACCTAATGGCACTCTAAGGTTTTCTAATTCCTTTAAACTTACATATCCAAACTTTTTTTGTTGAACATCATCCACATCTTTTTGTTGGTTTCCTAAACTATCTAAAGGCCAGCGGGCCATTTCGATCAAGATAGGCAACTATAATTAGATTTCTTTAATTTTAACTTCTCGAAACTGTGACTCAATCCACTCCTTGCTGTAAATTTCTTCAGTAAAAAATAGAGCGAAGGCTGTTTCAAAGAAATATAGGTGCTGGGATAGTTGTTTATTCGACGCTCGAACTACTGGGGCATCCCATTTTCCATGACCAATTTAGAGGCCAACACCTCAATCCATGTTTCAGATGGAACATCTCCCCTAATAAGTTTTCCCTGCTCAAACTGCATCAATTTTTGAAGAACCTTAATTTTATCTTCAGAGCTTGTCTGGATCCTGGATCCTTTCTCCAGTTTCTCCATCAATTTTAATTACATAATCGCTAATGCCCATGGCACGTAGGTCTTCAAGCTCATCTTTCTTGTCCTGAATCCAGCGAACAACAATCTGTCGTATTTGATCCAATTGGTCCTCTTGCATAAATTCAATTCTCCTCCAATACAGCAAAATTTGGTTAACCATAACATCCCAAAAAACTGCTAGAGAACGAGCCTCTCTAACATTTGATGTGCCTAAACTGATTTTAGTTTCTTTTATTCCTATTTTACCACTTACATCTCCTGGTAATACCCTCCTGTAATAAAATTTTGTACCACGTAATATTAGATGACTTGCTGACTTCCCTGGACTTTTAGGCATTTTTGCACCACCTTTTTGTACCAAGCTGCAAATCCAAGGAAAGTTTAGTAAACTGAAGGGATAATAAAAGCAGTCCCTGCCTCTGTTTGCAAGGACTGCTTAATATTTTCTGGTGGAGGCGGGGGGAATCGAACCCCCGTCCGACAAGGGCCAGCCGTGAAGTTCTACGGGCGTAGTCCCTGTTTTAATTTTCGGCTAAGCGCTCTCCCAGGGACAGGATCTCGCTTGCCTATCCTCCCAGAATGTCCCCTCAGACAGGGAGGAGCTGTCTGAGGGCTTGCCACCTATTGTGACGCCTGTCGATATCGCAGTGGCAACGATATCGCAAGCGTGACCGCTACTTAAGCAGCCAGTGCGTAGTTTTCTTTGGCACTTATTGTTTTTTCCGCCTGTTTAACGAGGCTTGCGGAGACCTCGACCCGCTCCTCACGACCCTCCACATGCCGTCGAAACCTTTCGCCCCCTTAACGCTTAGTTACCTTTCGTGCTCTTTCCATCTCAAGTCGTGCATCCCTTTCGGCAATCGCACGACGTTTATCGTAGACTTTTTTGCCTTGCGCTAACGCCAACTCAACTTTAGCCCATTTACCGTCTTTCAGGTATATAGAAAGCGGTATAAGCGTTAAGCCCTTTTGCTGAGTTTTGCCAATTAGCCTACGAATCTCGTCCTTTCGAAGCAACAACTTTCTTGGTCTCAAAGGATCGTGATTATAATAAGCAGTTTTTTCGTACGGCGATATATGGACGTTATACAACCAACATTCGCCATTTTCTATTTTGGCGTATCCATCCTTTAAATTAACCCGCCCCTCCCGAACCGACTTTATCTCGGTGCCTGTAAGGACGAGTCCAGCTTCATAGGTTTCTAATATAAAGTAATCATGTCGCGCTCTTCTGTTTTGAGCGATTATCTTTCTGCCCATAATCCCTCCTCCAAGTCAAAGTATACCGAAATGTACCGAAATAGTCAATATTGATCAAAAAATGGTCGGGGCGAGAGGATTTGAACCTCCGACCTCCTGGTCCCGAACCAGGCGCGCTGACCAAACTGCGCTACGCCCCGAGCGTGATCATATTATCATCAAAGGAGCGTTATTTTCAACCAGATTTTTAAAAATTCACTAGCAAACTTTTGCACAAACCCTCAATGAGTTTGCCTGAATTACGTATAGCATTTTTCGCTCACTTTAAGCATGAAATATGTCGAGTCATAACAATTCCACACCTTCATCTTTCACCACGGCATATATCAATTTACTCGATGGCACCTTTTGCTTAGACGTTTTAATAGCACCCTTAACCTCCGGCAATACATCTTCAAGAAGCCCCTCGTCGTTTCCGTGGATCGTGGCGATTATTTCCCCTTCACATACATGATCTCCTACTTTTTTATATAATACTATGCCAACAGAATGATCAATTTTATCATCTTTCTTCGATCGACCCGCTCCGAGCATCATGGCGCACATTCCAATTTTTTCTGCCTCCAGTTTCGAAACGTAACAATCTTCCTGCGCTTTGAGTTCATATTTAATTCTGGCACGTGGCAAAAGAGAGTAATCTTCTAAGGCATTGGCATTTCCACCTTGTGCCTTGACCATCTCTTTAAGTTTTTCCATTCCCTTACCGGTGACAAGCGCATCCTGAAGCATCTCCCGGGCTTCGCCGCTGCTTCGCGCAATGCCGGATAAGATCAACATATAACTTCCAAGCGTCAAACACACCTCCATTAACTCCTTCGAACCATGCCCTTTTAATGCCTCACATGCCTCTATCACCTCAAGGGAGTTGCCTATGGCTCGTCCCAGGGGTTGGTTCATATCTGTTATGACTGCTATTGTCCTTTTGCCGAAGCTTTCGCCTATTCCTACCATTACCTTTGCCAAGGCCAGAGCATCATTAAGATCTTTTATAAAGGCACCTTCTCCAACTTTTACGTCTAAGACTATGGCATCGGAACCACCGGCTATCTTTTTGCTCATGACGGAACTGGCTATGAGCGGAATAGAGTCAACCGTAGCGGTTACATCTCGAAGGGCATAAAGCTTCTTGTCCGCCGGAACGAGATCTTCCGTTTGGCCTACTATAGAGATGCCAATCGCATTTACGATGCCAACAAACTCCTCAAGGGACAAATAGACCCTCATGCCGGGAATCGCTTCTAATTTATCCAGCGTTCCTCCGGTATGTCCAAGTCCCCTGCCCGACATCTTGGCCACGCGAACGCCGCAAGAGGCAACTAAGGGACAAACAATTAAAGTTGTCGTATCGGCTACTCCGCCTGTGCTGTGCTTGTCAACCTTAACACCTTTAATGCCCGAAAGGTCCACAACCTTGCCGGAATGCACCATGGAAGCTGTAAAGGAAGCAACTTCCCTGTCATTCATGCCCCTGAAATATATAGCCATTAAAAGGGCTGCTATTTGATAATCAGGAATATCTTCGGATGAACAACCCTTCATGAAAAAGTTTATTTCATCGTCCGTTAAAGCGATACCATCTCTTTTCTTTTTTATGATATCAACTACTCTCATGTCTTGCTGGCACTGCCTCCCCCTTTAATATATCCATTGTAATCGATAAATAATCCGAGTTTCCTGCAAATTCCACTAGTACCTATGATTAAACTCTGAATTATATCATAATTATAATTATGATATAATTTTTAAAGCACCTATTCGCTTAAAGTCATTTTGGGGGGAAGGAGAAAAAAATCAAGACACTAAGGGGGGAGAGACGTGAAGTGGCTTGCAACTTATCCGGAGCGATGCGTAGGATGTGAAAGCTGTATGTTAACTTGTTCGAAGACTTGGTTCAAAGAGGAGAACAAGGAGCTGTCAAGGATCAAAGTATTGCAAAAGGACTCGGGCTATGAAATTAACGTATGTAATCAGTGTGGCATATGCATCGATATTTGTCCTACCTTGGCTCTCAATCGAGACGCTAGCGGGGTTGTTCGATGTGATGAAAGCAAGTGCGTAGGATGTCTAATGTGCGCAGGGTTTTGTCCGACAGAAAGCATGTTCATAGCTGATCAAAAAGACAAGCCGTTCAAGTGCATAGCCTGCGGCATCTGCAGCAAGGAGTGCCCTTCGCAAGCACTCGAACTAATGCAAGATTAACTGAGGGGGATAAAGGGGGAGATATTTATGAATAAAATGAAACTTCTTGCGGAATGGGAATACGAACCGGTGAAGATACAAAGGGGTTACGCAGGAAGGACTCTTTACGTCAATGTTGGGGGTTTT
Organism: Acetomicrobium sp.; assembly: GCF_059026225.1. NCBI lineage: Bacteria > Thermotogati > Synergistota > Synergistia > Synergistales > Acetomicrobiaceae > Acetomicrobium > Acetomicrobium sp. The sequence continues at coordinate 136,526 of NZ_JBWQOQ010000001.1, forward strand.
AGCTTTAAAGAAAAACCTGTATCCGAAGATATGAAAGAAAAATTCATCGGAGGAAGGGGGTTTGGCCTTAAACTGCTGTGGGATGCTGTAAAGGATACGACAAAGTGGAACGATCCTGAAAACGAGCTGGTGATTTCAGGCGGTCCTTTGTGTGGCATCACGCAATATCCTGGTTCCGGGAAATGCTACACAGTTTTCATCTCACCGCTTACTGAACAAACTTACGACAGCAATGCGGGTGGTCATTTTGGTCCCCTTCTAAAGTTTTCTGGCTGGGACGCCTTAGAAATTCAGGGCAAAGCTGACCGCGACGTCATCGTTTTCATCGATGGAGACAACAATAAAGTGGAAATTTACGAATCACCTTTTGAAGATGTAAACGCATTTACCGTGACTGAAGCCTTACACGAATACTTTGCAGAAAACGAAGAAGACAAGCGTAATATTTCAGTGGTATCAACGGGCAAGGGCGCGGAAAACTCCTATTGGGGATGTCTAAACATGAGCTTTTATGACTTGCGTCGTAAAGCTCCGCGCTTAAAGCAAGCAGGAAGGGGCGGAGGCGGCACGGTCTTTAGAAATAAGAAACTGGCTGCAATCGTTGTAAGAAAAAGAGGAATCGGTCCAACGAGCAACAACCCGGCTGATTTATCCACTTTACAAAAGGTCGGGCTTAAACTCCATAAAGAAATTCGAGACTTAGACGACCAGCAAAACAAAATGCGCAAGGTAGGAACGCCTCATTTAAACGAAATAATGAATGAGTACCACCTACTTCCCGTTCACAATTACAAGTTTGGTCAACACCCGGAGGCTGATAAAATCCATTCTGAGGTATTTGGAAAGCTCTTTACACAAGGAATCCCCGACGGATGCTGGCATGGATGTTCTATGGCTTGCGCCAAAGCCGTTGATGGTTTTGAACTTAAGACAGGTCCTCTAAAGGGGAAAAAAGTCACCGTTGATGGTCCTGAATACGAGACATGTGCAGGATTAGGATCAAACATCGGCATATTCGATCCGGAATGGATCATCGAGGCAAACTTTTATGCTGACCACTACGGCATCGATACCATATCTTCGGGAACAGGGTTTGCCTTTGTGTGCGAATGCTACGAATTGGGTTTTCTGAATAAAGACATCACCAACGGACTTGAGCTGAAGTTCGGCTCGAAAGACGATCTAATGGAATTGATACACAGAATAGGTCGTGGAGACGATGAATTCGCACGTATTGTAGGGCTTGGCGTACATAGAATGAAAAAGATATTTGCTGAAAAATATGGAGCTCCCTTCGAAGTGATGGAAAAGATAGGGATGGAAGGCCAAGGCATAGAGGTTTCGGAATACGTCCCGAAGGAATCAGTAGCTCAATGGGGCGGTTATTTCCTCACCCTTAAAGGCCCTCAGCACGATGAGGCCTGGTTGATATTCATGGACAGGATTAACAAGCAACTGCCCACCTTTGAGGATAAAGCCGAAGCACTCCACTACTTTCCAAACTTCAGGCTATGGTTTTCATTGGTGGGTGTGTGCAAATTGCCGTGGAACGACATTGAACCTGCAGACAACGTGATCAAATACAAAGGCATAGAGGCCGCCAAAGTTCCGGAACACGTTCAAAATTACGTGGATCTCTTTAATGCCGTTACGGGAAAAAATATCACAAAAGAGGAGCTCATAATACAATCCGAGCAAGTTTATAACTTCCAGCGCGTTTTCCAATTGAGACTCGGCAAAGGAACTCGCAAAGACCACTATATCCCCTTAAGGGCGATAGGTCCAGTATTCCCGGATGAGTGGGAAGCAAGAGCTGAGTATTACGATAACGAATTAAAAGCTACTGGCATTGATCCTGAAGGACTGACGACCGAGGAAAAAATCAAGAAACTCCAAGAATATCGCTTACCTCAATGGGAGCAACTGGTTGACGCTGTTTACAAGCGCCGGGGCTGGAACAAAAATGGTATTCCAACCATAGAGACCTTAGAGCGTTTAGGAATAGACTATCCGGAAGTCGTCGAAGTGGTGAAAAAACACTTAAAACCCGAGGATGAGTGGGAGGAATAAATACGTGATCAAGGTAAATGGCGAGGAAATGCAGTGGCGTCCAGGGTTAACGGTTAAAGACATCCTCGAAGCAAAAAGATACATATTTCCTATGATCGGAGTTTGGATAAACGACAAGCCCATTCCTCGCGATAAATTTGAAACAACTATTGTTAACGATGGAGACGATGTTAAGGTCATTCACATGATATGTGGTGGATGATTTAATTAAATTTATCCCTTAACTTCGTTAAGTTAATCCATCTTAACATCAAAAACCAAAGGGGCGTGTTCGCCCCTTTGGTTTTCTTCAGTTAAGGTGTCTTGCTATCATCGTTACTCTTGGGCAGGTTATTGTTTCTTCTCCGAAGCTTTCCTTTCCAGAGTAAGCCACGTTTTTCGTCACTGCTTACTTCCTTAAAAAGCGGGACTTCAGCCCAACCCCAAGGTGTTAGAAGAAGGAAGCGAAGTGAAACACCGATTTCTGCTAGGGCCTTCATATGCTTTGAATACTGAAGCACCTCGCTTAAATCCCAATTTTCTCCTATGATCCATATTCTGCGGCAGATATCACGAGCAAATAGCGCTGCGTGATCTATGGCCCATCTTATCGCTTCCTCGTTATCCACTGGAGTAAAAGAAAGAATTACTGCCTCTTCATGGTTACATTCCTCAATCTCAGGAGCTACTAAGTCAGCGTATTCCTTGACCCACGCCAGCTGTTCAAGCATATACTGGGGGTCATCGAGATCATACCCTTCGGATGCGAGATCCTCTATACGCTTGACCTCATCGCCATCTGACACGAAGCCCCACATGAACCCTTGCATCTGAGAGAGCAACCTCTCTATAAACGGTGGGTACTCTTGCATGGACATCATCTTCAACAAATCCTCCACATAAAGTTGTTCGCTGTCGTCAGCATCATGTCTATCCTTCTTATTCGTCATGACTCCTACACCTCCCGCCATCCTGTACAGTTGATGGCCGAACGAGAATAACACAATGGTAATAAAAATTCTAGTGGAAAATTTAATGCTTTTGAAGCAAAATAAATATAAAATAACCCATAGAAAGGGGACTGTATCCCATGATATCCTATAAGCTTAAAAAAAATCAATCTCAGCTGGTAATAATAGACGTTCAAGAGCGACTGTTGCCTGTCATAGCAAATAACAAATCAATCGTAAAACATTCTAAGCTTTTGCTAAGGTGCGCACAAGTACTTTCTATCCCCGTAAAATACACTGAACAATATCCGAAAGGACTTGGGCCAACAGTTTCAGATATATCAGACCTTCTCCCCCCGAAACCCCCCGATTTGAGAAGGTGCACTTTTCCTGCTACGATGAACCTGGCTTCATTGATTTTCTTGGAAACGAACGAAGACAAATCGTACTGGCGGGAATTGAAACACACATATGCATTTTAGCCACAACCTTAGATTTGCTCAAGGAAGGATACCAGGTAGTTGTTGCACTGGAAGCGGTGGGAAGCAGGCAAGAAGAACATAATCTCGCGGCGCTTAAAGCCGCTTCACAATGCGGAGCCCTTGTGCTACCCACTGAAAGCATAGTATATCAATGGCTAAATGTGTCCGGGACTCCTGAATTTAAGGAGATGTTGCCCTACTTCAAGGAGCAATGACGAGTAATGCAGGATGATTTCGACCTTTTTTACAACGGAGCTTTCCTAAAGTTTTTTGGAACGGGCGGAGCGAGGTTTGTCATGATAAACCAGACTCGTTCCACAGCGGGTATATGGTTGGGTCTTTACGGGCACCACGTCCTAATCGATCCCGGACCTGGATCACTTGTGAAGATCTGCGAGGCCGGGAAACCATTTGCTCCAGAGATCCTCGAAACTATCATTCTCACCCATAAGCACTTGGATCATAGCAATGATATAAACGTAATGGTAGAAGCTGTAACCCACGGCGGTTTTAAAAGACGTGGCACCCTCATTCTCCCTGAGGACGCCGCTTTCGGGGAAGGTCGCATCCTGCTTTCCCACTTTCAAACAAAAATAGGAAACGTTTATTATTGGCAAGATAAAAAAGAAACCGAACTACACGATGGGAGTATCGAGGCGGTCAAGCTAATTCACCATGGCGTGGAATGTTACGGTTTCATATTAAAACATCCAAAAATAGCACCTTTAGGGCTCATCAGTGACACGCGTTATGACGAAGATATCATAAAAAGGTATGGAGGATGTGAAATTTTAATAATCAATATGACCTTTCATCGTGTTAGAGATGGCATAGATCACTTAGGCGCAGACCACGTAGCACTTATAAGAGATTATGTGAACCCCAAAATGATTATATTAAACCATTTTGGCCGAGGTGTGGTCGAAAAAGGACCAGAAAGGATAGCCTCGATGTTATCAAAAGATTACTGCAAGGTAGTGGCACCTTTCGATGGACAGGAGTTCGAAATAGAGACTTTTAAACCTATTTGATAGGAGGATATATCATGTTAATAGAGCGGCATCATGCAATTGAGCTACATAAGCGAGTTAAAGGCAAAGTAAAGATGGGCCCATCAACCAAGCTTCGCACAACGGACGATTTGGCCTATGCATACTTTCCGGGAAGTCTTGTTGTGGCAAGCATAATTGCCGAGGACCGAGAAGCCGCTTTTGAATACACAGGAAGGGGTAACAGCATTCTTGTCGTTTCGAACGGATCCTCGATTTTAGGCCTTGAAAAACAGGATCCTTATGCCATACTACCAATACTTGAAGGGAAATGTCTGGTCTTTAAGGCTTTTGGAGACATCGACGCTTTTCCCCTTTGTCTAGAGGTTAAAAATGCCCAAGAGATTATAGAAGTATGCAAATTAGTTGCCCCCACCGTCGGGGGTTTGAACATATCCAACATATCACCATTAACTTCTTTTGATATTTTAGATAAATTAAAAGATTCCCTGGATATACCTGTATTTTCGGATGATCACTACGGGATAGCTGTAGCGCTCTTTGGTGCTCTTAAAAACGCTTTAATCGTGGTGGGGAAAAACCTGTCTGACATAAAAATAATCATATGGGGAGCCGGCAAAGCCGGCATTTCAACGGCAAGACTACTGCTTAGCGCCGGAGCGGGGCAGGTCATTGTAGTAAATAGCCATGGAATCCTTACAGCTTCTAATCCTTTCATGAATCGCGAGCAGGCCAAACTGGCAGAAAGCCTCGACGTAAGTATGGATTACCAAAACATAAAAGGGGCAATGTCCGGAGCAGATGTCTTTATTGGATTATCTACAAAAAACGCCTTTGATCCCGATTACATAAAGTTAATGAATAAAAATCCTATTGTCTTTTCCTTGGCTTTACCCGAGCCGGAAATAAGCCCGGTCTTGGCTAGGGAAAAAGGAGCCGCTGTAGTTGCCAGCAGCCAATTTTGGACCACCACGATTAACCCAATTGCGAGCTTTCAAGTGTATCCAGGCATCATGCGAGGAGCGCTCGATGTTCGTGCTAGGAACATAACTACTGCCATGCTTTTGGAGGCAGCCGATGGTTTTGCAAGTTCCATAGACCAAAAACGTCTGTCGCCTGACAACATAGTACCGCCCATATTCAGCGACGAAACTACTCCACGGATAGCAGAAGCCGTTGCTCAAACAGCCATTGAGGAAGGAATAGCCTTAAATCCATTACCAAAAAACAAGGTATACGCCAAGACATGGGAGAGGTTATTTGGCGGAAGAATTGTTTAAAACCTTCGCTTCGTAGATCAAGAGACGCCTCTTCAACTCTACTCCCTGAGGGCCGCCATAACCTAACAACTTGCCGTTTTTGCCTATAACCCTATGGCAAGGCACAAAAAGGGGCCACGGATTATTCCGCAAGATCGTTCCCACAGCTCTCGACGCCCTCGGCTTTCCAGCCAAAGAGGCGACCTCGCTGTAAGATTTGGTTTTTCCAAAGGGTATGTCTTTTACAACGCCGTAAACCTTCTCAGCAAGAACTGAGGGTTTTTTAAAAGAACCCAACGTAACTTCAAGCCTTTCGCCATTCCAAAGCCCTTTCCAAACCTCCCGCAACCAAAGAGGCGGATCGCCAGGGGGCAGCAAATTCGTGGGCTTTACTCGTATGATTATGTTGCCATAAAATTTTATTTCAAAAGCACAAAGGGGGCTTGATAATACACATGAACTTACCGCTTCTACATCTCTATAATTCATGATAACTATTTCCATAATCCATCACCACCACAGCCTAGTCACGAGCAAGACAGTTCCAGCTACGGTCACATGCAAGGAATGCCTTTCACTTTTCAACAACACTTCAAAGGAAAAAGGACCTTTAACCTCTTCCTTTGAGGGCAACCTCCTTGGCACCAAAGATCCAGTTTTAGCTTTGTATTTAAGGTATTCATCGCCAAATTTTTCTTCAAGAAAGTTTTCTTCGTAGGGTATTATAAGAAAACAATAAACAAGCACAAAAGCGACAATAAATACCGGGATGCTCCACCCTCCGGCCATCATTGCCCATCCCAGCCCAATGATGCCATTGCCAAGATACAAGGGATTTCTGACGAAGGCGTAAGGCCCCCAAGTTACCAAACAAGATGCCTTGACCTCTACCCCTCTATACAGTCCGATTGAACCGGCTGCCCAAAACCTGATCGCTTGACCTGCAATCACAAACATAAGTCCCAGTAAAACACCCTCGTATATAGGTTTGGCAAGAAAGAATATTACTAAGTAAAATGCCGTCCATATGCCACCTCTCCATTTAAAGGCAGCCTTTCTAACCTCAATTAGGTTCATTGCTTTTTCCTTTCTAGAATTGCAGATATGATTTCCATCCCTATCGTCTCGAATGCCACAATGGTTCCTATGAAAATAGATAAATAGTGAGTAAAGAATCGCCATCCTATTGACAAAACGCCTGCAATATTAAGGGGGACTAAGACTCTATAAATGGCCGCGCCTCCACCTTCTGCTATACCGCTAGCGCCAGGAGTAGGAACAAAATACAAAACAAAAAAGAAAAGACCTTGGATCAAAATAGCTTTTTTAATGGATATGCCTATCCCAAGAGCCCAAGCAAGAACGGGTAAAACAAAAATGGCAGAAAAAAGATAGGCAAGTGTTAAAAATACTAACAAGGCAAACCTGAAAATTCCACCAGTAAAGAGCAATTTCATATTCTGTGCGTAGAGATCTATTTGTTTATTAAAGAAACGCACTATTGAAAATACGCGCAAGTTAAAGACGTCAAGTCGGTCCATCCGTAACGTCACCACTTTTACTAAATGTTTAATAAGATCAGATTTTACAATGCTCACAATGACCAAAATGCCAAATAAAAGGGCAAAAATTGTTGCATATAAAAATACACCCATCATGGCAACACTTTCTTTGAATACATCTGGAACAAAAAGCAATGACAAGGGAACGAAAACTCCCAACACGACGACAGTCACAACCGTCCTAGTTAAAGCCAGGGCCAGTCCCTTGCCAATGGGAACGCCGTTATTGCGAAGAACATATATTAAGATCGGGCCTCCCCCACTTTGAAAGGGTGTAATAGCAGAACCAAAGGCATTCAAAAAAACCAATGAAAGGGCGGTTTTAAAGGGTACGCGTTCTTCCATTATCTCAGCTATGACCTGTATGCGGAGTGCGTCAAATACCCAGCCCAGAGCCGCTAAAATCAAGGCCATGGCAACTCCTAAATATCTTGCTTGCATCAATAAGCGCCAAGTCTCGCTATCACTCGTGTAATGTATGACCAAAATACCTACGAATATCGTCAACCCTACAAACCACATTAAGCCCCTTCTCAATGACAAAAGACGCGGCCTCCCCACTATTTAGAAAAACTTTTCTTTTGATTTTGTCTCAAATATATCTTAGGCCCTGGCGTTATTTGAGGCTATATAGTTAGCTGCTTCCAAAAGATCGTCTTTTACAGCGTAAAAAAACGGCGGTTCATGGACGATATTTTGTTCAATCATACGCCCATGACCGGTTCCAAGAAACACACCTCTACAGCCTGCATTTCGCGCAAGCTGCATATCTACCAAAGAATCTCCAATCACCCATGATCTCGAAATATCTATGTTACACGCTCTCGCGGCTTCCTTCAGCATTCCAGTTTTTGGCTTCCTGCATTCACAGTCAATATCGTAAGGCGGAAAGCCTTCCGTGGGATGATGCGGACAATAATAAAAAGCGTCTATTTGAACGCACTTTTGGGCCAGCATTTCCCGAAGGACAGAGTGAACCTGCAATACGAAGGATTCACTAAAAAACCCTCGTGCTACCCCGCTTTGATTCGTGACCACGATCAAAAAATATCCCAGTGACTTTAGCAGCTTTAACCCCTCGGGAACATTCGGCAATATCTCGATTTGCGACAGGGAAGAAAGATATCCCACTTCCTTAATCAAAGTGCCATCTCGATCCAAAAAAACGGCAGCATTCAAGGATTTACTCCCCCTTGATGGCTATATCGTGTAATTCATCCACGTAAGGTTTTATATCTCTGAATCTAGGCAAGATTTCTTCTCTCAGACGAAATGCCAACTCAAAAAACTTGCCTTCCTGCAAACAAGGCATTGCGTCCTCAAGAGAATGGGTCAACGCTTGGCTAACCTCCAGCAAGTTGCCATCGGCAAAATTTTCACCTTTGAGCCCTAGTAACAATATGCTATTTTGAATGACTCTCATAACCCAGCTAATGCCTTCCATCAGTTTAGACATGAGCATTAACGCCTCTTGCGTCTCTTCATTTTCCAGCTTTTCCGCGACCAAATCCACTCCTTGCACGACAACGGGAATATATTTTTTAGTCTCTTCCAAAGCTTCTATGACGAGCTCTTTCACATCACGCCTTTCACCATCAATATCTACAAACATTGTCCTAACCCTCTGCTTTCTTTTAAGTTATCTACCCACCACTTAATCATGTCTTCAACGGTTTTTTCTAAAGGAATTTTTTGAACGAAACCTGTTTCTCTTTTAAGCTTGCTTAAATCGTTCCAGTAAATAGGTTCATCTTTTTCTCTAACCAGGCTTTGATCAACGACTACATCCACCTCTACCGGGCAAGTTTTTAATACCATACTTAGCAATTCCTCTATGGAGCAAGGATTTTCTCCAGATACGTTGTATGCCTCGCCACTTTTGCCCTTTTCCTCTAGTAACGAGAAAGATTCAACGGCATCCCTCACGTCAAGAAACGCCCTTTTTGTATGAAGGTTTCCGACGCGAAAGATTGGTTCCGTAATGCCTAGCTCAATTTTAGCCCTCCTGTAAGTAAAATCCGATACGACTTCGCCTTTCCTGCCAGGGCCTACGCAATTACCAATGCGAAGCCTTATTATATCAAGACCATAAGTGCTAAAATAAGTAAACCCGAGCAAATCTTGGGCGGCTTTTGAAACACCGTATACATGAGCCGGCCTAAAGGGTTGCTCCTCGGTAACGGGAGTTTCCGAGGGATCGATGAAGCCATAAGCAGCTGTAGAGGAAGCCAGCATTATCCTTGAAGACTTTAACTCTAACTCTATGATAGACTCAAACAAATTAAGTGTCCCCATGACATTGGTCTCCATCGTATAGGATGGTTCTCTGAAGGATTCCATCGGATAGCTTTGAGCGGCCAAATGATATATAACATCGGGTCTAACTTCGGCCAAGGCTTCCTTTAAATGAGGCTTATACCTTACGTCTACGTTATAGACCTTTGCGGCAAAGGGGAGCACATTTTTCATGTCAGAAGTTGGGCGAAAATATGAACCATAAACCTCATAGCCCGCCTTGGCCATATGTTTAGCGAGATGTGATCCTATAAATCCACCGATTCCCGTTATAAAAGCTTTTTTCAACAAAATAACCTCCTAAAAACGTAGAATTTCGGGGATTTCCTTTTGTGCCCTAAAATAATCTTCAGGAACGCCTATGTCTATGAAGTAACCATTTGATTTGTAGGCGTAAACGACCCCATTTTCTACCAATTTAGGGATCACCGCTGCCTCCCATGATAAACGCTTCAAGGGAAGTTCTTCCACTATCTCTCTTTCAACGATGTAGACGCCGCCATTAATTAACCAGAAGCCATCGCTTTCGGGAGGGATATTTTTTTCTGCAAAGGAAATCACCTTGGAATTTTTGTCCACTTTGACCGGATCAACGCGTGAAAGGTCCTTCCACAGCCTGACGGCTATGGTAAGTTTGGCCTTTTTGCTTAAGTGAAAACTTAACATTTCGTCATAATCCAAATCCAACAAGGTATCTCCGTTCAAAAAAAAGAAACTCCGTTCGTCTATAAGCGGCAATGCATTTCGCAAGGCTCCCGCCTTATCTAAAAGTTCTTCTTCCAAGCTATAGGCCACCTTAACATTCCATTTATCTCCATCTCCGACAAAAGCCATGATCTTTTCGGCGCCATACCCTAAAAGCAACAATACTCTATCAACACCCTTGCGTCTGAGCATAGTCAGGAGCCAATCTAAGAAAGGCTTTCCTGCTACGGGTGCTAATGCCTTAGGAACGTTTGAAACAACCCCTCTTAGGCGCGTACCCAACCCGCCAGCAAGAATGACGGCCAATCTTTCGTTATTTGCCATCGAAAAGTTCGCCCTCCGTCAAGCCACAAATTATGTGCCCCCACAACATATGAACTTCCTGTATCCTTGGCGTGTCTTCAGATGGAACACTTAAAAGCACATCACACAAAGGTCTCATGTTAGCCACGTTCATTCCGGTAAAGCCGATCGTCTTTAAACTCTTTTCTTTGGCCAAAGCGAGGGCTCTCAGGATGTTTTCGCTCTTGCCGCTCGTAGAAATTCCAATCAATACGTCCTTGGGCCTTCCGAAGGCCTCAACTTGCCTGACAAAGACGTCATTGTAACTATAGTCGTTTGCTATAGCGGTCAAAGCACTCGTGTTGACATGCAAGGCCATGGCCGGAAGTGCCCTTCTTTCTTTTTTAAACCTTCCCACTAATTCGGCTGCCAAATGCTGAGCATCCGCAGCGGAGCCCCCATTACCGCAAAACAATACCTTGCCTCCCTCTTTGTAAGCTCCTATAACCAGATCGGCAGCTTTCTTCACAGCTTCAAGCAAATCGTCTTTTAAAAGTAGTTTATTTAGCTCAACGGAAGCATTGATTTGTTCTTCTATCAACTTTATCAATCGCGATATCCCTCCTCCTAATTTAAAAGTTCTTCGCATGCCTCGAATACGTCATCTACCCTTATTTTGGATATGCAGGCAAAATCATCATATAAGCAGGATTTACCGACGCAAGGAGCGCATGACATGGGAGGGGCGACCACTCGATGCTTCGTTCCCCAAGGACCATACCTCTCAGGACTAGAAGGACCGTAGAGCCCGACCATAGGAACACCAACAGCGCTGCCTATGTGCAACGTACCGGTGTCATTTGTGACAAATAAGGAGGACGTTTCAAGCAAAGCACCTAACTCTCTTAAAGGCACTTTTCCCGTAAGATCAAGAGTATCGTCATAAGGGAGATTGTCTAAAACTTGCCTGCCTAAGTTTTGTTCTTCCTCTGAGTACCCTATCACGCCTATTACAACACCATGTTCCAAAATTAGCAGATTGGCCAGTTCAATGAAATTGCGTATCGGCCATCTCTTTGGAGGCCAATTCGCGCCGGGATTAAATATTACGAGTTTCCTTCCGCGCACTTTATCAGAGCGCTTTGCCTTGACGAGTTTTCTTAGCTCTTGGGGAATGTAGAATCTTAACTGTCTAATTTTTATCGGCACCCCGAGGGAGGTCATGGCTTGTAATGTCCTTTCTGCTTCATGTAAGGTCTTGGGCAGAAAGACCTCCCTTAAACCCCACAGGGGGGAATAGCGTGCCCCAGAAAAGGGCGGCATAATCGTAGATCTTAAATCTATGATTAAGTCGTATTTGCCAGATCTCATAAGCTTTAAAGCTTTTATCCTGCCTTTAAATCCGGCAAACTCTCCCCCTCTGTCGTAAATCATAACTTCATCCCACATGGGATCTCCTGAAACAGCTCCCAAGGCCCTGGGACCAACCCATACCGTAAATTTGGCGTTCGGCAGAAAGAGCTTTAAATTCCACAGAGCAGCCGATGCCATCACCATATCGCCAAGGCAAGAAAGCCCTATTACGAGCACCTTTTTAATTTTCTGTGGATCTATTTTCACAAAGTTTCCCCCGTATTAAAAATTAAGATAATCTAATCCTATCATGCCTAAAATATTTTATCATCTGGAGCAAGTAAACAAATTGCCCGCACTACTAAGGGAAGCAAATTTTAAAAAGTCCCTAAAAACTTCTTACTTTCATTCAAGAATAAAGCAAGAAATGCCGATTGTTTATATAGTATAGTTTTATATAGTATAGTACAGAGGCTACAAGTAAGGGAGGAATACTTCTATGACTATGAGTAATCCCCTTTTTCAGGTTACTGGACTTGTTTCGGGCATAGACTGGGGAACTATGATAGACAAGATCATGGAACGAGAGCGTAAAATCGCTGACGTTTGGACTTCAGAAAAAGAAAAACTTGAATTTAGGATAGACCTTTACAATGAATTTAGCGCAAATTTCAAAACACTGCGCTCAACTTTAACGCCACTTAAGCTGTCTTCCACTTATCTGGCAAAAACTGCAGAGATTGCTAACATTGGCAGCTCTTTAGATCCTTCATCCGTCCTGAGCATAACGGCAACGGCCGACGCTGAAATTGCAAGATACGATATTGAAGTCGAGCAGCTTGCGCAAGCACACAGCGTGGCAAGCAAAAAAGTAGACGACCCTTCAGCTGCCCTTGGTTTGGAGGGAAATTTCACAATTAAAGTGGGAGCAAATGAGGCTGAGATCGAAGTAATCGAAAGCGATACTTTATCGTCATTAGCGGAGAAAATTAACTCCGCTACCACTGAGGAAGAATTACCTTTAGGCATTACTGCAAGGATCTTGGACAACAAGTTGATACTTACGAGCAACGATACTGGAGAAAGCAATGCCATCACAGTCGTTAATGACGATGACGACATTTTAAGTGCCCTTGAAATTTGGAGCGAAGGAAATTTTACTCACGAAATTAAAGCGGCACAAGACGCATTATTAAAAATAGACGGACTGGAAGTCCAAAGATCGAGCAATGAAATCAGCGACTTGGTTGAAGGCCTTACCTTTAAGTTAAATGGAGTTGGGCATGTGGTAACTGATATAGTGCTCGATGCCGAAAAGGCCGTAAATGCAATAAACGATTTCGTGGAAGCCTATAATGCTGCCATAGATTGGATCAATATCAGGGTATCGGAAAAACCTATAGAAGACCCAACGGAAGATTACCAAAAGAGAATAGGAATGCTCCGAGGAGATCCCCTGCTTTGGCAAACAAAATCCAGAATGCGCGCTCTTATCTCCGATCCCATAGCAACGGAAGGTGCCTTTAAAATGCTGTCTCAGATCGGAATAACCACCGAAGCGGCCGATTATGGGAAAAGCGGCAAGCTCGTATTTGATGCCGATAAATTCATGGATGCCATGATAGCAAATTCAGAGGACGTAGCTTCGCTTATGACGACTGTAACGGCAAAATTTGATAACTTTATCGGAAACATCGTTGACAATGTTCCCATTGTCGTAGGCTCTACGACAGCGACCAAAGGACGAGTCGCAAGCGAGATAAATCATTTAAACAATAGGATCACTACTATAGATAAACGCATCGCAGATTTCGAACAACGCTTAGCCATCAAAGAAAAGGGGTTGATAGAACAATACACGCAGATGGAGACCGTTCTAGCTCAACTGACGCAACAGGCGAACTGGCTAGCTGGAATCGTTACTCAACTTTCAGCAGTGAGCGGATAGCCTTAAACCTTGGCCCGGCCTTTGAATTTAAGCTAAAAGCCCGCTTTGTGTTATTTGATGCGGGCTTTTTTGCTGTTATAAATGCCGAAAAGTGCGATCATGGCAGAAACGCACACGCCAATTAAGATCCCTTCTCCGGGAAGTTTTAACATAGGCCACAGACAGGCTATAGTTATGCCTGCAACACCTGACATAAAAGCCATCCCGGGAGAAAGCGAGAAAGAAAAAACAGCCGCAACTAGGGGTACAAAAACACCTGCACCTCTAAGTCCCATGCTCAAATAACTCCATTGCAGAATAAGCGAATCGGCAGCCCTCAGACTTGTTATAAAAGCTACAACAATCACGCAAAGCAAGCTTAACCTATTTATCACAAGAATCGTCCTACTCGATGAGAGCTTCTTGAAGGATACGTACAAATCATAAGATATTGTAGTCGCCACGCCTAAAGACAGCCCGGCCGCCGTGCCCAAGGATGTGATAAAAAGTGTCGCCCAAGCCACACCGCTTAAAGCCTTCGGAAAGTATGTATATAAAAAATACGGAAGGGCCTGGGAGGGCTCTATGACCACGCCCTCTCTACGTAGCGCAAGTCCGATCCAAATTCCAAGAAGCCCGATCGGAGGCATCAGAATTGCCGATAACAAAGCGCCCCGTTTGGCCGTTTTTTCACTTGAGGCCGACAAAACAGCTTGGGCATAAATTTGCGTGCCTAACGTGCCAAGTATCAAGGACAAACAGGCGTTTAATTCCTTAAAGACTCCTCTGGCAAAGAGCGAAAAAAATGGAAACCTTGGCAAGTCTTTAACAAGAGCACGTGGAGTATGCCCTAATTTATAGGCAAACACGGCGCAGGCAATAAGGGTAAAGTAAAGCAAGACGAGCTTTACCTGTCCTATGGCGCTATAACTTTTAGTTCCTCCCGAATAAATGAAGGCCAAAATGAGAAAGGCGACGAGTAAATTTAACGCCCAATAGGGTAAGGGCACAATAGCGGATAACAAAGCGCAAGAGGCAAGAAATTGCGCCACAACTGCTATAAGAGTCCCGATGATGGAACCTACTGCCGCTAATCGGCTCATCTGCAAACCGTAATGCCTGGATAAAAATTGAGCCAACGTAGTCACCCCTGATTTTCTTAAAGGCTCAGCAATAAAAAGGGCTAAAAGTAGTGAGCCAATTCCTCCGCCCAACGTAAACCACCAGGCAGATAAACCATAAACGTAAGCCATCTCGGCCGTTCCAACGGTGGAGGCTCCTCCTATCAGTGCGCCAAGCAATATTCCGGAAACTGCAAAGGGATTGGCCTTCCTGCCAGCTAAGGAATATTCTTCTTCGTCTATTTTCTTCCCGGAAGCCATAACACCTACAGAAATAACAAAAATCATCGTAGCCGCCACAGACAGAAAAAACATAGATACTTCATCCTCCAGTCGACATTGTTTAGCATAATAAGCACATAGCATTCGCCCTGTTACATGTCAGATGAATTAAATCTCAAATTACCAACGATTATGTTGCTCGGCACTTCACATATTTTATAAACTTAATATAACAGGCACTAAGATAGGCACAAGCAAGGTAAGAAAAACTCCAGACACAAATGAATATATTACTACGTCTGGAGTGTTACTCTTCACAATTACGGGCAACAAAGTATCCATTGCGGTAGCTCCCGCAATCCCTATTGCTTCTAAGGCGCCTACGCGCTTGCTAATAAATGGTATGGATATTAAGGCAATAATCTCTCTTATCACATTGGAAAGAAAGGCTACCATTCCAAGTTCAACGCTATACATTTGCGCAATAAGGACCCCAGAAAGTGAGTACCAACCAAAACCCGCCCCGACGGCTAAAGATTCTTTCAATGGCATCTTCAATATTAGAGATGTCCCGATGCAACCAATCGCAGTACCCAATATCGTGCCTATAGGAACAATAAAAAGCTTTAAGCCATTATTTTTTATGTCCCTGAATGACTCTTTGTTACTGCCAAGATCTATGCCTACTGAAAAAAGTAGTATTAATAAACAAAAAGTGATCACATAGTCAGTTAAGCCATTTAAAGGCATGCCTAAAAAGTACCCCGAAAATATGCCAATCAAAAGGCAGGAAATGATAACCATTGTCAAGAATTTTTCATCCCTTTCTTCGAAAAAACCCCGATTGTAATATTTATGCAAAGCACCGTACCCAACACGGACAGTAAAGATATTACAGCTGCCTTAAGTCCAATAGCTCTCAATGCCAGAAGCACTTCGTCGTTACTTCCTATTTCAAAGCCGATAGTAAGAATTAACACTACAAGACACAACGTCTGCAACTTTGCGTTATGTCTTATAATCGACATCGGCACCTTCTCGTAATAACCCACAAGGGCGCCAAAAAGCATAAATACTATGTAAAAATACATACTATTGTGACTAATAAATTTAAGGATATTCACATGAGCCTCCTGTATACAAGGGTGACCACAGGCATATTTGATAAGATTTGGCCACCATGGATATTATGGATATTGTTGTATTATAACAAATGATTCCTTTTAGTTGAACTTCGGTAACAACCGGTGATATTCTCTTCTGGGTGATAGATATGATTTTTTTGCCTGAACGAATTAAGCGCGCTGTCGGTGATGCGGTCTGCGCATATTCAATGATCGAAAAGGGAGATAACGTGTTGGTTGGGCTATCAGGCGGGAAGGATAGCTTGATTCTCCTTGTGGCCTTAAAACACCTGCAAAGGGTAAGTCCCATAAAGTTCAACATTGCCGCACTAACGATAGATCCCACAGGTGGCAAGTTTAGCTCATCGGGCTTAAAGAATTTTTGTGAAAGCCTTGATGTTTCACATATTTATTATCCCTATCCTATATTTGAAATCATGAAAATTCGTAACGAAGGCTCGCCATGTAGTTTTTGCGCCAACATGAGAAGAGGAATTTTGAGCGGAATAGCCAAAGATAGGGGATTTGCAAAAGTTGCCTTGGGACACCATCTTACGGATACCGTTGTAACTTTATTGCTTAACATATTCTTTTCCGGCAGGTTTCATACCTTTCGCCCAAAAACGTGGCAGAGTCGAACCCAAACGTGGGTGATAAGACCTTTAATATATCTTCCGGAGGAAACGATAGCTTCCGCAGCATCCAGCATGAAGCTGCCCCTGAAGGACCTGGAGTGTCCTTATGGTAAAAACAGCAAAAGAACCGCAATGGAAAAACTACTAGAAAGCATCAAAAAAGAATCTCCCCAAGCAGAATATAGCGCCTTAAGCGCCCTCAAGAAGGCCTTTTGGGCCGATTAAAAAGACGAAAAGTATAAGGCAAAAGATCTGAAAGGCGCATTTGAAGAAATTTACCTTCCAGGTTAAAGGAAAAAACATCAAAATCTCCAAATTCTGCCATTACCTGAAGGCATGCACCACAAGGAGGCACTGGGTTCGTTTCATCGGCACATATGACGATTGCCTTAAAAGCGCGCTCTCCCTTTGATATAGCGTTATAAATAGCAGCTCTTTCAGCACAAATGGTTAAACCGTAAGATGCGTTTTCTACGTTACACCCTACATAAATTTTGCCGGACTCTGAAAACAACGCAGCCCCAACTTTAAAACCGGAATAAGGGGCGTAAGCATTTTCCCGAACTTTTTTTGCAAGGGCATAAAGTTCTGTAATATCCACGTCTACCGCGTCCCCAAAATAGTCATCTTAATAAACCGGAAACCACGACGTCCACAGCTTCGTTTTCGGTTAGTCCCTTTGCCATGAGTCCCCATAGCTTTTCGCTGGCTATCCTGCCTATGGCAGCCTCATGGGTAATCTCGGCCCCTGGATGTGTAACGGATACAACGGGAACCGCTTCCGCGCAGCCATGACCCTGAACCACCTCGGTGCAATCGACATGTCCTTTAGCTCCTTCTGCTGCACCCTCAATCTCACCAAAAAACTTACCGAAGCTGTTATCTTTTAGCACGACTCTTGCCTTCACCAATCCACTTGAGTTCTCGCCGCATAGCCGCACTACATCTCTCACGCTGCATTGATCATCATATTTGCCGTAAACTTTTGAGGTCACCTCAGCGCTTCCCAGACGGCCTATGACATCTACCTCTATATCAAGGGACAAATTCCCCACTCTTCCCTCAACTAACGTGAAATTACTTACAAATTTTCCCTTCTCCTCCACAATCACACGAGTAACGGGTCGAACTTCTATCTTGCCCTCTGGTCCATGGACGTGTACTTCCTCATAGGTCATATTAGCGCCCTTGCCAACATTTATTTCGCCTTCCATGGCATGAAGAAATTCTATAGCGTTTGGAAATATACAGTGGGCATAAAACTTCGCTTTGGCGCCTTCTTCCAGAATGATTTTACTTTCTATGATCTGCTTACCTTCCTTGCCGAGGTGACCAAAACATAGGTGTACGGGTTTTTCAAGCACAGTTCCCGCCTTCACGGTAAAAGTTGCCCTCACACCGTACTCGGTCTCTTTGGCATCGATAGCGAGTCCAGGAGTATCTTGAGAGGCCAGAATGTTATTTGCGTGAACTATGACGTGCGCCTCGTCAGTTTTAATTGGCTCCCCCGTTTTTTGGGTAATTTCAATCAAGGCTGAATACTCTTCACTTAGATTCATAGTAAGCCACCTCGCTAGTAGCAACCGGGTCAGCACAGGGCTCGCATAAAGACATATAGTATCGCTTTACGGCCTTGGGTTGACCTTCCAACATCACCCTCCCGTTACAGAGTAAATAGGCCCTGTCGCATGAGGAGGCAATGTCATCCCTATGAGTTATGACCAAAACGCTACTTCCAAAATCGACAAGTTTTTTAAAAAGTTTTACTACATCTCCCAAGGCCAACAGGTCCACACCTGAATCTGGCTCGTCAAGTATGGCAAGTTTAGGCTTCATCAAATAAACGGAGGCAAGTTCCAGTCTCTTTCGCTCTCCTCCTGATAAAGATTTATCAACAAATCTATCAAGATAAAAGGGCTCCATTTGAATGAAATCCAGCGCTTCCTCCAATTCTCGCCTCGTCGCATCTTTTCGCGATAGCCTCAAATATTCTGCTACAGTTATGCCCTCATACCTTGCAGGATATTGCCATGCCAAAGTTATTCCCAGCCTCGCTCTCTCGGTTATGGAAAGGTCAGTTATATCGCTTCCCTCAAAAAATATCCTTCCTAAATCTGGTTTATAAGAGGGAAGCCCCATTATGCTATATGCCAAACTGGTCTTGCCTGCACCATTTCTACCCAACACTCCTGCCACTTCTCCATGTCCGACCTTTATGGTAACCTGATCGAGCAATTTCTTGCCATTTTCTCTTGTAACTGTAATGTTATCTACATGAAGCAAAGCTGCTTCCGTCATCTATTGATTCCTCCATAGAACCTTCTATTTTTTAGCTAGACCCTGATCGCCAAAAAAAGGCCTAAATACCGATCATTTTCCCTTGGGAAGCTTATAAAATGATCTCGATATTTCGACACTTACCGAAATATTGTTCCACCTCACCAATGTACTCCTCGAACCCTTGACGTCCCATAAGGGAATAAATGTAACGCTTTCCTTGTTCGACGCCGGGTTGATCAAAGGGATTTACATCCATTAAAAGTCCCACAAGAGCCGTTAAATATTCATAGAAAAATACCAGAGCGCCGATATATCTTTCGGAGACCTCCGGTATGCTCAAATACACGACAGGCTTTCCTGCCTTGATCAAAGCAGATGTTGTTGATCGAGCTTCTACGCTCAAAAGCTTCCCCATGGTTTTGCCAAATAGAAACTCGAAGTCCTTTAATGCATCATCATCGATATCGTCAGGCAGCTTGAAATAAGGCCTATTTTTAACATCAATGATAGTGATGAGCTTATCGTCGGGACCTTCCATATAAAGCTGAAGTTGAGAATGTTGGTCAATAGCGCCCAAGGCTCGAACGGGCGTGGTGCCCAACCCATTTTTTCCTAAACTTTCCCCCCAAAGCTGAGCAAACCACTCCGCAAAAGCAGAAAGGCAGTCTCCATAAGGCATCATTACAGACATGTTCCGCCCAGCTCTTGCGTGAAGTACGTTTAGTCCGGCCAATACCCACGCAGGATTTTCCCACAAGTAGTTTCGCATTACGAGCCTTTGATCAATCTCTCTTGCACCATGAAGCAATCTTTCTATGTCAATGCCTAGTGCCGCAGCGGTCGCAAGGCCTACTGAAGATAATACAGAATATCTCCCTCCCACGCTTTCGGGGATCTCCAAACTCCTGCACCCGCGCGCCCTAACGAATTTCCGCAAACTACCTCTTCTAGAATCGGTTATTACCAAAAAGTGTTCAGGAGCTTTGGTGCCAAGATTTTCTTTCGCTCTTTGCCACGTCCAAAGGAAGTGTGCGATGGTTTCTGTAGTGCTGCCAGATTTGCTGACCACAACAAATACGGTCTTTGACAAATCAAGCCTGTCCAACATCGCGGTCGCGGTTACGGGGTCCGAATTTTCCAATAAATAAAATCTTGGTCCTTTCCTTAAAGGCGTTTCAAGTTCATTATAAAAAGGGGGAAGAAGCGCGTTTACGAGCATCCTGTTGCCTAAAGCAGAGCCTCCTATGCCAATTTGAACGATTGTATCAAACTTGGAGAGCCAACGACCTGTTTCGATTATCTCCGTCAGGTTCTGATAGGGCAAGTTGATCCACCCAAATCCTTCTGCATCATCTCTGCCTTTTTTACGCAAAAAAACATCTGTCTCTTCGATCTTTTGAGACAAGCTGTCAATGTCTTCAACTTTGACCGGATGATTTCCGCTCGTAAAGGCTCCACCCACGCTCACGCTTAAAAGCTCATCCAACGCGCACTCCCCCCTTCGAGCTTCGTGCTAATCTAACAAGTCATTTTCTTTCAAAAGCTCACTGATGGCCTCAGGATCATAACCTACAATGAATTTATCGCCAACAAAGGTAACGGGTACCCCCATTTGACCAGTCTGTCTTACCATTTCCATAGCGGCTGCCCTATCTTTGCTGACATCTATCTCCTCATAGTCTACTCCCAGTTCCTGTAAATATTCTTTGACCCTTGTGCACCAGGGACACGCAGGCGTGCTATAAACCTTGACTTTCATAGTTTACACCTTCCTCGAAAATATTAAATTAGGCATACCAAACATAAGCGAAAAAACTATACCATAATACGAAAAAAAGCGCAACGACTCTGCTATGCCAGGTCCACGAAAAATATTTGTAAGGTTATTGGATAAGCACTACCGGTTTAATGAGGTCCCTTGGTTTATCCTTCATCAACATGAGGGCCTCTTCGATACGATCGAAACCCTTGAAAACATGCGTCACAAGTTTTCCCGGGTCTACGCGACCATACCGTACAAGTTCAATCAGTTTTTCCATCCTTAGCCGTCCGCCTGGGCAAAGCCCTCCTCGAATAGTTTTATGCGCCATGCCACAACCCCATTCAAGGCGTGGGATGGGAAGTATATCTCCTTCTCCAAAATAATTGACGTTTGAAATGTTTCCCCCTGGTTTTGTTATTTTTACTGCGGTCGCCAAAGTATCAGGATTTCCACCAGCAATAATAGCCACGTCTACTCCTGCCCCGTTTGTTATTTCGAGAACCTGTTCATCCACGGGAGCTATTTTGTAATTGATCACGTGTGTCGCGCCGTAGAGTTTGGCAGCTTCTACGCATTTTGGGCGAGTACCGGTAACCAAGATACGAGATGCCCCGCGCAACCTGGCTCCCGCAACTGCCATAAGTCCTACCGGTCCTACGCCAAATACAATCACAGTATCACCTATGCCGATGTCTGCAAGTTCGGCCCCGTGTATCCCGGTAGTCATCATATCGGTTATCATTACGGCCGATTCCAGAGGTATGTCTTCTGGCAAAATCGCCAGATTCATATCGGCATCGTTGACGTGGAATAACTCTCCAAAAACACCATCTTTAATGTTTGAGTATTTCCAGCCAGCCAAAGGACCGCCCGAATGCTGAGGAAAACCTCTTTGAACTTCGATGCTTCGCCAATCGGGAGTTATTGCTGGAACTACTACCTTATCGCCTGGTGCAAAATCCTTCACTTCGCTTCCAACTTCCGCAATTTCCCCCACTGCTTCGTGACCCAGGATCATATTTTGACGCTCACCGAGCGCGCCCTCGAATACAGTGTGAATGTCCGACGTGCATGGCGCAACTGCTAACGGCCTAACCAGAGCATCGTAAGGACCAACCTGAGGTTTGTCCTTCTCAATCCAACCAACTTTTCCAATCCCAAGCATTGCAAATCCTTTCATAATAGCACCTCCATCAGCGCCTGATTCTTAACAATAGTTTATAATTATAATTTGATAATCTTTTGCTTGTCAACGAAAGCGCCAAAATATTTGACATGAGGCTGAAATATTATCACCACATAAACGGATAGGGAAATGTTACTATGAGAAAATAAACATTTGCTCGAACCCCAGTAAAGCAAGATCGGAAATATCAAATTAGTAATGCCAAATGCAAGCAGAAAAACTATAATCTAAGGCCAGAGAAGACGTAGAAACTTTCTACCAAAAAGAGTCCACGTCTTTTAAATAAAATTCGGTAGTATTATACTATCCCAGAATCTATCTTTTCCGAGACCAATATTTTAAACAGGAGGAATGCCCGTGCTTACTGTAGAACAAGGCAACGAACAAGTGCTGCAAAACATCATTGAAAGCTTCAGAGGAAAAAAAGGCATCACTATATCGCTTTTATCCAAAATTCAAGATACCTTTGGTTACTTGCCTCAGGAAGCTATGAGCAAAGTAGCCAGAGAACTTGATATTTCAGAGGCAAGTCTCTATGGAGTGGCCACCTTCTACGCTATGTTTCGGTTTAACCCTCCCGGAAAATACACCATCAAGCTTTGCAGGGGTACGGCATGCCACGTTCAAGGATCTCTTCTCATCGCTCAAGAGGTAGTTAGACATTTGGGCATTTCAGAAGGCGATACAACGGATGACGGCCTTTTTACGCTACAACCTGTTGCATGCCTCGGGTGTTGTGGTTTGGCACCAGTGATGATGGTTGAAGACAAAGTTTACGGTCGGCTAACTCCGGATAAAGCTATACAAGTGCTGGAAAATTACCGAAAAGACTAAAGTTAGTCCCTGCCACTAATCTCTCGTTAAGGATGCTAGAGATATTGGAACGCATCAACGATGTCTTGTCCATCTCTAGTTTATTGGGGATAAGAACCGAAAAATATCTTATTTACACAAGACGTGCCAGAATAGTTCTGTTTTGTTGCAATAATTAATTGAGGAGGTCTTGAAGTTTGGAACGAAATATTAGAGTATTGCTAGATGGTCGAGAGGTATATGGCTTTTCGGGACAAACAATTTTAGATTTGTGTACCGAGTGTGGCGCAGAAATTCCACATCTTTGCTATGACCCACGCCTGTCAATTCATGGTGGATGTTCGCTTTGCATGGTTGAGGTTAAAGGTGCCAAAACTCTGCTTCGAGCTTGTTCCAACAAGATTTTCCATGGCATGGAGATATATACTGACTCGGAAAGGGTAAAGGATGCCAGAAAGGCCACTCTCGAGTTGTTGTTATCTAATCATGTGGGAGATTGCAGGCCGCCTTGTACGTTAGCTTGTCCCGCAAGGGGAGATGTTCAGGGCTACGTAAATTTGGCTGCTGTTGGTTTATATAAAGAGGCCTTAGACCTTTTGCACGAAAACATCACTTTGCCTGCCTCCATTGGAAGGATTTGTCCCGCCCCATGTCAAGAAGAGTGCAGGCGAAATTTCGTCGATGAGGAGCCGGTTTCCATAAGGGAAATAAAGCGCTTTATAAGCGACTGGGGCTTAGAAAAGGATATGGTTGGCCACGTCGATGAAATTCAGGAAAACGGTCACAGCGTTGCCATCGTTGGAGGAGGGCCAGCAGGGCTCTCGGCCGCATTTTTTCTGAGAAAGAAAGGTTATGAAGTCACCATATTCGAGAAAGAATCTGAATTAGGCGGTATGATGCGTTTTGGCATCCCGGAATACAGGCTGCCTCGTCATATCCTAAAAAAAGAAATAGAATGGCTGCTATCATGGGGCATAAAAACTAAAACAAATACGGCCCTTGGAAAGGATATAACCTTGGAGCAACTTCGCATAAAACATGATGCCCTTTTGCTTACCTTTGGTTGTTGGCAAAGCACTCCCTTAGGAGTGCCTGGAGAAAATTTAAATGGGGTTCTAGCGGGGATAGAATTCCTATACGACGTAAATAATCACCTCCCGGTTGAAATCGGGAAGAAAGTGATCGTAATAGGCGGCGGGAACACAGCGATGGACGCTTGTCGATGCGCTAAAAGGCTTGGAGCAGAAACTGTTACAGTGGTGTACAGACGCACAAGACAGGAAATGCCCGCCGTAGGATGAAGAGATCGAAGAGGCCATGGAAGAAGGGATAAACTTCATCTATCTTGCTGCGCCTAAGGAAATAAAGGGGCATGAGCGAGTTCAGCAGTTAGTTTGCGAAAAGATGGTTCTAGGTGAGCCTGATGCTTCAGGACGAAGAAGACCCATCCCAACGGGGGAAACCTTCACTATAGAAGCCGACACTGTAATTGCCGCTATAGGACAATCTCCCGTGCTTCATATGCTCCCATCAACAATACACAATGGGCGTTGGATTTTGACAGATGAAAATTATGCCACTCCCCTTGAAAAAGTCTTTGCATGCGGAGATTTAAGAACCGGGCCGGATATAGCAATAGCGGCAATCGGAGAAGGTCATTTCGCTGCCGAATCCATACATCACTACATAACCCAAGGATATCCCAAACGCCCCTATGAGTGCGATGTAGTAAGAGATGACTTGGGCCCAGAGGATTTTGAAGACGAGGAAAGACAATCAAGAGAAGTCCCTTATGTACTTCCTGCGAGTGAAAGGCTAGCTTCTCCCTTCAAGGAATTCAACAAGGGCTTAACCGAGGAACAAGTCAAAAAAGACAGCAAACGCTGCATGGAATGTGGATGTCCCGACATTTTTGAATGTAAACTGCGCGCTTACTCCGTCCAGCACGAGGCATCTCCTAATAAGTTTAGCGGAGAGAAGCTAGAGCGTTTCGAAGAAAAGTTAAAATATTACGACAGAGATATGAATAAATGCATACTCTGTGGAAGATGCGTTAGGACATGTGACGAAATTGTTGGATTACACGCCATCGACTATGTAAACAGAGGTTATTTCACCACTATTCACGGTGCATACCTAAAACCCTTGGATGAATCGGAATGCACAGGATGCGGAGTTTGCGTAGATCTGTGTCCTGTTGGAGCTCTAACGGAAAAACGCAAAGAGCGATGGCCACACAGCGAAGTGCCAATTAAAACTCAGACGACGTGTGGTGAATGCTCACTTGGGTGTGAAATCTATGTAAATTCAGATAAAACCCGCTATAATGTCGTACGAGTCACTACCGATTCGGGATCACCCACTTCTCCAACTCATGGGCTATGTTGTTTCAAAGGACGAACCTTTCATTTAAACATCAATAGATTGGAGATAGCAAACGACTCGATGGATCGCTTGAAAAAACTATCCGGGTTCTTGCGCTCCAAGGAAAGAACGTCAATATTTGTAGGCAATAGTTTGAGCAACGAAGAATACGAAGCAATAAAAGACACGTTGGATCTAATTACGCCTAACGCCCTAGTATCAGTAAAAGAAGTTGACGATTTTAGGACTTTCTTAGCACAAGCCAACGACAAGAGCTTAAACAGAGGCACCCTTGGGCAACTTTATGAGGCTGATGTAGCCTTTGTGATTGATGACAATCTAGATGAAGACCTTCCCCTCATCTCTTCCATGTTGCGCAAAATGGTCAGGGAAGGTGATCTAAAGGTCATATATTCGGGCAGTACCCCGGGGTTGCTCGATAAGGGCTCTACAATATTATTAAAGACCAATGCTGTGGAACTTGCGCCGTTATTTGATTCTCTCTCGGGGACCGGCTTGATTCAAAGCGCTTCCAAGTTCACCGGAATTAATGAAGAAAATATTGTTTTGGCCAAAAATACCCTTGCTGCGGCTAAACGTCCAATCACGCTCGTGGGACCCAAAGTAGCTTCCAGCACAACCTCATCCCTGGCGCTGATTAATCTATGCATCAAGCTTGACGAGTGTCTTTATTTGCCACTTTACCGCGGAGCCAACACTGAAGGTGCCCTGCGTATATTAGGCGATCTCTTAACTCCTGCAATTGACAACATGAGCACGATAAAGGAAGGTAAGACAACCCAACTCCTCGCCATAGAACCCGATCAATCGACAATAGAGTTAATTAGATCAGTTAATGGGGTTATAAAATGCGCACTTTTAACCTCAAAAGCTCACGGTGATATAAATACTGACATTGTCGTGCCCATAACTGGGTGGCACGAACGATATGGCCACGTGACAAACCTATCAGGCAGCATATTAGAACAAAACAAGACCGTGCTTCCTCCTAAAGAGCTTAACACATTATCAGGTTTGTTAAAGATACTAGGGGAGCTTTAAGGAGCAGAGAAAAAACAAAAAAGTTTCTTCTGGCCCTGCAGTAATAATAAGCGGGAGTTAGTTACTCTCCCGCTTATTATTACTTTTGTTTGTTCGACGATTCAGTGACAACCAATATGGATGCTATTTGCCAGAGGCTGCTTCTCCTTCTCCTTCAGCTTGCACTTGAGCGATGATCTTTTTAGCCAGATCCTGAGGAACCTCTTCATAATGGGAAAACTCCATGGAAAAATTGCCGCGGCCTGAAGTCATGGAACGCAGCACGATGGCATACCTGAACATCTCGGCCAGGGGAACCTGAGCCTTAACGACTTGGAACCTCCCTCTGCCTTCTATTCCCATGATCCTTCCTCGTCTAGAATTCAAGTCGCCCATTACATCTCCCAGATATTCCTCTGGCACCACAACCTCCACGTTCATTATAGGTTCTAGTAATACAGGAGATGCTTCCACAAAACATTTCTTAAAGCCCATGGAAGCAGCTATCTTGAAGGCCATTTCGGAGGAATCCACTTCATGATAGGACCCATCGTAAAGTATTGCCTTAAAATCTATGGCTGGATAACCTGCAAGCACTCCCTTTTGAGCTGCCTCTCTTAAGCCCTTTTCGACGGCAGGGACATATTGCTTAGGCACAACTCCACCAACGATTCGATCCTCGAATTCCACTCCCGCTCCTCGCTCCAGCGGTTGCAATTCAAGCCATACATCACCGTACTGCCCCCTGCCTCCTGTCTGCTTTTTATACCTACCTTGAGCCTTGGCGGGTTTTCTAATGGTCTCCCTATAGGGAACCTTAGGTAAACGGGTTTCAAGTTCAACGCCATATCGCTCTTTAATGCGTGATAACACTATATCTAAATGCAGGTCTCCCATCCCGGACAAAAGGTGATCGCCTGTCTCCGCGTTTTTCTCGTAGCGCAACGTCGGATCTTCCTCAAGTATCCTGTGGATTGCATTAGACAGCTTGTCTTCGTCAGCCCTGCTTTTAGGGACAATGGCTAAGCTATATACGGGATCGGGGAATTGAATTGGGGGAAACACGAAATCCACGCCTTTAACTGCTATGGTATCCCCAACCGTGGCGGTCTGAAGTTTCGGTATCGCCACGATGTCGCCAACGGTGATTTCCTTTACGTCCTTTCCATCCTTGCCTCTCATAAACCTCAAAGAGCCTATCCGTTCTTCAGTCTTCTTATTGACAACATACACGGATTGATCCAAAGTTAATGTCCCCGAAAACACTCGTACAAAAGAAAGTTTGCCAACGTAAGGATCAACCATGACCTTGAAGCAAAGAGAACTAAATTTTCCGTCAGGATCCGGCTTTACCTCGACCTCTTCTCCTTCTGCATCTATCGCCTTTCTTGGAAACATATCCAGCGGAGATGGCAAAACATCGCTCATAACATCCAAAAGCTGAAAAATTCCAACGTTTGCAATAGCCGAGCCAGGCAATACAGGCATCACGATTCTATCAAGTATCGCTTTTTTTAGGGCGACAATAAGCTCTTCCTCTTTTAGCTCTTCTCCTTCCAGATAACGCATCATTAAATCGTCGTCAACTTCGACAATTCTTTCTATCAACGCCTCTCTTTCTAATGCCAGCTCCTCCTCTAACTCGGCAGGAAAAGATGTTTCCTCGTAATCCTTGCTTCCGTCCCCTTTGTAGAGATATGCCTTCCCGGTCAAGACGTTGACCACGCCTTTAAAATTACTTTCTTTGCCAATTGGTAAATACAAAGAAATGGCCCTATCGGTTAGAACTTGCCGTATTTCCTTTAATATTGCGTTGTAATCTGAGTTGTCCCTGTCCAGCTTGTTAACGAAAAAAACGACGGGAATGGAAAAGTCATCAGCAAAATCGAAGGCCTTTTCTGTCTGCACTTCTACGCCATCAACGCCACTTATAAGGATAACCGCCGAATCAGCTACCCTCATCCCGGAGCGCAAATCTCCAACGAAATCCGCATAACCAGGGGTATCAAGAATAAAAAAAGTTTTATCCTTATAGTCGAATGTTACAATAGACGTATTAATCGAGATTTGTCTTTTTTGTTCTTCCGGATCAAAATCACTTACCGTATTGCCCTCTTCGATCCTTCCCATGCGACTAATTACATTCACGTCATAAAGCATGGCCTCGACCAAAGATGTTTTTCCTGCACCTCCGTGAGCGGCTATAGCAATTGTTCTTGTGTCTTCAGGCTTACGCGCTCCCATCGTCCTACCCCCTTAATTTAAATCTTGCTCATGATAAACGATTGTACCTCTTTTGGATCTGCCTGACCTTTAGTCTCTCGCATTACGATGCCTTGCAAGAATTTTATCTTTTTCCCTTTTTTGTCCTTACCTGCCCTGATTTCCTCGACGACGTCAGAATTCTCCGATAAGACTTTGTCAATCACGGCTTCCAATTCAGGACCGGTCAGCTTGCCAGTGCTAAGTCCCAGGATCTTGACGGCTTCTTCGACATTTATCGACTTTTCCAACATTAAGTTAAAAACTTCTTTTGCAGCCGTCGTTGAAAGGTCGCCCCTATCAACCAGCAAAAGAAGTCCTGCAATTTCGCTGGTCTGCACTGGGAGATCTTCAGCGGAAATGCCTCTTTCGTTCAACACCCTCAAAATCTCCGTCCTTATCCAATTAGATGCCACTTTGATTGATGCCCCTTCTTTAACGAGCTCATCCATTAAAAGGGCCACATCCCTTCGCTCGGTAAGAACCTCTGCTTCGTCTGAGGACAAACCGTAATCACTCATGAATCTGCCCAGCACCTCCCACGGTAATTCGGGCAGCCCCTTACACAATTGAACAATGACACGCTCGTCCACTACTAGCGGCGGAAGATCTGGATCAGGGAAGTAGCGATAATCCTCGGCCTCTTCTTTGCTTCTGCTTGATATGGTGATATTTGAGCCATCGTCCCAATGCCTGGTCTCGCTAACTATGGCTTTACCTTCCTTTTTAGCCTCTTTTTGCCTTTCATATTCGTACTCAAGTGCGCGCTCCAGGGCTCGTAATGAGTTCATGTTTTTGACTTCAACTTTTTCGCCGTATTCGCATCCAGGCTCCATGATAGAAATGTTAGCGTCAACCCTCAAGGAGCCCGCCTCCATATCCCCATCTGAAACACCTAGGTATCTAACTAATTGGCGTAATCTAGATACAAATTCCCTTGCCTGTTTCGCGGAAGCTATGTCGGGATGTGTAACTATTTCCATCAAAGGAACGCCTGCCCTGTTACAGTCAACTAAGGAGTATTCTGCACCCATTAACCTCCCGCTTGCGGTAGAGTGCACTAATTTTCCCGCATCCTCCTCCAGATGTAGCCTTTGTATTCTGATCCTTTGCGTTTTGCCATCATCGTCGCTTACTTCCAGGTAACCGTCAACAGCAAGTGGTAAATCGTATTGACTAATTTGATAAGCCTTTGGAAGGTCCGGGTAAAAGTAATGCTTTCGATGAAAAATCGTACGAGTATTAACCTTGCATCGCATTGCCAAGGCGGTCCGAATGGCGTACATGATGGCTTTCTCGTTGATCATGGGAAGTGAACCAGGCAAGCCCAAGCAAATAGGACATACATGGCTGTTAGGCTTAACCCCTATATAGTCTGTCGAACATGAACAAAACATCTTAGATTTCGTGGCCAATTGTACGTGTATTTCAAGTCCTATGACGGGAATAAATTCGTTCATTTTCGATCGCCTCCCATGATAGTTGTAGCCGGGCCCACAGCTCGTTCTATAATAGAGGCCGTTTTTAGTATATCGCCTTCGCAAAATTTCTTGCTCACAAGCTGAATCCCTACTGGTAAGCCTGAAGAGCTGGAAGACACCTTCATGGACAAACCTGGCAAACCGGCAAGGTTTACCGGAATGGTAAAAAGGTCAGCCATATAAACCTTTACCGGGTCCAGTATCTTTTCTCCGCGCTTAAAGGGCAACGTCGGTGTGGCAGGAAGTAACAGGACGTCAGCCTTGAGGAAAACTTCATCAAACTCCTTAACGACAAGCTGTCTCGCTTTTTGGGCTTGTAAATAATAAGTTTCATAACCGCTTGAACTTAAGACAAAAGTGCCTATGAGTATCCTTCGTTTTACCTCAGGGCCAAACCCGCCCCCGCGACTTTTTTGGTAGAGCTCTTGTAAATCCTCGGCTTCTACGGAAAAACCGTATCGAACCCCGTCAAAACGGGCTAAACTCGAGCTCGCCTCAGCTGGCGCTATAGTGTAATAGCAAGGAAGTCCATATCGCGCTGAGATTGGTAGTTCAACCTCGATTATTTCTGCCCCTGCATCCTGGCATATTTTCAAGGCCTCAGTAACAGCCTTTTTAACTTCCTCATCTATTTCCAGTGATTTGTAGTCAGACAAATAACCAACTTTGAACCCTTCAAGGGAGCTTTCATTCAAAAATTCCAAATAGTTTGGTCTTTCTTTTCTGACGCAGGTCGCATCGCAATCATCCGGCTCCGAAATTATTTGTAGAACTAAGGCTAAATCCTTCAGGTCTCGCGCAAAGGGACCAATTTGGTCCAAGGAAGAGGCGAAGGCCACCAAGCCGTATCTGCTGACCAAACCATAGGTAGGTTTTAATCCATATACTCCACAAAAGGCAGCAGGTTGTCTTATAGATCCCCCTGTATCGCTTCCCAAAGCTATGGGAGCATAACCTGCGGCAACCGATGCCGCGCTTCCACCAGAGCTTCCTCCCGGAACCTTTGATAAATCCCAAGGATTAAGTGTTGGTCCAAAGGCGGAATACTCGGTAGAACTTCCCATGGCAAACTCATCCATGTTGGCCTTGCCGATCACCACGGCTCCAGCTCGTTCTAAGCATCTTACAACATGGGCACTGAAGGGGGGAATCCAATTCTCGAGCATTCTGCTGCCACAAGTCGTTCGTACTCCATCAGTCGTAATATTATCCTTTATCACTACAGGAACTCCGAACAACGGTCCCAGATCTTCGCCCCTTGCCAAAGCAGCGTCAAGCATCCATGCCCTCGAGCGGGCTTCTTCGTACATTGGGGTTATCAATGCATTTAAATTTCTTTCGTTTATCTCTATGTATTCCAACACCGTCTCTATCACATCGGAAACGATAAACTCCCCTTTGCTGTATCCTGACATCAAATCAAAGGCTGAGAATTTCAAAAACTTGCTATTCTTCATTTCGATCGTCCCTCACTATTTGTGGCACTTTAAAGTAACCATCTTCAGACGCGGGAGCTTGCGAAAGAACCTCGTTATAGCGATTCCATAATACTACTTCATCACTACGCCATGGTGTTGGATCTCTGTCCTCCAATGGAAAGGGGTTTATATCACTTGTATCCAGTTCCCGTAAAGTTTGAAGTTGGTCTAATATACTTTTGAATTGTTCTGCTATTTGTTTCGTCTCTTCTTTATTTAATTCGATCATAGCTAATCGTGCCATGCGCCTTACTTCTTCAACTAGTTCTTCTGGCGTAATGTCCATAGACTCAACCTCCTAATCTGACTATTTTTTACTTCCTATTTCCCTTTTTTTGACCTAGCTTCATCGACCAAATTCCAGAAAGCTTGCTCATCAACAATTTTAACACCTAGCCTTTGAGCTGCGGCCAGTTTGCTCCCGGGATTACTGCCTACCACTACCATGGTCACATTTTTGCTAACCGAGCTGGCAGGAATGGCTCCCAAACTTTTTATTATCGCCTCAACCTCGCTTCTTGAAGCCCTCTCAAGCTCTCCGGTAAAAACAATCCGCCACCCCTCCCATGGACCAACCTCACGTTTTATTTCCTCCTCAGACATTTTAACGCCACATTTAGCCAGTTCTCTCAGAGTGGCAAGGTTCTTTTCGTCCTTAAAAAATGCAACAATTGACGAGGCTATCTGGGGACCTATCCCAGGAATGCTGGATAATTCGGCAGTAGTTGCCTTGGCCAATTCGTCAATGCTTTTAAACCTCTCAGCTAAAATCTCAGCAGTCCTCAAGCCAACGTATCTGATGCCGAGGGCATAAATGAGCCTGGAAAGTGGCCTATTCTTAGAATTATTTATTGCAGCGATCAAATTTTCAGAGGACTTTGGCCCCATTCTATCCAAGGACATCAAATCTTCCTTCGTCAACTTGTATAAGTCAGAAAAGTCACTGACTAATTTCCTGTCTACTAATTGCTCTATAATCTTTTCACCCAAACCCTTTATATCCATGGCGTCACGAGAAGCAAAATGCCGAATACTTTCCTTCAACTGAGCAGGGCAAGACCGATTTGGGCAACGGTGAGCCACCTCGCCTACCAACCTAATTACCTCTGCCCTGCAAACGGGACAGTTTTTTGGCATAACAAAGGGCTTTTCCTGGCCCGTTCTGGCACTGTAGTCAACACGAACCACTTCTGGTATTATCTCACCCGCCTTACGGACATATACGAAGTCCCCCTCACGTACATCAAGGCGTTTTATCTCATCATCGTTGTGCAAGCTGGCGCGTTGCACAACAGTACCTGAAAGCCTTACCGGCTCTAAAATAGCAACAGGTGTGAGTACGCCCGTTCTTCCAACTGAAATCTCTATCCTTAGTAAACGGGTCCTCTGTTCTTCGGCGGGATACTTAAAGGCAACTTGCCACCTCGGGGATTTTGCTGTCGTACCAAGAAGCTCATATGTACTCAAATCATCAACTTTTATTACCACACCATCAGTAACATGGGAAAGTGAGTGCCTCTTTTCTCGCCATTCCTCAATATAATCCCATAATTCGTCAAAACTCTTGCAAAGTCTTTCGTTCCCCTGAGTTGGAAATCCTCTTTCTCGAAGCCAAGAAAGGGCTTGATATTGCGATGAAAGACCGTGCTTTTCCGGATTAACTACATGATATACAAATAAACGAAGCCGGCGCTTGGCCGTCACACTAGGATCAAGTTGCCTCAAACTTCCCGCAGCCGCATTCCTAGGATTAGCGAAAGGCTGCTCTCCCTCTTCTTCTCGAGCTTGATTAAGCAAAGCAAAATCTTCTTTCGTCATGTAGACTTCGCCTCTGACCTCGAGCCTGCCCGGCACATATTCGAGTAATCTCAAGGGTAGGCTTTTAATGGTACGTAAATTATCCGTTACATCCTCGCCTACTTTTCCATCGCCCCTCGTCGCACCCAAGGTGAACCTGCCCTCTTCATATATGAGCGAGACGGCAACGCCATCTATTTTTAGTTCGGCCGTAAAATCTACTTTTCTTTCAAGTATCCTATGCACCCGAGAGATGAAGTTTAACAACTCTTCTTGGGTAAAAACATTGTCCATAGAAAGCATTGGAACTTCGTGAACCACTGTCCGAAATTCTTCTCTCGGCCGGCCTCCAACGCGCTGCGTCGGCGAATCAGGGGTTACTATCTGAGGAAAGCGCCTTTCGATCTCCACTAACTCTCGGTACAAGGCGTCGTATTCTTCGTCAGTTATCAAAGGTGAGTCCAAGACATAGTAATAGTAATTGTGTTTTTCTATTTCTTGCCTAAGCTCTTCAGCCCTTTTCCTGGCCTCGCCTAAATCCAAGAGGCTTCACTCCTTTGGGCGCATGGTGGGAAAGAGGATCACGTCACGGATCGAGCTTGAGTTCGTTAAAAACATGGTAAGCCTGTCGATGCCAATACCCAAACCGCCAGTCGGGGGAAGGCCATGTTCAAGGGCAACTATGTAATCCTCATCGAAGGCATGCGCCTCTTCGTCACCGGCTTCTTTTTTTCTTAATTGATCCAGAAAACGCTCTTTTTGGTCTAAGGGATCATTGAGCTCGCTAAAAGCGTTTGCTACTTCTGCTCCACATATAAAGAGCTCAAATCTGCGGGTGAAATCGGGATTATCAGGGTCTCTTTTAGCAAGAGGAGAAACCTCCACCGGATAACCCAAGACAAATGTGGGTTGTATCAATTTATCCTCCACGAAGTTGTCAAAGAATTCGGTCATGATTAAAAGTCGGCTTTCGTCTCCTTTCACCTCAAGTCCCCCTTCTTTCGCAAGCTTCCTTGCTTCTTCATCAGTAACGGTTAAAAAATCAATGCCACAATGCTCCTTCACCAAATCCACCATCGCTGCACGCCTGAAGGGAGGCTCGTAGTTTATCATGTAATCGCCATAGGGTAACTGCCTGCTTCCCATTGCATCAGCACAAGCTACGATTATCTCTTCCGTTAAATTCATCATATCCTCGTAGTTAGCGTAAGCCCAGTAAACCTCCATGGCGGTGAACTCCGGGTTATGCATGGAATCGATGCCTTCATTTCTGAAGTTCTTGCCTATCTCATAAACGCGTTCATACATCCCAACTACCAGTCGTTTTAAGTAAAGCTCAGTCGCTATCCTGAGATACAAATTTATCCCTAAAGCATTATGATACGTGATAAAGGGCCTGGCAATAGCTCCTCCTGCAATCGGAGATAACATCGGAGTTTCAACCTCAAGTGTTCCATGAGACTCCAAGACCTCTCGAAAGGTCTT
This sequence comes from Acetomicrobium sp., assembly GCF_059026225.1. Lineage (NCBI taxonomy): Bacteria > Thermotogati > Synergistota > Synergistia > Synergistales > Acetomicrobiaceae > Acetomicrobium > Acetomicrobium sp. The sequence goes on from NZ_JBWQOQ010000001.1 coordinate 171,451, forward strand.
TATTATCTTGGCTCTTTTTCTAAAAGCCTCTCTGACCTCGGGATTAGCTATAAGGTCTAAATAGCGCTGTCTGTAGCGCACTTCCGTATCCTTTAGGCCGTGCCATTTTTCAGGCAAAGGCCTTAAGGCTTTGCTCAAAAGTTTAAAGTCTGTTACCAGAAGGGACAACTCACCCCTTTTGGTTCTAAAAGGATGCCCTACAATTCCTAGAAAATCTCCCGTGTCTACCCATCTTTTGAACCATTCGTATTCTTCTTCCCCTAAAGAATTTAACTGAAAGT
>NZ_JBWQOQ010000002.1:0-494703 GCF_059026225.1 Acetomicrobium sp.
AAAAATGTGACATCCAGTAATGACCCATGCTTATGGGCTGAGCACGGCGCAAATGTGTGTAACCCGGCACGACAAAGTTCACATGATTTTCAGCACGATCCAAGATGGACTCAAGAAACGTTTCGACCTTGCTCGCAATTTCAAGAAGTTGTTCCCTTAAAAACAAGCGCAAAGTGGTTGCGATTTGATCGTTGCGACTCCTTGCCGTGTGAAGTTTTCTGCCTATGTCACCCAAGATTTCCGTAAGGCGAGCCTCTATGTTCATATGAACGTCTTCAAGTTCAATGAGTGGCTCCAGCTTACCGCTTTTTATTTCATCTAGCACCTGATCCAAGCCGGTTAAAAGGGCTTTTTCTTCTTCTTGGGTGATCAACCCTGCTGAAGCTAGTGTCTTTACGTGAGCTTTACTTCCCTTTATATCTGCTTCGGCAAGATGCCAGTCCATGTCGAGAGACTGGGTGAATTTAAGTACCACATCGGCTGTATCCTCGCTAAATCTGCCCTTCCACAATGTTTGCTCACACTCCCCAATTTATGCCCTTTATTTTTATATACTTTGCACTCCTTCGCTCAACCACTTCTGCCAATATGCCACACAATGCATCGCATTCGCTGTGAAAGTAATAGTTGAATCCCAAAAACTCAAGAAGCGCTAATATCACACAAAGGCCGCTTACAATAATATCGGATCTCCCTGGCTCAAGGCCTATTAGGCGCTTTCTGGCTTCTAGCATCCATTTGCCTTAACGCTTCCACTAAGTCTTTTATTTCAGTTTTTTTGATCTTCATGCCGTGAACCCGTCGATGGATGGTATTGGTCTATGGATACTTTCTTTAAAATCATGGCCGTCGTCGAAGATGTTCCTCCCACTCCAATGATCTCTTTGACGTCTTCAATATCTGGAATGTCTTTAAGGGCGGATCGCAGTTGAGAGCCAACATGATCTTTAATGGCCGTCACATCTTCATCAAAAAGGGCTTTTACCCTTAGTGCACCTAGCGGAAGAGAGCAACTCCACCTCTTGCCACAAAGTTCCAAGCTTCCACCGCCAAGGTCAAAGACTGCGACATCATTGGCGTTTATACCGAGCAAAGCGCCTTTGTAGCTATAAAAAGCTTCTTCATTCGCCCTCGTAATATCCGAAGTTTCATGCCCGCTTTTTTCTCGATAGCATATGTTACTTCGGACACGTTTAGGGATGATCTCAACGATTCTGTGGTAAACAAAATCCTGTTTTCAGGCGGCACACAAAGGACCTCAATCCTTTCTCGCACCCTTTCAAGTGCCTTCAAGGTTCTATTTAAAGCTTCCCCTTTTACCTCATATTGGCTCAAGCTCATCCCTTGGGCCAAACGAACCGTCCAAATGCCAGAATCTAAATAGTGCAAGAAATCGTCTTCGCTTGCAACTGCCAAAAACCTCAAGGAATTAGAACCTATGTCTATAGCTCCAAAACGAGACACCTGCTTCATCTCCTGTGCAAGCCACCTAAACGTCTGTCTATTTTGTTAGTACCAATTTCAACAATAAAGTCCAAAGTCTGCTAGAAAAAGTTTATTGACAAAAACTACCAGGATCTTCACACTCAATGTCAGCAAAACGAGCCTTAAGCCAATCATCGGCAGGGTGCTCCCTTAACGCAATCCATGAGGCTACCTGGAGGTGCAAGCATTTTATGGAAATCCCATCGCGGTAAGCTATGCCTCCAATGCCGGAAAGGCGCAGCTTGTCCAGCATGTTCTTCCGCGCTCTAAACAAAAACTTTTTTTCCCCCAAGGACAATAAAGAAAGGCGAAAAATGGCGTGTTTTACGTTAAAGGCATTCCATTCCCATTTGCTTTTACGCTTTTTTAAAAACTCTTCTAGCTCTCTTACTCCGCCCGAGGCTTCTAGCTTACTGCAACGCATTGCCAAAAACGGACAGGATAACCAAAAAGTTGTGGGAAAGGGTTTCATTCGGCAAAGGGGGGCGCATAGCAAAACTTGAGGTTTTCCCCACTTGCAGTACTTTGCAATTCCTATCGCGATAGTAGGATCAAAGATCCTGCCTCTCATTTGATACGAAAGCGTCGCTTTATCCTTGGGGCTGAGCTCTTGAAAGCATAAGGGGAGCCCTCTAGCCCCCCTTATGCTGTATGAATGGCTCTTGTCTTTACGACCTTTTGCCACCAGCTTTACGCCTGCCGCCTTTTTTACTATCACCAAGCTTTTGGTATAGATCCGAAATCTTTTCGTCACTCATTTTCATAAACTTCATGAGCTTTTTTTCAAAATCTTCTTCGTCGTGCTGATGAGATAATTTAGCTTCAATCTCACCGCCCGTCGAGCCGTGAAGCGATTTTAACGAAAGATCGATTCGACCCTTTTCGTCAATCTTAATTACTCTTGCCTTCAACTCTTGGCCCAAGCTTAATACATCTTCTACCTTCTTAACATATCCCTGAGATATTTCAGATATATGGATCATTCCTCTTTGACCATTCTCAAGCCTGACGAAGGCTCCGTAAGGAGTTATCTTCTCCACTACACATTTAACCACTTCGTTGACCTTTACTGAGGTGGTTACATCTTGCCCATTGCTCATCTGATACTTTTTACCTCCATTTTGTATTATAATTATATTATAGTTTTTACTTATTTAATTCTTGACCAGGTTCTCGTAAGGTGTTTATCTCGAGCTGACTTTTACTTCGACGTAGCCTTAACCACCTCCGCTCCTTTCGCATCCCATCGAAACCCAAGTCCACACTATGCTCTCCTCCAAAGCTTGCTGTCCGAGTTTGCGACACAAAAACAAATAGTAAGGCTCGTCGCTTCCTCGTGCCCTAGAATACCATACTAAAATTACGCCCTCTTTTTTATTTAAAATCAACTTTAGAGCTTTGTTTTTTATTATAGGGCAAAACATGGCGATAGGAATAGTCCCTTTCTCAAAAAAAATAATTCGTCCTTAGAATGCAGCTTCGCTACGTGCGTATCCGGATGTATTTACGTTAGCAATGTTTTGAGCAACTGCACTAAACCGTTTCGACAGCTTATGCATTCCGCGGTTTTCCTATTTATTTATCTCATCTAAAAATACAGGGGACAATATTTTGATATAGGTTCCCTTCATGCCCAAACTTCTACTTTCTATCAAACCAGCGCTTTCGAGCTTGCGCAGCGCGTTTACAATGACGCTCCTGGTCACGCCAATTCTGTCTGCAACCCTGCTTGCTACGACAACTCCTTCAGATCCTCCTAACTCTTTAAGTATTACTTTAATAGATTCCATCTCGGAATAAGACAGGGCACGAACGGCTATTTGCACCATAAACCTTTCTTTTGCTCTTTCCTCAATATGGTATGCCCTATCATATAGAATCACGATACTCACTACCGTTGCAAGATACTCAGACAAGACGAGGTCGCGCGTATCAAAGGGCGTTCCGAAGCGTGCCAATATCAGCGTGCCCAATCTCTCGCCACCGCTATAAATTGGCACATAAACCACATGCTTATTAAAATATCGGCAGGGTTCATCAGAATAAGCACAGTTACCATGGTCACTATGGTTTAACACAGATTCGTGAAGGCGATTTAGCCTCTGGGTGTAGGTTTTCGGCATGTAGCCATCCTTAAGGAGCTGTTCCATGTAGTCACATTGGTAGTCACTTATCCAAGCATACCCCAAAATCTTGCCCTCTTCATTTATTATGTAAACATTCGCCGTAGACAAATCGCATAGCAACCTAGCAATTTTCTGGTAATCCGGGTGAGGCGTCATGGCTGAAGATTGAAGCGTACGATTTATGATGCGCGTCTTATTTAGCAAGTCTTCCATCGCGGTTGGATTTACGATTTTGGGCCTTGATTCGATCAATTCACGAGGAGTTTCCATTGTCATTAATTTTCACCTTCTTAAATTTATAATAGATATCTTCTCAAGTCAGTGTTTTCAACTAACGGAACTAGGCGTTCACGAACGAAGGTTTCGTCGATATACACTTCCTTTTCCGTCAACTCAGGGTGCTCTAAAGCTTATCTCCTCTAAAAGTTGTTCCATCATAGTGTGAAGTCTTCTTGCCCCGATGTTTTCCATCTCCCTGTTCATTTTAGCAGCTAAAGAGGCAACTTCTTTGAGAGCTTCATCGGTGAATATAAGTTCTATCCCTTCGGTTCCAAGCAGCGCTTTGTATTGCTTAATGAGACTGTTTTCGGGTTCCACCAATATGCGCAACAGCTCTTCTTCTCCCAGGGAGTCAAGTTCAACCCTTATGGGAAACCGACCTTGGAGTTCAGGTATGAGGTCAGACGGTTTAGCCGCATGAAATGCGCCAGCGCCTATGAACAAGATATGATCGGTCTTGACGGGACCGTATTTGGTCTGCACCGTTGTTCCTTCAACCAAAGGGAGTAAATCGCGCTGTACGCCTTCACGACTTACATCAGGACCATACTTGTGCCCATCAACAGAGGCAATCTTATCTAGCTCGTCGATGAACACAATACCTTCTTCTTGAACTTTTTCCAAAGCTTCCTGGATCACCGCATCCATATCTGTTAACTTTTCCGCCTCTTCCAGTTGAAAGATCTTTAAGGCATTTGCAACGGTGGCCCTTTTGCGTTTAATTTTCTTGGGCAAAATGCCACCTAGCATTTCGCCCAAATTTAAGCCCATCTCCTCCATTCCAGCGCCCACAAAGGGGACGTTTGACAGAGGGCTTTCGACTACCTCTATTTCTATCTCTCTATCGTCTAGTTTTCCCTCTCTCAGCAACCTTCTGAACTTTTCTCTCGTCGTTTTCTTGGTCTCGTCTACTTCTTCTACTTCCTCTTCATCTATGGTATCGCCAAGCAAAAGCCTCATAAAATCCTGCGGGTGTCTTGTCTTTGATCTGGAGGGAAGTAAGGCATCCAAAACCCTCTCTTCGGCTAAAGCAGCTGCGAGGGCGCTGTTTTCCTCTATCTTCCTAGACTTGACCATGTGGACGGAGATATCCACCATTTCGCGTATCATGGACTCCACGTCCCTGCCAACATATCCAACTTCAGTGTATTTGGAGGCTTCAACCTTCACGAAGGGTGCATCAACAAGCTGAGCTAATCGCCTTGCAATCTCGGTTTTACCGACGCCTGTTGGCCCCACCATCAAGATGTTCTTAGGAATTATCTCCTTGGCTAACTCTTTTGGGAGTTTCTTTCGCCTGATGCGATTACGCAGGGCCACAGCTACTGCTTTTTTTGCTTTTGTTTGCCCTATTATATATCTATCCAAATACGCCATAACTTGAGATGGCGTAAGGTTGCCTTCTTTTATTACAGCCTCATTCACTCCTAATCACCTCTAACGTGATGACGTCGTTTGTGTATATGCAGATCTCTGAAGCAATTTGCAAGGACTTTTTGGCTATCTCACTAGCGCTCATATCGGAAGTTTCAAGGTAGGCTTTGGCGGCAGCCAAGGCATAGCCTGCGCCAGACCCTATGGAAGCTACTTCGCTATCTGGCTCCAAAACATCTCCGGCACCTGAAAGCAAAAGTGTTTGATGCAAATCGGCCACAAGCATCATGGCTTCCAGCCTACGCAAAGCTCGATCAGTACGCCATTCCTTCACCAATGCTACAGCGGCACGCATCAAATTCCCGCTGTGGCTTTGAAGATACTTTTCGAAACGCTCAAGCAAGGTCATTGCATCGGCGGTGCTTCCAGCAAAACCTGCAAGTACGTTCCCACCGGCAAGGCGTCTTACTTTTTTAGCCCCACTTTTGATGATCTGATGCTCCAGAGTAACTTGCCCATCACCTGCTATTGCTACTTCGTTGCCCCTGCGAACGCAAATGATCGTAGTGCCCTTAAACATCACTTTCACCTCTTCCTCTTGGGTGGGCGCTTACATAACCTTTCTTTAATTGCTCATAACTTATCTTAAGGTATCTTTGGGTGGTGACCAAACTTTGGTGACCTAGCAATTCTTGCAAAACCCTTAAAGAAGCCCCTCCCTCAAGCATATGTGTGGCGAAACTATGGCGAAGCACGTGAGGGCTTACGCCTACGAGCCCAACTCTTTTTGCGGCTCGGGAAACGATCCTGTGCACAGTCCGAACAGCTATGCGCTCGCAACCTTCCCCGGGAAACAAGGGACCGCTGTTTTTCCCTAAAACCGCCTGCCAATCCATTAATGCCTTTTGGGCAAATCTTCCCATTGGAACAAGACGCTCCTTTTCTCCCTTTCCCTGCACTCGCAACCATCTTTCTTTTATGTCCACATCTTCCCAATCTAAGGCCACCAACTCGGCAACTCTCAAACCGCAACCATATAAAAGTTCAAGGATTGCTCTATCGCGTATCTCAAACTCTCCGCGGGGCCCCTCTTCAAGTAGTAATTTGATGTCTTCGTAAGCCAAAGCCCTGGGTAGCCTCTTGGGCTCTTTCGGACCACGCACGCCCTTGGTGGGATCAGACATTGCAACTCCGCTTTGCTGTAAAAATTTCATCCAACTTCGCAAAGACGATAACTTTCGCAGAACGGTACTTTTGGAGTACCCGTAGGCTAAAAGCTCTCTTAAAAAACCTCTAACATGGGATTGTCTGATTTCCTCGAGATCTTTCACGCCTTCGGCCAAAAGGTAATCGACGAACTGCGATAAATCAACGGCATAATTTATAACCGTGTTATCAGTTCTTCCGCTTGCGTATTTTAAATATTCCAAAAAGGCATCAACCGAAGACGATATATTCTCGCTCATGGGCAAATTATATCATATTCTTAGGTATATTCTGACTAATTGAGTCTTTTTAGTAAAATCCCACTTTAGCCAACTGCGTCTGGAGTTTGGAGGGGGCAAATTTTTGGAAGAAATTACTTCCAGCGAATCCACGATTTACTGTTCGTCCATCAACTTACTCATGTTAAGAACAAAAAACATTCTCGTGGGCTTTCATAAAAACCTCAAGCGAGCTTAACGCCTTTTGAGCAATAAATTCACAGCGATTTCTCCGGTCCTTTATCTTTTGAGGCAACGGCGGAAATAGGCCCAAATTTATGTTCATCGGTTGAAAAGAAGAGGGATTCGCATTCTTCAAATACCACAACAGCGAACCTATAGCAGTATCTCTTGGCCAAGATAAAAGGGGAAGACCTTTAAGCAAGCAAAACATATTAAGGGCAGCGACTAACCCCATGGCGGTACTTTCAACGTAACCTTCAACTCCAACTATCTGGCCTGCCATGAAAACGTCTTTAAAGCCCTTTAACCTTAGCCATTCATCCAATACTGTGGGGGCATTTACATAAATATTTCTGTGCATCACGCCGTACCTTGCAAACTCAACCTCTTCTAAGCCCGGGATCAGGCGAAAGACCCGGTCTTGCTCAGACCATCTCAAATTCGTCTGAAAGCCAACCATATTGTAAAGTCTGCCTTCTTTATCATCTTGTCGCAACTGTACGACGGCGTAGGGCTCTTTTCCCGTTCGGGGATCTTTTATGCCAACAGGCCTCATAGGTCCAAATCGAAGCGCATCACGCCCTCTTTTTGCTATTACCTCTATAGGCAAACAACCTTCAAAGAAGCGTTCCTCCTCGAAATCGTGACGTGCAGCTACTTCGGCATTTATCAAGGCTTCGTAAAAACGTTGATATTCTTCTTCGGTCAAAGGACAGTTTATATAATCTTCTCCGTGACCGTAACGACTGCCATAAAAAGCGATGTCCATGTTTATGGTTTCGCGCAACACCACGGGGGCTACCGCATCGTAAAAATAGAGGAAACCTTCGCCGACCATTTCCTTGAGGCTGGAAGTCAAGGCTGCAGAAGTCAAAGGACCGGTTGCAATGATCGCGGGGCCACCCTCGATACGCGTTACTTCTTCAATAACGATTTCAATAAGAGGCATGGAGCTAATTCTGGAAGTGACCTCTTCACTAAAGGCTTCCCTATCGACCGCCAGAGCCCAACCCGCCGGCACTTTGTGCAGGTCCGCACACTTTATGATCAAGCTATCCAATGCACGCATCTCCGCCTTTAAGATGCCAGCAGGGCTTGAGAGCATATCAGAGCCTAGCGAGTTACTGCAGACTAGCTCTGCCAATTTTGAGGTCCTATGTGCAGGAGGATATTTCTTGGGACGCATCTCATAAAGCTTTACCCTGACACCCCTTTTTGCAAGCTGGTAAGCAGCCTCGCTTCCGGCAAGCCCTCCTCCTATAATCATTATAGGATCGTCACTTTTCGCCGATGGCTCCCACATCATCGAGAATGTCCTCCTTTTTAAACCCACAATCAGCGCATTTAATAGCTTTTCTTTTCACCACAAATGGCCCTCCGCATTTGGGGCAAACCTCGCCAGTGGGTTTATACCAACTGACAAAATTGCACTGAGGATATCTGGAACAACCATAAAAGGGCTTCCCCTTTTTGGAGCGAAGCAACACAACTTCTCCCTCTTTGCACTTCGGACAATTGATATCGAGGCTATTCGTAAAGTTCCTGGTATATTTGCACTCCGGAAAAGCCGAGCAGGCAATAAATTTCCCGTAACGGCCGTGCTTTATGACCAGCTGAGCCCCACACTTGGGACACTCTTCATCGATCGTTTCCAGCGGTACTTCAACTTTTGCTGTGTTTTCGACGCTTTTTAAAATACTTTCAAAGTGCTCCCAAAACCCTTTAACGATCGATAGCCACGACATTTCGCCGCTTTCTACCTTGTCCAATTCGTCTTCCATCTTGGCGGTAAATTCTACGTTGATGAGGGAAGGAAAATGTTCAACCAAAAAAGAGCTAACGGTGACTCCAAGCTCCGTTGGAAAAAGCTTTTTTGCTTCATCCCTTTCCACGTAGTACCTATCGTATAGTGTTTGTACGATGGTAGCATACGTGGAGGGACGACCTATGCCCTTTTCCTCCATGACTTTTACCAAACCGGACTCTGTATATCTGGATGGCGGTTTGGTGAACTTTTGTTCTTTATCGAGCTTTAATAATGTTAACTTCTCGCCAACTGTGGCTTCCGGAAGTATCTCTTCTTTTAAGTCCAAGGGCCAAAGCTTACTCCAGCCCTCAAATATCAAAGTAACGCCACTTTGCTTTAAAGTGTAGGGACCAGATTGGACCTCTACATTGGTTCGAGCTACGATCGCTGGAACCATTTGAGAGGCCAAAAAGCGCTTCCATATCAATTCGTACAGAGCTTTTTGATCCTTAGTTAAATGCTGACTGATTTCATCCGGCACCAAACGAACGTCCGTGGGCCTGATGGCTTCGTGGGCGTCTTGAGAACGTTCTTTTGAAACGTATTGATGCGGTTTTTCTGGCAAAAATTTCTTCCCATAATTTTCTTCTATAAACTTACGAGCCATGGCGATGCTTTCAGGGGCTAAACGTAGGCTATCCGTACGCATATAGGTGATGAGACCTACTGATCCCTGACCAGGCAAATCAACGCCTTCGTACAGGCTTTGAGCTATGCGCATAGTCCTTTGGGGAGAAAAACCTAGACGCCTTGCAGCCTCTTGCTGTAAGGTGCTCGTTTTAAAAGGCGGCAGAGGGTTTCTTTTGCCTTCTTTTACGTCGAACTTTGAAACGACAAAAGGAAAGGAAAGCAATTCATTGTATATTGTTTGTGCGTCTATGGCGTTAGTAATCCTGATGTTTTTCCCATCTTTTTTGATGAGCCTTAATAGAAACTCTCCATTCTCGCCCTTCGTCAATGCAGAAATCACCCAATATTCCTCTGGGACGAAGGCATCTATCTCGGCCTCTCTCTCACAAATGAGCCTCAAGGCGACGGACTGGACCCTACCGGCTGAAAGGCCCGATTTGACCTTCTTCCATAACAGGGGGCTCAAATTATATCCCATCAACCTGTCCACTAGCCTTCGAGCCTGCTGAGCATTCACCTTATTCATGTCTATCAGCTCAGGTTTGGTCAAAGCTTCTTTTACGGCTCTGGGCGTTATTTCGTACATGCGAATCCGGCAAGGTTCATCCTCAGGTATCGATAAGATATTTGTCAAATGCCACGCAATGGCTTCTCCTTCTCTGTCAGGGTCCGAGGCAAGCAAAATATTTTTGGCCTTTTTTGCAGCTTGCTTTAGATCTCTGACCACTGGACCTTTGCCCCTGACTAATATGTATTCCGGTTCAAAGTTTTTTTCTATATTTATGCCGATCCTACTTTTAGGCAAGTCTCTCACGTGTCCGTTGCTTGCCTTTATTTCATACTTGCGACCTAATATCCTTTTTAGGGTCCTAGCTTTAGTCGGAGATTCAACTATTATGAGAGTTTTATCTGACACTTTTTTCACCTTCCATCAAAGCCTAATTCCCCATCTGCCGGGTCCTGTCGTCGTAACAAGGCGGCGCGACTCCAATTTTCCCAACAATTCTAGAGCTAAAGCAGGCGATATTTTACACTCTCTAGCTATATTGTCAACGGTCCTATCGCCCTTTTCCCTTAACATCTCGTATATCCGCTTTTCCTCAAGTGGCAGTTCCTCAGCCTTATCTTCTTTCCTTCCGATTAGAAATCCTTCGGGTGAACCCTTTATTAAATGAATAAAGGAATCCACATCGACCAATGGATAGGCACCGTCAAATATTATCAAATTAGATCCCTTTCGCCACGCCCTCGTCAATCCTTCCTGGAACTGACCATGTCTCTATTCCACACTCCATTGCAATGCGTCCAGTTATCATTGCACCACTTTTAATAGGTGCTTCAACGATAACCACAACGTCTGCCAAACCAGCTATAATCCTGTTGCGCTCCGGAAAATTCCATGGCATTCCTTTTGTGCCTAATGGATATTCTGAGATCAGAGCTCCGCTTTCTTTAATCTCATCAAATAAGGGTAGGTTTTTAGCCGGATAACACTGATCCACTCCGGTTCCAAATACAGCTACGGTGGCGCCTTGAGCTTTTAAAGCTCCCCTGTGAGCCTTTTCGTCTATTCCAAAGGCACCTCCACTCACTACGGGAAAGCCTTCTTCCGCTACTTTAAAGCCAAGCATATGTGCTATCCTTCGCCCATAGTTGCTGCAGCGCCTTGTTCCAACCACCGCCACAGCAAATTTTTTAATACATTCAAGCCTTCCCCACCAATAAAGCAGTAAAGGTGGATTAGATAATCGATTTAACGAGGAAGGATATCCTTCCTCGTTAAATACCAGAATTTTTATCCCCTTTTTCTTGCAGCTTTCCAACTCCCTTAGATGCCATCCACTCGATAGAACTTCATACCATCTTTCCATGGCCCTTTCAGAATTTATAAACTCCCTGAGCAAAGAAGGAGAGCTCATTAAGTCAGAAGGAGCGATGGATCTTGAGCGCAAAGCAGCGATCAAATTGCCGTCGAATTGTTTAAGAGAATTAAGGGCAAGGAAAACCGATAAATCATCATCTTTCAAAGGGAAAACCCCCCCTGTAAGCTAACGCTTCGGCCAAATGAGAGCCTTTTACGGCCTTATCTCCGGCCAAATCGGCTATGGTTCGAGCTACTTTTAACACCCTGCTTAAACCCCGCCCTGTCAACCGAAGACTCGCTCCAATGGACTTGAGAAATGCTCTGCCATCTTTCGATAGCCCTAAGTGTTTTTTCATGATCCTCTCTGTCAACTCAGCGTTACACTTTATGCCAAAGTAACGCCATCTTTCAAGCTGTATGGATCTGGCACGCATGACCCGATATCTGATTGCTGAACTGCTTTCAGCATCGCCGTCCAATTCTAAAAGCTCTTCAGGCGTCAACCTCGGGATCTGCAGGTGAAGATCTATGCGATCCAGGATAGGTCCGGAAAGCTTTTTAAAGTACCTATCTATATCTCCTGGAGAACAAGTGCACTCCTTTACAGTGTCTCCCAAGTAACCGCAGGGACAGGGATTGCAAGCAGCAATAAGCAACACGGAAGCCGGATAGGTTGCACTCCCCGAAGCCCTGCTTACGGTTATGCATCCATCCTCTAAGTGGTTGTCTTAGGGCTTCGATAACGTCCCTCCTGAATTCCGTTATCTCGTCCAAGAAAAGAACGCCTCTATGGGCAAGACTAAGTTCTCCCGGTTTAAGATCGATTCCGCCTCCGCAAATAGCTACGGCGCTTGACGTGTGGTGCACTGACCTAAAAGGCCTGAAGCGGTCAGTCTCAAGTGGCAATCCACGGGCACTTCTTATCCTCATTGCTTCTATTAGTTCATCATCTGAGAGCGGAGGGAGGATCCCGCGAAGAGCCTTCGCCAACATGGTCTTTCCTGATCCAGGAGCACCTACAAGAAAGACGTTATGATGTCCTGCAGCCGCGATTTCTAGGCCCCTCTTGGCCGCAGCTTGTCCCTTTATATCGGCAAAATCCGGTTCTACTGCTATCTCTTTAGCTTGAGGTAGCGTGAAATCCAGCTTTTGTAATGTTTTTTCGCCTCTTAAATGGCAAAATAGTTCACCGATGTTTGAACAACCATAAGCTTCAACCCCTTGCACCATCGAAACATCCGCAACATTTCCCTGGGGTACGAAAAGGGGAAGCCCTAACTGCCTGGCCAAAAAGGCCGCAGGCACGCCTCCCCTTACCTTGCGCAACCTTCCGTCTAAAGCCAACTCTCCCGTGAAAATTCCATTGACGCCTTCCGGTATGAAACCAACCTCCTTGGCAATGCCCACAGCTATCGGTAAATCAAGCAAGGCGCCTTCTTTGGGTAAATCTGCCGGAGCTAAGTTTACCGAGATGTGACCCTTGAGTTTTATGCCCAATGTTCCTAGGGAAATACGCACTCTCTCGCGAGACTCCTTAATGGCAGTATCCGCCAACCCAACAATCGATATGGAAAACAATCCTCCCGTGAGACAAACTTCCACCTCAACTGGAAGAGCATCTATACCCCTCAATGTAAGCCCATAAATGCGACTCATCTATATCATCCCTAACGTGACATCTTTAACGTACTCTAGATCGTATCCATCGGCATTGCTGGCTTCTAAGGTTATGCCCAAAATATCTATTCTCCAGGGGCCCTCCCACTTCAGCTGTTCGATAAGCAATCTACCCGAACGGATGAGGGCCTTAATTTTCCTTGGACCGACGCTTTCGATAGGAGATTGAACCTTCCCATTCGTACGCACTCTTACTTCAATTATGACGAGTTCATCGTCGTCTATTGCTACGATATCCAGCTCTCCTCTTTTGAAAGTTACGTTTCTCATCAAGATCTTGTAACCCCTACTCGATAATATAGAGGATGCCAGATCTTCGCCCCAATTACCTAAATCCTTTTTGGTCTTCTCGTTCATATCTTTCAAGATCATTTCCCTTGCTCGCATCGATCCTATCAAGGAAGACTAATATTTGCGCAACGGCAAGATAAGCTTCCTCCGGTATTTCCTCACTCAGACCAACCCCCAAAAGCACAGCGACCAAAGCGGGATCCTCAACTATTGGGATGCCCACTTTTTTGGCCTCTTTTATTATCCTCTCGGCCAGCCATCCTCGTCCCGACGCAATAACCTTGGGAGCCTTATCTAGTTTTCGATCATAACGCAGAGCTGCAGCTTTCATAAATTTTTCGCTCTTTTGATCTTCCATCATGCCTTCACATCAAATCCCAAATAAGCTACCCCTTTAGGCTCCTTAATCAAGCCCAAGTTGAGGTATATCAATCTGATCGACAAGCTTTCGAGGGTTTCTTTAAGCGTAGTCAGGTTTTTTGAAAGAAGCTCTTCAACAACTTTTGAATTTGAACGCAACGTCACTCCGTAAGCATCTGCATCAAAGACCAACTCACCTTCAATCAATCCTATGTTTGCACCTTTAAAATGAAATATTAATCGAACTATTTTCTTTGGTTCCTCCTGAGAGGAAATCCACACACTTACAATTTTTCCATCTTCCAAGCTAAAGATGAGTGGCGCAAAATTATAAGGGAAAATTACACATTTTTTAGCGGCCGAGCCAACAAAAGCAAAGATTTAACGTAAGCACTTTCTTCGGCGTTTCCTTCAAAAAAACTTTCGATGCTCTTTTCGTCTTGAAGATTTTTTAACTTATCCTTTAAAGCCCTAAAGTACTTGTTTATCTGTTTTACAGTTAAACTAAAGTACCAAGAAAGAATCTTCACGTAGGGTTCTTCAAGAGGAAGACCGCGTGCATAAAGCTCAATGAGGGCAGGTAAATTACCCATATCCCCTCCCATTTTCATCAAAAGGTAGGACAGTTTCTTTACCAGATCTTCCGTTAGGGCCAGATGCCTATCTAACAATGCACTAACAATTGACTGCTCGAATTCGTTTAGTTTCCCGTATGCGGCTATCTCTTCGGGTTTTAATTTCAGAAGCGGAGGCATACGTGTCGAATCCCATATGCCAGTAAATTGTTCTCCCACCTCGAGCTTAAGCGAAGAGGTAGCATACATTTTTTGACCTTGTATTTCTACGATATAACTATCGCCTTGACGCTCAAGCACAATACTACCTTTAACTAAAGAACCGTTTGGAATGGAAGTGAAAGATGTATATGTCAGTGGTTCCTGGCCTTGAAATCTCACTGACTCGGAACCTTGCAAACTATATGAAGTCATTTCTCCACATTTCCCCACTTAAAAGTTTTTCTGTGAATGGGTGAGATGCCCCTTAAAGTTAATGCCCTCTTATGTTCTTTTGTTGGATAGCCCTTATTGGATGCAAAACCATACCCGGGATACAATTTATCGTAAGCAACCATCACCCTGTCTCTTATCACCTTAGCAATTATGGATGCCGCACCGACAATCGAAATATTTCTGTCCGCCTTTGGAATAGCCCTTTGAAGATAGGGTAGATCAGGTATATCGAAATTGCCATCGACTATGACCAAATCCGGCGTCACGGGAAGCGAACAAACGGCACGCTTCATGGCCCATAAGGTAGCCTGCAGGATATTGTCTTTATCGATACGCAATGGACTTGCAGCTTGAACTTTATAAATAAAACCTCGTTGCATAATAAGAGCAAATATTTCTTCCCGCATCTTAGGAGATAGTGCCTTTGAATCAGCCACGCCGAGTGACTTTAAGGTGTAAATATCCTCTTTGCACACCGCTACAGCTGCTGCTACCACGGGACCTGCTAAAGGACCTCTTCCAGCTTCATCCACGCCTACTACTATCATATCAAGGCAACTCCAGGGTAAAAGCGCCTAGTTTTCCGGTGGCAAAGCTTTCAAGTAAAAATTTACCTGCTCTCGACATATCTACTTCGCCACCTGGAAGAAGAGCACCGATTTTACGACCTATGGCTTTAAGATATTCTTCAACTGCTATTTCGTCGGCTGGAGTTAGCGAGAATTTTTCCAGCATTCTGGAGATAAAACTCGATGCTTGCATAAACTTCAGAAATTCTAAGGACAAACTCTCATAATCTCCTACGACACTTACCCTAATACACCCGAGCCACGCAAGCATCGCATGAGTCTCCCTATCGGTCTTGGGGTCTAAAATGCCTGGAGAATCGACAACAAGCAATCTGCCAGCTTTATGCCAAGAGACTCCTTTGGTTATGCCAGGAAGTCCTCCTACTTTGGAGGCTCTTTTTGCCTATTAAAGCATTTAGCAACATGGACTTGCCTACGTTTGGTATCCCAACTATGGCAACCCTTAGTTCCCTCCATCGAGGTTTGCCCTCGCAAACCTCGAACAACTTTCTTCGCAATTCCCCTGAGACTCCCCTTTTAAGGTTCAGTGCGAAGGCAGGAGTGACCTGAGGAAGCAAGCTCCTTAATCCAAAGCCTTGTCTTATCTTCTTCCGCTAGATCCCGTTTACTTAACACCACGCAAACCGGTTTCAATTTGGCAAGCTCTTGCGCAAAGGGCGAAGATGTCGATTTCGGAGCTCGGGCATCCCTTACCTCTATGAAAACGTCCACTTGCGAGGCCATTTCCTTAAGTTGTCTTTTTCCTTTTTCCATATGGCCCGGATACCAAACTGTCCTAGCCATTATTCGGGCACTCCTAATCTGCTTAAAGGCCAGTATCGGAAAAAAGCCGGCCCGAGCAAATAGTTTTTTGGCACAAAACCCCAAAAACGGCTGTCCTGAGAATTAGGACGATTATCGCCCATGACGAAATACTGTCCATTTGGGACTGTAATTTTTTCCATGCTAAAAAAATCCCTGTTTTTAACGTAAGGCTCTTCTAGGGGCACATCATCTATATAAACCACTCCATTTTTTATCTCCACAGTATCACCAGGCAGAGCAATCAAACGCTTAACGAAATCACGCGTGGGATCCAATGGGTATTTAAAGACGACAATTTGTCCCCTTTTCGGTTCCGTAAAATGATACCAGAACTTAGCCACCAGCACTCTATCACCAGGCATAAGGGTGGGTATCATGGAACCGCTTGGTATCCAAAAAGCCTGAACCACAAAGGTTCTTAAAATTAGCGCCAAAATCAAAGCCCAGATTAATGTTTCGATCAGTTCTCTCCACCATGGTTTCATCTTAATAGAACTCCCCCTGCGAGCAGATTGCTCAGACTTCAGCATATGCATGTCTTTATAACCCCATTTGGCTTATAAAATCAAGGGAAAATGTTCATTTTTCCCTAAAGACGCCTTCTAATCGTTATCCGACAATAAGGAGATATTACTATATAACCGAGCAGCCTGGAATTGCTTTTTGGCCCCGTTGTTACTTTCAAGGTCAGTCCGGGTGTAAGTGTATACCATTGCGGAGAATAAATCGAAGAGCTCTCCGTAGCGCTCATACCTCTAAAATAGCACATGCGGCCCGAGTCAAAGATTTCTTCTTCAAGGGTATCAAGCCACTGCACTTGTAATTTACTGGCAGAGACAGAGCGAGTCGTGTATTTTAACATAAAAGGTCTACCGGTTTGTACTGCCTCGATGAAGGTTCCCTGAAGCCAAGCGCGAGCTTTCGTTAGTTCGATAACAGCTAGCAAATCTCTTAGCTGACCGTCCGGCAAGAAACAAAACAACCTGCACTTCCCATAAAGATGAGAAATTACTATCAAAAGTTCTACAAGCGTCAATCCCCTTCTTGACAACATAAATAAGGTCCTCTCCGGCCCGGAGAGGACCTTATTTAAATTCAGGTTCTCATGACCCACTGAGCTACACTTCTGCCTAGCTCAAGCGCCCTTAGGTTATCCTCTCTGAACTTCGCAGGGCTCAAACTTGAAACAGCCTCTTCAATCTCCTCAAAGCAGATCCCGCCAATGCCCAAAGCGGACATCGCACCAAGTAACAATACGTTCAAGAACAAATAATTACCACCCATATGTTTATCTAATATCTCATATCCGTTCAGTAAAAATGTAGAAATATTTCTCCTTAGTCAAATACCTTTTTAGGTTTTCGTTTTGAAAGACTTCACGTTTATGCACGTTTATAACGCTATGGCCGCCATCATTTAGAAAGTGCAAATTCCTTATGCCTTCATTCTGATCAAAGGCCAGCAGGATATCAGCATCTCCGGCGCTTATAAGGGGGCTTTTGTAGGGCCCAATTTTAAAGTGACTTATGACAGAACCGCCACGCTGAGCCATTCCGTGGACCTCGCTTCCTATCACATTCTCGCCCTCTTTTCAATGCAACCTCTCCCAAACATGCGGCTAGTGAAAAGTATTCCCTGCCCTCCAAGACCAACGATGATGTATTGCATTACCTTCCCTCCTCCGATATGACCTCAATAGCCCCGTGAGGGCATACGTTTGTACACACGCCACACTTAACGCAATATCGTTCGTCTATAAATGCCTTCTTTGAGCTTTCATCGAAGGCCAAGCCGGGACAGTTGAAGAAATTGATACAAAATTTGCAACCTATACATGTATCGTCATTGACGCGCACGGGAATTTTGGGCTGCTCTTGTCTAAGTAACATGCAGGGGTGAGTAAAAATAACCACGGCAGGCTCTTCGTGATCCTTGGCATATTCCCAGGCTTCTTTCAAAATTTCCACGTTCTTGTCTATATCGTAGGACTCAACGGTGCGCACAAACTTTACACCGCATCCCCTAACAGCTCCTTCTATGGGAACAACTCTGCCGGTTTCGCCCTTTCTTAATTTTTCGCCTGTACCCGGGTGAGGCTGTCCGCCCGTCATGGCGGTAATCCTGTTATCCAGAATGGCCAAGACGAAGGCGTGCTTGTTATAAACCGCGTTGACAAGTCCCTGCAAACCCATGTGGAAAAATGTTGAGTCCCCTATAGTAGCTATGATGGGACGTAGTTTGCCATCGATCTTATGTGCAAGATAAAAGCCGGAAGACTGCGTAACGGAAGCGCCCATGCAAATTGAGCTATCGACTGGCCTTTTGATTTACGCCCAAAGTGTAACATCCGATGTCAGAAGGATATATCCCGTCCGGGAAAGCTTTCCGTATGGCAAAAAGGCTAGCCCTGTGTGGACATCCTGGGCAGAGCATAGGTGGTTTGGGCGTTATTTTCAACTCTTCGATTGCCTTCTTTAAATCCTCATCCACCGGGCGAGAGAAATCTTCTCCCAGGGCTTTATAAATTATCTCTTCAACCACCTCGGGTACCAGTTCGCCAGCTCGCGGCACATATCCATTCCATCGCCCCTTGACATTCGTACGATCGGGAATCTGAAGTTCTATTACAGGATAGGTTTCCTCTAATATTAAAACGTTTTTATGTCGGGCGATAAAATCAGTTACAAGGTCGATTGGCAATGGATGTGGGGTACCTATTTTCAAGACGGAGATGTCCTTTCTTCCCATTTTGGACAGCAAGTCCATGACCACCGCAAAGGATATACCTCCAGCTACAATGCCAAGTTTGGCCTCTTCTTGCGCTGGCACTTCGTAGTTGTACTTCGAAAAACTTTTAGTAAAATCCTGCCTAATAGCGTCCATCTTTTGGTTTAGTCTAGGGTGGTTTATTTTGACGTTAGCAGGAAGGCAATTCCAACGCTTAGGATCTTTGGCGAACTTTGCTGGCCTGTCTAAGCTTAATTGGATCGCTATATTCAACATCTTGCCTGCAATGGTCCACCCTGAACTGTCGGACGCAGCATCACGAGGTATATCGATGCTTTTCGGATAGCTCATAAGGCATCTTTAACCATCTCCATTGCTTCTCTGGCGGAAGAGGGATCAAAGACGGGAATTTTTGCAAATAAACCAAATAACCTGCTATCTTGCTCCGTTTGAGAGCTGTGATGGCCGGGGTCATCTGCGACGATCAACAACAGACCGCCCTCAATGTCAAAGTGAGCCAAACTCGTAAAAGGATCTGCTGCGACATTAAGACCAACGTGTTTCATGGCAACACAGGATCTTTTACCCGTAAAAGAGGCTGCTGCTGCAACCTCAAATGCCACCTTTTCGTTCGTAGCCCATTCCACAGCCATTTTAATGCCGAGCGAATCGGCGAACTTGGCTATGGCCGGCAAGATCTCGGACGAAGGTGTGCCCGGATAGGCACAAGCTACTTCACAGCCCGCTTCCACAACACTTCTGGCAATAGCTTCATTACCAAGAAGAACAGCCTTTTCAATCGCCACTAATATTCACCTCTCTCGCCATTTTCCATTTTATTGTTGCAATAAACATATCAACTTGTCATAGAAGGGTTCCGGTTTTTTTAACAACTTTCCTCTTTTGTCGCAAAAGCCGTGCTTAGTAAATCCTTCCGCTAAAAACATACCATCGGAATCACGATAAACTTTAAATTCAAAGGAAAGACTATAAGGTTTTACTTCTTTCAAGTAGGTATCTATTCTGATGAGGTCATCGTATCGAGCGGGGTGTTTATATCTACATCTCACCTCTACAACCGGCATAAAGACACCTTTTTCTTCCCAATTGACGTAGGGCATGCCATATTTTCTGCAAAATTCCGTTCGCCCCATTTCAAACCAGTTCAGATAATTAGCATAATAGACAACACCCATTTGATCCGTAGCACTGTATGGCACTCTTAAAACAAAGGAGGCGCTCAAGGGCATCTGCTTCATCTCCTCATGGAAAGTGTGATTTACGCATGATAAAAGTTGAACAAATTCATCATAACATATCGATCAATAATAATTCCACATGAATTTGCCAAAAAGTATTTTATCCCACCTCACTTGTCATCTTAAGTGTCAAGACGTGAGCAACGCGCCTTATGCACTGCCATTATGCACTGCCCACTGACGACGGTATAATTTAAATTTTCTAATTCCTCTTCAAGTTCATGGTTTTCAGCCCCCGGTTGCATCCATACTATTGGCTTGTAAGAAAGGCTCTTTAATTCATCTAACAGAAATGCTTGATTTTTGGGACCTATGAATAAAGATAATATATCTAGATTCTCAGGAATGTCTCGTACCGAGGCATAAAAACTTAATCCTAATATTTTAAGACCCTTGTATTTGGGATTTACAGGATAGAGGGAAAAGCCTTGCGACTTAAGATAGCGTATCACCATTGAAACGGGCCTTCCCGTTTCGACCGTCGCGCCAAGAACGGCCACCTTAGAAGGGGAACATACATATTCTTTTACTATTCTTTCCCATACCATTTCTTTCACTCCTCTTTAAATCCTCGATGATATGAGCACTTACAGTGCCCCTTCTCACATTCAGGGGCCGCATAAGCCCTCTATAGCAGTGAAGCGAATGTCACAAAAAGGTCCCTCCATGTAAATCGCTGCTTTGATCTCTGCTTCTTCTCCGGGTAATAACGAAACTCTTTTTGCCCTAAAGGTTCGCTGCGCAGCTAACTTATTATCGATGCTGTAGATGCTAACAACTATTCCGGGGCCCGCTATTTCTTTCGAAGTAACATTTTTTATGGTGGCCTTCAACTCTAAAACTTTTCCTTCATTATCATACCAAAACGAAGACGTAATCAAGGCTATTTTAGTTTCGTGCACTTCAGAAAAAGAGGAACCTGCAAATACAAGACAAGTTGATGTGACCACCAAAAGAAAGAAGGCAACGTATAGGAATCTTTTTTCTTTCATGATTTATCTCACCTCTTCATCTGTAACGCCTTTAAAATTATTTTACGAGTTATTCTTAGAAAATCCCAGGGCCATCTTTAACCCAAAGAATTGCCCCACCAAAAAATGCTAACATGGAAATCTGGAAGTGGCGCTTTCCTGCCTTCACTAAAATTAAAGTAGTTGTTATAATGATTCGTACGGAGGACTGGCCGAGTGGTCGAAGGCGGGTGACTTGAAATCACTTGTGCCGAAAGGCACCGGGGGTTCGAATCCCTCGTCCTCCGCCATTTTTTATTTTTAGTTATTAAGAATCGTTAAGCAGTATTTAACAATGAAGTAAAAAGGAGATAATATGAGCAAGCTCTCGATAGGAATAGACGTAGGGGGACATTATATTAAAGCAGCTCTCATAGAAGAGTATAAATTTCTGCGGAGATGGGAAGAACCAACTTTTGAAGGAAGGACTATCGAGGGTGTAGCTGGACAACTTCAAAAGATCGCAGGGGAGCTTGAGCCCCCGGGTTTCACTCTGTCCATTGGAATCGGAATGCCGGGATTTCTAGATTTACAAAGAGAGCATCTCGTGCTTTCACCCAACTTTCCTGATTGGAAGGGTCTCCCCCTCAAAGCCTTACTCGAGGATAGACTAAAAAGAAAGGTAATGATCGAAAACGACGCAAACTGTTACGCCTTGGGCGAACAATTAGTTGGACTGGCCAAAGGTCTTAAGGATTTCGTCGTCTTAACTCTCGGCACAGGAATAGGCGGCGGCATCGTTGTAGACGGAAGATTGCTTAAAGGCGCTCATGGATTCGCAGGAGAACCGGGCCATATGGTCTTGGACGAAACCGAACTTTGCGGATGTGGATGTTATGGTCACCTCGAAGCTATAAGCGGGACCGACGCAATGGAAAGAAAAGCGGGGCAAATCGGCTTGCCCGAGGATATGAAGATTTTATGGGCGCGCAGAGACGAACCTGCCATCGCAGAGATAATAATGCCTTCACTTCAAACGATGGCCAAGGCGATCGCCTCCATAGTGTACCTTTTTGATCCTGAGATGATCATTTTAGGCGGCGGATTTAGCAGGGCTGAAGAGCTGCTTTCAATCCTAAAACCCATGGCGCTCAAATATTTAGCGCCTCACTTCAGGGACATATTTAACCTAAAAATTAGCTCTCCTCGGCAACGACGCTGCCATACTGGGAGCAGCTTCGCTTGTAGATGAGTTGAACTAAGGACAGCTGCTTGACCTATTTGAGGCAACCTCCAACAGTGGATGTGCCATTCCTTCGTTTCTCTTAAGTTTTTTTAGTTCACGCTGAAGTGCAAAGAAAGCCAAAACTGAACCTCCCAAGTCTGTGGCTGGAAAAGCCATCCAAATTCCATCCAAACCAAATATACGAGGCATCAATAAGATGGCCGGATAGCAGACACCAAGTTGGCGTACTAGTTGAATAAATAATGCTTCTTTGGCTCTGCCTAAGGATTGCAACGTGTAGGAAGTCACCACAAATATGGAAGCCGCTGGCAGAAAAGTATATCCAATTTTCAAGGCGCGTGTTGTCATCTCGATCAAAGCCTGGTGATCATCGCAGAAAATTTGAACGATCCGCCGCGCGAAGAGTTGAGTTGAAACCCAGGAAAAAGAAAACACGAGCAAGCATGCAAAAAGGGCCAGTATAATGGCCTTTCTGACGCGACGGTAAAGGCCTGCCCCATAATTGTACCCAATGATGGGCTGTGCTGCTTCGCTAATTCCCAGTGCTGGCAAAAAGAACAAACTGTCCAGAGCAAGAAATATTCCTACCGAAGAAACGGCCATATCACCACCTAATTTTAAAGCTGCTTGATTTAGAAGAACTAGGAGTACGGCAAAGGATAGAGAAGTTATACAGGGAGTCACTCCTATAGCTAACATATTAACGATAAGAGGCTTTCTTGGTTTCAAGTTTTCGTATCTGAATCTCAGCACGCTATATTTTAAATAATATAATGCAACCCAAAGGCACGATAAAAATTCAGAAAGGGTCGTTCCCCAAGCGGCTCCCTTTACACCCCAACCAAACACGCAAATGAAAAGCCAGTCCAAGAAAATATTGGCTCCCGTTCCTATGACAAGAGTACCCATGGCCCATTTTGGTGATCCTTCTACCCTAATCATAGAATTAAGCACAAAGGAAATGATGAAAAATGGCATACCGATCAACGCTATGATCATATAGTCGCACGCAGGTTTAAGTATCGCTTCGCTTGCTCCAAAAAACTTCAATGCAGAATCAAGAAAACACAACATGCCAACGCAAACAAGTAATGCAAAGACAACAGACATAGTCAAGGCATTCCCCAGGACAAGCTCGGCCCTCTTTTTCTTACCCGCTCCAAGGCTTCTTGAGGCAATGGATGCGGCACCAACACACACCAAAACACATAGTGCAATGCATATCTCAAAAAGTGGAAAAGCAACTGTAACAGCAGCAAGTCCTGCTTGTCCAACATTTTGCCCGACAAATATCCTATCAACTATGTTATAGAGAGCGTTTGCGAACAATCCGGCCATAGCTGGCAGTGAAAAGTATAAAAGCAGCTTGCTTATGGGCTCTATGCCCAGGCGCTCTGTTTTCATGTCGATGCTCATCATCGAAATCCTCCCTTCATGCTAAGATGCATACAATGACTGCTCCGCTGTTGTGATTTCATTATATCACAGGCTCGTCCATGACCAAAGTATTCTAAATTATCATTGATCTGATTTGGCGTGATATGCTATTATAAAAGCGCTTCAATAATGTTCAATCATTTACAAGGAGGCGAGCATGAAATGGCAGAATGTGGATTCGATATGAAAAGTGCCCTTACTTATGCGATACACGCTGAGATTCAGGCAAACGAATTTTACAAAACCTGGGCCCAAAACGCCAGAACGCCGGCTCTAAAAAAGGAAATCTCAGAACTTGGCAGACTGGGAAGAAACGCACAAAGACACTTTATCAAAATATTACGAAGAGCTTTTTGGCGAACCCTTCACGCCTGATCCAAATGTAGTCGTGGACCCAGCACTTCGCGTTCAGGCCGACGAATTTAAGGATTACTATTCCCTCCTCCGATTGATATCCACCGCTTACCTTTCTGAACTCCGGGCAGCGGAATTTTACGAAGAATTGGCCGAGAAGGCAGAGTCCAGAAGAAACGAAGCTCATGTTTAGGGATCTTGCGAAGATGGAAAGAAGTCACATGGAATTCGTCAGAAAACGGTATGATGAGCTTAGAGGTGAATTAGAAGGAAGATTAATGCTTTAACTCAACATTGTAGGGCTTTGCAAATGTTTGGCAAAACTAATAAAATAAGTACTGTCAAACTTTCGCATGGAGGTGAAATCTATGTCTAAACTCGGCGGAAAACGTTTTATATTCTTCGTAGAAGAGGATTACGAAGATTTGGAGCTATGGTACCCAAAGATAAGATTGATCGAGGAAGGAGCAGAGACCGTAGTAGCAAGCCCCGAAAAGGGCAAGCTATATCGAGGTAAACACGGCTATCCATGCAAAAGCGAGATATCCTTCGATGAAGTGAACCCTGATGATTACGATGGTATTGTGATTCCCGGAGGATATGCTCCCGATAAGATTAGAAGATACCCAAAGGCACTTGAGATAGTTAAAAAGCTGAATGATGCCAATAAAATCATCGCTTTTATTTGCCATGCAGGATGGGTGCCTATTTCAGCGGGAATACTGAAGAGGAAGAAAGGCTACTTCTGTCGGAGCCATAAAAGACGATATGGTGAACGCTGGCGCCAACTGGGTGGATGAGGCCGTAGTAGTAGACGGAAACCTCATAAGCAGTAGGACCCCCAATGATCTTCCTTACTTTTGCAAGGCCATAATTGAAAAGGCTTCCTCAGGTTGCAGTTTTTGTTGCTAATGAAGTAACGAACGGCCAGTAAAGGGGGCCAATTGTGGCCCCCTTTACTTACTTTATTAATTAGTTTGGTTAACTAGCACAGCAATTTGCCTGCCTTATTTAACAACACAAAAGTGTAACCAAATGGCACGCATCTCTCGTAATCATATCGCAGGCGGGGCAACGTGAAGTGATTTATGGCGAAAATCGAGTTGGATCTTGCTTCTCTTTTCGCCATGCTTTTAAAATCATTGTCTTTTCATAAATCCTTTGCCTGAAAAATCAGCTCTTTGAACTTATAGTTTTTCCCAGTTCAATGCCCTTGTTCAAAATCTCAATGTTCTTGTCCAAAACTTTCGCGGGGAGTCTTTTCGCCAAAACTTTGCCTAACGTTTCCTCCGATATTTCTTCGATGAAGCTCGCGGCCACACCCAGGGAAAGAATGTTTGCACTCCTAGGAGATCCAAACTTTATAGCGGTTTCAGCTATTGGAAGACCTATAAACCTTACACCGAGGTCGTATCTAGAAGCTTCGATGACACTGGAATCGTAAATCACCATACAATCTATCGCTATCGATATCAAGATAGCGCACTAAAGCCTCCTCGGCTAATGCAATGATGAGGTCGGGGGTTAAAGCATATGGATATAAGATTTCATCATTGGAAATGATAACATCTGTCTTGGTAAAACCTCCTCTTGCGGATACCCCGTAGGCTTGGGTTTGAGCCGCTCGCAATCCGCAACTGACGGCGGCCTCTCCGAGCAAAGACCCAGCTAAAATAACTCCCTGACCGCCAATCCCGGCGAAGATGACTTCATACTTCATGGCTGTTCACTCGCTTTCAGGGTCTTTTCTCGCTCTGGCTTGAATTTCTTTGTAGCGAGACAAGAAAGAATGTCCTTTTTTATCCGCAAACACTCCGGTTACAATGGCTCCGTTGCGCTCTTCCTCCGATAAGTTCTTTGCGCGCTCAATTGATATTGCTTTGTCCTTTAACCAATTGAGCATGATGGACGCTTTGGGCATCTTATTATACCTGCCAAAGTAAGTGGGGCAAGGGGAAATGACTTCAACCAAAGAGAACCCCTCGTGAGAAAGCGCCATTAAAATATATTTTTCTATCATGGTCATGTGATAGACAGTAGTCCTCGCAACAAAGCTTGCTCCAGCTGTTTCGGTGAGACGACAAATGTCGAGTGCCGGCTCCGGATCTCCATACCAAGAAGTAGATGTCCTAGAATCCAAAGGAGTGGTGCAGGAATACTGGCCTCCCGTCATGCCATAATTTAAATTATTCGCTATTATGGCTGTCACGTCTATGTTTCTGCGCGAAGAATGAATTAAGTGATTCCCACCAATCGTTGCGCTATCGCCATCGCCCATCAAGGCCAAAACCTTTAAGGACGGATTTGCCACCTTTATGCCTGTGGCTACAGGTAAGGCCCTACCGTGAGTTACGTGAACCGTATTAGTGTACAAATAATCGTCCGCTTTGCCCCAGCAACCGATGCCAGTTACCACCACGACATCCTTCGGTGCAAGCCCGCATTTCTCAAAGGCATAGAGCATGCTTTTCAAGATTACACCATATCCACAACCAGCACACCACTGATGGGGAAGGCTTTCTTCTCTCAAGAAGGCCTTCCAACTGACTTCTTTTGATCTCCTGCTCATAGGGATAGCACCTCGTCCAGAGCTTTCATTATTTCATAAGGAGCGAGAGGTTCGCCATCGTAACGGTTCGCCCCAACGACTGGAACTGCATCAGGAACTGCTTTTCTGACTTCTCCGATTATTTGTCCCACGTTCATCTCGGGCACAACGATTCCCTTTTTACCTTTTGCTAAGTCGCAGACATATTCCGCCGGAAAGGGCCAAACAGTCTGAAGTTGCAAGACGCCCACTTTAAGTCCTTTATTTTTGGCATCCAGAGCAGCTTGTCTTGCCGCTCTAACCGCTCCACCAAAGGCGATTAACAAATATTCGCTATCATTGATGTCGAAGGTCTTATATTTTACGATTTTATCTTTATTCTTTTCTATCTTATCGTATAGCCTCTTGATCAAATTTTTAGCCTCCTCCGGAGAACTGGTGGGCAAACCTTTTTCGTTATGTGATGAAGAATGAAATCTAGCCAAATACTGTCCGCCCGGGGTGGCCATAGGAGGCACTAAATCTTTGTCCGCCCCGTAGGGATAATACTCATCCAACCCTTCAGGTGGACGTTTTCTGTCTATGATTTCGACTTCATCTTTGGACCGCAGGACACATCCCTCACGCAAATGCCCTACCGTTTCGTCAGCCATGAAAAGCACGGGACACCTGTAAATTTCGGCCAAGTTGAAGGCACAAACTGTAAGGTCAAAACATTCCTGCACCGAAGAGGGAGACAAGGCAATTATGGACTGATCTCCATGACGACCCCATCGGGCTTGCATTATGTCAGCTTGCGCAGGGCGAGTGGCCAATCCCGTGCTTGGACCCGACCTTTGAACATCTATTATCACGCAAGGAACTTCTGCCATGATGGCTAGCCCAATATTTTCCTGCATCAAGGAGAAACCAGGGCCGGAGGTTGCCGTGAAGGCCTTAGCGCCGCCTATGGAAGCACCTATAATGGCAGCGATGCTCGCGATCTCATCTTCCATTTGAAGGTAGTAACCGCCAACTTGCGGCAGCCTCCTGGAAGCCCTTTCTGCTATCTCGGACGAGGGTGTAATGGGATAACCCGCAAAAAACGTTGCACCCGATACCAACGCTCCCTCAACGATGGCTTCGTTCCCAAGTATGAATCCAATTTTCCCAGTCAACGTCACGACACTCCTTTTGACTTAACCTCAATGGCAAAATCAGGGCATCGTAATTCGCATGTGCCACATCCGATGCAATCATCAATCCTTACAGGAACAGGGCGGCCAAGTTCATCAGCTTCAAACACCTTTTTGGGACAAAATTCAACGCATATTTCACACCCCTTACATCTGTCCCTTCTCATCTCAATTCGAAATTTTTTTCCTTCAACGGCCATGATTTCGCCCTCAGGTATCGCCAAATCCAATTCCCCCTTACACCTCTCTTGACTCGTTCTAATAAGTCATTTGTCGCAAATAAAGCAGGAGGACTTTAGAACTTACGCGCCCGTTCTTTCTTTCGCCTTTTCAAGCAATTTCGGATAGTTGACGATGGCCCTAACATGTTTACCGTAACACACGATTCCGTTTTTATCACTTATCTCAAAATCGAAGATTAACCTATTGCCGTTTATTTCTTTTAAAGTAACTTTGTATGAAACCTCTGCCCCCATCATCGTGGGCTCTTCATGGGTTATCTCGGTGTGATAACCAACCGAGATAAAACCTTGAGGCAGAGCCCCATCTACCATCTCCGTAGCCATTCGCACAATCATATTTATACAAGCCGAAGTCGATAAAAATTGTTCGAGGTAAAGCGAAGAGTTCCCCACGGTATCCTCTGCGGTTACGGTCTTTTTAACAACCCTTTCCGTTCCCACCGAAAGCAATTGGGCGATATCCAACATCTTTGACACCTCCAATGCAATCTTTTATTAATTTAAATTTACCACAACATGACAATTCTGCCAATTGGTTGATCATGCTAATAGCAAAAAAATTCAAGGGCAAGCTCCAAATGCACCTTGGACTTGCCCCAAATTTAGCGGTTAGTATTTTTTCGACTCACAGCCTTTCCACAATATCTCTTGCTACTTTCACACCTGAAAGAAGCATCCCCCGAAGATTGGCCCCATTCTCGGGCCCCCAAATGTAGCGTTAGCCGCCATCCCAGCAACATAAAGTCCGGGGAAAACTTCGCGAGTGTTTTCTATGGTCAATTTTTCGGCCTTGTCCGCTGACATAAATTTTTCTCCCACCACATTACCGGTGGTGGTCAGCAATTTTCCGGGCATTTTGCGAGCCACAACTTTAACAACCTCCGTATCATGCCCGGTAGCGTCTATTACATACTTGCAACGAATCGATAAAGGGTCGACGTGGAGCCCTGCCATTTCAATGGCCGTCCAATTTACTACAAGTCCTTGTATGCGACCTTCATCGTGGACTACAACATCCTCCACGCTAATCCCGTTAAATATCACCGCCCCTGCTTTGATGGTTTTACTGGTGATAGTGCTCACTGCTTCTACGGAATCAGCGGTGTAATAACCCTGCACTTCATAGGGAAAAGCCCTTATCTCCAGTTCGTCTAAAATTTGTTTGGCCTCTTCTTGGATTACTATTTCGTTAAAAAGCATTCCGCCTCCCCACATACCACCACCAACGCTAAGCTTCCGCTCGTAAAGAGCAACCTTTTTGCCAGCTTTGGCCAATTTATAAGCAGCAACCAAACCCGATGGCCCTCCACCTACGACGGCCACATCTAGATCAAGATGTTCCGTCAGCTTTCTGAAATACCTATCAACTATAGCTTTGGTTATTATTAATTCATCCAACTTCATTACCGCGCAACCCCCTTAAGAATTTTGTGAAATTTTGGCGGGGAAACAGCGAAAGTCGAGGCAATAAAAAAACCGCCTTCTTGGCGGCATCAAAGTTTCAACCAGCAACTTTAATTTCTATTTAAACTTCTTTGGCTCGCCAATTCCTCCGCCAGCATTACCTGGATCAAGTTCTAGGAGTATTCTCTCAGCCCCGATTCTTATCGGAGCACCCCCTGGCGATATATTTAATTTTCTATAAAATATCTTACTACTCTTAGCCCCGTAGTCAAGCAAACAAACTTGCTCGAAAAGCAGCACATAATACCACATCAAGCGATGTACAAATTGCCTAAGTTTCAATGAAACTGGAAATAAAAGCAATTCGGGCCTGTTATCAGCGCAAAATCTCATACCCGCACTTTGCTGCTTTATAAGTAAATAAGTTTATTCATGAAAATTCAATGTTCTTTCATAGCCTTCATCTATGGGCAAATCTTTTTGTCTTGCCGCTAACGTCGAAAGTTCATCACAACGTTCGTTTTCCGGATTGCCATCGTGGCCCCGAATCCATACAAATTTAACTACGTGCTTATCGCACAACTCCAGCAATTTTTCCCACAAATCCACGTTCAATGCCTTTTCCTTTTTATTACGCATCCAACCTTTTGCCTTCCATCGCTTTACCCACCCTTTGTTCATGGCATCGGCAAGGTACCTTGAATCCGTATAAAGAGTCACTTCACAACTGCAATTTAACGCGCTCAATCCCGCGATCGCAGCGTATATCTCCATTCTATTGTTCGTCGTGAGCCTGAACCCGCCGGATATCTCCCTTCTATGGTCGTTATAAAGCAGTACCACGCCGTATCCTCCGGGACCGGGATTGCCTAAACATGCTCCATCAGTGTAAATTGCCACCTTCTTCATTTTCTTTGTTTATTATGCTCCTCTCCAATTTACAACTTTTCTTGATAATTCACCTCACTCCCATCAGAGGCATGAATACGAACCCATTTTTATTGTCATGACAGACATAATGAAAAGTGCTCCAGCTTTTCTTCCGGTTAACCCAAACATGTCTCCATCAGCAGAACCTTTCTTCACAACCCCAAAACGTGAGGCACAAAGGTGACGACGATAGGACATAAAATTATTATTACAACAACTACTACAGACACCGCTACGAAAGGCCATACGAACTTTAAAACTTCCCCTAAGGGTACTTTGCCAACAGCTGATACTATGTAATTGCATGCACCCATTGGGGGTGTAACCAAAGCAATGGTTACGTTCAATGTCATCACAATCCCAAAATGAAGCGGATCAATGCCCGCCTGCACCGCCAGCGGATAAAAAATGGGAGTGAGCAACGTCAAAGTCGCCACTTCTTCCATGAAGCATCCAACGACAAATATTATACCGGTAAAGGTTAACATGAGCAAAACAGGGCTTGACTACAAGGCCTGCTCCTGCCAATAATTCGGCGAAACGTTGTGGTATCCTCTCCCATTTGAGCAGCCACCCAACTGCTTGAGCAGCGCCCATGATTAGAAAAATTGAACTGGTCGTACGAACGGTCTCATAGAGGGCAGCAAAAATTCCTTTTTTGTTAAGTTCCCTTGTATAAAATAATCCGATCAACAGACAATAGGCAACAGCCAGAGCTCCAGACTCAGTGGGAGTCACCACGCCGGTTACGATTCCTCCGATTATGATGACAGGCGCTATCAAGGCCGGTATTGAATATATCAACGTCTCCTTTATTTTTAACCTTTCCTCGCTAGTAGAAACAGGAGCCCTATACATCGCAGCGTAGAAATAATTCATCACTGCATAGGCTAAACCAAGAATTAATCCAGGTATTATTCCTGCTGCAAACAATCCCCCGATCGACGTGTTGGTCATAGAAGCATAGATGATCATAAATATCGAAGGAGGTATTATGGGGCCTATCAAGGAACTAGCGGCCGTTAAACCCGCTGCATATCCAGGGTTGTATCCTTCCTTCTTCATCGCCGGGACAAGTATTGACGAAAGGGCTGAAGCATCGGCTGCAGCCGAACCGTTAACCCCGGCTAATATTATCCCACCGACGATGTTGACATATCCCAATCCTCCCCGTATTGAACCCACTAAAAGCTTGGAAAAAATTATAAGCCTGTCAGTTAACCCGGACATGTTCATTAACGATCCAGTCAATACAAAAAATGGGATGGCCATTAAAGTAAATGAATCCATACCACCAAAAAACTGCTGGCTTACCGCTCTAAGAAGGGAAACATCGCCCAGTACTATAACGCCCAGAAAGGCAACGGAAAGAAGCGCAAGATAGAGAGGAAGCCCTATTATCATCAACCCAAAAAACAAGAGCAACAGTATCAAAAGGCTCATTGTTCAATTCCCCTCTTATCTCGATAAAGAACAAATTCAACGAACAAAACGCCCAATCCCACGGGAAGCGAAAGAAGCGGAATCGTCTTAGGAATTCCCATGCCCATGGTCATCACTTTCCAATTTCCCAAAGCGTTTACCGTTCCCAGGTAGATCATCAGCCCTAAAACTGCAACGCTTATAACAGCTCTTAACAAACTACAGAATCGCTGCAAAAAGAGGGGAAATTTCGGCATTACGAAATCAATGGCCATCATATCGCCCCTAACGTGGGCGCAGCTAGCTCCCATCATTACCATCCATATTAAGGAATAACGGGCCAATTCCTCTGTCCATATAAATGAAGTGTGAAAAAAGTACCTCGAAAAAACGCCAATCAATATGTCGCATATGTTCAAAGATAAGAGCGAGCACGATATAAGGGCACATCCTCGCTCTATCTTATATACCACCTTATCGCAAAAACCTTTTGACATCGCTACTTGGCCTTTTCATTAGCAATTTTGGCATCATTCAATGCCATGTCGAGCCACTCTTGTCCCACTTTTGATTTTAGCCATTCAACGTAAGCTGACTGTCCAATTTCCCTGAAGGCGTCCATCTCTTGAGCATTAGGCGTATAAGCCTGCATGCCCTTGCTCTCCAAAAACTTGATCTGCTCTGCATCTTGAGCTTCGACCATTTGACGAGTGGCAACATTTGCCTCATGAGCCGCTTTGATGACAATTTTTTTATTCTCTTCGGGAAATTCGTCAAATAAATCGCCGTTCATCACCAAAAACTGATCGGAATATTGGATATTGGCTAACGTCATATATTTTTGAACTTCATAAAGACTTCCGATGATAACATATGTAGCCGGGTTCATCTGTCCGTCCACCACACCTGTCTTAAGTGCCATGTAAAGCTCTGTCCATGGAATAGGAATGCCGCTGGCCCCAAAGGCTTTGTAGAGTGTTACTTGCCCTTCATCCATGGCCCTAAATTTCAGCCCTTTAAAATCCTTTGGATGCCTTATTTCACGTTTAGAATTTGTAAAGGCAAGGAATCCTCCCTCCTCAACCGCTTCAAGTAAGACTGCTCCAGTTCGTTTCTTGAATTCATCTTTCAGTTTGGTCCAGTAGCTGCCAGTATCAAAAAATATGTGCGCCGCCTTGTAACTATCGAACATGAAAGGTATCGACGCGGCGTAAAGTTCGGGAAGTACAGGAGCCATTCCGGCGTAAGAAGCTACATTGATGATTGGCTGATTAAGCCCGCTTTTCGTTAAAAGTTCCATGCGTTCCTCCTCGTTACCGAGCTGGCTATCGGGATAGAGTTGGATCTGAATTTCCCCTTTGGTGCCTTCTTCCACCATCTTTTTGAAGTTCACTGCATAATAATGCACTGCGTTGTTCACTTCATCGGCTGGCCCGTTATAAGACATTTTGATCGTCATTGCATTGGCGGAAGTAGCGCCCAAAACACATAAAAGCACCAGCATTAAAGCGATACCCAATAATCCTCTTTTCATTACCTCACCCCCTCATCTTGGACCTACAATTCATTGTAACAAAATCTTTGAAGCAACGTCCATGACATAGGCTCTCAGATAACCGGCGTTTCTGATGCCTTTAAGGGTCAAATAAATTAAAACCTCGTGAAACTACAACACGAGGTTTTAATTTATTACTTTAAAAATATGTAAGTCACCTGATATGACTTCTTCTATATGGCAGACACTCTATTCAAACTAAAAAAATGGCTCCGGCGGCAGGACTCGAACCTGCAACCTAGTGGTTAACAGCCACCCGCTCTGCCGGTTGAGCTACGCCGGAGTAAGGTTTATATTTGGAGGCGGCACCCGGATTCGAACCGGGGAATAAGGGATTTGCAGTCCCCTGCCTTACCACTTGGCTATGCCGCCGAAATTTCTGGAGCGGAAGACGGGATTTGAACCCGCGACCCCCACCTTGGCAAGGTGATGCTCTACCGCTGAGCTACTTCCGCAATTTCTAACTCTTTAATGGTGGCGAGACCCAGAATCGAACTGGGGACACGCGGATTTTCAGTCCGCTGCTCTACCTACTGAGCTATCTCGCCTCTCGCCACCTCATTAACTGGCGGGGCTGACGGGACTCGAACCCGCGACCTCTGACGTGACAGGCCAGCGCTCTAACCGGCTGAGCTACAGCCCCGCTTGAAACTACTTCATGGTGGGCGGAATAGGGTTCGAACCTATGACCCCCTGCGTGTAAGGCAGGTGCTCTTCCGCTGAGCTATCCGCCCTTGACTCGTATTAGTATAACCACGACCAATCAATTCTGTCAATATCAGAAAGGCTCTATAATCTTTAGTGTGGAAAATTTGACTTAAAAATATAATGGTGGTAAGAACCAACCAAACCCATTAAGAAAGGAGGCTCCTACCACCATGGCCAAAGGCCATTTAAATGATATCACTAATTTGCTTGGGTTGGAAGGTCTAAGGGTCATACAAGTAGTTAAAGAGGAAGATTTTGTAGTAATTAAAGTTCAGGCCAAAGGGGAAAGGGCGTTTTGTCCTCATTGCGGCTCAAAGCACCTTTACAGACACGGCCATGCAAGACCAAAGAAGGGTGCTGCATGCTTTTATCTGTGGCAAGAGGGTATATCTTGAAATATGGGGACTGCAGAGGTGGAAGTGCAGGTCCTGTGGTCGCACCTTCACTTGGAGGCTTGAAATCCTAAGGCCAAGGAGCAGGCTTACCAATATGGCCGAGATGTGGGTACTGTGGTTGCTAAAGTTCATGAGCTTCAAAGAGGTGGCAAAGCTTCTTCACATATCCTACGGCAAAATTAAAAAGGTGTTGATGGACTTCGTGAGGATGGCTGACTTACCGGGATCAATGATAGACGACTTAGAAGAACTTCACCTAGGGATAGATGAACACAGTTTCAGGCATCAGGACATGGTGATAGTGGTGACAGACGTAATGGCAAAGAGGGTGCTTGGAATACTAAAGGACGATCGCCTTTCTACCCTGGAGGAGTTTTTAAAGAAGATCCCAAGCCAAAGGGTCAAGGAAGTATGCATAGACATGAAGGAGGGCTTTAGAAAGTTGGCTCAAAGGCTTTTCCCCAAAGCCAATGTAGTCGTAGACCATTTCCACATCATAGCAGACGGAAACAGACGCATGGACGAGGCAAGGAGGATAGAACAAGACGTACGTAACAAAAGAAAAAGTAAGGATACCCAAAAAGATATTCCTCGTGGGATTTGAGCGGTTAAGCGAAGGCGGAAAAGAAAAGCTAGACGAGCTTTTAAGCCAATACCCAAACCTCAAGGACTTTTACTGGGCTAAGGAAGCTTTGAGGAAACTTTACAGTGCAAGGGACAAAAAAGAAGCTTTAAGGCAGTTGGAGCTAGTCATCATAAACTTAAAGGCCTCTGACGACGCTGAAGCCCGAAGGTGGGCAAATACGCTTAAAAGATGGCGTGAGCCCATCTTAAATTACTTCGACAACAATACTACCAACGCCTATACCGAAGGATGCAATACGAAGGTGAAGATGCTAAAACGAATCTCTTTTGGCCTTAGAAACATAGAGGTCTACGTCAGAAAGATGATGCTAGGGTTCTTGCCACAGAAATTTTTCCACACTATTTGAAATAGAGCCTATCAGAAAGATTATGCTTGAGTTCTTACCCCTAGAAATTTTCCGCATTATTTGAAATAAAGCCTTCTAGAACCAATTTAACGCTAACTAAGACTCAGTTTTTCTCCAAAAACCTCGAATCATCTCGTCAAGCTGATCAATGTCTATTAAAAAGGCATCATGGCCGTTATCGCTTTCGATTTCATCGTAGTAGGCTGACACGCCTGCTTCTCTTGCCTCAAGTGCTATTTTTTCGACTTGCCAGTTTGGAAAGAGCAAGTCACTTGATATACCTACGGCCAAAAGATGACCCTTGAACCTTGAAAGTGCGTTCCTTACGCCTCCCCTTCTTTCTCCAATATCGTGCAAATCCATAGCCCTGGTCAAGTATAAATAACAATTAGCATCAAACCTCTGTACCAGTTTTTCGCCATGATGATGTATGTAGGTCTCAATCTTAAACTTGCCGTTCCAATCCCATGGAGCGCCGAAGGCAAGTTCCCTCATGTATCTTTTTGCAAAGCTCTCTTCGCTCCTGTAAGTGATCATGGCAAGCATTCTAGCTATGGCAAGCCCTCTTTCGGGAGGCGTTGATCCATAGTAATCTCCGCCTTTCCATTGAGGATCTGCCATAATGGCCTGACGCTGTACTTCATTGAGCGCTATTGCCTGCGGGTAAGTAAAGGCTGGAGCAGCAATGACTATAGCCCCTCTAACCATTTCTGGAAAACTTACAGGCCATTCCAAGGCCTGCATTCCACCTAAAGATCCGCCAACGACGCACTCAAGCTCCTTTATCTCCATGAGTTTAAGCGCTTCGTATTGCGCTCTTACCATATCTCTCACCGATATGAGTGGAAAACGCATGCCATAAGGTCGTCCGTCTTCGCAAAGAGTAGTCGGAGAAGTGCTGCCGTAGGGGCTACCCAGCATATTAAAACAAATAACGCAAAATTTATTGGTATCAATGGCCTTTCCAGGTCCTATCAGAGGATCCCACCAGGCTTCAGGCAACCCCGGAATATTCGGACCAGCGGCATGATGACTCCCCGTAAGGGCGTGGCACACCAGTACGACCCTGCCTACATCTAAGGAACCGTACATGGCATAAACCTGTTTCACCCTTTTTAAAATCTTGCCCGACTCTAAGCGCAATTCGGGAATTTCTATAGCTCCTATATTTTCTTTAAGAACCCCGCTTAACACTGATAACCTTACCCGCTTTCTTTTTTAAATTGCATTTAAAGCATGAGCCAAATCCTCTACAATGTCTTCTATGTCTTCAAGACCGATGCTCAATCGCACCAATCCCTCTTCTATTCCGGCTTCCTTTAGTTCTTCCTTGGTCAGTTGGCTATGTGTGGTTGAGGCTGGGTGTATGGCCATGCTCCTGGCATCTCCCAAGTTAGCAACTATTGAAAAAAGATCCAGGTTATTTAAAAACTTCTTCCCCGCCTCAAAGCCTCCTTTTAAGCAAAAAGCCACCATTCCGCCAAAACCACCCTGAAAGTATTTTTTTGCCCTTTCGTGGTGAGGATGGCTTTTTAGCCCTGGATACGAAACCCAGGCTACCTCACTGTGTTCTTCAAGAAATTGCGCCACTGCAAGCGCGTTTTCGCTATGTCTTTTCATTCTCAAAGGCAAAGTACCCATGCCCATCCACAAAAGATAGGCTTCAAAAGGCGACATGCAACCTCCCAAGTCCCTGAGGCTACAGGCACGCATCTTGGCAGCCAGGGCCTGGTTGGCAAATCGCTCAGCAAAAATCACACCGTGATAAGCCGCATCAGGTTTCGTAAACTCGGTCCACTTTCCAGAGGCAAACCAATCCATATTGCCTCCGTCAACTACAACTCCACCAATGATATTGCCAAAGCCGCTTAAATATTTGGTGGCCGAATGAACGACCACGTTTACACCCCACTTAATGGGCTGACACAAAGCTGGCGATAAAAAGGTATTATCCACAACAAACAAGACTTCCTTGTCTTTAGCGATGGCCGCAATCTCCTCCAAGGGCGCCACATTTAAACCAGGATTACCCACGCTTTCGGTAATGATACAACGTGTCATAGGTCTGATGGCATTTTCAACTTCCCCTGGGTCGTCAGTATCTATAACGCTTACTTCCACATTAAATCTGGTCATGCAGTTTAAAAGCAGCGTAAGCGTGCCTCCGTAAACTTTACGTCCCACTATGACGTGATCGCCGCTTTTGCATATCAATGCCAAAAGTTGATTGAACGCCGCTTGTCCCGAAGAGGTGGCCACAGCAGCCACTCCACCTTCTAAATTGGATATGACGCTTTCAAAAACAGCAACGGTTGGGTTAGCGATTCGCGAGTATGTAAATCCTTCTTTATCAAGTTCAAAAAGCGAAGAGGCATCTTCTACCGAATTAAATTTGTACCCGGCCGTCAAATAAATCGGAAGCCCAAAGGCTCCTGTGGTTGGATCATGATCCCATCCTGCATGAAGTGCTCTTGTCGAAAACCCTTTGGGATTTCTTTTCAATACATTGACCTCCTTTTGTTTTTAACTACAGATTAATCAAAAAGCCTTCTCCCCTAAGAGGGAAAAGGCTTTTTATTCATCCCTCTTATCATTCAACCTTTCGGCTGCAGGTGTTAGCACCACGCCCCAAATAAGGGCAGGTTGCCGGGCTTCGCAGGGCCAGTCCCTCCGCCGCTCTGGATAAGAGTTTTTTAATACCCTTTAGCATGTGTTGCCTAATGATACCATCTTTTTATCGAAAGTCCATCAAAGGGCACAAAACTTTTTGAAGTTATCGAAAAAGATGGACTTGAAAAAACTTTTATTTCCTTCAAACCGATTAAAAAGTTTTTTGTACCTGGCCA
This sequence comes from Acetomicrobium sp., assembly GCF_059026225.1. Taxonomy (NCBI): domain Bacteria; kingdom Thermotogati; phylum Synergistota; class Synergistia; order Synergistales; family Acetomicrobiaceae; genus Acetomicrobium; species Acetomicrobium sp. The sequence goes on from NZ_JBWQOQ010000002.1 coordinate 38,155, forward strand.
TGGAAAGAATCGGGTAGTCGCTCCCATAAAGAAATTTATGAGTTAAGCCGGATGCTTCGATGGCCTTAAAAATTTCCGGCTCATACAAAAGCGGAGCTGCCGCTGTATCATAATAAGCGTTAGATAAAGCTAACTTCATCTCGGGCATGAGCTCGTACACCCAAAGTCCTCCGCCAAAATGCGCAAATATCACCCTGACTTCAGGATGATTAAGACAAAAAGCGGCAGCCTCTTTCGGGCCTACGTTCCCCTTTCCGGGATAATCGTGGCCAACGGGCTCTGCCGTATGGATCAGCAAAAACATTCCCGTCTCATGGCAGGCAGCAGCGAGCCTCCAGGTTTCTCTGGCATCAGCAATATCGAAATCCTGCCCTTGCGGAAAAAGCTCCCCTACTCCAACAAGACCTTCTTCCTTGCATCTTTCGATCTCCTTTAATGCACCTTTGGCAAGGGGGGGCAACACTGCCAATCCCTTAAGGCGATCTGGATAGCTTTTTACCGCGGATATTACGTAATCGTTACACAACTTGCATAAAGACAAGTCGCTAAAGGCAAAGCCAAATACAAAGCTTTGTTCTATCCCATCAGCATCCATTTGGGCAATAACATCTTCTACCGTCGCCCATTTGTGTACTTTGCTCTTTGCGAGCATGCCAAAATAAGGTTCAACTTCAGCAATTCTTTCCCAATTCGATATTACCTCCGGGGGATAGACATGAACGTGGCAATCAACGATCTTCATGAAAGGACTTTCTCTCCTTTTGGATCCGGTATTGCCTCGCGCAAGGTCGAGATGTTCGATGTAATCCTTCGAGCCACGTGCGCCTTGTTCATGGTATATAAATGAATCCCCTTAACCCCAAAGGCAATGAGGTCAACAATTTGATCCGTGGCATAAGCAATGCCTGCTTCCTCCAGGGCGCGTGGGTCATCGGCATATCTATGAAGTATCCTTACGAATTTCTTTGGTAGCGAGGCGCCACATAAAGTTACTATTCTTTCTATCTGATTTTTGCTTACCACGGGCATGATCCCTGCCGATATGGGCACATTTATACCTGCTATGTACGCTCTTTCCATGAAACGATAAAAGAGTTCGTTATCGAAAAATAGCTGAGTAATTAAGAAATCTACTCCCGCATTGACCTTTTGCTTCAAAAAATGCAAGTCTTTGATGGGATCGTCACATTCGATGTGCCCTTCAGGATAGGCAGCACCACCGATAGAGATGGTTTCGCCATACTTTTCCCGCAAAAACCGAACTAAATCGATAGCGTGTTCAAAGTCGCCCTTGACAAAATTATCCTTTGCTCCCTCTGGAGGGTCACCCCTTAAAGCCAAAATGTTATTAACGCCGTTGTCGAGCAGAAAACTTACAATTTTTTCCGTATCTTCGCGTGTAGCCTCAACGCATGTCAGATGCGCCAAAGATTCTATGCCGTATTTGTTTTTAACATCCATTGCTATTTGAGGGGTTCTATCGCGAGTTGACCCGCCAGCTCCATAGGTTACACTTATAAAATCGGGTTGAAGCCCTTTTAATTCATCCAATGTCTCATAGATTTTTTCCAAGGGTGTCGTGGTCTTTGGCGGGAAAATCTCAAAGGAAAAAACTAATCTCTTTTTCTCAAATATGTCCTTTATTTTCAATTATTTTACCTCCTATCCATCAAGTAATTTTTCCACCAGACGAACAGCGCCTAGCGCATCTTGGGCATAACCGTCTGCGCCTATGTCATCCGCGTAACTTTGCGAGACCGCTGCCCCGCCTATTATAACTTTAACCGGAAGGTTTTCTTCCTTAATCTTTTTTATAACCCTTTCCATCTCGCGCATTGTAGTAGTCATCAGGGCCGACAACCCCACAATTTGAGCTTCTCCTTTTTTAGCTTCCTCCAGTATTCGCTCAAGTGGAACGTCTTTCCCAAGATCTATGACGCGATAGCCATGGCTTTTTAAGACCATTGAAACGATGTTTTTTCCGATATCGTGAATGTCTCCAGCTACAGTGGCCATTATAATACATCCCCTGTCTTTTAGCTTCCCGCCTTCGCTTAACACTGTCCTTTCTACAAGGTCACATACGCTCTGGGCAGCCTCAGCGGAAGAAATGAGCTGAGGTAAAAAGTACTCCCCGCATTCGTATAATCTGCCTACTTCCTCTAATGCCGGAAGCACGACGTCGTTTATTAGGCTTAAAGGGCCACCCCCCTCAGCCGAAAATCTTTGTGCTTTATCCAAAACGCTGACTTTGTCACCCTGGACGATCAACTTCTGCATTTGCTCAATCGGGCCAAGGATACGTTCTTCTGTCTTTGAGATAACTTTCTTTTCTTCTATCTTTAAAGAGTTTACCCACGCTATATAGTGAGAGGCCTTTTCGTCTCGTCCCGTCAGCAAGTTACATGCCATCATTAGAGGATAAAAACCTTCATCCAATGGATCAGCAATCACGGCATCTAAGCATGCCCCGGCTGCCATGGCAAGAAATGTCTTGTTTAAAAGAGATCTCTCAGGCAGGCCGTGAGATACGTTGCTCACGCCCATTATAGTAAAAAGTTCGAGCTTTTTAAGGGCTCTTAAGACTTCCAATGTCACGATACCCGCCTTCGCGTCCGCAGCAATCGACATCGTCAATGGATCTATGAATATCCTATTTCTTGGGAAGTCTAACTCATCAGCTGTTAAACCCACCCTTTCGGCCACCCTTATCCTCTCTTCCGGGATTGTTGCTATGCCTTCTTCATCAATCGTGAGCACAACGAGGCAAGCTCCATACCTCTTTGCAAGCTTTATTCCCCCCACCAACTTCTGCCTTTCTGCAGTGACAGAATTAATGAGAGGTATGCCCGATACATGAATTAAACCTTCCTCGAGCACCTCTGGCTCATCGGCATCTATTGATATTGGAAACGTGCAAGCGTTTTCTACGACCTCAATAGCCTCACGCATAGCCTTTTTTCTGTCTATGTTAGGAAGGCTCACATTTATATCTATCACGCTGGCTCCCGATTCGCTCTGCTTTCTCGCTTCCTTTGATAAGGCATCCCATTTATATTGAGCAACCTCATCTCTCATGGGCGACTTCCTGGATACGTTTATTCTCTCGCCAACGACGACTATAGGTTCATCGTTACCCGCCAAAACCAATCGACTTCTGCTGGCCAAAGCCGCCTTTTTAATCTCGATTGGCCGAAGGGGTTTTAAACCGGAAGTAATTTCTTTTAGATAAGCGATGTGTTCGGGCGTAGTGCCACAGCAACCTCCAACGATGCAAGCTCCGGTTTTAGCTAATTTTAAGGTTTCTTTTGCAAACTCCTCTGGGTTAAAATTCCTACCACCAGGGGTGCCAGCGTTAAGGTAGGCAAAAATTGGAATCCCCGCGTTGCAGTAAAGGCCCTTTACTATTCCTTCTGCAAGATCCGGCCCAAAGCTGCAATTTACGCCCACCGCGCTTGCACCAACAAGGCGTGCCCAGTGAGCAACTATATCGGGCGAACTTCCGGTGATGGTCCGACCATTTCGCTCGAAAGTAAAAGAAATCACATAAGGAATTTCAGGAGCAACGTCTTTCACGGCTAAGACTGCAGCCTTTGCCTCCTTAATATCCATCTGCGTCTCTATGAGAAAAAAATCTACTCCGCCGTTTTTGAGTCCAAGAGCCTGTTCTTTATAAGCTTCGTAAGCCTCCCCGAAGGTCAACTTTCCGAGGGGCTTTACCAATTCTCCCAACGGGCCCATCGAGCCGGCAACGAAAGCTCCGTATCGGTCGGCTACACGCCTTGCTATACGAGCAGCTTCCTCATTTATCTGGTGGGTCTTTCCTTCGAGACCTCTGTAAGCCAATTTAATTGGGTTGGAGCCAAAAGAGTTCGTCTCGATTATGTTTGCCCCCGAATTCAAGTATTCCCTGTGAATGCACATGACTACATCGGGAGCAGTCAAATTCATCTCTTCAGGCAATAGGGGAGGTCGCCAGCCTTTATCTGCCAACATTGTCCCCATAGCTCCGTCCAATATTAAAATCTTACAATCAGTAAAGATTTGGTTAACAAGATTTAGCGACAAGGCAAAATTCCACCTTTCCTTTGTTATGATATATACGCATAAGCTAGACCCTTAATGAAATGTATTTTACTCTAAGTGAAGGGAGATTTTCATATGAAATGCGCAAATAATGACGAAATCAATCTTCGATGGCACATTTTTTACACATTAAAGAAACTCAAAAATACCTTGGAGAAACCCTCCATTCCGTCAAGGAGCAGGAAAATCCTTAAAACCATATATGACAACTTAAGGGATATAGAAATGAATGTAGTTGGATCCATTGATAATATAGCAAATGGCTTATCCCTTATCGATAAAATAATTTTAGGGATAAATTATGGCGCACCTGAGTGGCCGAACAAGTTATTAGATTTGTACGGCCCACCGATTAAATGTCTCGTCATTCCCTTTATAACTGAACATCTTGCCACTAGCGACATTCAAAAATATCTGCCATGGTGGAAGCAACCTTGCGAATGCTATTTACTTCCCTTTCACGCGGAAGAACAGGACTCGCCACTAGACCTTCAGTTTTTTTCAAAGCATTTAGATAAAGCGTGGTCCATGTACAATCAAGAGCTTTCCGATCGTTTTGCCCTAATCTTTGCTCCTGGGATTTCTATCATGACCTCTAACTATGATATGTTTGATTGGAAGCAAGCAACAGATATCAATTGGCCAAAAGAGATGAAAGATTGGATTGAAGAAATAGCAAGATCTTCACGAAAAAGCGAAGTTTCTCCGAAAGCCTGGGATTGGAAGTGGGACGAAATATGTCACGCAACTGCTTTACTGCTGGAAAATATACCACCTAGCCAAATAAAAGACGATCCCCTAGAGGTTATCAGCATTCTCATTGCGGGCTCCATAGTAGCCTCTTACGAAATCCATAAAGGCGCCTCTTTCGAGGAAATAGCTTCTTTGGAAAGGCTGATAGCCTTCGCTTGCGATGGGAGCTTATTTTTATCCAAATATCGAGGCTCGTAAGGTTTAAAAAAGGAGCTGATAAAGCATGACAAACGCATTAGGTTCAAATGAAATAAGAAGCATGCTAGATAGGGGCGACTTAGTAGTCATGCCCTTATTGGATTTAAATCGTCAGATAGGAAGGGCTTCCCTGGACGTAAGGCTCGGGCAAGATTTTGTCCTGTTTCGCAAGGGTCAAATACCCGTTATGGATGTAAAGGACGCTTTTAACGACGCCGCTTGGGTCGATTACTACGATCGTATAAGGCGAGAATACGGTCAGGCTTTCATATTGCATCCCGGGCAGTTCGTCTTAAGTTCAACCTTGGAGTTCTTACGTTTGCCTCGAAACGTAATGGCTTATGTCATAGGCAGATCCTCGTGGGGAAGAGCAGGACTTGTAATCGCCACGGCAACATTTGTTGACCCGGGATTTCAAGGAGTCATAACACTTGAGTTAGTCAATGAAGGCGAGGTCCCCATATCCTTATATCCGGGAACTCGCATAGCTCAATTGGTCTTTCACAAGTTAGAAGGCGAAGTGCAAGCCTACAAGGGAAAGTACGCCTTTGATACGCGGGCCACCGCGAGTAGGGCTTATGAGGACGAAGAGATCATCAAACTCACTAGGAAAGACTAAAGTGAATGAGCACGACGAGTCACCAAATGATGTGCCAAACGCGTAGGTTCTGGCAACCGATAACGCGTACAACAAGCTAAGACCAGCTCAGTTGCCTGTCTAATGGAGATCTCATGCCCTGGGCTCACATACAAAGGCCTAACTTCGTTTCGCGTACGAACGACATGTCCTATCACTTTTTTATCCTGCCATAAGGGCACCCATGATCCCTTGTTTCGTGGAACATGAAGATGATTTCCCACAAGACGACTTTTAGCAACTCCTATTGAGGGCAGATCTAAAAAAACCCCAAAATGCGCCGCAATGCCGAGCCCTCGCGGATGGGCAACACCAGCACCGTCTATCATCCAAACGTCTGCTTTAAAGGAAAGTTTATCGTAAGCATCTATTATAATGGGGAGTTCTCTGAAAGAAAGCAGGCCTGGTATGTAAGGGAAGGTGACATTTCTTTCAGCATATGCTCTTTCTATAACTTCGCCAGAAAGTCGATCCCAAACGACCGCAGCCGCATATGCGCGAGTCATCTTTCGGCTAAAATAAGCAACATCAACACCGCCAATGAATCTTATTTGAGCGATATTGGGATAATTCCTTATTCTTACGAAGCTGCGCAACTCGTTTTGTAATTTTATTGCCTCTTTTGGATCATCCGGTAACTTAAGCAAAGTTTGCTACCCCTAAAAATATAAGGGCGTGAGATGAAGTTTAATTCACCCCACACCCTTCGTTTGCAAGTTACTTTATTTCTACCTCAGCGCCTGCTTCTTCCAATTTCTTCTTGATTTCCTCAGCTTCCTCCTTGGAAACTCCTTCCTTCACAGGTTTTGGAGCGCTGTCAACCAACTCCTTTGCTTCCTTTAAGCCTAAGCTTGTAATTTCGCGAACAACTTTGATTACATTTATCTTGCTCGCGCCAACAGATTTTAAGACTACGTCGAATTCAGTCTTTTCCTCTTCCTCGGCCACCTCAGGAGCCCCTGCTGCAGGAGCTGCAGCCATCATGGCCACAGGAGCCGCGGCGGATACACCAAACCGCTCTTCTAAGGCCTTAACTAACTCCGATAGTTCAAGAACCGACATTTCCTCTATCGCCTTAATGATTTCCTCTTTGGTCATTGTTTGATTCCTCCCTTTTAGGTATGTAACATTATAAATATTGAATTCCATTAACAGTTGGTCGAACCCTTTACGCTGCTTGCTTCTCTTTTTCTTTTGCTATTTGGTCCAAGCACGTTACCAAACCACGTACAGTTCCGGACAAAACCGTAACCAATCCTCGTATGGGCGCTTCCATGGCACTAAACACTTGGGCCAACAAGACATCCCTAGTTGGCAACGTAGCAAGAGTATTTACCTCTCCGGCATCTATAAATCTCTTGTCCAACAGGGCTCCTTTTAACTTTAAGGCTTCGCCTCTTGTTGCTTTAACATAATTAGCTAGTACCTTAGCTACTTCGACAGGATCTCCGTATGCCACCGTAAAAACGTTGGGCCCAGAAAGCACCTCTTCAGGAACAGACAATCCTACTTCCTTAAGAGCCAAACCGAAAAGCGTATTCTTGGCCACCCTCATGATGCCCTTTGCTTCCCTAATTTTGGACCTTAATTCTCCTATTTGCTCGACTGTTAATCCCTTATACTCGCTAAAAAATACTGCCTGTGCTCCTTGAAGCGTCTCGATCAATTTCTGCAATTCTTGAATATTAGCTTTTGAAGGCATCCCTTCACCTCCTTTTTTAAAAAATAAAGCTCCTGGGCAAAACCCAGGAGCTTTATCGCCAATACAAAAACACTCTCCTGGCCTCGGCGGGCTGGTCATGAAACCATTTAAGTTTTCCACCCGCTGTCTTAAGCCCAATGACAGAATTAATTTTATTAATCTATGGCATTTTCTTCAAGTATGACTTTTTAAGTTTACGTCAAAACTAAAAAACAAAGAAGGCTAAAGCAAAAAAGAATTCGCTCTAGACATCAAAAATATCACACAAACAACCCTTTGCCGCTTTTATTATTTTTTACTCTTCAACGATTTCTTTTTGAGCTCGTATCGGATCTATCTTGATCCCAACGCCCATGGTCGGCGCTATGGCAATGCTCCGCACGTACCGTCCTTTAACAGCCGCAGGGCGCGCACGCAACACAGCGTGCAATAAAGCTTTAGCATTATCAAACAACATATCAGGCGCAAAGCTCATCTTGCCGATCACTACGTGAATTATACCGTATCTGTCGACGCGATACTCAATACGTCCCGCCTTGATTTCTTTAATGGCCTCAGCCACATCGAATGTAACTGTGCCAGTTTTTGCGCTTGGCATGAGGCCGCGAGGACCTAGGATGCGCCCAAGACGCCCTACAACGCGCATCATATCAGGGGTGGCTATTACGGCATCGAAATCCAACCATCCCCCTTCGATCTTCTGCACCATGTCCTCTCCGCCAACATAATCAGCTCCTGCCTCTTCGGCTTCCTTCATCTTCTCGCCCGATGCTATAACAAGAACCCTTTTTTCCTGACCAGTGCCATGAGGCAGGGTGATGGTGCCCCTCACCTGCTGATCGGCATGACGAGGATCAACGTTCAAACGAATATGCATTTCCACTGTCTCATCAAACTTTGCGGTTGGCAGTTCTTTTAAAAGCTCAATGGCTTCGCGAAGACCGTAAAGTTTCGTCTTATCAACCTTTTCGAGCATTGCTAAATAACGTTTTGATTTCTTTGCCATTTTCTATTCCTCCTTGTGGTCTGTAACGGGTTGCCCCTGCCACATGATATGCACTAGCCTACAACTTCTATGCCCATAGATCGGGCAGTGCCTTCGATCATTCGCATGGCTGCTTCTATGTCATTAGCATTTAAATCCTGCATTTTGATTTTAGCTATCTCTTTTAATTGCTCTCTGGTAACCTTGCCAACCTTATCTCTGTTTGGCTCACCAGAACCTTTTTCGATACCTGCGGCCTTTTTGAGCAATATGCTAGCTGGAGGTGTTTTAAGCTCAAAAGTAAAACTTCTATCCGCATAAACAGTTAGCACCACTGGAATTATCATGCCCGCATTATCTGCAGTCTTTGCGTTAAATTGTTTGCAGAACTCCATAATATTTACGCCATGTTGGCCAAGTGCTGGGCCCACAGGCGGCGCTGGCGTTGCTCTGCCTGCCGGCAATTGTAGTTTTATTTGTGCTATTACCTTCTTAGCCATATAGTTTTCCCTCCCGTGTAGCTTGAACGCCCTTATATTTTTGTTAAATCGCTATAATCGGCTTCAACTATAGTTTCTCGTCCAAAAAGTGTCACTGAAAATTTGATCTTTCCTTTCTCCGGAATAACCTCTACTACCGTGCCGACTTGCCCCTCGAAGGGTCCGCTTCTAACGCGAACCACATCCCCTGGCTTGAGATCGATTTCCACTTTTGGCTTCATCTGTTCTTTGCCTATCTTCGCAAAAATATCCTGTACTTCCCGTTCTGATAAAGGAACGGGGTTATTTCCAGCGCCCACGAAACCCATGACGCCAGGAGTGTGTCTCACTACATACCAGGATTGGTCGTCAAGGATCATTTCCACAAGTATATACCCCGGAAAGACTTTTCTTTTCACTCTCTTTTGCTTTCCGTCCTTAACGTAAACTCGTTCCTCTATCGGCACGAGCACTCGGAAGATTTTATCCTCCATGCCCATTGTAGCTATACGCTGCTCTAAATTGGCTTTTACCTTATTTTCATATCCTGCGTACGTTTGAACAACATACCAACGACGCTCGTTCTTGTCAATCATCACCGAAAAGGGGGCCATTTGGGCCCCCTCACCCCCCTAGTCAATTGATTGATATTTCCCAAGTTGTCAACGCTATTAAGGAATATTAAAATCCTGTTTAGATTATTTTTACCTATGGATTCAAGAAACTTTACTCTAAAAAGATTTGCTAACCCACGATTTTTGAGAAAACCGCAGTAAATATCAAATCGAGAACTCCCAAATATGCTGAAACCAATAAAGTTACCACTATGACCAGCAGTGTAGAAATCCAAACCTGCTTTTTGTTTGGCCATGTAACTCTTTTTAGCTCTGCTCGCGCTTCTCTCAAAAAACTAAAAATCTTATCCAAGCCTTTTGCCTCCTATAAACTCGAACCTGCAACCCCTGAATTTTTGAGTCCCAAAGATACCATACAGATTATAACAATGCCAGCCCTTTCCCGCACATCTTTACGGTATCACTACCCACACTACTTATCGCCAGCGACGAAGCGCATTCTTCGGGTTGCTAGCGTATATTACCATGCCCGCATTTTAAAAGTCAATGTCAAGCCTAAAAAACACAAGGTTATGAAGCCAACGCGAAAGGTTTATGTTTTTATTTTAAATGTAGAATATACGCCTGGTCAAGGAGGTTATTTATGGTCATGTTTAATCATTATATTTTTTATTCTCTTGATTTCTATTCAGCCTCGCTGTGACGTGCTTGACCAGACTATACTACGCAGGAAAGCAGAAATAAGCTAACAAGATCCTGGATGATCCCTTTTGCAGGCCCTAGTTGACGAAGGTTTCCAGGTTGGAAAACTTGCCAGAGTGTATTACAAAACCTGTTAAAGGTGGCTATCTCCTCAAAGGTATAACAGCCATAAAAACACTCCCCTGCGCCTCTGCCGGCGGCAAGGGAGTGAAAGGTAGGAGTGTAACAAACTACTTGTTCATGTACTGCCATGCACTATTTGAGTAGAGTTTTTATGCGTATTTGCGTGATTGCAAAAAGGCATCGATAAACAATTCCAGTTACATCTGTAATCTTAAAATTCTGGCAGGCCCGGCAGGACTCGAACCTGCAACCCCCGGATTTGGAGTCCGCATTCGGCTGACCGATCCCACAACGAAGTTTATATTAGCATATATGCGGACTTTTGTTCAACCCCCTTTAGCAAAATTTTTATAAAAAAGGGCGAGACCGGCGCTCCTAAAAACGCAGTTTTTCACGAAATGTCGGGTTGACATTATGGAAGAAAAGGGAAAGATTGTACTGTTTAACGAGAAATTTGCCTCATGGGAGGAGGCGCTTGAGGCATTTATCCTCTTCAGGAAAGCCGAAGGATACTCGAAGAGAACGATCGAGGATTACCGCTACCACATCACGCACCTGTTTAAAGAATGCCCGGAGACCTGGGACCCGACATGCCCCGGCAAGGCCAGGGCGGCGGTGCTGTCGTATTTGGCTCAAGACGGCATCGCTCCCGCCACGTTTAATCTGAGGCTGAACTACATAAAGGCCTTCTTCTCCTGGCTGGTGGAGGAAGGCGCCTTCCCGGAAAATCCGGCATGGGGAATCAAAAGAAGAAAGACCGAACCAAGAATCGTCCAGCACTCAGCAGAGATACTGACGAAGCTCTTAAAGCTTCCGGACAAGTCAACTTACTGCGGCAGGCGGGATTATGCCTTATTGTGTCTTTCCATAGATACGGCAATCAGGCCGGGTGAGGCGCTCTCTCTTACCCTTGACGACGTGGATTTAGACGAGATGACCGCTCTGGTACGAGCCTCCGTCTCAAAGACGCGGAAAAGCAGGACGCTTCCATTTTCTCTTGAGACGGCAAAGGCGCTTAAGGCGATGATTTCCGCACGGCCACAGGAGTGGGACACGAAGCTGCTTTTTACCAACCACGAGGGAGACAGGTTAACTGTTTCCGGCTGGAGGCAGAGGCTTCAGAGACACTACGCGCCTAAGCTCGGCCTAAAGCGTCTTTCTCCCTACGACCTTCGCCACGACGCGGCACTGCACTTCCTGCGCAACGGCATGAACCCTTTTGCACTGCAGGCCATCATGGGACACACAAACTTAGAGACCACAAAGCATTACATAGCGCTGGTTGAGGCAGACATACGCGAGGCACACGAGACGGCATCGCCGGTGAAGAGGTTAATGGGAAAGAACAAGCGGGTGAGGTAATGATACCGTAGCAACTTTAGACATATCCAGCCAGCATGTACTTGATTTTGTAAGTGATACAATTGGTTATACAAAAAATTAGATGAGGTGGAGAATATAATGCTTGATGATATTAAATTCTTATTTGACCTGATAGACAGGTTTTATAAAAAGAAATCGGAAAGCAAAGAGAAACAAAACTTTGATAAGGTATTAACGGCTATTTACAAACTAGGAAATAATGGCAAAAGACCGGTCGATCTTGAAGCTTTGCAGCGTGATGCGGGGCTTAAAAAGCTCGATGTCCTAAATGCAATAGAAGCAGCGAAAGAGAAAGACTGGATTATCGATGCAGGAGATTTGCAAAACCCATATGCATGGCTCCTAAAATCTAAAGGTATTCTGTATGTGGAAGGTCTGCTTGATGATGCTCAAAAAGAAATGTAACAGAAGGATTTTTTGTCGCTTTCTGAAAAATTGATATTTTCATGTTGGAACATAAATTAACTCGGCCCTTCGCGGTGGCCTCTCGCATCGAAGTATCACAAGACCACCCTGGAGGGCCGATCAAATTTGTCGTTACCGGCACCTCTCCCACAGCTTTGCCAGCCTGTTTATCCAGCCTCGCAGGAAGGCGCGGAAGGTCTCCTTGCTGGCGGCGAGGCTTTGGTAGTACAAAGTCCTGCGCCACAGCGTAATGGCACATATAGGCCTCAAGGCGTCTAGATGTTCGGCCACAGCCGCTAAAGTCTTTTTGCCGATGATGCCTGTCGGTTACGAGCTGGTCTTTTCCTTCATTTGCTATGTTTAAGGCCTCCTGCAGGAACTTCACGCCCCGCCTGACCCCGCAGTTTACGGCGCCGTCAAAGACGAGCAGGTCGATAGGGCTGGGCAGTTTGTCACAGCCTGCAGGCTTCCAGTAAAAGGCCTCATATATCCTTATTGCCTGGTCTTTCGTCAAGTCCCTGACGTGCTCGGGCAGGTCCGTCATCTGCTTTCTTGCCTGCCTCAAGGTGGCCGTGGTTATGCCGTAGTTTGTGGCACCGCCCGGGTCGCCTGGGCGGTCAGCGAATCCGCCTTCTACCATCAGAATGAATGATGCCGCGTCTTGAGTCATCTTTTTACTTCCTTTCGCTTGTCTTGTAAAAGTCGCATTCGATGCACTTTTTCAAGCCGGCTTGGAGCTCGTTTATGGCCTTGGTGAGCTCGCTCATGCGCGTTTCCATGCGAACGAGCAGGTAAGCTGCCACGGCTATAGAAAAGGTCGTCTGCACGGTAGACGTGATAAAATCTTCCATGACTTAATTTCACCTCCGTAAATTAGCGCCATTTAAAGGTAAAGGCGGGAGTGTCTTCCCGCCTTAAACGCAAAACAACACCACACAGGCAAGGCATAGGCATGCACTAAATGAGCTTCGTGGTTCCGGTCTCTACGAGCTCGGCGCCGACGATGCTTAAAGGCGGTATGCCAAATATGCTTCTAGTGATGATGGTGTTCATGGCAGCTTCGACCTCCTGCGCGGTAATGCCGGGCTTTGGGTCGCTCAAAGAAAGCATCCACTTGCCGTCTTCGGTATCAAATATCATTCGCAGTCTTCGCTTAGTCTCCATCGTTACACCTCCCTTCGGTCAAATCAGCTGCTGCGTACTACTCGACTCTGTTGGTGTCTACTTTCTGCACTTCAACCAATCCATCGCAGTCAAGCAGTCCGGCTATCGCCTGACCCACAGCTGCGACGTCATCGGGCTCGGCGATTACGTCAACGCCAGCGATGGACCTGCTGCGAAGCACGGGCTTGCCCCAATCGTCCTCTCCTACCTTGATCCTCAAAGTCATGCGGCTTGCTATAGGCTGGTATGTGGCCATGTTCACCCCTCCTTTCAAAAGTCCTTTAAGCACACAATACACGAGGCAGATAATGTATTCAATTCGCATAATTTATGCGAGCGCCGAAAGAACATATATGCATGAGGAGCTTTCACGGCCGCCACGAGCGCGCAGGATACCGCAAAGAGCCTTCCCAACATAACAGCACATAACAGCGGTCAAAAAAAGCAAGCAGGCCCTGCGCGCTCACAGGCGGCCTAGCCCCGTCGGCGCCATGCGCAAAAGCCAGCGCAGCAAAGGCGGGCAAAGGCGCATATGGCGCATGGCTTGCCGACGGAGGGCAAGGGAAAGGGAGAAAAACAGTCGCAGGGTTCGTATCTCTTGCTGCCTCAAGGCCTGGAGGTTGCCCGCCGCCTCGCTTCGCTCCCACGCGCTTTAGCTCGCTCCCCCCACCCGCCCCCGCTCGCAAAAGCGCGTGGTCGCTTCGCACGGCGGCGGCCTTCATAATAACCCCCCTCTCCCGATTCTCGGGATCTCCCCCCAAAAGGGGGGAGAAAAAGATAAGGAAACATCACATATTCCACCCCCCAAACGGTGGGCGGACTAAAAAAGCATGCTCGAGCAGTCGCCTTGTCAAGCGCAGGCCCTTCGGGTCGCTGGCGCGACGCTTGACAAGGCGCCTTTGCTCTCGCAAAGACAAAGGCATCCGCCCCCGTTTGGGAAAAATGTTTAGGTTTCCACTTCTCTATCGTCTTCTTCTGGCCTTCGTGGGCGCGCTCGTTGGCGCGCTGTTGCCTCTGTGGTTTCTCTTTCCCCGCTCGCTCGCTCGCGGGTGGAGGGCAAAAAGAAAAGCCCGGCTGTGCGCCGGGCCTGCCTTGCTCTGCCTTATTTTGCGTTAACTGCCTGCTTTAAGTTTTCGTCTAGAAAGTCTATGAGCTCGCTTGCCTGTGCCATCGTGAGGTCAGCCGTGCTTTCTATGTCGTACCTTTCTTTTATGCAGTCTCTGATAAATTCTTCGTCCACTCCCATCTTTCTTGAGATCGCAAATATGGCCTTGCGCTGGTTTTCCGTCGCCATGCGCTCGCCCTGCAGAGGCACGGTGCTGGCGTATAGGTGCGCACCTGTTTGCTGGCTTTTTCGCACCTCCGCGGCAAGGTCTGCATCCTCGAGGTCTTGGGTGAAGATATCGGATAAGGACCCTACGGTTAGGGCTGCGTCCACAAGGGCGCGCTTGCGTGCCATTTTCAAAACAGTATTCGCAAGCGTATATGGGTCTTGTCTGGCGTACTTGCGCTCTTTCGTGTTCGCCTGCCCCAGCCCCTCGGTTATGGTCTCGCCGTTTGCGGCAACGAGCGAACAGCGCACCATGTAGGCAAAAAATCCGGCTTCAAAGTCTTCCACCTTGCCAACTATCTCAAACCGGCTGCGCAGTCCCAGTAACACCGTTATCTTTTCTGCGCCCGGCTTCAAGAGCACCTTTCTGTCGCCTGCCCCGGGTATGGCGCCGTAGTCTCTTCCTTCCAGCAGCTGCGTCTTGATAAGATCCTGAAAGGCCCCGATCTTTGAAAGCGCCGCGGCAAGCTCGCGCGGATCCTTTCTGGCTACGATTGAAAGCTCGTCTTCCGCCCTGTTGACCATCGTTTCTTCCCTTGCTGTCGTCATCTTTATGTCCTCCCTTTTATGTTTTATATCTTGATCTCTTTTCGCAGGTCGTAAACGTCCCTTAGCCGCAGAAAAATGCCAAAACCCGCCTCAAGCAGGCGATCTGTGACGACAAAGTCCCTATGGTCATCGTTGTCTTCGCGGGAAAACCGCAGGATCCTCACGCCATCTATCGGGTATTTTTCGTCTTTGAGCATCTGCGCGTAGGCTGCTACCTGTATGATGTGCTCGGCGTATATGTTTCCGGAGGTCTTGATGTCAACGAGGGCCAACCTGCCGTCAAGCTCTCCGTACCAGTCGATCGTCCCGCCTACACGGTAGCGTTCGCTTACCATCTGTTCTTCTATCAGGTGGGTCAACATCTCGTGTTTTTCAAGCCACGCGCGGAATTTATCGGCGGCGTTTTGTCGCCGCCTCGATCTCTTCTCCCGTGTATTTTGAAAAGTCCACCTCAGGGCCGCCGACCATGGCTTGGATCATCTCGTGGGCGCACGTGCCCGCCCCCGCTGCGGCCGCTGTGTAGGCGGTGGTGTCTATGCCCTGAAGGCCCATCTTGTTCGCCCATGCCACAAGGTGAGGCTTGTTTAAAAGTCCTACTATTGTGGTTACGCCTGGAACGATGGTGCCGTCTTTCAGCCTATACCTTTGGTGTGCCCTTGCCCGTTTAAAGCCACTTTTAACCGCCATGGCGCTTTCCTCTTTTCATCCAGCGTGCCGCGGCAAGCTGTGCCGCTATGGCCTGCTCGTCATTCGCTATCCGTACTGTCCACTTCCCCGCTTTTACCACAACCGCGCCGTTTTCTTTTGCGATCTTCAATGTGTTGTCCTCCTTGAGTTGTCGTTATGATTATATTATACGTCTTTTAGATATACTGTCAATAGAAGATACGCATTTGTATCATGACCATTACTGACCTTAGCCTATGACCATTACTGACCTTCCTTCTCGTGGCAAACTCACCGGCATGTCACGAGACACCGCAGGAACAGCCAGGGAGGCGCGAAAACCGAAAGCGGCTCGCCGTGTTTTTTTGGCCGCGCATTTTTTTGCGCGGTCTCCGCCGCCATAATGCGCGCAGCCTGCGAGCACTGACCGCCCCCGAGCACACGCCCCTGTGCGTGGGCGAGGGCTTGCACTGTGCGAGCTGGCGCGCGCATGGCGGCGGAGAGTGTCGGCAAATAAAAAGGCCCCGGGCTGTGTCCCGAGGCCGGCGCTTGATCCTTTTAGGCGTGCATTAAGGCCCACATATTTTTTAAAGCTGTCTGTCGTCTCTTTCCGGGTGTGTGCGGGCAAACTCAAGCAGGGCGAGGCAGTTCCAGGCGGCATGCGCCAGGTGGTTTAAAGACGTCTCAGGATCTGCGTCTTCGCCTGCCCACCAGCTCCAGAGGTGCCTTTGAGCCGCAGCATAAAGCCTGCTCCAATCAAGGCCTGCCTCCCAGTTTCTTTCTCCGTATTTTTCGGCACCGCAAGAAAAGACGCGAACCAATTCTTTTAGGGCAAAGGGAGGCATCAGGTCGTATCTGAGCTTTCCCGCGTCGTCTTTTTCAGCCTCACGCTTCGCTGTCATGGTCGTCCCTCACGACGGGCGTGTAAAGAAAACAGGGCAGGCCCCAGGCGGGCACATCGCCGCCCACAACCTTACAGAACTTTCCGCCCACCCTTTGAGCGCAGTTACCGCACATCGCCTTGAGCTTCTTGCTCATGCGTCTGTCTCTTCGTCTTCCGTCTCAAAATGCACGGCCAGAGGCCTATTTTTTGCCCCGCATGCCTGGCACGTCCAGGGAAAATGCGTGGCGAGCATGCAGGTGTCCTCGTCTTCCGTCTTTGCCCCGCATTTGCTGCATTTGACGAATAAAAGCATGGCTCTCACTTCCCTTCTTCTATTTCGCTCACGGCTACAACTGTCTTCGACGCCACCTTCAGCGGGCACGACCACGACCTCGGACTCAAGCCGGTCAACTTGCGAGTCATCGGACCACACGCCCGCCTCCGTCATGGCGTCAAACAAGACCTTAAACCTGTTGTCTATGTCCCACCTCCCGCGCGAATGTGCCTCAAAGCGCACGCGCACGGCTATGCGCCCTTTCAGCGGTTTCTCGTGCTGAGCCTGAAGCAGTGCAAACATCGCCTCCCGCTTCCAGCTGCGCCCCGTCTTCGTGAGAAATATCCCGCCATGTCGGTTTACTCCGTAGCAGCGCCAAAGTGATGGCGGTACTCCGGGAATTTCCGCCTCAAAGATCGGCCGTTTATTTGGCGTTTCTGATGTGTTCTTGCCTTTTCACTCATGACAGGCCTCCTAAAAAAGTCCTGACTTGAAGATCGGCTTTTGTTCACGCTCGCGCCTTACGGGCTTTGCCCGTCCCGGTAAAGCTCATGGGCTCGCCGTCATAAGCGAGCTCAAATGACGCGTCCTGCCACGCCGCCAACGGTCTTCGACACCGGTCGCGATGATGCGCGGCGCTCCGTAAGGTTCAATGGGTGCGTCCTTAAACAAGTCAATTTGGGCGCTGCTTAACTCCTCCACTATGCCGCCGCCTTTGGCACTGCCGACCAGCGCCGAACCGGAAGCCTGGAGCTGTTTGCTTGCCCTTCCCATCTGCGACAAGAGGAGAAACATAATGCCGTACCTCTGGGCCATCTCCTTCAAGGTTGGCATGGCCTTCGTTTACGCAGTCTAGGTCGGACTGGCGCGGTTTCCTAAGAAGTGTCAGGTAGTCTATCGCCACGAGCGAAGGCATGTAGGCTTCAACTTCTCTTCGGACGTCTTCTATGGTCATGCGCTCGCACTTGCCAAGCAGTTGAGACCCCGGCGGCTCTGACCCGTAGATCAAAAGCCTGTCCGAGAACTTTCTGCGCATCCGTGTTACTGCGTCCTTGAACTGCTCCGTTTCCCGGCGGGCGTGCCAGCGCACCCGTTCCGCCGTCATGTGCATCTCGCGCTGGAGCAGCCTCTCCGCGACCACCTCGGGCGCCATGTCCAGCGAAAAAAGCATGGCTGTGCCGTTCGGGTTGTTTTGCAGGTAGTGCTCGACGCCTGAAAGCATGAGCGACGTCTTCATCGACCCTTGAGCGCCGACTAAGACCAGCAGTTCGCCGGGAAGCAGCCGGCCGAAGGAGTTGTCAAGCTCGTCAATGCCGAAGCCGAACTTGTCCGCCTCGTCCCAGCCTGCCGACCTCCTCTTTGAGGCGCCGTACGTATGCGGGCACTGTGAGCAGGAACGCGCTGTCATGCGAGGCACCTGCCTCCTGGCACTGCCGAGCGCGTCACCAGGCGCCTCAAGGCGGTATCAGACATGGCATAATCGACCTTGGTCAGGATGTAGCGCACGTAGCCTACGATGTCATGTGCCTTCCAGCCGAAACCGTAAAGCCTTTTTGTCTCGGACTCTGCCATCTGCTCGATGACAAATCTGCCCTCTTCTGCCGGCATCTCGGCGAGCATGGTCTTCGTGAAGTACACGATCCGCGCTATCCGCTCATTTTCCGACTCGCCTTCTTCCGGTTCGACCTTGACATTTGCAGACGTCCAGCTTCGTGTCCCAGGTGGGATCTTCTGCCGCTTCGGCAGGTTTCTGCCTGCATGCGTGTTTCGTCAGTCATGCCACTTCCTCCTCTTGCGCCTCTGCAGGCGCGATGTCAGGGTCCAGGCCTGACATCCAGCGGTCAAGGCGCGGTACGTACTGCGCGTCCCGCCCCAAGACGACCTGCGCCCAGGCTTCGATGTTTGAAAGCCGCCCGTTTGCTCGTGCCTTGTCGGCCAGCACATCGGGCGAAAAGAGGGCGAAAAAGAGCCTTCTTGCCTCCTTCGTGTCGCCTGCCCTGTCTGCGGGCCAGGCCGATACGAGGTCGCGGAAGAGGGCCTCAAGGCGGTCTGCTAACCCTTCGGGCAGGGAGGGCGCATGAGGCACGCTGCGGTACCTGCCTTCAAGCACCTTGGCCATGTTCGTGGGACAAATGAGCCAGTCAAAGTCGGCAGACCAGTCGGTCTTACGGCCCATCAGGAAATCGCTTTGCCTCACGGACTCGAAGTACTTCCGCCACCAGTCGAGCGTCTGACGGCTTTTGTCCTCGCGCCACCTCGCCCTCAAGCGCTTTTCTCTCGTCGAGTTCCAGACCTTAAGCGAGCGGAGCTCGGGCAAGATCTCGTGGTAGAGTGCGGCGATGTCTTTGTGCGGACATGCCGGGACGGAAAAGGCCTTTGGTTTTTTCTTTGCTGTTTTCGTGCAGTCGTCTGAGCTGTGGCAGTGACCGCTGCGTGCGCGGTCTGTCCTGCCTTCCGGTGAGCCGGCATCACGGGCCGGGTAAGTTTCGCCGTCAGGGTAGGCCTCATCGCCGTCTGCGGTGGCACGCCTGCCCGCTTGAAGCCTGCGGGCCAACCGAGCCGGCACGGCCACCCGTGGCGTCGGTTTCAAGATCTTTAGGCTGGTTAGGGCAAAGGCTGTCTTCGGCTTCTTTTGACTTCGGCGTCAGTTTTGTTTCGGAAGTTTCGGCCTTTGCTTTATCTGCCGTATTTTGAGATGTACCTGTCGGTTTTTCTGTCCTACTTGATTGTCCGGCGGATTCGTCCGCGGACGTTTCCGCGTAAGCGGAAGAAGTACTTACTCTATTCTTATCTATTCTATTCTCTTCTATTCTATTCTTATCTGCTCGGGACATTGTCCCGACATTGTCCCGACAATCTTCTAAAGTTTCCGCCTGCCTTTTCTTCCTGGAAGCCTTGCGTGTACTGTATTCGTCCGCTATCTCCTCAAGGCCGTCTGTGGATATTTCCGCAACTTCTTTTCCGGAAACTTCGCTGAAACTCACCGAAAACAGGCCAAGTTCTTGGCAGTTTCCGGCGAGTTTTCGGAAGGTTTGAGGCGAAACTCCGACAAATCCGCACCAACTTTGAAGCGGAAAGCGCACGGAACCTCCCGCACTCTCGCCTACTTCCTCCGTCTTCTCCGCTATGATCTCAAGCACGTTCCAGTAAAAGCCGTAGCCTTCGAGGCCGGATGTCGCCTTAAGCATGGCCAGCTTTTCGTTTCTTGACACCGCCGTGTCGTGCTTAAACCACTTCATAGCTTCCCACCTCTTCGCCTTCCACCGCGTCCGTGCCTGCGCTCTTGCTCTCTTCCGCTCACCGGCAGCTGAAGCTGCAGCGGGACGTCCGCAAAGACTTCCACCGGGTCAACTTCGAGCAGGTTCGGTATGTCGGCGCCGTAAGCGTAGCCTGCGGAAGGGCACAAGTTCCTGGAAGTCTTCGACGTCATGGCGCATGTCGAGGTAAGTCGTCCCGTCTGCGTCTTCCTTTATGTGCCTCAGCTGGTGATATAAAACGGCTGTAACGGCAGACGGCGGGAGGCGGTCTAACATGGCGAGGCGGAGCTTAATGGCGAACTTGAGCCTGACACCTGTCGCCTGGTACAAGACGTCTTCCACCCATTCGGGCAGGCGCCAAACGGATGCGGCCTCCTTTGCTTTCTTCGATACGCAGTCGACGAGGAATAATATTTCGTCCGGGTTTGCCGGCATGTCGAACTTGCGCACGAGCATCCAGGCTGCCTGCCGATACACGCACGCAACCCTGTTTTTGCCCTTGCCCAACTTCGCTGCCAGTTCAAGCGTAAGCATGGCGCCTAATCCTGCTCTTTCTCTACCGCTGCCTCAGGCTCAAAGCTGACGGCGTCGCCCTCGTCGTCCGTGTCGGCGATGATGTCTGAAGGATTGACGCCGAACATCTCGCAAATCTTCGCAAGGAGGTGCAGCGAAAGCTGACGCTTGCCCGATTCTATGTTTGAGTAGTGGCCCTGAGCGATGCCGAGCGCCTTGGAGAGCTCCATCTGTGAAATGTCCTTTTTAACCCTCATGAGCTTGAGGTTCCTGCCGATCTTCCTCTTGTCCCAGGTATACATTAAGACTGCCTCCTTTTGTAGTAAATAATACTTTATCATTATACGGGTTTTTGGCTTACTTATCAATAGGTAAGTCAGTATGATATACTATGAATAACGCAAGTATATATATTGTAAAATGCGCCTATTTGGAATAATATATAATCTAAGAGACATAAGAGATGAGAATTGGCAAATACGGAAAAGGAGGGCTACGCCTTTGAAGAAAAAGGAAGACAAGGAAGAACACGAAGGCATGGAGCTTGCCAAGCGCATAGGCTTGAGGATAAAGATAGCCAGGCTCAAGGCGGGCATGCTGCAGAAAGACCTGGCCGAGAAGGTAGGTTTTCACCGCATGAGCATCAGCGCGATAGAGATCGGGCCGGCGTTTTACGACAATTCCCCAGCTGGTGGCCTTCGCAAAGGCATTAAATGTCCCTGTTTCCTACTTCCTGACAGGTGCGGAAGAGGAGATGACCGAAAGCAGCGGACGAGTACACGGCCGAGATGGAAAAGCTCTTGGCCGTCCTGATGGAGCGCGACGCCGAGGCCGTGGCAAATTTGCGGAGCGTCATGGAAAACTGGGACAAGCTTGCCGCCGGCGGATAAAAAGTTTATCATCAACACCATATCGTTTGCGCTGAAATCGGTAAAAGATCGTTTAGAATAATAAAGTCCATAAAACAATCATATAACAGGAGGAGCTCTTATGAACCCGTCAATAGCGGCGCGCCGACTCATGGAGGAGATCGGGGCGCCCTGCGATGAAGATGTTGTCGTATTGGCACTGAGGAAGCTCGATATCGTGTTGATCGAGGATAAAGCAGACCAGGTTGACGCCATGCTCGTCCACATCCCGCCCGGCAGGCCCGTCATAGCCGTCAACTCTGCTCGCCCCCTGTGCAGGAGGCGGTTTTCTATTGCGCACGAGATAGGACACTACATCCTTGGACACAACTCGCTTTTGTTTTCAGGAAGCGGCGGAGAGGGAATGATAAAGCGCGACCCAAAACAAGAACGCGCGGCCAACGCCTTTGCCCGCCGAGTTTCTAATGCCCAAAATCGCCCTGTCCCGCGAGGCGCACAAATACAGCCTTCGAGGGCTTGCCCGACGCTACATGGTTTCCATGCAGGCCATGGAGATAAGGCTCAAAGAGCTTGGGTTGGTGTGCAAGGACCCACGTGGGACGGTATAATTTAGTTAGATTAGCATTAAAGATATAGTTATAAAACCTTGTTACTGGATAACGATTTCTGATAAATTAATTACTAAAAGTTCCTGGTGCTTGTGGCGATCTTGATCACAAGTCTTTTCTTCGAACCGTTCATAAAAAACATCTGACTTTTGCCAGAAAAAGTCGATTGCTTAAGAATGCTCATGCAAAGACAAAGTCGTGTAATAATAAATAGGAGGAAGCAATAATGAAATTGCTTGATGCTGTCATTCAGGTATTGCAGGAGGCGGGCGAACCGCTTCATATTACTGAAATAACACGACGCATTCTTTCTAAAAATCTATGGACTACAAAGGGAAAAACCCCGGACCGTACTGTAGGTGCTCGAATTTATATGGATATCAAAAACAAGGGGGAGCAATCTCCCTTTGTTTTAACAGCTCCTGGGACTTTTGGCCTGCGTACTTATGAAAAACAGTTAAGATCAGAAAATCATAGAAGCATAAAAACGTATTCGTTTACCAATGCAGCCGAAAAAGTGCTGGAAGAGTTCGGTAAGGGGGAACCTATGCATTATCGTGATATAACGAAAAAGGCCTTAGAAATGGGGTTGTTAACCACCGAGGGTAAAACTTCCCGAAGCCACGATGTACGCACAAATTATCTCCGAGATAAAACGCTACAGGGCACGCGGAGAACAACCGCGTTTTGTCCAGCATGGTAAAGGATATATTAGCCTTTCACGATGGATAGAACATGGCCTGGTTTCCAAAATCGAACAACATAATAAAAAAGTGCGTCAGGAGTTACGCAATCGCCTGTTGAATATGGAATGGTATAAATTCGAGGAGTTAATTGGCAGGCTTTGGCCGAAATTGGCTTTGAAGACATTGAAGTTACCAACTCCACCAGGGATGGGGGCATCGATGTGCGAGGCACCTTAGTAGTAGGAGATGTAATTCGTACTCGCATGGCCATTCAGGTTAAGAGATGGAAGCAAAATATCCAAGCACCGATAGTTCAGCAAGTAAGAGGAAGCCTCGGCGCCCATGAGCAAGGTTTAATAATTACCACCAGCAACTTTAGTGATGGCGCACGTAAAGAAGCTGCTCGTCCAGACACTATACCGGTTGCCTTAATGAACGGAGAGCAACTAGTTCTATTGTTGGTTGAACATGGAATTGGAGTTACACGCGTTTCCTATGATTTGATTGAATTGGACGAGGAGGAGTCTCTTTCAAATAATTCAGGAACGTAGGGCCTTTCGTCCTTTTATCTTTAAAAGGTATAGAACCATCCAGAGCAGAAAAGGTAGGTTTTTATCGTATAAATGAAATCCTTGCAAAAGATGACAGAATCCCAATTGATGAGCGAATATTGGCATCCGTTCAATGGGCAGGCAGAGCTGTCGTAGAACTGCAACAACGTCCCGAAGAGGCGTTCCTCCATTATGCTATCGCACTTGAGACCATAATATTAGGACGCCGGCAACACGATGAGCTTGCGTATCGGTTAAGCATGCACACGGCGCTTTTGGCTGGAGATACACCGGAAAAGCGGGCAGAAATTAAAAAGGAAGTCAGAGATTTATACGGCATAAGGTCAAAAATCGTTCACTCTGGCCATTATGAGGTGACCGATGCGGATGTTGGAAAGATTAGAGAATTAACGATCATCTGTATAATGCGTATACTTACTGAAAAGCCGTTTACGTCGATGACCGAAGAGCGGGAAATAGACAATTGGTTTGATCAAGCTATGTTGTCAGGGCGTTTATTAGTGGATGACGCTCAACCTTAGGACTTCCAATAACGATAAGGAAGAACAGCACTGATTGGTGGAACTTTGAGAAAGACGATAAAATAAATAATAGAAAGCAAAAACTAAAGAGATTATCACGTATATCAAAGTGATTAATATACTGGCAGTTGGGAGTGATTATATCTAATATGTTGCATGAAAGTGTCATTAGTGCACTTCTCGGCAAATTGGGAGACAAGCTTTTCAATCGCTTGACCAAAACTAAACTTACCGTCGAGGTAACCTGCTTCTGCTATAGATTGATAAAGAATAAACCAGGAAGTCCTGTTGCATTTATTACTCCTTATCCTAGTTATTACAATGTTAAGCTTTCGATTTCAAACATAGGCGAAAAAGCAACCACGATCAAACAAATAGTTGCTATAATTAATAAAGACTTAAGACTTATTTGCGCAAACTTTAAGCCGACACGACTCGAACCCGGGGACTATATTACCCGTAGTGTCATTTTCCCCGTAAAGGAGCAACAAGCTATTATAGAGGGAACATTTGAGATCGAGATCCTTGATGCTTACGGGAAAACTTTTAAATATAGCGGTAGATTCCCTTTAAAAACAGATTAAACCGTAAAAATATGACTGACCAAAGCACCATTTTCTCAAGCCTTCTAAGTAACCTTATTACTTCTCTATTATTCCTCACACCTTATTTAAGCCACTATGCGCTCCCCGCTTGTATAAGATTCGACTGCACCAGCTCATCCGCGATCATTTCCGCCTGCTTGATGACGGTTTCTGTGGCCAACTCTTGCATATCCGGAGGATAGCCGTACTTCCGCAAAGTTCTTTTCACTACTACTCTTAGCTTAGCCCTTGCGCTCTCTTTTATGGTCCAATCAATGGAGGCATTCTTTTTTACTTGTTCATAGAGAACAACAGCCAGTTCGCGTAAGGTTTCTTTTCCCATTAATTCTCTGGCACTCTCGTTGTCGGCTATAGCAGTATAGAAGGCATATTCATAATCGGTTAATCCCATTTCTTCCGGTATCTTGTCCGTTTCCTTGATTTTTTTAGCAAGCTCGATCAATTCTTCGATAACCTCTCCGGCAGTAATTATCTTATTTTGATACCTTTTGATGGAATTCTCGAGCATTTCCATTAGCGTCCTGCTCTGGACCAAATTTGTTTTACTCCTTGCTTTTATTTCATCGTTGAGAAGCTTTTTTAACGTCTCCAGAGCTATGTTTTTGTGCTGCATGTTCTTTACTTCCATGAGGAACTCTTCCGAAAGTATGGAGATGTCGGGCTTTTTTATACCAGCTGCGTCAAATATATCTATTACGGGCTCTGTAACAAGGGCTTGGTCGATAACCTGCTTAATCGCGGCTTCTAAGTCATCGCCACCCCTGCGTACATCTGATCTGTCGAACTTGACGAGTCGTGCCTTCACTGCTTGGAAAAATGCCACTTCGTCTTTGACGGCCATGGCTTCTTCATGAGGAACAGCTATGGAAAAGGCTTTAGATAGCGCCGTAACCTGGTCAATAAACCGCTTCTTGCCATCCTCAAGGCCGAGGATGTGCTCTTCCGCTGCAAGGATGATAGAAAGCTTCTGTGATGTGTCCGCCGTAAAATAGCTCTTATAGTCAAAGCCGTGGAACATCTGAGAGACAATCTCTAGCTTTTCCTTCATAACCTTAACAGCCTCTTCCTGAAGGACGACGGGGTCTCCCCTTCCGCCACTTTCTGAATAGAAGGCCAAGGCCTCTTTCAAGTCTCCCGCAACGCCCAGGTAGTCTACGATCAGTCCCCCGGGTTTGTCTTTATAGACGCGGTTCACCCTCGCAATGGCTTGCATTAGGGTGTGGCCTTTCATCGGTTTGTCGAGGTACATCGTATGAAGGCAGGGAACGTCAAACCCCGTAAGCCACATATCGCAAACGATTACAAGCTTAAGATCGTCTTTAGGGTCTTTCATACGATCCGCCAGCACTCGTCTTTGTTCTTTTGTCGTATGGTGTTTGGCTATAGCAGGTCCGTCTGAAGATGATGACGTAATAACTACCTTGATCGCGCCATTTTTGATGTCGTCATCGTGCCATTCCGGCCTCAACTTTATGATCTCATCGTAAAGATCTGCGGCTATGCGTCTTGACGCAGTAACGATCATGCCCTTGCCCTCAAAGACTTTCTGACGCTCCTCAAAGTGGGCCACTATATCTTGTGCGATCTGCCTCAAGCGCTCTTTACTTCCGATCAAGGCCTCAAGCTGCGTCCATTTGGCTTTCTGGATGTCTGACAGGTCCTCCAACGCCAGGTCTTCGTCAAGCTCCTTGATCAGCTTCTTGCCCTCTTCACTTAAACCGATCTTTGCCAACCTGCTTTCGTAGTAAATCTTAACAGTGGCGCCATCTTCTTGAGCCTGGGCTATATCGTAGATATCGACATAGCAGCCAAAGACTGCCGGTGTGTTTCGGTCTTCCTTTTCAATTGGCGTGCCGGTAAAGCCAATGTAGGTCGCGTTTGGCAGGGCATCGCGCAGATATTTCGCCAAACCATATACGACTTTGTTGCCGATAACTTTGCCCTGTTCGTCTTTCTCCTCTACAACTCTCGCCTTGAAACCGTATTGCGTCCTATGCGCTTCGTCGACGATGACGACGATGTTTCGCCTGTCTGAAAGCATGGGATAGGCGTTTCCTTCTTCGGGCCAGAACTTTTGAATAGTCGTAAAGACCACTCCGCCGGATGCCACCCTCAAAAGCTGTTTTAAGTCATCCCTGCTTTGAGCTTGGACCGGGTCCTGCCTAAGAAGTTGCTTTGAAGAGACGAAGGTATCGTATAGCTGGTCGTCAAGGTCGTTTCTATCGGTAATGACAACTATTGTCGGGTTATTTAGCTTGAGAATAAGCTTGCCGGCCAAGAAGACCATAGAGAGAGATTTGCCGCTGCCTTGCGTATGCCAGATGACGCCGCCCTTTCTGTCCCCGCCTTCGGATGCTGCCCTCATTACGCTCTCGACGGCTTTGTTTGCAGCAAAGTATTGGTGATAAAATGCGAGCTTCTTCACGGTTTTTATGGTTGTAAGGCCGGTTTCCTTATCCTCGGTTTTTGTTTTATCGAAAACAATGAAGAAACGCGTGATATCAAGCAATGTGGGGATATTCAACATACCTTTTACGAGCGTTTCAATTTGACCGATCAGATGCGAGGCATTAGTCTTGCCGTCAATTGATTTCCACGCCATAAAGTGGCTGAAGCCTGATGAAATCGTGCCGGCTTTCGCCTCCAGGCCATCAGAGATGACTATAAATGCGTTGTATATAAATAGGCTCGGTATCATCCGTTTATAGGTTTGAATTTGGTCAAAAGCAGACTTTAGCGTCGCATTCTCGTCAGCCGGGTTCTTAAGCTCGATTACCACCAACGGCAAACCGTTAACGAAGATGATCACATCAGGCCGCTTGTTGATGTTGTTTTCAATGACGGTAAACTGATTAACGACAAGAAAGTCGTTATTTTCCGGGTTGTTAAAGTCTATCAGCCACACAAGGTCGCCTCTTTCGATGCCATCCTTGTGGTAGCTAACGTTTATCCCTTCTGTAAGCATCCTGTGAAAGGCTTCATTGTTGGCGACGAGGTCGGGCGCACTGAACCGTTGAAGCTGTCTGATGGCATCTTCTCTTGCCTCTGTCGGTATATGAGGGTTTATCCGCTCGACGGCCTTTCGCAGTCGGCCAGATAAAATTACATCTCCAAAGGTTGTTCTTTCCGGTTTACTACCATCAGGAGCGACGTCCGGACCGCCGATGTACTGATAGCCTTGAGATATCAGTAACTCTATGACAAAATCCTCGATGGCGGATTCTGTTATGCGCGACATGACGCCATCTCTTCTTCCTCGTATTTCACCCTTACTTCGCCGCTCATTAGTTTAGGAAGCAATGTATCGCGGAGTTTTTCGAGGGTGTGGATTTGTTTCAAGTTATTAGCGCGCTTTTCTTCGCATCCTCTAACAACTTCAGTAAATTTATTAATCAAATCAACTGGCGGAATTAAAAACGCCGCATCATACAAATTATCAATTGTTATTTGTGGTTGTGCAGAGCCTGATATGTGAAGAGTAAAATCATAGTTTAAAGAGTGATATTTTAGGTATTCAAAAGTTATCTCTTTTCTTTTATCCCGTACCAAAATTAGAGAATTATTCGTGATGAATGATCTAGGCAAGCTAATGTTAACTTTCCCTGACGCTTCTCCTCTACAAGAAACCAAAACCTGTGGTTCAACATATAAATATTTGTTATAAAAACCAATTTGACCATTGCCCCCAAATACAGGGTACCCACTCTTTAACAACTTTTTTATTGGTAGATTTTTACCATAAGTAATTGTTACAACTTCGCCCAGTTTGGCATCCTCCCACTCATCCTTAGCCTCCTCCACGAACCACTGCCGAAAGAGCGTCTCTGCCATAGCTTCAAGCGTCTTGTTTTCTCGGTGGAGCAAGTCTATTTTGTCGTCGAGGCTGGAGAGGACAGAGGCAATGGCGCGCTGCTCGGGAAGGGGAGGGACTGGTATTTTTATACTTTTAATATTGTACAATGGTAACTTAGGCTGAGTGGAACCAACACTTCTTGATTCAATTTCTGCCTGTCCTTCTTCAGATATCAGATAGTAAAATAGAAATGTTCTATTAATTTGTTTGTTGTTGATATTTACTATCTTAGCGCAATTCTCAGTTAGGCTTGCCAAATGAAGTTCTTTTGGAATGACAGCGCAAAGCCCGATTGTGCCGACAATTGATATAATTAAATCATTTTCTTCAACAGTGTAATTTGATATGGAAGAAAAAATATCATCGGGAACAAATAATAATTCGTTTATTTTAATCTTATGATTCGCTATATCTCTTGTTCTAATATACGGGTGATTTGTTGGAAATTCAGAAAGAGCTTCACCCTTTGGCAGTCGTTTTCCACCCCTTACATCTGCTACTTGTCCAAGTTCGATTTCCTTCCACTCACTCATCCACCTTCACCTTCTTTAGGTTTTCAGCGATGAGGGCGTTAAGCCTTGCTTCTTCTTTAAGTTGCTCTTCCCACTCGGCTTTAAGCTTTGTAAATCGCTCCTTAAAGTCAAAGTCGTCTTCCTCTTCAGGCAAGCCAACGTAACGACCAGGTGTGAGCACATAATCAAGCTCTCGCACTTCTTCTATCGTTGCGGACTTACAAAATCCCTTTACGTCCTCATAATGACCGTCAGGGTTGCGCCAGTTGTGGTAGGTATTGGCAATCTTTTCTATGTCCTCTCGCGACAGTGCGCGTGTCCTGCGATTGATGAGATATCCCATATTTCTTGCGTCAATAAAAAGTATTTCATCGGTTCTGCTTCTGTATTTTCCGTTGGCCTTATTTCTGCTCAAAAACCAAAGGCAGGCCGGAATCTGCGTGTTCAAGAAAAGCTTTGGGGGTAAGTTTACTATGCAGTCAACGAGGCGATCCTCTATGATCGCCCTTCTGATCTCACCCTCACCCGAACTTTTCGACGTAAGCGACCCCTTGGCCATGACAAACCCAGCCATGCCGGTTGGCGCAAGGTGATAGATGAAGTGTTGAATCCAGGCGTAATTCGCATTTCCAACGGGCGGCACGCCGTATTTCCATCGAGCGTCGTTACGAAGTTGCTCCCCACCCCAATCGCTATCATTAAAGGGCGGATTAGCGATGATGTAGTCAGCCTTTAGGTCTTTGTGAGCGTCATTTAAGAACGAACCCTCGTTATTCCACAGCACTTGAGAACTGTCGATGCCCCTTATAGCCAGGTTCATCTTGCAAAGTCGCCACGTGGTAAGGTTGCTTTCCTGCCCGTATATGGATATGTCGTTCATTCGTCCTTGATGTTCGGTTACGAACTTTTCGGAGTGGACGAACATTCCGCCTGAGCCGCAGCATGGGTCAAACACCCTGCCATTGTATGGCTCAAGCATTTCAACCAAAAGCTCAACGACGCTTCGCGGCGTATAGAACTGCCCTCCCTTTTTCCCTTCGGCAAGGGCAAACTCTCCTAAAAAATATTCAAACACATGGCCTAAAATGTCGCCGGTCCTCGATTTAGCTTCCTTAAGGGAAATATTGCTAAACAGGTCTATTAGTTCGCCAAGGCTTGTTGGATCTAGGTTGCCACGGGCATATACCTTGGGCAAGACTCCTTTAAGTGATGGGTTTCCCTTCTCGATCGCATCCATTGCATTATCTACAATTTTGCCTATCTCTGGCTGTTTTGCCATTGATTGCAGGTAGGACCATCTAGCTTCCGCTGGGACGAAAAAGACGTTTTCTGCCTTATATTCATCTCTGTCTTCCGGATCGGCTCCTTCGTATTCTCCTTCGCCTGATTTAAGTTTCATGTACAACTCTTCGAAGGCCTCTGATATGTACCGTAAAAATATAAGGCCTAAAATTACGTGTTTGTATTCCGCAGCGTCAATGTTCTTGCGAAGCTTGTCGGCAGCCTTCCAAAGCTGCTTTTCCAAAGGCTCTTCTTGATTATTATTGGCCCGTTGATTATTATTGACCCGCTTTTTTGCCACTTACACCAACTCCATTTTTTTGAAATATATCTATTAGGACAAAAAGACACACCACATATAAACCATAATGCCGTTAAGCTTTATCATGGCATATCTAATATTCGCAAAAGTCAGACATATGTTGTAATAAATTATATCTAGTTAACAACGATTTTTGAACTCCTATTTGCTGCGTTATAACAATATTCGGCTTTAAATTAGCAGGACACCCTCATATAAGAAACACGGTTTACGCAATGGAAAAACATACAAGCAACGATGCGATCTGTTGCCCATGTTTTAAGGTTGTTTTGTCCTCCTTACCCTCTTCCTCGCCGACACGAGCTTGTTGACAGGCGAGGCATGGGCATGTTGTTCTTTTATGCCGCCTAGCGTGTAGGCTACGTAACGTTTGGTCATTGCAAGATCGGTATGGCCCAGACATGCGGGACATGAACGCGTAACCCGCGCAGCCACGTAAACATACCTCTGTATATCAGCTCCAGGAGCCTTTTTGAGGCGCCATCTTCAGTTGAGACGATGCGTCCTTCGTCTTTCCTTCTTTTAAGGCCTTCTGTCGGGTCTGAGGCCGCGTCCTGTAGTTTGCGGGCGGCAGGAGCGCTGCGCAAGCACCTATTTGAATTATGCAAAGGCAAACTTCGAGCTTGAATAACACAGAGAAATAGAATATAAACTAACTATAATATACTATACCAAACAAAGCGAAGGGAGGGAAAACCTTACATTTCGGAAAGATGCGGATTTTTAGGAGTCATTTAAATCGCTGCCATATAAAACCCAGTCCGGCGCTCCTAAATTGGAAATAAAAAATCCCCGACAGGCCAAGAAGGCTGTCAGGGACTGATTTCTGGCAGGCCCGGCAGGACTCGAACCTGCAACCCCCGGATTTGGAGTCCGGTGCTCTGCCAATTCGAGCTACGGACCTGCTCGCTAGACTATTTTATCCTACTTTGTTTCTTTGTGCAAGGTGTGTTTATTACACCAACGACAATATTTTTTCTTTTCAAGTTTCTTTGGTTGTTTTTTCTTATTCACTGTCGTAACGTAATTTCTGCGCTTGCACTCGGTGCACTCCAATCCCACTACATCGGCCATTCCACGTCCCCCCTTTCACCTTAAGGGGATTACTCCAGTATCTCGGTCACTACGCCGGCACCTACCGTACGACCGCCTTCTCTTATGGCAAACCTCAGTCCCCTTTCGAGTGCTACGGGAACTATGAGCTTGACTTCTATGTTGGCGTTATCTCCGGGCATTACCATCTCGACGCCCTCGGGAAGGGTTATCTCGCCCGTGACGTCGGTCGTCCTGAAGTAAAACTGAGGCTTGTATCCGTTGAAGAAGGGAGTGTGCCTTCCGCCTTCTTCCTTCTTCAAGACGTAGATCTCGGCCCTGAAGCGCTTGTGGGGAGTGATGGTCCCCGGCTTTGCCACGACTTGACCTCTTTCTACTTCATCTTTGTCCACGCCTCGAAGGAGTATGCCTATGTTATCGCCTGCTATGGCCTCGTCCAGTATTTTTCTAAACATCTCAAGGGAAGTGGCAACGGTCTTTATCTTGTCTTCCCTCATTCCGACGATCTCTACTTCCTCTCCGGGGGTGATCCTTCCCCTCTCTACCCTTCCCGTAACCACGGTACCTCTGCCCGTTATGGAGAATACGTCCTCTATGGGCATGAGGAAGGGTTGATCCATGGGCCTTTCGGGGAGAGGTATGTAGCTGTCGCAGGCATCCATCAGTTCCCATATCTTGCCGCACCACTCGCACTCCCTCTTGCCGCATCCGCATTCTAGGGCCTTTAGGGCAGAACCCCTTATGATGGGAACTTCGTCTCCGGGGAAGTCGTAGCTTGAAAGAAGCTCTCTTACTTCCATCTCCACCAGGTCAAGCAACTCCTCGTCGTCTACCATGTCCACCTTGTTCATGAAGACTATTACGACCGGCACGTTGACCTGTCTTGCCAGAAGGACGTGTTCCCTCGTCTGGGGCATGGGTCCATCTGCTGCTGAGACCACGAGTATGGCCCCATCCATCTGAGCTGCTCCGGTGATCATGTTTTTTATGTAGTCAGCGTGACCGGGGCAGTCTATGTGGGCGTAGTGCCTCTCGTCCGTTTGGTATTCCACGTGGGATATGCTTATCGTTATTCCCCGTTCCCTTTCCTCGGGTGCCTTGTCTATTTCTTCGAAGGCCGTGAAGTCGGCATACCCTACGGTGGACAGCACCCTCGTTATGGCAGCGGTCAAGGTAGTCTTGCCGTGGTCTATGTGCCCTATGGTTCCTATGTTTAAATGTGGTTTTACCCTCTCAAACTTTGCCTTTGCCATGCTTGTCAGCCTCCCTTATCCTAATCGTAGATTGCAACCGATAACGACACTTAAATGATCCATTCGCCTGTAACATTATCCAAATACTAACAGAATTTTCCCCTCATTCAATCATTGCTGCAAGTAAGTCCTCAATAGTCCTAATTCACGGCAACATACTAAAAGAGATCCGAAACATATCCAACGTCTCGGACCTCTAACTTCCTGGAGCCGACTGCCGGAATCGAACCGGCGACCCCTTCCTTACCATGGAAGTGCTCTGCCTGCTGAGCTAAGTCGGCCTAATGGTGGGGGGAGCAGGATTTGAACCTGCGAAGGCAGACGCCGGCAGATTTACAGTCTGCTGCCTTTGACCGCTTGGCTATCCCCCCGCAACCGACCATGTACACCGGCTTGTGAGAATGATTATACAAGGACTTAGCAGTTTGTCAACTTCAAAGAATCCTTCCAAGATTTAAAGTAGGACTATGGCATCACCGGTCCATAAGAAACAGGCGGCGTCCCCACTGAAAAGCCAAAGGTCCAATCGCTACGATCATCATATAAAGCAAATACGCTTAAGTCAATAATCCTATTGGGAATATTCACTCCTATCCCGACTTCCCATAGCTCTTGGATCCTATGCCAGTCATCGTCCAAGGCATAGCCGATAGCACCAAAAATTTCGGGTTCCAGTTTACCCCACCAACCTCTAGTCAAAGCATTTTGCACGCTCACCCTTACCCAAGCAGCATTTTCTGCCATAACGGGGTGCCCCAATCGGCCAAGCATTTCTCCATAACCTCCCAAATAAGCAGCCCACGCGGGCGTGCTCGCATCTCCCTTTTCTACCCCTCCAGAAATGGCTGCACTCCACTCATCGCCTAACGGTAAAGAGGACGCAAAGATAACGCGACCTAGCAATGTTTCTCCCTCTGGATACCAAAAAAGCCCTTCAGTTTCGAAATAACCAGCGGATTTGTCGTCTTTTTTGTTTTTATACGAGAATTTAATCATAGGTCCCCAGTGGTGTTCATCTTTGCCGTCATCCACGTGATCAAAGGCAATGCCACCGCTAAAAGATATGTAGTCTTCACCGACGTTATCAAACCCTAGGTAAGCAAAATACCTTTTCCAGCTGACCTTGCCATAATTTTCTGGAGTTATCTCCCAATCTTGAAAGGCCAAACTTGACTCGAAGCGCCAGCTACTTCCCTCGCTTCCAACGTAACTGGCTCTTGCAAAGAAATTTTCCCCAAGCCAAAACTGCAAACGAGCCTCATCGCCCGAATCCCATAAATCCCTTTGCATGTATTCCAATGTCGCCCATCTGTTATCTGAAGAGATATTAGTGCTATAGCCAGAAAAGGCATATTCTTTTTGAGGTTTTCTTTTCACCACGTACTCCACAATCACCTTTTCATCTTCTTCTATGAGTTTATAATCAGCCATAGCGACACGATCATGCTTTAGAAGCTCAAGAAGGGTATTGTTAACTTCTTTCATGTCCAAAGGTCGACCTATCCACGATCTTCTTTCTCTTGTGAACGATTTTTGTATGTCGGGAATGCCAGTCAGTCTGACATCCTTTACAATCGGGTTTTTAAGGGGTTGCTCATCATCAACAACCTTTACGACGAGTGCTTTTATCCGATCCATTTGCTCAAATGTGGCCCTGGCTCCACGCTCGATCAACTCGTCTATATTACTGAAATCCATCAAAGATATATCATCCACAGCGGGTCTTACGACAGCATCGGCGTATTGCAAATCTTCTTCAACGTTTTTGGCAGTCATTATCCCCACCGTTTGGCCTAATACATCAATCATTGAGCGGATCTCTTCTTTTTTGACCAATTTACCGGTTACGTCTATTGCTAAAACTGGATAACCGGGAAATATATTTTTTGCCACCCTAACAGGTAAATTTGCCACCAAACCACCATCGATGAGTAATTTGCCATCATATAGCCAAGGAGAGAAAATACCCGGCAATGCCATGGAAGCTCTCATGGCGGAGGCAAGGTTCCCCTTTGTGATAACAACCATTTCGCCCGTCTCAAGATCGGTGGCTACGGCAGCAAAGGGAACGGGCAACTTCATGAAGTCATAAGTTTTGATGTGAGATGCATATTTCAACATCTCCCCGTACAAATCCCTTCCCTCGATTATCCCCATCCTGCCCATTATCCGACTTTCTTCATCGTAACTTAGCCTAATAATTGGCCGCTCTGCCGAGGAAGGTGAATTGCCATCTCTGCCATCCCAAAACAGTTCATACAAATCCAGATCCCGAAATATCCGCTCTATCTCAGCGCCGTCATACCCACTAGCAGACAAACCGCCAACAATAGCACCCATGCTTGTTCCCACTATCCCGACTATCTTCACTCCCTCTTCCTCGAGAGCTTTAATGACTCCTATATGTGCCAAACCCTTGGCGCCCCCTCCCGAAAGGGCTAAAACAATTCCCCTGTCAGCAAATGCACTTGAAGTCACAAAAAACAAGGCAAAAAAAATAAACACGATGAGGATCATGACTTTTTTGACCTTCCTAAACATGACACTGACCTCCGACCAAAAAATTAACTCTTTGGTTTATTATACTTGGGATTGTAATTCATATCTCTTTAATTAAAATAGAATATAAGGAGGAAGCGCCGTGAAGCTCAAGGATAAGGTAGCTTTGATAACTGGCGGAAGCAGAGGTATAGGTAAGGCCATCTGCCTTGAATTGGCGTCTCATGGGGCTCACGTCGCCTTTACATACAACAAAAACGATGCTTATGCCCTTGAAACAGCCAGGAAAATCGGAGAACTAGGCAGAAAGGCACAATGTTATAAGATGGCTCTTACTGAAAAAGTTGAAATCAGTAAGTGTGTCCAAGCAATAGTGGAAGATTTTGATACCATCGATATAGTGGTCAATAATGCGGGCATTCTTGGGGAAAACACCATTTTGCTTGAAATAGACGAAGCAGACTGGGACAAAGTTTTAAACGTCAACCTAAAAGGCGCCTTCATATTAACCCAGTGCGTTTTGCCATATATGATAGGGAACGAAGGGGGGAAAATTGTCAACGTAAGCTGCTTAGCAGGAAAAGACGGGGGCATCATGGGGGTTCATTACGCGGCAAGCAAAGCAGGTCTAGTTGGCATGACTTTCCACCTGGCCAGAGAACTATTAGAACATAACATAGGGGTCAACGCGGTAGCTCCGGGACCGGTAGACACAGATCTTCTGACTCCGGAAGATAAATCAAGACTCGCCAGTCTTTCTCCCAACGGCCGGTTGGCCAGACCCGAAGAAATAGCTCATGCGGTGAGATTCTTAATTGAAAACGATTACGTAAACGGCGAGGTATTAGACGTTAACGCTGGCTGCTATATGGATTAACTAAAAATTAAGGGAGGTTTAAAACATGGTGCCTCAAAAGACACTCGGTGTATTGGGGGGCATGGGCCCTGCTGCCTCAGCAGAATTCATGGTTTTATTGGCCAAACTAGCGCCCGCAAGTCGTGACCAGGAACACCCTCGGGTAATTTTGCTTTCATGGCCACAAATTCCGGACAGAACAGAGGCGATATTATACGGCGGGAAAGATCCTTCGCCCTACCTGCTGGAAGGCCTCAATAAACTTGCTTCTTGGGGGGCTGATTTGCTGGCAGTGCCTTGCAATACCGCTTACTACTTCATTGATAAAATGAAAAACCAACTACCTAGACCCCTGGTCCACATAGTTCATTCGACCTTGGAACAAACAAAGCAAAAGTCACCTTCTGGCGCATGGCTTCTCGCTAGCAATGGAACCATAAAGACCGAACTTTATCAAAAGTACGCCAAGCAAATGGAAGTTGAGCTTTTTTTGCCCGATCCAAAAGAACAAGAGGAAGTTCATGGAAGCATCGAGCTTGTGAAGAAAAACGATTTGCGGGGGGCAGCATCCATGCTGTCCAGGGTTTTGTTCTCGTTGCAAAAGAAAGGAGATCTTCCGTTCATAGCAGCTTGTACGGAAATTCCCCTGGCGTTTAAAGCCACCAACCTGGATACCGATTTAATGATCTCTAGCTTGGAGGCCTTGGCATTAAAGTGCATTTCGATCATTTACAACGATGCGCTCTAGGTTAGATTTATCTAAAAAAGTATTTTTGCCATATTAACCAGGGATAATTAACTAACATAGCAGCCATTTCGGTTGTTATTTTGGCAGCCCTTTTAAAAAGGCAAAAACAAAACAATTATAAACACTAGAATTACAAACAATAAAGACAATATTAACCCGGCATCCAAACCGCTTTTTACGCCTGATTGCAGAGCCTTAACCTTTATATCTCCTGGCGCTACAAATCTGAAGTAAACCTCTTTGTCTTCTTCCTCTATCGTACCGTGGACTTCATATCGGCCATCTTTTAATAGTCGTATCATAAAGACCTTCGCAGCTATCTCTTCATCACAATTTGCAAGGAAAATAACATCCCCAGGATGAAGTTCGGATAGAGGTATTCCCCTGATAGGATCTAGTTGCGGATCTATCTCGATTAACGAAGCACCGCCATCCATCGGCTCATTTATAATATATGAGCCGATTTCTTCTTTTTTTACTACTTGTTTAAGATATCTAGTTATTGCAGAATCCAGAGACAACAAATTGATGCTCTTTTCCCTGAGCTCCGGCAAAGACAGCTTGTCAAATTTAAATGCTACGATGGGGATGGTCCTTCCGGTGGCCTCGCGAAACTTTTTTTCAAACTCCATTAACTTTTCTCTGGGCGAAAATTCCTCATCTACCGAAGCATCTGCATGTTCTCTTTGCAAAAATTCTATGTATGCCTCATCTACAACATCAGGCCACACCTTTCTCAATTGCAGATTTGCATGTTGTGCAGCTATAAATTCGGCATCATTTACTGATGAAGGCAAAAATTCTGACCCCTTGGTAAGGATATTAGCTACGGTAGACCACTTGTTTAAAGAAAGATTTTTCGCTGTGTAGGGCAGGGTGGATTGAGATGTCCATATAATTTGGCCATCAGGACCTATTACAGCTACCTGTAGCAAGGTAACCTGACTAGAAAATGATAGTAAAGCCCACAATGCTACATATTCTTTGCACTTCCTCATTAAATAGGCAAATAAAGTTCTCGGGTCTTCGACACCTACTTCTTCGAGATACTTATTCATCAATTCTTCTATTTCTTCCTCGCCAAGACCCAACATATATGCCAACAAGCCCTTTGTATACCATTCAGACATTTTCATCTTCCTCATCGTC
Organism: Acetomicrobium sp.; assembly: GCF_059026225.1. Classification (NCBI taxonomy): domain Bacteria; kingdom Thermotogati; phylum Synergistota; class Synergistia; order Synergistales; family Acetomicrobiaceae; genus Acetomicrobium; species Acetomicrobium sp. Next base: position 76,206 of record NZ_JBWQOQ010000002.1, read on the forward strand.
AGTCATTTAATTTAAAGCCTTTACCTAAAGAGCTGCTTCTATTAAGCTTAAATCAAAAATCCCAAGTTAAGCAACGTGTCCATATAAAATTTTACTTGAAAATCCGATGAAGAAAGAGATATTTATGAAAGCGGGTAATAATTGTGATAAAAGATATATTTTTACTTTTTTTCAAAGCAAGTCTGTGGGCCTTGGGAGGAGGTTTCGTATTCATCGGAGTCATCGATGCCGAAATCAAAAAGAAATCCTGGGACTCATTATGCGATACCGACTCCTTAATCGCAATCACTACATCCCTTCCTGGCCCAATAATTACGAACCTATCATATCTTATCGGCAAAAAACTTGCTGGAATAACAGGTGGTCTTGCAGCTGTGACAGGGTCAATCTTGCCACCATTTATAATAATATATTTCTTAGCGCCACTCCTGTTAAATTTGAATCAAGAAGCCACTCGTTTATTCATAGAATCTTTTTTTTACGGCGGCCTAGTTGGTGTAGCAGTGTTTGTCTTTTTGACAGCTTTGCGATGGATAAAGGAAGCCTTTGAATATGGCTTTGTGAGCTTTGCAAGTTTTATCTTGATGACAATTTTGATGCTGGTCAAAGTTCACCCGCTCATTGCTCTTTTTGTGGGCTTTTCGATGAACATGCTTCTTGCAAGGAAGAACAAAGATGCGTGAACTTTTCTTCCTTGCCTTGGCCTTTGCGAGAATATCTTTGGGGAGCTTTGCGGGCGGGTTATCCTCCATAGCTTTAATATATCATGAGATTGTGCTAAATTACCAATGGCTCACTTCCGGTGAATTTGAGCAAATGATAAGTTTAGCGCAAATGTCTCCAGGCCCAATTGCCGTCAACGCTGCTACCTATGTGGGCAAAAAACTGGGAGGATTTCCCGGAGCCATAATCGCAACTGCTGCTATAGTTGCAACTCCCCTCATATTATTGTTGATATTGCTATTAATCATCAAAATCCTTCCAATCGGCGAAACAGCCAAGCAAAATGCAAAGCTCTCGCTTCGTCCTGGGGTAGCAGCACTTCTAACGACAAGTACTCTAAGGTTATTTTCGTCAACCTTGAACAGGCCAATTTATCTTTTGTTGGCACCCTTGGCATTTTTCCTGTTGCTAAATACGCGGATAAACAAGCGTCCTCCCCTGGGAATTATAACTTGTGGCTTGCTAGCCGCGCTCACGGCATTTTTCGCTAGTATAATTTGCCGATAAACCACAAGTTTGCTTTATGCTTTACTTTATATCGAAAAAAGAAATTTGAATTAACAAGCAACATATGATAAAGTTCCTCAACTCACTGTTAAGACCATATATAAAATCCCTCCTCCGTCTAGTTTAAAGGGCAGAGTAAAACTTTGTGTAGATCTTTCTTTGGGAGGAATGGATTTAATATGTTCGCCAACCAACAACTGAGGGGGAGTCAAGTTTAGACCCTCCACTTCGCTGAGCTTAATGAAGGCCTGTCCACTAGTCATGTTCGCCAGCTCTCCCAACACGCTCATGGAAAGAGGATCACCCAATTTGGGCGTAATATTTCCTCCTGACATTGCGATTACAATTCGATTAAAGCTTGTCTCGTCTGCCATAACAGCAACTGTTCCCTTAACCGCTGTCGTTACAAAGCCTATTAGCGCGGCAACCCTGCTTCCAGCAACGCTCACGTCGGAAGTAATGGCCAATTTATCCAATGTGATATCAACGCCCATGCTTTTGCAAACAGATACAAGCGCCCCTGCAAAACTATTGACAATCTTTGCGAAAAGTTCAGCATCCATATGATACGCCTCCGTGGATATCTTTATTCTGCAACCATTTTTTGACAAGCTCCCAAGCCGCCAAATCGTCCACATCTCGTTTTGGAATTAAAAGAGACAACGGTATGCATCTACGTAACCCCTTTGGAGGGTGAATCTGGAAGTAGGCCTTCCTCGCCCTGAGCGTTGTGAAAGACTCGTCCACAATTTCGTACCTAATTCCATATCTTCGCAAGAGCCGTTCGAAATCCTTAAATGTAGTCCCTCCACCAAGCAATACAACCTCAAGTTTTTGGCCGAAAAGTGCAGAAATACTGCCCTCGAGTTTGTATGATCTTATGTAATCCCAATTTTCCCCTATCAAAGCCGATAAGAATGCTTCAAAAGATTCCGCCTGAAATATGCCAGAACAAAGGAGTTCGCCCTCTTCATTTACGAAGGCAAAACCAACCTTATCTCTGCCAGGGTCCAAACCTAGATACATTACCTATCACCTAACGTAGATGCCCATCTGGGATATAGCCACAGCCACTGTTCAGGATGTCGCAAAATCCAGTCAGACAAGATATCATTGCATATGCGCACGTTTTCTTCAATGGGTTTGTCGTAAAAATCCTTGATGGTTTCTTCCAAAGTAGGCAAAAAGTATAAATCATGCCGGATGCCATCCTTCCTGCGAATTATGAACAGTGGGACGATGGGGGACCGCCTCTTTTGTGCCATCTTTATAGGCCCGTAGGGCGTACTCGCCGGATGCCCCAAGAAAGGAGCGATTATTCCTTTGTCACGCGCGTCTTGGTCTAGCAACACCCCCAAGATATTTCCCTCCTGAAGACAACGAATGGCACTCCTTAAATCAAAGCCCTTCCCAATGCTTTCGACACCGCATGAAGCTCTAAGATCGGAAATTAAGTCAGTAATGCGGGGATCCCTTTGTTCCGCGCCTATCGCCTTTATAGGATATCTTTTAATACCCAAGTAGGCCGCCGCCAGCTCCCAATTGCCGAGGTGAGCCGTAAGCAATATCACCCCTCTACCGCATGCAAGGGCATCATTGAGATTTTCTATGCCATGTGCAGTAACTATTTCGTCAATTCTGCTACTTAATTTAGGCAGGCTGAGAAATTCCACGACACTGCGGCCCAAATTGATGTAAGATTTAGTAACAATATCTCTTGCTACCGCTAAATTGCAACCCAAGATCTTTGAGCATCTGCGGACAGCTTTTGAGACCCTCTTTTTACTTAACGCACACACGATACGCCCCAAACTTCCACCCAGGGACAAAGCAGCAGAATGAGGCAACATGCGCGATTGAACGCTAAGATATTGTATGCCAAACCATATCAGATCTTTAGTCATGAACCCTAAATCACCGCCTTAGATGTCCTTCAAGCTCGAAAGAACATTATAAAAATTTTTTAACAAATCATGAATAGCAGCAATATTAATATAAATTATCATAAAGGACTTGACATATCATATCAGTATTTTTTACATTCTTCCTCTCAGGGGATATCTGGGCTTTCGTTGCCAACTTAATATTTTTTTTCGTAGCCCAAGTACCACACAAATGCAACATACCTAAAAAAGACGTCGCAACTTCAGAAATATTGGGCTAAATTAAATAAAAAACAACGAATTGTGCTATATTATCCATCGGTCATGAAGGGTTAAGACATCGATCGAATCGAAAGGAAGTGATTGCCATGGCGCGAAGGGTCGGCACAGTAGCGCGAGGCATCAGGGCACCTTTGATAAAGACAGGCGATGACATAGTTTCGGTGGTCGTAGACTCCATCAAAAGAGCATGCAAAGAAGAAGGTTTTTCTTTGCGAGACAAAGACGTAATAGGGATCACTGAATCGCTTGTCGCCAGAGCTCAGGGTAACTATGCAACAATACACGACGTAGCTAATGATTTATCCCGAAAAATGAAGGCAGATGAAATCGCGGTCCTTTTTCCGATCTTAAGCCGAAATAGGTTTTTTTTAATCCTTAAAGGCATCATTGCGACAGGCAAAACCATTCATCTTTTTCTAAACTATCCTAACGACGAGGTTGGCAACCCACTAATGAACAGAGAGGTAATGTACGAGAAGGGCATAAACCCTTACGTTGACACGCTCGAAGAAAAAGATTATAGGTCCATAAAAGGACTTTCGCTAAGACATCCATTCACAAACGTTGATTACGTCGATCTATATAAAAGCGTTGCGCCTGAGGGCAAAATGCACATATATTTTTCAAACGACCCGAAAATCGCCTTAAAATACTCAAAGGAAATTCTGGTAGCCAACATTCATGAAAGGGATTGGACAAAAAAGATCGCAAAACAGGCTGGGGCTTCCGTGGTGCTCGGCTTGGACGACCTGCTCACCGAACCTGTGAATGGCAGTGGTTATAACCCGGAATACGGCTTGCTGGGATCCAATACGGCATCGGAAGACAGGTTGAAACTTTTTCCCCGCAACAGCCAAGAAATATGCGAGAAAATACAGTCTCTAATCAAAGATACCTGTCAAGTTGAGGTGGAAGTCATGGTGTACGGGGACGGCGCCTTCAAGGATCCAAAGACGGGAATTTGGGAATTTGCAGATCCAGTGGTCTCACCCGGTTTTACCAAAGGCTTGATCGGGACGCCCCGCGAGATCAAATTAAAATACGTCATCGACAAAGAACTTGAGGCGCAAGAAGGTAGTGTTGATGAGATAGTCAAAAACCATATCCTTAAGAAAAAAGCTTCAAATTTGGATGCCAATGAAACATTAGGTACCACCCCACGCATGTACACCAACCTTATAGGAAGTTTATGCGACCTTGTAAGCGGAAGCGGAGACAAAGGCACTCCCATTGTGCATGTGCAGGGCTACTTTGACGATTACACATCAGAATGGTAATCAATTTAGCAAGGATGACCGGGACGAAATTAATTATTTGCAACATAGTTGCATTTCCTCTTTCTGTAGCTTATATTTAAGCTTAGATGCTGACGACGAGACCTGCAAAATTGCATCACTTAAAGCATCTAAATACAATTAAAGGAGGCGTCCTTTCGTGTTGTCCCGGTTAAGTAAAGGTTTAGCAGTTATGGTGGTGATAGTATCATTTTTGTTCCCCTCTTTTGCCCTTGCTGACTCAGCAGATGATGTGGTAGCTGTCGCTTCGAGCATGCACGAATGCATAAACGAATTGGCTACTGAATTTGAAAGCTATGGTCTGGGAACCTCCCCAAAAATCGTTTCCGGAGCATCGGGCAAACTAGCATCCCAAATAATAGCCGGAGCCCCTTTTGGGCTATTTTTATCGGCAAGCCCCGAATGGACCAAAAAACTTGAAAGCGAGGGACTGCTTTATGAGGTGTTCCCAATGGCAACGTCCCCGGTCGTGGCATGGTGGCCAAAAGATGAAACCATCACTTTGGAAACGATAGAAAGAAAAGACGTTCGCATCGCCATTGCAGATCCGGAAGCAGCTCCCTTTGGCAAAGCCGCTGCAGAATATCTGAATGCAATAGGAATTTATGACGAGCTTTTAAAAGAAAAAAGGTTGGTGATAATGGGCAATGTAGAGCAAGCCGCCTTGGCAGCTAAAACAGGCGGGGCCGATATCGGGATGTTTTCGCTATCTGTCGCAAAAAAATTAAATGAAGGAAGTTACGTTATCTTACCCGTAGACCCACTAGAAAATAGCGGTGGACTTGTAAAGAGCAAGGCCACCAAAAATATCGAGGCTTTCTGGCATTACATCAGGTCCGAAGCTAGCTATGACATTTGGATTAAATGGGGTTTTGAGCCGGTGCGATAAAGATGAGGCCATCTTTCATTATAAGCCTAAAGGTGCTGGCAGTAGATGTTCCTATACTTTTTTTCATCGGCACTTTAATGGGTTGGACATTAGCTAAGAAGCAATTCAAGGGTAGGGCAATAGTCGATACTCTAGTGGTGCTGCCAATCGTCCTTCCGCCTTCCGTTTTAGGATTGTACCTCCTTATGACGTTGTCTCATATTCCTTTTATAAGGGAATCCAGGATACTTTTTTCTTTTCCGGCAGCCGCTTTAGCGCCTCTTTTTCCTTCCTTGCCAATAATGATACAAGCTGCGAAGTCTGGCTTTTGCTCTGTAGACGAGAGGCTCGAACAAGCCGCTCGCACCTTAGGAGATAATGAACTTAAAGTGTTCTGTAGAGTCACCTTCCCTTTGGCAAGGTCTTCCTTGATGGCTGGCCTTGCCCTGGCTTCCATGAGGGCCCTCGGGGATTTCGGTGTTACGCTTATGATAGCGGGAAACATACCCGGAAGAACTCAGACATTACCGCTTTATATTTACAGCAGAGTTGAGGCCATGAAGTTTTTCGAGGCAAACTTAGCGGCCCTTTTATTGACTATTCTTGGAATAGCCAGTCTATCAATTGTTAAAAAGTTGGAGGGAAAGCATGCAGAGTTGTCTTGAGGCAAATTTCTCTAAAACCCTTGGAAATTTCCATTTAAATGTTTCGCTCTATCTGGGAGAGGAAATAGGTGTGCTCTTTGGTCCAAGCGGCGCCGGAAAAAGTCTAACTTTGAATGTCTTAGCCGGCCTCGTTAAACCTGATCGCGGTAAAATAACCCTCAGGGGACGTATCTTGTACGACTCCGCCTCTTCTGTATTTCTGAAGCCGGCTGCAAGAAAGATCGGGTTAGTCTTTCAGGAATTGGCCCTATTTCCTCACTTATCTGCGATAGAAAATGTTGCATACGGATTAAAGGAACCAAATAAGTGGCAGCTTGCCAAGGAGTGGCTTGACAAGATGAGACTGAGCGGACTTTACGAGAGAATGCCTCATCAGCTGTCAGGTGGTCAAAAGCAACGCGTTGCCTTAGCTCGAGCACTTGCACCCAAGCCCGATCTTTTGCTACTTGATGAGCCCTTTAGCGCGCTGGAAGGACCAATGCGTCGGGCCTTAAGGAGAGAGTTAAAAAACTTATTTCTTGAAATAAAGATCCCGACTTTATATGTCACTCATGACGTAGAAGACGTGTGCTCACTGGCAACCAGGGTGTTTTTAATCCGCGACGGGTCTATAACCGCCACCATCGATGCAAACAAACTTTGGGACCCCCAAAGCCAGGAAAATGTTTGGCATTCCTTGGGTTGGGGAACACTGATACAGGGCGAAATCATAACGGAAGAAGGAAACCATTGGTTCAGGTGGCCTGAGGGAAAACTAAAGCTATTACAACCCACGAGTCCGGCAAGAGGAAAGGCCACCGTTTTTATACCTCCCGAGCACATCAAATTGCTTTACCCAGATCTTCCCGTTGACCCGGAATTAAAGCCCAACGTCATGGAGGGAAAGATAATAGAAAGAATTGAGATGAACCACTTAGTACGGCTTTACATTCATAGTGCCGGAATAGAATGGCACACGGAGCATCCCAAAGATTCTTATTCCACTTTAAACCTGAACGAAGGCCAAAACGTTTCATTCAGCGTAAAGCCGTCAATGATATACGTACTCACTGAAGAATGTGATCCACCCAAATAAGCTTGCCAAAACATAAACTTAAAGATGTTTATTTAACAGGCGGTAAACTTTGTGTTAAAATTTTAAATGTGTCCTGGGGGAGTCGGTTTACCGACTGAGAGGAAGCTAAAAAGCTTCGACCCTTAGAACCTGATCCGGGTCATGCCGGCGTAGGGAAGGTGTAAATTTTTAGGCCTTCAAAAAATAATTCCTTCCCCAATATGCTGACTGATCCTTAAATAAGGAGGTCGGCTTTAGTTTGTTAAGGGTTTGCGACATCAGCAAAATTTACTCAGATCTCACGGTATTTACAAATATAAGCTTCATGGTAGAAAAGGGAGGTTTTGCCGCCTTCTTAGGACCCTCTGGATGCGGTAAAAGTACTTTATTTCGTGTCATTGCCGGGATAGAACCCTCTAATGGTGGTCACATAGAGTGGGAGGGGCTAAAGGCACTAAACTTGAAAGAAAATACCGCAATGATGCTCCAAAAAGATTTGCTGCTTCCGTGGTTCGACATTTTGGACAACGTTTTGATCCCGATAAAAACTTTAAAGAGAGATTTAAAGGCCGGAGAAGTCAAAGCAAAACGTCTTTTATCCCGATTTGGCTTATCAGGATTCGAGCATTACTTTCCATATCAAATATCCGGAGGCATGCGCCAAAGAGCCGCTTTGGTCCGCACCTTGCTTTTTGACAGAGAAATATTCTTGCTAGACGAACCTCTTTCAGCTCTTGACGCACTTACCCGGCGATTGCTTCAAAACGAAATTTTGCGCATCCAGTTGGAATTCGACAAAACCGTATTGATGATCACCCACGACGTAATGGAGGCTTTAATGCTTGCGGATAAGATATTTTTACTTTCACACTTACCCATGCGCATAATAAAGGAGATCGACTTAAGCAATTTGCCAAAGCCCAGATATCATTTGGACTTCGAGTTAAGGGAGATGGCAGAAAATATATTTTCCACGCTAAAAGGAGAGCTCGTCAATGTATAGGCGAACATCCTTTTTAGTCTTAACATTTATCCTTGTGATATGGGAAATTTCGGTAAACTTTTTGCACATTCCTAAATTCATACTTCCTGCTCCAAGTCTTATTTTATATACGTGTTTTTCTCAAGCACCTTTGCTTTTAGAAAACACGCTAGTTACCGCGGTCGAGATTTTACTCGGTTTACTGATTAGCCTTGCCATATCCATACCCCTTGCAATGGTCATGTTTAATTTTCCAAGCATCGATGCCGCAGTAACGCCCTTTCTCGTCATATCGCAGGCCATACCAATCTTCGCTTTGGCTCCTTTGCTTGTCGTGTGGTTTGGATACGGACTTTTGAGCAAAATCATCATGGCCACTATAGTAATATTTTTTCCTTTGACCGTTTCACTGCACTCTGGTTTTAAACAAGTTGACCCGGATTATGAGGTGCTTTTCGACCTCCTCGATGCATCTTTTTGGAAAAAGATGCGCCTTCTCTATTGGCCTGCCGCCCTGCCCTCATTTTTTGCCGGGCTTAAGATGGCCGTCGCCGTCGCTACAATCGGGGCAGTACTCGGGGAATGGGTAGGCGCTCAAAAGGGCTTAGGGTACTTGATGATTCAAATGAACGCCAGATTGAGAACTGACATGCTTTTTGCGGCTCTGGTTTGGCTAAGCGTCATGGGCATGGGACTATGGTTGCTGGTAAGCAAGTTGGAAGAGCATTTTTTATTTTGGCTGAACGATATGAAAGATTAACTTAACGCTATGAAATGTTACGTTAGTTAATTAAACGACATTCAGACAGGAGGCGATTTAAAAGTGAAACGCATAGGTTTGGCGGTATTGATTTTTCTCCTTTTTGCGATTCCGGCGAGAGGAGAGAATTTGACGTTAGTATTGGACTGGTTTCCAAACGTTGACCACTTGCCGCTTTATGTGGCACAAGAAAAGGGTTTTTTTGCAGAGGAAGGTCTAAAGGTAAACATAACGTCACCCTCAGAAAGCGCTGACGCGTTGAAACTGGTTGCAGCAGGCAGAGCGGAATTAGGCATCAGTTACGAGCCACAAGCTCTAGTTGCGGCGTCCGAGGGTGTTCCAGTATTAGTCATAGGTAGGCTTATAGGCCATCCTCTATCAACTGTTTTGTACATCAAAGATCGCGGTATAGAAAAACCCCAAGACCTAAATGGGAAGTCAATGGGATATACCGTCGCTGGAATGGAAGATGTGCTGGCCAGGGCTTTTTGCGAACTAAACGAAATTAAAGATTACACCCTAATACATGTGGAATTTGCGATCGTACCCTCTTTGGTATCGGGAAGGATAGATTCCGTGATGGGCGGTTTTAGAAATTATGAAGTAGTGGAACTAGAGCTTGAAGGATATGCGCCTGGTTACTTTGCACTGGAAGAATATGGCTTCCCCGATTACGATGAACTTGTAGTAATTGCTAATCCGAAATTTGCCAAAGAAAACAAGAAGGCGATCTCCTCCTTCAGAAGAGCTTTATCTAAGGCAATAGAAATAAGTAAGGATACTTCCGAAGAAGCTCTTGACCATTACTTCAAGGCCGTACCCGAATCGGACAAAGAACTTGAAAAACGCGCTTTCGAAAAGACTTTGCCTTTTTACGCCGAAAACCAAAACCTTGAGGCTGAACGATGGCAAGCCTTCGCAGACTTTGCGCTTCAAGTAGGGCTGATAAAACACCATGTTGACGTAAAACAGCTTTTGTGGAAGGACTAAAACCCAAAAACGGGTCAAAGGAGGCACATAAAAGTTATGAAGACCACGTTGAAAAACCTTATTCTAGCGGCTCTTTTTGCTGCAATGGCAGTTCTTCTTTCGGGATTTAGCATCCCCGTAGGCCCAACTCGTTGTTTCCCTTTTCAACATGCTATTAACGCTATATCTGGGGTATTGCTTGGACCATGGTGGGCGGCAGGTGCAGCTTTAACTGCGAGTATAATCAGAAATGCTTTAGGCACAGGAACGTTATTTGCCTTTCCAGGCAGCATACCAGGAGCTTTAGTTGTGGGCATCGCAGCTAGACTCCTTAAAAACAAGAGACACTACGCCGCCTTAACGGAACCTCTGGGCACGGGAATAATAGGAGCTATTATAAGCGTTTATATCTTGGCGCCGGCAATCGGTAAGGAGACAGCGCTGTGGTTAATAATGTCAGCCTTTCTTTTAAGTAGCGTTCCTGGCTCTCTTCTCGGGTTTGCACTACTCCTCGCTTTTAGCAAGGCCGGCTGGTTTCAGAAAAACATTGGCAGATCGAGCATATGATGCTATTCTCTTTTTGATATAAAAATACAGGGGTGATAATCTTTGAATTTCATGCGCCTGATGGAAATGGGCGGTCCGTGTATGTACGCAATATTGCTGGTTTCCATAATCGGATTGGCAGTTGTCATCGAACGCTTTTGGTTTTACACGAAGTCATGGACAAACCCGGAACCGCTGGAGCGCAAACTGGGTGAATTGCTATACAAAGGAGATGCCGAAGGGGCGTCTTCCTTAGTTCGTGAAAAAGAGACTTCACTACATCGCCTGTTTCGGGCAGCGGTAGATCATTGGCAGGCGCCATCTGAGGCGCTAAAAATGTTATTAGAACAAGAGGTCCGACATGAGCTTTACAGGTGGGAGAAGGGGCTAACCCTTCTTTCTACGATTGCCCGCGTTGAACCTTTGCTGGGACTTTTGGGCACTGTTTTGGGGATTGTCAATGTCTTTCGAGCTGTTGCAGAGTCCGAAGGAGCAGCTAATATGGCTCTGCTTGCTTCAGGCATTTGGGAGGCTTTGCTAACCACCGTTGCCGGATTGTCCGTCGCAATACCTGCGGTATTATGTTATTCATGGTTTTCATCGAAAATCGACGCTGCGGAGGAATCCCTTTGGAGAGGGACTGATTTCATCTTGAGGGAAAAGCTATTACGAGGGAAAATGGAGCATGAATAATTTTAAGAAACTGGCATGTTGGGCCTATCTTTTGTGGGCAATCCTAAGTTGGGTTTTTTTACCCTCGGCAGCGGCAAACCAAAAGTACGAAAGAATTGTTTCGCTAGCACCAAGTATCACCGAGTCGTTATATTTTTTGGATTGCATTGATTTCGTAGTGGGAGTAACGGATTATGATATCTTTCCTCCTGAAATATCAAAAATACAAAGTGTTGGCGGCAATATAAATCCTTCGCTTGAAAAAATACTTAACTTAAAACCCGATCTCGTCATAGGCGAAAAGATTTTTCATCACGACCTGCTAGAGCGCCTCCGAACCTTCAACATTGACACCCTAGAATTGACGCTGCACCACAGGTTAAATGACGTAAAGGAAGCCTTCTTTGCGATAGCAGCTAAAATTGACAAGACGAGGAAAGCAAGGGAAGTATGGGAAATAATTGAAAAAGGACTAGAGGAAAGAAAGCTTTTGACGTCAAAAAATCTGAAAAAACCCGTGTCGATGCTGGTGGTAGTATGGCATGACCCGTTAATAGTTGCCGGAGGGTGGAGTTACATCAGCGATATCATGGAAGCAGTGGGCATTAGAAATACCGCGGGAAGCAAGAGGTTTTCCTTTCCCGTGATGAGCAAGGAAGAATTGCTGTCCTTCAACCCTGATGTAATATTTTTGGTGCAAGCAAGCAAGGGCATGTCCATTACGGCAAGGGATTTCATAAGCATAATGGGGGATCTGCCAATTAAGGCAAAAAATGGAGGAATTGTCTCCTTCGAAGCAGAAGTGCTCCTTCACCCTGGACCCAGAGTGCTTGAAAGTGCGGATATGTTAATTAAAGCCTTGAACAGGGCCTCTAAGGAGGAATGTTCCCTCTGATGAGATCAAAAAGAAGGACTTCTCCGGAAATTGAATTAACCTCTTTAGTAGATGTCGTCTTTCAATTGATCATCTTTTTCGTCTTAACTGCAACCTTTGTCCAAGGAAGCATTACAGTTATGCTTCCGGAAGGCACTGGAGACTCCTTATCACGGACACCTTTTGTGATAAACGTCGATCGCCATGGTGCTGTTATAATTAACGAGAAAACGGTTGACATTGACGACGCGGTCGTGCTTGCTCGACAAGAAAGATCGCAAGGCCAATCGATACTTTTAGCCGGAGATAAGAAGGCCCCCTATGAAGCAATAATTCGTGTATTAGACGCATTAAAGCAAGCTGGAGTTGAAGAAGTCTCGTTGGCAGTGGGTGGAGGCGAAAAAACGATTCCATGAGAGACAATATCGGAAAGTGGATGGCCCCTCTGTTATTAAGTTTACTAATACACACTGTAATAATTTGGAACTTCGAGATTCCTCACGCTCGAGTCAAGACGCCAAGCGTGAGTAAGCCCCTTAATGTCAAGCTGGCAAGATTTGAGCCAGCCGAAACGATCAAAGTTGCAAGCAGCGCTAAAAACTCTAAAGATGAAGTCAAAAACCTCCTTACCTCTGAAGTGATGCCAAAAAAAATTTCTCCCACAGAGACCCTCAACGAAAAAAAGGAACCAACAGTGCAAAAAAAAGAATCTGCAACTATCAAATCTTCGAGCGAAACTAAAAAAGAAATTCCCACGAAAAAACCCTCTTCCATCGATGCGCAAGTTACTCATTTAAGTAGAAACGGAAAAGACGTTCAGGAAGAAACGCTAAATCGCGACTCTGGCGAGTCAGTACAAAAAACCGATCTCTCTCAAACGAAAGGGATACAGCATGAAAAAAATAACGGCCAGGTCGGTGCTGATAACTTAAGCAATGATATTTCAAACAACTCCTCTAGCTGGCCACAAAAGTCGCTACGAATGGCTAGCGAACTTGATATCCTTAGAAGCGTAAAACCCGCATATCCTCTGATCTCAAGGAGGCACGGCGAAGAAGGAACCGCAACAATATACGTGCGAGTTTCATCTGACGGCACTGTCATTGAGGCCAGCGTTTATAAATCAAGTGGATATGACTTGTTAGACGAAAGTGCGCTAAAAGCCGTCAAACAATGGGTCTTCAAAAGCACGGAGGAAAGAGAGATCTTAGTTCCAGTTGTCTTTAAATTAAAACCATAAAAACCCTAGCATAATAAGTTATAATTAATATAACATCGCAATATAGCCCATCAAAATTACTATAAAAACAAAAGGAGGGTGAAGCAATGTCGGAGGGAGAGAAAAAAAGAGGTTTCATGAGTTGGTATTTCGGGTCAAACTTGTTGATGCGCATATTGATTGGACTTATACTTGGCATCGTGGCTGGGCTTTTGTTTAAGGACAAGATACTTTGGGTCCAACCTTTCGGGGATTTATTCATCAGGCTCCTAAAAATGATAGTCGTTCCAGTGATACTGTTTAGTCTTATCGTTGGAACGGCGAGCATCAGTCCCTATCGCTTGGGCAAGGTTGGCGTAAAAATAATAGTTTATTATTTACTCACTACTGTCTTTGCCGTCGCTATAGGCTTGATTTTTGCTAATTTATTCAAACCGGGGTTGGGATTAGAGCTCGCCGTAGGCGAAGTTGCAGGATTTGAGCTTAAAAAACCTTCATTGGTAACAACGTTTTTAAATATAGTCCCGACAAACCCCGTCGAGGCTTTGTCCAAAGGCGACGTTTTGCCAATTATCTTCTTTGCGCTTCTTTTCGGATTAGGACTTTCCTTTTTGTTAGAAAGCGACAACGAAGAATTAAGGGCATCCGCAAAAACGGTCTTTGATTTTGCCAATGGCGCAGCCGAGGTCATGTACAAAATTGTAGGAGGAATAATGGAATACGCCCCCATTGGAGTTTTTGCATTAGTGGCTGTGGTCCTGGCAAAAGAAGGCCCCAGGGTAATCGGACCGCTTGCAACAGCAGTCGGAACGGAATATCTGGCCATAGTCGTTCACGTAGCACTAGTTTACGGGTTAGTATTGAGGCTTTATGGTCTACGTTTAACCAAGTTTCTAGCACGCGCAAAGGAAGCCATGATAACTGCCTTTGTTACCAGGAGCAGTAGCGGGACCTTACCAGTGACGATGGCGTGCGCCGAAAACATGGGTATACCTAAGGGAATTTATTCCTTCACGCTTCCCCTTGGAGCTACGATCAACATGGATGGAACGTCAATTTATCAAGGGGTTTGCGCTCTTTTCATTTGTTTCGCCGTAGGTCGTCACATGCCACTTTCGGATCAACTTATCATTATAGTAACTGCTTTGCTCGCCTCGATAGGAACTGCCGGCGTACCGGGTGCAGGTGCAATCATGCTCCTTTTAGTCTTGGATTCAGTCGGACTACCCGTTGATCCAGGCACTCCTGTCGCCGCAGCTTATGCGATGATATTGGGAGTTGACGCAATATTCGATATGGGAAGAACCTGCATAAACGTTACCGGTGATCTTGTAGGGACGGCTATCGTGGCCAAGACCGAAGGGGAGCTGGACATCTCTAAATGGGCATAATAATAAAGAGGGGGAAATTTCCCCCTCTTTATTATTATCATCGATTGTCCGTAACCTCGTTACGTTTCAAGGAAAGCCACTTTCCCCAATCGATTCCAATAGGACCGCTTAAGACATATATCATCGTGTAAGCTAATGCGGATTTTTCCCTTAAAAATACCGAAATGGTGACGACGCAACTAATCAGAAACAAAAGTCTTAAGACGTTGATGTTGTTTTTGTTTAGCTGTTTTATATTCCCGTAGGAGATACTGGAAATCATTAACGCCCCTATCGTAGTTGCTATTATCGCAGCTGCCGATGAAGGCAAAGCAATACCTGACATGACAAAGGATACTAAAAACAACCCCGCGGCAGGTATCGGAAGACCCTGAAAGTTACCGCTGGAATGGACCACGTTAAAACGAGCTAGCCTCAACGCCCCGCATAAAACGTAAAACGATATAACCAAAGCCCCTAAAACTCCACCGAAGGCATATAAATAGGACACATAAAAAATCAAGCCAGGCACAACTCCAAAGCTGACTACATCAGCGAGGCTATCGAATTCCATCCCAAAGGCGCTATCTCCTCCTAAAGATCTAGCGACTTTTCCGTCCATCAAATCAAAAAAGGCAGCCACAAAAATTAACCATACAGCCGGTACTACATGCCCATGAAAGGCCAATACTAAAGACATTACTCCGCATAAAATGCTACCGCTAGTAATCATATTAGGGGCTAATCTGCGAAAAGGAATCGGTTTTTTGATCATTCGCTTCCTAGAAAACTTTTCGTACACCTAGATCACTTCCCTTCGTTTTTAAAAACATGACCTATGACGCTGGATCCCGCTTTGACTTTATCTCCAATCTTCACCACAGGTTTCACTATAGGCGGTAAATATACATCCACCCTGGAACCAAACTTGATCATACCGTAAGCTTCTCCCTTGGACACGAGTTGTCCAGTTTTGACTCTGCATGCTATTCGCCTGGCTACCAACCCAGCGATTTGCACTAACAAGACGTTGCCATATTTTGTCTCTAGTCCCGCATATAACCTTTCATTAACCTCGGAAGATTTGGGCGCAAAGGCTACCAAATGCTTGCCCTGCTTATATTTTAAAAATGATATTTTGCCATCATAAGGAATCCGGTTAACGTGCACGTCGGCAACGGACATGAATATGCCTATTTTAGCAGATCTCCCCACGAAGGGATCGTCAACATCCATTATTTCAACGACCTTACCGCTCGCCGGGCTGACAAATACCAAGGGATCCCTTGGTATGCTTACGCGGGGTTCCCTGTAAAACCAGGCCAAAAAAATTGTACAGGTGCCCAAAATAACTCCTAAAAGGGAAGAGGCAAACCAAGCCCCGCACGTCATAAAAGCTGCGGTTACTACCGGCACCACTCCCTCGCGAGCCAAGGCCACCCCCGTTAGACCTCCTCCATGGCGTCTTCGCGAATAATAGTTACATCAGCTACGCTGTCACCCCGATCAAGCCTGACTAAAATATTGCCCATCGCAGTTCTAGACAATATAGGCACATCTTTTACAGTTATGCGCACTACTCGTCCCTTGCTCGTTACAATCATCACCTCATCGTCCTCGATTACATTCCACGCCCCTACCAACAATCCCGTACGGTTCGATAATCTCATTGCCCTTACTCCAGAGCTACCCCGGTGGTATAAAGGAAACTCATCAAAGCGGGTCCGTTTGCCCAAACCTTTTTCGCTTATGAGCAAAATTGACGTTCCCTCACGTAGGGGTTCGCAACCGACCAAGACATCACCCCGCGAGAGGCGCATAGCACGGACTCCCCTAGCCTGACGACCCAAAGGTCGAAACTCGTCTTCCTTGGTTCTCAAGGCTTTCCCCTTCGCAGAGACAAATAAAAGTTCGTCATCACCAGAGGTAAACCTTACCCTGGCGATGGTGTTTCCTTCATCCAGGCTTATGACGCGCCTCCCTGCGCGAGTCAAATTTGCCAGCTCTCCTACATCAAGCCGCTTAGCAATGCCCATCCTGGTTGCAAAGAACACATATTTTGCACCCCGCATCGTATCATCCTTTATTGCCACGACGCGTTCGTTTTCTTCTAACGTGAAAAAGGCACTGACATGTTTGCCCTTACCATTTTTTGGCTCAGGAAGCAAATACCCTTTTATGGCAAATACACGGCCCATATTGGTGAACAAAAATATGTCATGATGCGTCGTTGTGGCAGAAAACATCTCTATTTCGTCGTCTTTTTGTTTAAGCCCTTTTATTCCCTTGCCTCCCCTGGCTTGCAGTTGATAATCTCCCAGGGAAGCTCGCCTCAAATATCCGTCCCTGGTCAAAACCACCATGATATCCTCTTCAGGTATAAGATCATCCTCCGACACTTCAGTAATTTCGTCCAATATTTCCGTCTTTCTGGAATCGCCATATCGCCTTTTTAGTTCGATTAACTCTTCGCGGACAACCGAATCCAACACAGAAGGATTGTCAAGGATGGAACGATACCTTTCTATGTCCTGTAGGAGTTGTTTTAGCTCTTCCTCAAGTTTATTTCTTTCCAAATTCGTAAGTCGCTGCAACCTCATGTCCAGAATAGCTTGTGCCTGCAGTTCCGTGAAACCAAAATGTTCCACAAGGCCCTCTCTTGCTTCTTGAACATCTGCTGACTTTTTTATAAGGGCTATGATCTCGTCTATTACATCTAAAGCCTTTACCAAGCCTTCGACTATATGGGCTCTTTCCTCCGCTCTTTTAAGTCGATAATTTGTCCTGCGACGAACAACATTTCTTCGGTGGTCAAGAAATATCTCAAGCATATCAATGAGGTTTAATTCCTTCGGTATTCCATCCACTAGGGCAAGATTTATTACACCGAAGGTGGTTTGAAGAGGCGTCCTGTTATAAAGCTGTCTCAACACTAAATGAGGGTCTGCGTCTCGCTGTAATTCAATCACAATCCTGATACCGTCCCTGTCGGACTCATCCCTTAGATCAGCAATTCCCGATAAGTGCTCTTGCTGCACACCCTTGGCTATAGCCTCTAACAACGATGCTTTGTTGACCATATAGGGAATTTCTGTTATCACGATGTTAGCTTTGCCGCGTTTCATCTGCTCAATGGAGACCTTGCCTCGAAGAATGATTTTTCCCCGGCCAGTTGTATAGGCGTTTATTATCCCTTCCCTCCCCGCTATGGATCCACCAGTGGGAAAATCCGGGCCTGGCAAGACTTCAATTATATCCCCAAGTTCCAGGTCCTCTCCTCTTTCGATGAGCAAACAAATAGCATCAACCACTTCGGATAAATTGTGAGGTGGGATGTTGGTTGCCATGCCCACGGCAATTCCTGAGCTACCGTTGACCAAAAGATTTGGCAGCAGCGAGGGCAAGACGAGAGGTTCCTGCAAGGTTTCGTCGAAGTTAGGACCCCAATCCACCGTGTCCTCATTTATATCCCTTAACATTTCTTCTCCCAAAGGAGAAAGTCTGGCCTCGGTATAACGCATGGCTGCGGGTGGATCTCCGTCTATCGAGCCAAAGTTGCCTTGACCATCCACCAGCGGATATCGCATGGAGAAATCTTGGGCCATTCGCACCATGGCATCATATATGGCTGCATCACCATGAGGGTGATATTTTCCCATCGTTTCGCCAACTATCCTGGCAGACTTTCTATAGGGTTGATTGGATCTCAAGCCCAATTCCATCATGGCATAAAGTATCCTGCGCTGCACGGGCTTTAACCCATCTCGAGCATCAGGCAAAGCTCGGCCTACTATTACACTCATGGCATAGTCTAAATAACTATGCTTTACTTCCTCCTCAATGGGTAATCTTATTACCTTGCCTATATTGTTATTTTCTAGCATCTTAATACCTCCGCCAAAATCAACCAATGCGATTTTTCAATAATAACTAGCAATAAATAAGCGACGGTGTCGCTAGAAGCCCGTCGCTTGCACTAACTATTTTAACACACATATTCATGTTATTGGGATCTTTTCTCACCACTTGTTATGATGAACCTTGTTGCTATCGTAACCCCTGTGAGGCTCTTTAAGTTCGGCCGGGTAGCCAATTGCGGCTATGCTCAGTACATTAATATAATCTGGTATTCCTAAAACTTGTCTTATCGCCTCAGGACGGCCTGGAGAGTTATGAACACCAAGCCATACCGAACCCAATCCCAATGCACAAGACGCCAGCAAGATATTCTGCATAGCTGCCGAGCAGTCCTCTTCCCAGTATCGCCTTGCGTTGTCGCTCAGAGTTGGATCTCCGCATACAACAATCGCCAATGAAGCTTCGCGAAGCATTTTACCGTAAGGATGTGCTTCCGCCAGGGCATCAAGTAGGTGCCTATCGTCAACTACCACAAAATGCCACGGCCTTGTGCCTCCAGCCGTAGGAGCTGCTTGAGCACATTCTAATATAATATCCAGCTTTTCTGGCTCAATTTTTTTGTCCTTCTGAAACTTTCTTATACTTCTTCTGCCCAAAATAACTTGTACCGCACGATCCTCTCGTAAAGACATCCCCAACACCTCCGTTGATGGATTTTAAAAGCATCAAGGGACAAAATCCTGCTAACGCAAAGGAATTAAAGATGCTTTTTCTCGAGTTGTATTTAACCACTGATTAGCCAATTCATCCCTGTTTTTCAAGACAGTTTCGTCGATCAATTCCTTCAGCTCGCCAGAAACAAACTTGGGCAACACTACGCCAAAATGTTCCCATGCCAGAACCGTTCTAAGAGACGACAAAGAAGGATCTTCATCTAGATAGTTTTGAACGGTCGGACTATCAATCACAGCAGCGCAGATTTCGCCCTTTTTCAAGGCCGCTAGGAGATCGTGCGAGCCGGGATATGGCACAATTGTTGCCCCAGTAAGCCTCGCTTTTGCCACTGCCTCATTCGTTGAGCCCTTCTGAGCGCCAACCTTCTTGTCAGCAAGATCTTTCAATGAATTAAATCCGTCTTGTTTTCTAAAGAGAACCTTTAGCCCAATCGATGCATAGGTAGCAGAAAACGTCACCTTTTCAGCTCGGGCTGGAAGTTTAGTTATACCTGAAATTACAGTATCGAACTCACTCCAATCCCCCGAAAGCCACGTGCCAGATAGAGTGCCTTTTTCACCGTTGCCCCAGATAATTGGAACGATCTCCATCCTAACTCCCAAGGCATTTGCTATTTCTCTGCCTAAGTCTATGTCCAACCCTTGAGCCTTACCGTCCCTCCAAAAGTGAAAACGTCCCAGGTCCACGTTCTCCACACCTATTCGCAGGATTCCTCTTTGCTTCAGCAAAGATGAGGAAAGCTCACCAGTACTTAACCTGAACTCAAATAGCGCCTTTTCCATGACCTGGGCTGAAGAAAGCATTAATTTCATCCTTTCAGCCATCACTTCCGAAGATGTCGCTTCATCATACAATAGGGCATTGATTTCATCGAGCCTTTCGTTTTGATGTTCGACTTTCTCAGTTATACGCATAATGAGATTGGCCATTTCTACACTTGACTCGGCCTGAGTTTGGAACGTTTCCGACGTTAACTCTATTTCTTTAATCAAATCTCTTACTATGAATAAAACCTTTTTTATGCTTTCGCTCATAACTCCGGCCTTAGCATTAGCTTCTTTCACCCTCTCGCTTGCAAGGTTAATGCTTCCTACGCCCTCTTCGGCCAGAGCCTTAATATTGTTCGCTAAATTTTCTATATTAGAAGCCGCTCGGGAGGACTCTTCAGCCAGATTTCGCACCTCTTCGGCGACAACTGCGAAACCTCGCCCATGCTCTCCTGCCCTTGCTGCTTCTATGGCGGCATTTAGGGCAAGTAAATTGGTCTGCGCCGCTATGCCCTTTATACTACCAACTATTTCTACTATATCTCTCGAGACCTTCTGCATCTGACCGATCGCTTCAGAAACCTGTTTAGTTGCCTCATCTACAGCCACTATGCCTTCGGTCGTTTCCTTGACTAATCTCACATCCTCTTCGGCTTCTGACTCTACAAATCTGCCCTGCGTTGCGACGTTTTCTATTGTAGACGATGATTCCTGAACCCCTGCCGAAAAAGTTTGGACTCTCATGCTTGTCTCGGAAGCCAATGAGCTGATCTCGTCAGCCGCCTCAGCGATCTCCGAAGCGAAGGCTGCTACACTTTGCATTGTATCGCTGCTAAATTTGGCAGACTCAACCACCTCCTCCGTGGCTATTCCGATCTTGCTAGCAAATATACGAATACCCAAGATAGTTTTAACCATTTTATTCAAACCATCGCTAGCTTGGGATAAAAAGCCTTCTTTTATGATATCCGCTCTCAAAGTTAAATCTTTAACGCCAAGTCGTTTGGTCAGATCCAAAAACACCTGAACTATTTTTATTTCATCACGCCTTCTTAGCTTGAGTCCTACCAACAAAATAGCAGATGCTATGACAAACACCACAGCCGGCCATAAAATAGCCTTGCCACTTGCACCAAAGGATGATGAAAGCCAAAGACCTATTATCCAAGATGCAACGTAGATGCCAAATATTGCCCAACCAAAATTGACGTCTCTTTTCATAATGCGCCTCCTTTAACCTTGTCTGAAATCGCGTCCAGACAGGATCGCAAAAGAGGCATGAATTCAGGCAATAAAGGCACTGGCTCTCCACTCAAATTGACAGCGGCAATTCTTTTGTCACGCGGAAAGAATGCATTTACGTCTATGTCAATTGATTTCATTGACGCTTTGACATTTTCGGCTATATCCTCGTCGACCATATTTACAACTGTCAACATTGGACGACCCACCTCAATTGCAAGCTCATTCATAAATTTAGCCATTTCCATAGATTCATGAGAAGGTTCCAACACTACCAAAAAGATGTCTGCGTGATGCCATACGCCGCGTCCGATGTGTTCCACGCCTGCTTCGCAATCCACCAAAACCCACCAACCAGGGACATGTAGCCTCTCAAGAAATCCTTTCTCAAGTGCACCCATAGGACAAGCACATCCTTCATCGGGCTTGTCAATCTTGCCAATGGCCAAAAACGCTAAATTATCCCGCCTGCTCACGCAACTTAGGGGCAAATCATCTACATGAAGCTTAGCTTCTTCAGCAGTCATATTATCTTTTTTTTCGAACACGACCTTTTTTACAGCAACCCTGCCACCTAAATCTTCCATTAAGGTGCTTTTAGGAGCCTGCAAACCGAGCATTTTATACAAACTGCGGTTGCTTTCGTCAGCATCAATAACCAGCACACGCATTCCCTCTGAAACTAAAAACTTGGCAAGCATTGCAGTAATAGTGCTTTTTCCACTGCCACCACGACCGCAAATAAATACCTTCGTCATGATCACTGAGACACCTCTTTCTCTGCTTGTTATCTCTAGGGGGATTGAATCTAGATCAAGGAAGCGATTTTGTCTCTGACGTTGCAACAAAACCTCCTTTCGATGTCTCCCTTAAACTTTCAGGCAAAGCCTTCCCAACTTGGCGGCACCATCTGCGTAACTAAAATAAGGATCTGCCGTCACCGATCTTATTATGTCCGAAAACGCAATTTTTCATCTACCAATATAAGTCTTTTTTCAATAATCAAAAATCACCGCTTTACATCGTGAATTTTATCATAAAAAACAAACCGGTCAAAACTGCCTTGAAATAAAAGCCCTTTATTAAAACCTCGAATTAGAAAAAACTGCAATAGCTCAACGCATCTTGATAACAAGCGATAAAACAGAACTGCTCTTTATAAAAGCACAAAAGACCGCTTGGCTTCAAACGGTCTTTTGTAAAACTAATATAAACCACAAGCTTTTGTAATTATGTTAATCAAAAAAGATGTTCTAAAGTTAAATATACCCTTCGTTCAGGACCTATAAACCCGCCAGTATCAACGATGTATTCCTTATCGAAGATATTGTAGGCAGCCAGGGTAATTCTGTCGTTTTTCATGTTGTAGGAAAGTAAGGCATCAACTATGATGAAATCATCGTCTGCCCTGTCGTTATCATAAGGTCCCAAGACATCTATATCACGCCCACCATAATAATGAGCGCTCAAACTGCCGTACCAGGGACCGTTATCGTAATTGAGTTCGCTATAAATCTCCCACTGAGGGGTGCCGCCCTTCCTCCAAGGGTCACTTGAAGTTTTTTTCTCTTCCACCTTTTGCCAGGTCATTCCATTAATCCAACTTAGGTTAGTGGTGAGTGGTTTTTCGAGTTGCCCTTCGATGCCCCAGGAACGAAATTCAGCTAGGTTGATATATTTGCCATAATAAATACCATCATTAGGATCCAAGTCTTCCCATTTTATCTTGTCATCCATTGTCAGGTAAAACAAATTTATGTTCCACTTATTATTTGGATCCTTGACTCCAAGATCGTAGGAATACCCCTTTTCAGGAAGCAACTCAGGGTTAGGCTCAGTCATGGAATCCTTTGCATGCAATTGATACAAACTGGGCATTGCAAGAAATTTGCCCGCCGTTAAATACCATAACTTGCCATCAACTGCCTGGCGGTAAAAAGATATCTTAGGAGCAAATTCAGACTCGTCCTTTCCGTCATCGACATCCCAATTTTCATATCTCAAACCTATGTCCACAAAAACGTCACCTAAAAGAAAAGAAAACTGTGCAAAAGGAGCGATGTTATATCGTTCGCCCTTGTAAGAAGTATTGTAAAATTCATACGTATTAAAATCGAAACCTTCTCCATTAACAGAAAGCTTTTCGAAGCGATAAGCAACTCCCCAAGCAAGCGGAATATCTCCCATTGAAGTCCTTTGAGTAAACTCTAACCCCCAAATGTCTTCGTCATAGTCGTAAGGCAACAGCCTAGCGGGATCAGATGAGCCAGCTTCTCCTCCTCGGATATATTTCTTATCAAGGAAATGGGCATAGGCTATTATTTCATTTCTGAGGTCTGCATATCTCAAATAAAATCTCTTATAATCGTCTTCCTGCTTGTCAATTAAGGGGTTGCCAGCTTCCCACTTTGAGTCATAAGACCCAAAATCAGCACCAAAGCGCCAGTTGCCCTTAGAAATATTAATGCTTGCCGAATCTTGGTCATAGTCGAGGGCATTAAGAATTTTACTCCCTAAATACTGTATAGGCACTTCACCCTCCTCTCTGTGACTATAACGAACCCCTACATCAAATATCTCTCCTTTGATCCCAGCCGAGGCGGAATACCTGCGCCAATCGTTGCTGCCACCCTCGGCCAATATGGACGTCTTGTATTTGTCGGGCGTCTTCGTAATGATATTGATGACGCCCGCTGCAGCCATTGAGCCATAAAGCGCAGATCCGGCGCCTTTGACGATTTCGATGCGCTCTATGGATTCAAGAGGGATAGATCTTAAATCGGTGGTAAACATATCGTCATAATGAGTTGGCATAAAGGGAACACCATCGACCAATACCAACACCTCAAGGTCAAGACCGCGCATCTTAACTTTGTCGTCCTGCGACCAAGAATTTTTCCTTAAAGTCGATACGCCAGGGATTTTGTCCAAGATCTCGCTCAACGTTTTAGCCCCACTTTTTTCGATCTCATCAGCCGTAACCACATATGCAGCCTGGGGGACCTCATCCAGAGATTCGGCCAATCTGCTTCCAGTCACAAGCTCTGGGGCCACCGTGATAGGTTCTTCCTGCGCTAAAACTTCGCCCGCGACACTTAAAAGAAAAAGAACGCTTAAAAAAGCTGCTAACTTTGAAAACCGCAAAATTAACCTCACATGCCTTCCCTCCATTCGTTACATTAGATCTATAAAATCAAAAAAGGGGTAACCTACCATAAATCGACAGGTTACCCCTTTTTCCCTGCCACGTCACGCCCCCCGCACGACGCTGGCACTACTATCATTTCGGTCGGTCTTCTGGCTTCCCTTCTTCCTACTTTTCGCGCCTTCCCACCTAAAGGCAGTGACAATATTGCGATTTCGTCAGGGTTACAGCGGCGGGGCCACACCGGACTTTCACCGGTTTCCCGTTACCGAAACGATCATGTTATTTTATTTTCTCCGCTTACTATCTTAGCCTCCGAATTTCAAAAAATCAACTCGCTCAATAAAATTGACTTTTTAGATGGTCCTTTGTATTTTTAAAGCAAACTCCCACAATGACAGATCGCTAAAATCACAAGCCGGATTAAAAACTAAATAATTCCTCTTTCTTTTAGAAATTCTCTGGCTACTTGAGCAGGATCTTTACCTTCGCCGTCAACCTTGTAGTTTAATTTTTGCATGTCCTCATCGGTTATTGAGTTTGCAAGTTTGTTAAGGACCTCGGCGATGCCGGGATATTTCTCTAAAACTTCGCCGTTAACCAAAGGCGCTGCATGGTATGGGGGGAAGAAATTTTTATCGTCTCTTAAAATCTTGAGGTTATGGGCTACAAGCAATCCATCGGTAGCAAAAGCGCTTATAACTTGGACTAAATCGTTGTCGATCGCGGCATACATTAGGCCTGGATCCATAGCCTTTGCTTCTTTGAAGGAAAAACCGTAGGCCTTTTTAAAGCCAGGATATCCGTCAGGACGCTCCATGAATTCCATGGTGCAACCAAAGATCAATTGATCAGCAAATTTAGCCAGATCGGAGAAAGTCTCTATGTTGTTTTGCTTTGCAAATTCCTCTTTGACGGCTAAGGTGTAAGTGTTATTGAATCCCCAAGGTTCAAGCCAAATCAAGTTCCATCTATTTTTAAATTCCTTTTTCACCGTCTCATATACTTCTTGAGGGTCGGTCTTCGCTTCCATTTGAAGTATATTGACTAAGCCAGTGCCCGTATATTCGACGTAAATGTCGATGCCGTTGGTTGCGCTTCCTCTTTTTAATGCCTCAAAACAGACGTTAGTGCCTCCCAAATGCAACTTTTTTTCAACTTTTAAATTGGTCTGTGCCTCGAGTAATTCGGCTGCAATATTGCTCACTACCATCTGCTCGGTGAAATTTTTGGAGCCCACCACGATGATCCCTGAGGCGGGGCTTGCGCCATAAGCCAGACCGCTAAAAGAAACGATATGAGCGAAGGCAAAAAGAATTGCTAACATTATTGACGTGTACTTTTTCACTTAAATCTCCTCCTGCTCTTTTATTTTTTCTTTATCCCCTTGGGCGTTACCGCCCGTTCTAAAATATTTAACAAATAATCCACGATCAAAGTCAGTACCATGGCCGGAACAGCACCCGTAATTATCATTTTGTTATTGACCATGGAAATGCCGCGATATATCAGCTGGCCAAGACCACCAGCGCCAATTAAGGCAGCGATAGTTGTTAATCCTACCGCCGTAACTGCGGATATCCTCACCCCGGTCATTATTACAGGCAAAGCCAGGGGTAGTTGTACCATTCGCATCAATTGCCAGTTCGTCATGCCCATTCCCTTTCCCGCTTCTAAAATTGCCCTGTCAACGTTCGTTAAGCCAGTGTAGGTGTTCTTTATGATCGGAAGTAGGGAATACAAAAATATCATGACAACCGATGGTTTAGAGCCAATCCCCATGATGGGAATTAAAAAGCCCAAAAGCGCCAAACTGGGCAATGCTTGAACGGCATTGGCAATTCCGACGACTATGCCAGCGACTTTCTCAAATCTGGTTATCGCTATACCCAGCGGAACGGCAAACAAAATTGCCAGGAAAACCGCTGTGAATGTCAGATATATATGTTGACCCGTTAAAGATAAAATTTGATCCTGTCTTTCAAGCATAAAACTTATGTATTCGCTCAAAATATTCATAATTATCACGCCTTTAAAAATAGCTTTCGCCCAAAACGTTAATTAAAGAACTCCTAGTTATCAAACCCACCAAAATGCCCTCTTCATCCACAACCGGGATATAACCAATCTTCTTTTCTGCCATTATTTTCAGAACTTTTGATAGTGATTCATTTGGAGGAACGTGTATGACATCTTTTGTATATATTTCCTCTAAATATTTTTTTTCATCAAATCTTTCGCTGATATCTCTTGCCGTTGCTATTCCCAAAAGCTTATTATCCTCATCTACAATTAACACGCTGTCAACTCCGCGACTTCTCATTATCTCAACAGCCTGAGCCAACGTCCTCTTGGGATGTGCTTTCACAGGATCTTTGATCATGACATCTTCCGCTGTCATGAGCTCAGGCGAACTCAACAAACGTTTTTTTCCGATAAATTCTTCAACAAATCCATGGGCTGGACTTTTTAACAAAACCTCTGGAACGTCAAATTGTAAAATTTTACCGTCTTTCATTATACAAATCCTATCTCCCAACTTGAGGGCTTCATCGATGTCGTGGGTTACAAAAACTATAGTTTTATGAAGCTCCTGTTGCAGGTTAAATAGTTCTTCTTGAAGTTGTTCCCTCGTAATGGGGTCTAAAGCGCTAAACGGCTCGTCCATGAGAACTATCTCCGGATCGGACGCCAGAGCCCTCGCCACACCCACACGCTGTTGTTGTCCCCCTGAAAGTTCGCTTGGGTACCTATCCATGAATTCTGCCTCTGGCATTCCAACAAGCTCCAATAGTTCCCTAACACGCTTTACCCTCTTTTCTTTGGGCCATTTTTTTAAAAAAGGCACGAGCTCAATGTTTTCGCCCACAGTCATATGAGGAAACAAGCCTATTTGCTGTATTACGTATCCGATGTTCCTCCGAAGTTCGATGGGATCTAATTCCCCAATATCTCGCCCTTCTATAAAAATTTTCCCGCCCGTGGGCTCTGTCAATTTGTTTATCATCTTTAACGTGGTTGTCTTGCCACAACCACTGGGGCCTATAAGTATTGTGATTTCACCCCTTCGCATCTCAAGATCGATGCCCCTTAAAACTTCGGTATCGCCGTATTTTTTAGTAACATTTTCAAATAGTATCAAACCTAAACCACACTCCCACAAACAATCATCATGTCAAAGCACAACGACCAAAACAACCTTTTATCGAAGCATATAAAGCTCTTTTGTACTCAAACACAAATAAATTGCATTTACTATATTACATATCATATTATAAATCATGAAACCTTCACGCAAAGTTACCATACAGATTAATACTTAAAAACGGACTAATACTAAAAACATGATCTTTTTCCTGGGCAGCAACTCAAAAATATGGGCAAAAGATGATCTTCGCTTCCATTCGCCACATGGGTGTTTATTTGTGATACAATGGCTTTAAAGTGTAGATAAAGCATGATTCGGGATCTGTTTTCAATCCTTCTACTCAAACGCCAAGTCTCATTTTTACTGAGCTTACTAAAAGGTAGGATTGGCTCTTAAGTACCCTTCTATTTACAAAATAATAGACGACTGATTGTTGATAAACCATGCTTTAGTAATTTAGTAATGAAGATTGCATACTTTAAGAGTTTTTTCACGATTCTTCGATAAATCTAAAGATGCGAGGTGATAAAAATTGACAAGAAAAATATTAGTTGGTATCGATATGAGCAAAATGTCGGAATCCTTAATTGCTTATTCCCACAGCATTGCACATAGACTTAATGATGAAGTAATATATATTCATGTCCTACCGCGTATTTCTTCGATATGGAGGGGTTATGAGCCCTGGATCCCGCCACAAATAGGGGATGAAGCCAGGCACATTGCTCACAAAAAGATATCCTACTGGATCCAAAAGGCCGAAGCGCAATTCAAAGATTTGCCCCCTCACGAACACAGGATCTTAATTGAAGAGGGATCCCCTGGAGAAGTGATCATTCAGAAGGCGCAGGAGGAAGGAATTTCCCTCATAATAGTTGGATTCAAAGGACATAGCACAATAGAACATATTCTGGTTGGAAGCACCACAACCACTATCGCTCGTCATGCGCCTTGTTCAGTTTTAATTTACCGCCCTGGTTTTGAGATGATTTAGCAAATGCCTTGAAAGACATTTTTGCCGGTTCATTCTCATTATTGCTTAACACTCTTCAGACGCCGTGAAATTCCCTCTTCTTCCATGAGCATGTCAATAATATCTCTGGCCGACATCTTCTCTAAGTAGATTGCTTCCTCTAAACTATCAGCTATATCTTGTGCAATTTCATCCAAAGAAGCATTTTCGCTGATAGCGATTTGATCCCAAAAAACTGGAGGTTGCGATTCAAAAAAGGCGCACAATTTACTTGTGGCCAATTCCTCATCGAAATCCTCCAACTGACCTCCCTTACTTAGGAATTCCTCTCTCAAACGCGGAACCATGGCCTTAGCGGCCTTCTTTGCGAGATCTTTTTTTATTCCTTGTATAGTCATTTGATTCACTCCTCAGTTCAAGATCACCGTATTCCAGTAAAATAACTTATCGTCGCTTTTAAACCATCGCGCAAAGAGACGGAAGGATTAAATCCTAAATTCTCTCTTGCTTTTCTGATATCTAAATATATTTTATACAGCTCTCCCTTTCTAGGTTCATCACGGTTCGCCATTTTTGTAAAACCAATGATTTCACTTAAAAGAGCGTACAATTCATTGACTGATGTGCCAGCCGATGTTCCTATATTAAAAGCGTGGTCATCTATGGAGGAAGGAAAACCCATTTTGCTTAAATGTTGCAAAGATAGTAAATTTGCCCTTGCCACGTCCCCTACAAACACATAATCTCTCACTTGATTGCCATCACCGTAGATAGTGGGCTCCTCACCACGCAACATCTTATTAGAA
This sequence comes from Acetomicrobium sp., assembly GCF_059026225.1. Classification (NCBI taxonomy): domain Bacteria; kingdom Thermotogati; phylum Synergistota; class Synergistia; order Synergistales; family Acetomicrobiaceae; genus Acetomicrobium; species Acetomicrobium sp. Next base: position 105,549 of record NZ_JBWQOQ010000002.1, read on the forward strand.
AATATGGCAACAACTCCCGCTTCTCCCATAGGATCTTGTCTTGGGCCATACACATTGGCATATCGAAGTGCAATATAGGGAAGCCCGAAAACATTATTATAATAATATAAATAATATTCTGACGAAAGCTTGCTTACGCCATAAGGCGAAAGCGGGCCCTTGGGATGATCTTCTGGCACCGGCAAAACATCTGGTTCACCATAGACTACACCGCCTGAGGAGGCAAATATCACTCCCTTAACGCCAGTCTTCATCGAAGAAGACAAGATATTAAGGAGTCCTAAAATATTGATCCTAGCGTCACACAGCGGATCGGCAACTGATTTTCTGACATCAATTTGCGCAGCGTGATGGCAAATATAATCGGGACGTTCCTTCTCAAAGACGCCTTCTAGCGCTGGATCACATACGTCAAGATTATAAAAAAGGGCTTTAGGATTAATGTTTTCAGGTTTGCCTTGCAACAGGTTGTCCACGATGACAGCTTTATGTCCATCTTCAATAAGCGCATCGACAATATGCGATCCGATAAAACCCGCTCCGCCGGTCACTAAAACTTTGAACATAGAAATTAACCTTCCCTTCTTAATCAATGCCATTCTCAAGAATAAGTATAGCTTTTTTAATAAATACTATCCACTGATCATGCACTTCGACCTGTAGTCTGCCATTTTAAAATAAATGAATTCACACGGCATCTTTCAAAGAACATATTTCCACGAAACGGAATTACGGACATAAAAAAACTCTCTCCCTTCACCCATTGGCGATGGGAGAGAGTAAAAAAGCGGCTTTTTCACGTCTGGTGCCGGGGGCGGGACTCGAACCCGCACAGTACCACGTACCGGTGGATTTTGAGTCCACTGCGTCTACCTGTTCCGCCACCCCGGCACTTCTTAGCTAAAGATATCATAAGATTAATTGCGCGTCTAGACCTAATTGGAGCTTTCTTCTACAAAACCACTTTGCAAAATTCCCAAAGCCTTGCCTGGCTCTAGTTTAATTCCGACGCGCATAGCTGCCCTCTCAATCGCAGCTACCGCAGATATTAATATATGCTTATCAATGTTACCCATATGACCCATCCTAAAGCCCTTTCCGGCATAATCTCCAAGACAAGAAGCAATATAAGCCCCTTCCTCAGCTACCAACGCCCTAAATTTCGCGTCATCAACATTGGCCTCTTTTGGATAAAGATACACCGATAACGTTGGAGCCCTAAAATTCTTATCGGCCAATATTGAAAACCCCATGGAGGCGATGGCTTCATCTACCATAACCGCTTGTCTTGCGTGACGGGCATAGCGCTCTTTAATGCCTTCTTCTTTTATAATCCGCAAAGATTCCTTTAAAGCCCATATCATGTTAATAGGATGAGTTCCCCAATATTTCGATGGATCTTCCATTACGGGCAACCATTTCTCGAAATCCATATAGGAATCAAGGATCGTCCCTAGTGATCTTCGTTTCTCTAATGCTTTTTTAGAAGCCCACAATATAGCTAATCCCGGAGCCACCCCAAAGGCCTTCTGTGAACAACTAATGAGCACATCAATGCCCATGGGATCAACATATTCTTCTGCACCTCCGGAGGCAGCAACGCCATCGACCACAAAAAGAGCCCCGTGTTCCTGTACAATTTTGCCAATTTCATCTATAGGTGCCATAACCCCCGTTGAAGTTTCCACGTGAGTTACTGTGACGATGTCGTACTTACTCTCCGATAGCTTGTTTTTGACATCTTCGGGAGTCACCGAACTTCCCCACTCAGCGCTTAGCACGTCCACTTTCAGGCCACGTCGCCTGCATATTTCTGCATATCTATCGCCAAAGAAACCATTTGAGCACACAAGCGCCTTGTCTCCCGCCTTAGATATATTAGCTATTGCCATCTCCATGGCAAGGGTCCCGGAACCAGCGAGAACGAATGCCTGTCCGCTGCATTGCCAAAGCTCCTTTAAATCTCTAACAACACTCTTGAAATCCTCAATAAAATCGGGGTCTCCAAAAGCAATCGTCTCACGACCCATTTGGTCTTGAATGGAACGCACTACCGGGGTAGGGCCAGGTATCATTACGAGCTTACGTGGTTTTAACATGACGGTTCGACCTCCTTTATTAAAATACCTATAAACAACTACCACCGCAGGGATGATGCCCTGCTTGCCATGCCTAATGCTTCGTGAAGTTTAGTTAAGAAAATGCACCTTGACGCCTATAAAGATTATAATCCAATATTTTCCGCATAACAAAAATTTTAGCAGTTACGACCTATACTTCCCATAAAAAACCCGGAATATCATCCAATTCTATTGGAACATACAACATTCATCATTCATGAGGGGGACTGCAGTCTATCGTAACCACATCAAGTTTGTGTAAGGTTTTTAGGGACTACCCACTGGTGCATCCTAAATGGCACGTAAATGGTACGATGCCTTACCTTCCCTTAGTAATACCAGCAAAAGATCCCAACCATACCAATCTGGCTAAAACGCAAATTGCGCATTTGTATTATATGTGATAATATTGCCACATATTTATCAGGGGGGGGAAGATAGCTATGGATATCGAAACTCAACGTAAAAAAGCAAAGCTATTAAAGGCCATGGGGCATCCAGTCCGCTTAGAAATCATTGAATTGTTGGGCGAAAAAGAGATGTGTGCCTGTGAAATTGCCAGCCTGTTCGGTTATGACAGAACTACCGTCAGCAAACATTTGGCCATTCTGAAAGACTTGGGAATTATCGAACAAAGACGGGATGGATTATACATCTATTACAAACTTAATTTGCGTTGCTTAGTTCCTATGCTTCAATGCATAGAACGTATCATTTTGGGCGATCCGGTCAAAATTCAATTTGATTACAAATGTTCTTGCTCCAGAGACAATAGCGAAATTTATCAAAAATAAACAAGCAGTAAAGGAGGTATTTCGATGAGCGACAGCAAAAAATTCGCATTGATCCTGCTTGCATTTCTCTTCTTCTACTTTATACCGGCCGATTCACCTAGGGTATCGATTGCCGCTTCGGAAGCCCTGGCAATGCTTCATGAATATGCCAAAGAACATGTTCTGCTTTGCCTGATCCCTGCTTTTTTTATAGCTGGTGCCATTTCCGTTTTCATCAGTCAACAATCCGTTATAAAATATCTCGGAAGCAATGCAAAAAAATTCATATCTTATTCAGTTGCAGCGGTATCGGGCGCAGTTTTAGCTGTATGTTCCTGCACCGTTCTTCCTTTATTCGCAGGAATTTACGCTAGGGGAGCCGGAATAGGCCCTGCTTCTACGTTTCTTTACTCAGGACCGGCTATTAATGTGTTAGCCATAATTTTGACAGCGAGGGTACTGGGTCTTGAGATGGGCTTGGCCAGAGCAATCGGAGCCATTCTTTTCAGCGTAGTCATCGGATTAGCGATGTCAATTATATTTAGAAAAGACGAAGAAAAAAGGCAGGAAAGTTTTGCTGTTTCGGTCGAAGATACCACATCTCGTCCTTTGTGGCAACTGGCATCAGTTATGGCTAGTATGATTTGCTTTTTGATATTCGCAAATCTTGCAGCTCCGGATGCAAATATCGGTTTTTGGGCATACCTTTATGACGTTAAATGGATATTAGCCCTCATCAGCGTATCCTTTACGGCCTTCGCAACAAAAAAATGGTTTACAAGGGAGGAAAGATCTGAATGGTTCAACGCAACTTGGGGATATGCGCTTCAAGTATTGCCCTTGCTTTTTGTTGGCGTACTGATCGCAGGCTTTCTTTTCGGACGCCCCGGACACGAAGGCATCATCCCAAGCGCTTACGTCTCTTATCTGGTGGGCGGCAACTCGATCTTTTCTAACTTTTTTGCTTCGATCGTTGGAGCCTTCATGTATTTTGCCACGCTAACGGAAGTACCAATATTACAAGGTCTTTTAGGCGCAGGAATGGGCAAAGGACCGGCACTTGCCCTTCTTTTAGCCGGCCCGGCTCTATCATTGCCAAGTATGTTGGTAATAAGAACCGTATTAGGGACAAAAAAAACTGTTATATACGTAATTCTTGTGGTGCTGCTTTCTTCGCTGGCTGGAATAATTTATGGTAATCTTTGAACAAGCGGAATTTGGCCATGTTCATATGTATAGTTATTATGTATCGATAAACCTGCCTTTATTGCGTTAAATTTCTTCATTAAGGCAGGTAGCTTATGAAACATTATACTTACAAGATATCTAATTACCCAACAAATTTCTTAATGCCTCTTCCGATGGAAGTTTCCCTGCAATAACAACCTTTCCGTCAACCACCAAGGCGGGGGTGGTCATGACTCCGAAGGATATTATTTTGTTAATGTCTGTAACCTTTTCAAGCTCGTAGTCGAGATTAAGTTCTCTTGCAACTTTTTCAGCCATATCGGCAAGTTTCTTACACTTAGGGCACCCCGTGCCGAGAACTTGTATTTTCAACTCAAAATCAACTCCTTCGTCCATAAAATATGTGGCGATTATATCACATATGGTCTATTAGAAACAAGCGTTTTGGCTCTCTAATTGGATAAGCAATAAGAATGATGCAACAGCAGAACAGATCACATAAGTTCGTGATGCATGCGCCTTCTGCGACGACAGCGACATTCTCTTTGAGGCGTCTTCGATGGGTTAAAACCTTGTCCAAGGCAGCTTTATGGTCATATAAAAATGGTGGCAAAGCCTATTACGTAGTCATGTTTCTTTAGAGGCTTTACCACCATTATGTTTTTATCTACGCTACTCCGTCCTACTAACTTTAGGCTCGACCTTTTTTCTTTACGTACGCCCTCCAAGTAGTTGCCCAGCGCTTCGGGTCATCTAAAGCCGATTCATCGGCCAGCTTGTGAGATGCGCATTTGTGGGGAGCATTTTTTACAATTTCCGGATCAGAATAGGCTTCATCACGAATATGTTTTAAAACTGCTACGTATTCGTCTAAATCCTCCTTGCCGTAGCTTTCACAGGGCTCTAGTGTCATAGGTTCCGGAACCACCCACGGATGATGGCTTGTCCAATAATGTTGCAACCCAAAATCGCCCACCCGTCTCAAGATATCCGTCGTACTTACACCCGTGGCCTCCAGCAATTTCTGCCAACAGTAACGAGCCTCTTCAAGGCGCTTCCTACCGGGTGCGTAAGGTACTTCTATTTCGGGGATCTGTTCCTGCAGTTTCTTTTGTAGATAGTTATGGTTTATCGTGGATATCTCAGATACCTCTTTAAGATATTCCTGTCCTATGGTCATTACCCATGCGTAAGTACGCACAAGGACGCCTGCAGGTCCCTGGAATTGTCTTACTTTGCCTACACTGTGGGGCCTATCGAAGTCGAGGTAATATTTGGTGCCATCGTATTCAACGGTTGGTATGGGTAAATATTTTGCTAAGTGATCCCTTACGCCCAACGCACCAAGCCCCGGCCCTGAACATCCGTGAGGCGTACCGAAGGTTTTGTGGATGTTAAAGTGACACATATCAAATCCGGCCTCTCGCGCCCTGGCGATACCCAAGAGTACGTTTGCGTTGGCCTGATCGTAAAAACATAAACCCCCCGCGTCATGCACTATCTTCACAAATTGGTCGATCTCCGTGTTGTATATTCCAGTATCCTCCGGGTTTGTTATGAACATGCCGGCGGTGTTTTCCGATACGGCAGCTTTTACCGCCTCAACCGATGGATAGCCGTTCTCGCTCGGGGGGAGTATTATCAGCCTAAAACCAGCAGTGGCAGGGGCTGCATGATCGCAGGGGTGAGTGAAAGCGGAGCTTATGATTTCCCTGCGCTTATCCAGTTCGCCGCGATCGCGATGATAAGCCCTCATGATGCTCGCAGCCGTATAAACGGCATGCGCTCCACCTTGGGGGTGCAAGCTGAACTTGTCCATCCCCGAGATCTCCTTTAAGATTTCCTCAAACTCAAAGTATATTTTAAGTATGCCTTGAACAGTATCAACATCTTGCCACGGATGAAGTGAAGCTATGCCGGGATGTGCCGCCAATTCTTCATTGATCCTGGGGTTATATTTCATCGTGCACGTGCCTTGGCTTATGTCGTTGCAAAGGTTTCCCCCTAAGGTCTCTTGAGCGAGGTGAATGTAATGAGCTAAAACCCTTTTTTGGTCAAGCTCCGGCAATGCTGGTGGCTCTTTTCGAAGCATTTCCTCTGGCACCAAGCCCTTTGGATCGCCTACTGCCTCTTTAATTTCTTCTTCTGGAGCCGGAGGGATGAGGCCTCTTCGTCCCGGAACGGAAAGCTCAAATATTATCGGCTCGTCCCAACGGGCCTGGTGAAATTTTCTTAACCTTACGTTCGTCATGATCTATCCCCTCCCTCAATTACTTTCCCAAGACGGAAGTCAAGGCTTCGGCCAGTTCATCGATGTCTTTTTTGCTGTGAACCTCAGTAATACAGAATAAAGCGCTTTGCCCGAGCTCTGGGAAGTCCTTTGACAGGTCCTTTCCGCCAAATATTTTGTGATCTAGTAACGCCTTGTTGATATCTGCGACCGTCTTTCCCGTATCGTTGAAATTCACTGTAAATTCCTTGAAATGGCATGAATTAAAATGAGGAGCTTTGACTCCCTTAATAGATGATAGTTTTTTGGCAGCATATGCTGCCCGCTGCAGCAAGCCTTCGCCCAACTCCTTCATTCCCTGTGGGCCCATTAAAGCCATGTATACGCCCGCCACGATGCCGTGAAGTTGAGCCATCGTTCCCAAGAAATCTTTGGCCTTATCACGAGATGCGTAAGACGTCCTCTCGTATAAGACCTCTCCAAAGCCATACTCGCCCTCTTCTATCGTCTCCGTTATCCCGAATAGTAAGGAAGGATACTCGGCTACGAACTTCGGTTCGTCAGGTGTAGCAATAAAACCCCCTAAACCGCCACCATAGCTCATCGGTATTCCCAGAGGCTGCACATCACCGCAAGCAAAATCTGCACCATAACGAGCAGGCGCTTCTAACACGCCAAGGGAAATTGGATCAACGCCTACCGACAACAATGCTCCCTTTGAATGAAGCAGATCTGCTATCTCTTGCCCTTGCCTTTCTATAACCCCAAAAAAATTAGGATTTTCCATATAAAGGACACAAACATCATCTGAAAGTTTGTCTTTTAAGTCATTTAAGTCAAGCAATCCGCTTTTCGGATCGTAGTTAACAAGCTCTATATCGGGGGTCGCAGAACATGCGTAATCTTTGATGCAGGACAACCTCTCGGGGCTTATGGATTTAGCCACCAGGGCTTTGCTCCTTCCCGTCATGCGCGAAGCCATCCTCACCGTAGTGGCGCAGGCCATAGCCCAATCATAAGTCGGGGTGTTTACCATATCCATATCCACAAGCTCCCCTATGCAACTTGCATACTCAAATTGTGCCTGAAATTTACCATGATCGGCAAAGGCCTCTCCCACGTAGGCAGACAAAAACTCGTCCCTTTCCATTATGGTCTTACATACCGCAGGAACGTAATGCTGCCAGCAGCCACCGCCTAGGTAGTTTTTGTATTCCTCACAATTTTTGTTTTTGGAAAGAAGCTCTGTGACGTGTTTTTTAAGTTCGTATTCTGAAAGGATCGCTTTGGGAATGTTAAGCGGTCTTCTAAGCCGCAAATGTTCGGGGATTTGACCGAAAATATCTTCCGCACTTTCGATCCCTATTTCCTTTAACAATTCTTCTTTGATCTCTGGAACGGAATTGGGAATGTAGGGATGAGCAACTTTTTTTCCCTTCTCTTCCATGACCATATCCCTCCCAATTTTTAATTAATTTTATAACGCTTACACCTAATCATCGCACCTCATGGCATCACCTCTTTTTCTTCGGTAACCAAGCTTAAATACATCTCCTTCTCCTTTAACAAAATTCCGTATTTAATTAAATTTTTGATGGATTGCCTTATTTCTTCTTCGGATTTAACGATTTCCACTTCCTTAAGCCTTTGAGCAATCCCCTGCAAGGTCACAGGCTCACTGGAAGCTTTACAAACCGCCATGGTCAAAGGATCAAGTCTTATGTGCCACTCGTCGATGCCGGATCTTCTGTCTATTACCAAGTCTTGCCTGTAATACAAAGCACTTTTGGGGTAAATTTCTTTCCAAAAAAATATGTTTTCTTGAAGATGACGTGTGTAATCTTTGACATTTTGTGGGGTTTGAAATTTGAAGGTAAAAAAAGAGGCAAAATTATCTATGACTTCCTCGTTAAAGGGATAAACAAATCGGTAGGAAGGGTAAGGTTTTATTTCCCTTATGCCGCGTTCGTAAGGGTTTTCAAAGCAGGGGCTAAAGCGATCAAGCCTAAAGGGTCCTGCGTAATTGGGAGGATGCAAATGAGTGAGCAAAGGTATCAGGTTTGCCATATTCTCATACGAGCTTTCCGGTTCCTTCGGGAAACCCCACAAGAAGTTCCATATCGGCTTTACTCCCGCTTCGCGACAATTTTTGAGAAATGTTATATTCTGAAGCCCGTTAACGCCTTTGCCTATTATGGAAAGCACATTTGAACTAAGTGATTCAATACCAACCTCGAGCCTTTTCAACCCGCAGGCCGCCAATTTCTCGAGCATTTTTACATCTATATCAGGCCTAACTTGAAGGTAAACTATTTCAGGTTTTCTCTCTAGAGTGGAAAGCGCCTCAATCAACGCTTCAAGCGCTCTTTCGTCAACTGATTCATCGCTAGCAGATAAAGCAAAGGCTGGATATTTATTCACAATTTTCCTTAATTCCGTGACTATTCGTTCATGGTTTTTCTTTCTAAAGATGAGAGTTTCGCTCGATTGACCGCAAAATATGCATCTTTTTTTCTGTCCCCAATAACACCCCCTGGACATCTCAAAAAACACTCTTGGTTTTTCGTTGTGCATAAATTTTCTTTCGTCACAGAGCTGGGCAAAATCATCGTAATCAGGAGTAGGTACCAAGTTTAAATCCATCTCTAGCGTTTGGCTGCAAAGGATAAAAGGATTTACATTATCGCCTTCTACATCCTTGCGAAAGATCATCCCAGGTATATTGGACAAAGTCTCTATGGCCTGATCGTCTATGAAGGTATTAACCAGCTTTTTAAAGGAACTGTCTCCTTCGCCCAAGCACACGCAATCAATAAAAGTATGATGTGTTATTAACTCCACACCCATCGGGCCTTTGCAATTGGCCCCGCCAAAGGCTACTAAAACACGTGGAAGAACTTTTTTAAGTCTTTTAGCCAACGCCAAGCTTGATGTCTGCTGGTGAAACATGTTGGTAAAGGCCACTATTTTAGGATTTGCCTGAATAATGATACGTGAGCATTCTTCTAAAAATTGGTTAGTCATTTTTTGAACTTCGAGAAGTTCATTGTAAAAGGCGCAATCCACCAATTTTTTGTCGTAAGGTGCCTTATGCTCCTCTAAATTTCCATTAAGCACTTTATCTACATATTTCTCGAAGGGGGGAATTTGATCGCCATAAAGGTCTTGAGCAAATAACCTATCACCCAATAAGTCTACTATATGCCACGTAGCTATTTTATCATAAAGATCCGCGCCTATTTTTTCCGCAAAATACACATTAAAATCAAAAACCTTAACTTTTAATTTATCTTTTATTGAACTTTTCAAAAGACCAAGGGCAAAGGAAGGCTGTCTGAAGCTGGCAAAGGGCATGTTGATCAACGCTATATCAACGGTTCCCACATTGAACGAAATCATTTTACGTAATAGGGGGGATATTTCGCCCTTTCTCCTCCGATCAATTTGGGCCGCGTGCGCGCCATAACTAGATTAGCCTCGCCCATCCTTTTGACTTCGCTCCTCACAGGTACGGCAACTCTTTTCAAATGCATGCCTATCATAGTATCCCCTATGTCCATTCCTGCATGACCCTGTATGCTTTCGACCACTACCGGCTTTGCAAACTCTTCGTAAGCCAACACCGCAAAGGCACCACCAGCCTCTAGATGTGGCAAAACGGTTACGACCTCCAGGTCATATTTCACTGCGCAATCCTCTTCTACCACAAGAGCTCTATTTAGATGTTCGCAACATTGTACTGCAAGGAATAAGCCAAACTTTTTAGCCAACGGTTCTATGCCTTCCATTATCGCCTTAGCTACCTCTAGATTAGAAGCAGATCCTATCTTTTTTCCCAAAACCTCGCTCGTACTGCATCCAATAACTAATATGTTTTCTGGTTTGAGTTCAGCTATGGACAGCAATTCCGACAATGCCTTATGGACGGATGACGTGAGCTCGCCAATTTCCACGTCAAATACCTCCCTTAAAATAAAACAATTTTAGACCGATACCTTCATAATCCGCTGCTCAAGGTAACCCGTGACAACCCTCACGTAGCCACAGAGGGCCTGATCTAATTCCTCATCGCCCGTATCCACCAAGAGGGGATTATGGCCCAAAGCTGATACTTTGTTACGTGTAGCAACTACTATGATGTTTTCAAGGCCAACCTTTCTTATGACTTTCGGGCTTATCTGTTGATTGCCCCTTCCAAATATATAACCTTGACCGCCTATTATGGTAACCACTATAAAGGCCTTCTTGTCATCGGATAAAATTTCAAGCAACTTCTTTTCATCGGCGTCAAGTGCAATAATTTTTTTGTCTTGGCTGACGTCCACTCCAAGCAGTGTGCATTCATCTCCTAATTTCTGTTTTATTGCCCTAGTTGTAGTGCCGGGCCCTATGATATAAATTGCATCTTTATTTTCGTCCATGTGATCTAAGATATAGTAAGATATCCCTTCCAAATCTACCGTATCGGAGGCGGCTTGACCCGCCTTTTTGCTTTGAACGAAAGTTCTTTCGTGAGGAATTAACAAATACCCATAAAGCGCTGCGCTTACCCATCCTTGGCGAAAGGCTTCTTCATCGATATCCATGACCTCAGCTTCCTTCATGTCTCTTACTTTTCCCTGCATAAAAAGGAGGGCAAGTTCTCCCGCCCTCCTTGGATTTATGGCAAATACGCCAGAATGAATTTTGACGCCCGCTGGAATTCCCAATACTGGTTGTTGCCTATCCTTTAACGCCGAATACACATCCCTTGCTGTACCATCCCCACCCGCAAATAGTAACAACTTTACACCAAAATCAGCGATATCCTTGGCCGCCCTCCTCGTATCCTCAGACGTTGTGTTGCCTGGAATAATGCTGCCAATCACGATTGGTTCGAAGCCGGCTTCACGAGCCTCCAACTCTCCCATTTCACCCGGATAAGTCACTATTTCGATCTCGTCTTTAGCAGGCACAAGTCGCTTCAGGGCCTCGACCGTTTTTTGGGGAGCTTCTGGAATAGCACCTTTTTCCTTGCATATCCTCAAGATTTCCTCGCCATCAGTGCCTTTTAATCCCACCCTACCGCCCATTCCTGCAATAGGATTAACTATGAGTCCAAGTCGATTGCAAGCCATTCTTAAACCTCCTTGTAACGTCACTACGAACACCGTTTCGCCGAGCGAAAAACCATATATTAATAAATTTGCCCTTTGATTTGCAGTTATTATTAATTATACGATACAAAACCTCCTATGACATCACGCGATCGTTTCACCATAGTTTAAAGGGATTTGAAAAGGTAGGGGGGTAGACACCTTAATGCGTAATAGAAGATAATATTTCAATAAAAGGACAAGACGTAAAGTCTGAATGAGGATATGGCAGTGTGGGGTTAAAGCAATCGCGTCAAAGGGAGCTGAGTGTCGACATTCCCATTTCGTGTAAAGAATAAGGAATTAGTGTAATAGTATTTGAAAGGAGCGATGTAAAGTGACACGTTTGCTGGAAGGTAAATTTGCAATAATCACTGGGGGCAGTAAAGGCATTGGCAAAGGTATCGCAGAGGCATTTTTAAAACATGGAGCTACAGTTGTCATTGCATCAAGAAAGGAACAAGATCTCCAAAAAACAGTCGAAGAGTTATCAAGCTTCGGTCAAATTTCTTACGTAGTGGCCGACGTAAGCAAGACGGAAGATATTCAGCGTATGGTTAGCGCGACTATAGAAAGGCATGGGCGAATCGATGTTTTATGCAGTAACGTTGGTATATATCCTATGTCTTTAATAGAAGATATGACGGAGGAAGAGTGGGACTATATTAACACTATAAATGTAAAAGGGATGTTTTTAAGCATCAAAGAATGCATCCCTCATATGAAAAAACAGGGAGGCGGAAGTATCGTCATAACTTCCTCGATTACAGGCCCCATTACCGGATTTGCCGGTTGGAGCCACTATGGTGCCACAAAGGCAGCTCAGCTTGGATTTATGCGCTCTGCAGCAATTGAGCTAGCCCGGTACGGAATTCGCGTTAATGCTGTGTTGCCAGGAAACATTGTATCGGAAGGACTCTTAAGCTTAGGAGAGGAATATCTCGACATAATGAAAAGATCGATCCCTCTTGGCACTTTGGGTGATCCTCAAGATGTTGGAAATGCAGCTGCATTTTTAGCATCTGACCTTGCAAAATTCATAACGGGACAAACGATAGTGGTTGATGGAGGACAAATACTCCCCGAGTCGACTGAAGCCATGGAATTGCCAACCAAAGAATAAATTATAAATGTTTTATCTACGCCCCCCTGTGGGGGCTTAGATAAAACGATGGGTTTGTTGAAAAAACTTAACAACCTCCGCCTGCCATATCCAAAAACACTTTTTCCAACCTAGAACATGTCTCGTTCGTTCCGGTTGTCTCTATATTTTTCGAAAATCTGATCTATGGCATGATCAGCTATAAACTTATCAAGCATGTCTAAATTCTCGCGTCTAACTCCATCCATTTAATTTCCCCACTAGCAACATCAATGCTAGATTTTGGACCAAAAAGACAATCCGTAGCGACTAATCCAGACTTTGGAGTCTCTTTTAAGAAACTATCCAGCACATTAAATCTTTTTTACACTTCAGCCAAAATTGACACTCCTTTTAAGGGTCTAATGATTGATCATATGATTCAATCAGCACATAAAATCATTCCTAGCTTTTTAAAAAAGCCCTGCCAAGGGCATCTGCACCCAACATAGCATTGACTACCATGGATGGTGTCACTTTAAAAGGCATATTTGCCATGGTTGTTCCTTCTGCACAAGCGGCTTCCGCCGCCGGCAGGAGTTTTTCAAAGCTTGCACCGGCAAGACCCAATTGTTTTAATGTGACCGGCAGTCCAATGGAACACGCAAAATCAAGCACTTCATATATAGTATCCGGATCTGCGTCCTGAAGGACAAGTTGTGTCAATGTTCCAAATGACACTTTCTCTCCATGGTAAAATTGATGCGTTTCTTCCAATACAGTAAGGCCGTCATGTACGGCGTGAGCGGCAGCGAGCCCGCTACTTTCGAACCCCAAACCCGATAGCAATGTATTGGCCTCTACGATCTTTTCCAAAGCAGGAGTTACAGCATGAGCTTCGCAAGCAATCTTGGCATCTAATCCATATTCGAGGAGAAGGTCGTAACATAATTTTGCCAAAGCCAAAGCAGCAGATGTACCTTCGCCTCCAGGCATATTGGGGGCTTTCGTAAAACTACATGCTTCCGCCTCAAACCAAGTCGCTAAAGCATCTCCCATGCCGGAAACCAACAATCTCGTCGGGGCTTTGGCTATTATATCAGTATCTACTAAAACTAAATTTGGATTGCTGGGAAGGACAAAGTATCTCTCGAACACGCCATCTGAGGTATAAATTACAGACAGAGCGCTACAAGGTGCATCAGTGGCAGCTATAGTGGGTATCGTAGCTACAGGGACTTTTAAATACTCAGCAACAGCTTTGGCCGTATCCAGCGCCTTGCCACCACCAACGCCGACGAGAACATTGACGCCTTTTTCACGTCCTATTTCTGTCAGCCTGTCAATTTCCTGATCGCAACACTCTCCCCCAAAATGTTCCTCAAAATATTCTATTCCATGCTCGGAAAAACTTTTCTTCATCTCTTCCCTAACTGAATCGAGTCCTCGCCTGCCTCCAAGCACCAACGCTTTCGTGCCCAGCAAAGCGACATGTTTTCCCACTTCGTTCATTGCACCCGCTCCTTGGACATACCTGCCAGGAGCAATCATTATTCTAGTCATCAAATTTCACCCCTTGTGTCTCATATATTAAATATTTATCATTTTCTAACTGCACATAGAAGCAGTCTTACATCATTTTTTAAATGCTATAACACTGCACCTTTTAAATCGGGATGAGGATTGGGTATAAATGAGATATCAACAAGCAAACCCTTATTAATAATCAGCTCTTTAGCAGCCGTAAGGGCAGTTTTTACCTCTGAAATATCTCCTCCCATAGAGAAGAAGGATTTAGCTCCCATCCCTCTACCCAATCGGATTTCAATCAGCAAAATTTTAGCCGCTTTAGCAGCTGTATCTGCGGCTTCGATGATACAAGGTGCAGCCATGGCTTCAACTACACCGAGGGCTCCCATCTCGCTTACCTCAGTTGTACATGCTAAGGCAGGGAACACGGAAGGGTGAACGTTAGGAAGCAACATCTCATCGGTCAACATTTCACCTGCTACCTGTCTTCCAGCATTAAGGGCGTTTTTGACGGCACCAACTTGCCCCCATACGACTATCAAATACTTTCCGGGACATATTGGTGAGGCATGAAAAAGTTTGACGTTAGCGGCTTTAAGCATTGCGTCCACTGTTGCTGCACCCCTAGCCACACTAATAAGCTCAAAAGTTCCTATAGCTCTTTCCATGACAACCATCTCCTACAAATTTGAAGCTCTAATGGCAATATATTCTGAAGTTATTTCCTCAACAAAGCCACTCACTGAGGCGTGAATGCGAGCACCTAGGGCGCCTTCTGGAACATCAGCAATCAAGTCACCCTCATGGACTTGGTCTCCTATAGAGACAATGGGATCGGATGGAGCACCTGCATGTTGCTTTAAGGGTATCCTAACCTTTTGTGCAACAAAATCACCGTTAAACGGCGGATGTGGATCATATACAGATAAGCCGAGGCGATAAGTCAATCTCGTCGTGGGCACCAATCTAAAGGGTCTCTCAGGTCGTGGTGGAATTTCTTTTTTATTAAATTGTGGCTTTATGCCTTGTTTGATCATGATGTCCTTTATTACTTGATTTACGCGCCTAGGAGAAAGATGCATAGGGCATGCGTAAAGACCGCTACACAGATTACACTCAGAGCACAACATGGCCGATTGAACTATGTCGGGCAACCTCATGAATTTATAAGCCATGGCCTGCATGATTTTATGCGGACGGAGATCGTAACCTATAAGATAGCGGGAACAAACCAAGGTGCATTCATTACATTGGCAACAAGCAACTCTAGCTTGTCTTAGCATAACGCTCACAGGCATATTTTCATACCTGGCAAGGACGGAGTTCGATGGCAAAACTAAAACAGCTTTGGTCATCTTAGAAATTGGGAAATTGGCATCCCTGTGGTATTGCCCCATCATCGGACCGCCATCGATAAATATTGGATCATTTACGCTTATACCTCCGGCCGCCTGGATCATTTCCGAAGCTTCGACACCTACAGGAACGCTCCATATGCCGGGAGCCTTAACCGCTCCGCCTACTTGAACAAAACTATGCGTTACTGGTTTACCTTCTAAGGCTCTGCCAATGTTGTATAATGTCTCTATGTTGTTTACGATGGCGCCCACATGCAATGGCAATCCCCCTTCAGGAACGATGCGGCCGGTACATTCTTGCAACAAGATCAATTCATCTCCGGCAGGATAGTAATCCCCCAAAACACAAACATTCCCACCAACCTGGCGAATGGCATTTAGCGATTCAACGTGTTTATGCTTAATGCCAAACAAAACTTTACATCTCAAAACCGACGATAAGGTCTCGGAAGTCGAGATCAAAAAGGAAGCCCAGTTTTGCATCAACGTCTGATCGACATAAAGTAGCGGTTCACATTCAGCGCCATTCATCACGTAAGTGTCTATATCTTGAGCTTGAAGTTTGACGTGGGTCGGGAAGCCTGCACCCCCCGCTCCAACAACACCGGCATCCCTTACCAGCTCCACTAATTCATCTTTAGTCATTCGGCATATCCCCTGTCTAAACTATGCGAAATGCTCCATGAAGAACACAACGTCTGACCCTACAGAAGGACAACGGTGTAGTCGGACCATCACCCGTAGTCGTTCCTATGGTAAATGACGTGGGACAATCGCCTCTAATGCCTATACCCGCGAAAGAGGGCGCATTTTTTACGAATATAGATGTCTCCATAAACTTGGCCATGTCACTCATATTGTCTATATTTGTACTGTGAATAACAGCGGAATGCCTAAAGTCATGTTCAACGCGCTTTGCCATGGCCAATCCCTCTTTAAAATCTGCCACCCTTACCATCGCCAATATGGGCATCATAAGCTCTTCTTGAACAAAGGGATGTTTTTCGTCGCATTCGACCAAAATAAGACGCACGTTTGGAGGAGGAGCGATACCTAACCTGGCCAAATATACAGAGGCATCCTTGCCGACCATATCCTTTTTTATTTTTTGATCTTTGGTCAATACCAAGTTTGCTAATGCTTCTATTTTCGTTCGGTCCTTTAATTCAAATGCTCCGTTTTTACACATATATTCTTTCAGCTCATCGGCAATGCAATTTACGGCAATTAATTCCTTTTCGGCAATACAAGGAAGGTTATTATCAAAGGAAGCCCCTGCAATCACGTCTTTGGCTGCCTTCTCGAGATGCGCCGTCTCGTCGACCAATACAGGAGGGTTGCCCGGGCCCGCCCCAATAGCCGGTTTCCCCGATGAAAGGGCAGCTTTAACAACACCTGGCCCACCTGTAGCCGAAACGAGCTTAACTTCTGGGTGGGACATAAGCTCCTTCAAACTGTCCAACGAGGCGTCGCTTAAAACTGAGACCACGTCAGCGGGAGCGCCTTCTTGAGCCAAAATACTTCGTATAAGGTCAATAGTTTTGAAAGTACACCGCAATGCGCCTGGATGAGGCGAAAACACCACCCCATTTCCTCCGGACAACATGCAGATCGTGTTGTTTATGACGGTAGCTACCGGATTTGTAGAAGGGGTTATTGACACAATCACTCCAAAAGGAGCGAGCTCTTCAAGAACTAAGCCATTATCTCCCGATATTGCCCTAGTCGTGAAGTATTCTGGACCTGGCGTCTTAATTATCGAAAGCTTTTTCTTTAGTATTTTATCATCTAAGCAACCCATATTGGTATCTTCACGGGCAAGCTGGGCCAACTCCTCAGCATGGGGCAAGAGTTTCGTCTTTAAGGCTGCGATAATTTTGCTTCGGCTTTCCAGATTGAAATCCCACTGCCAAGTTTTTTGGGCCTTAGAGGTAATTTCAACAATGTCCTTTACCGATGAAGGATATTTTTCTCCTTCCTGGGCAAGTTCCTTAGCAACTTTTGCTACAATCTTTTTAACGAGATCGTCAACCTCGATAGCCTTCATGGAACTCCCCCCTCAACTCTCCCACATCTTTACCATAGCTTCGGCTACAGTGATATCTTGCTCAACTGATCCGCCGCTTACTCCAACTGCTCCTACTATATCTTCATCTTTCTTGAGTAATAATCCTCCACCAAACACAACCAATTCAGGATCATTTTGGAGCCCATATAAATCTTTTCCAGGTTGCACCAACTGGGACAAAACCTCGGTTGGCATTTTAAGCTTTATCGCAGTAGAAGCCTTTTTGGGCGCAAGGCTCAAGCTTATCTGAAGAACGCCCTCCATCCTTTCGAAGGCTATTAAAAAACCGTTAGCGTCACAAACAGCCATGGCCATAGGAACACCAATTTCTTGGGCCTTTTTGCGTCCCGCGTCTATGAGCTTGCGTGCTATTTCTGCATTTAAATATTTTGATCCTATATTTGTTTTCTGATCCATTTCAAACACCACCTTCTTGGTAATTCTTGCTATAACACCTTCCCAATATGCTGAAACGGCCAGAACATAGATGTAGTCTGAAAGGCGATTCAAATATATGTATATCTCCCTGTCGATTAAACTGGACTCTAGAGCTTTCAGGCCTACCCTTTCTGCCCTACGGGCAAAGGCCCTTGCAAGATGAAGTGCCGAGCTCACCTCATCATCACCGGGGAGGATGAAATCGCTATAAAAGGGATATTCGCTCACAAGCAAATCTATTCGCTTCTCCAGGCCAAGAGGTGAAATGGCTTCTCTTTTGGCCTTTCCACGCGCTATGTAAGCCATGACTTCGATAAGTTCTGCCTGAAGTAGCTCAATCCAATTGGAAACCTTTGGAGTTGCTCTCGCACGAGCAATTCCCAAAGCACAAGTTACTTCATCTAACGTCCCATTTAAAGCGATCCTGGGGTCATCTTTCCTGACACGGGTACCGTCATACAAAGATGTTTTTCCCAAATCCCCCGTTTTGGTATATATTTTCGCCATGACGTTTTATTAAACCTCTCATGTTAACTCGTCTAAGAACACATCTGCCGTATCAACGATGCCAACTATGGCGAAGTCTATGGGAGCATCTGTTACACCCGTAGCATTCCTGGCTGAGCTGCCTGAACAAAGAAGAACTGTTTCTCCGACTCCAGCTCCCACAAGGTCAACCGAGACTTCTACTCGACCGTCACCACGAGCAGACACCAACCTGCCATCCTTTCCAGGTTCAAGGAATTGTACTAACAATAATTTATGTCCTACTAATCTCTCATCTTTCCTGGTCGAAACAACTTGTCCTATCACTTTGCCGAGCTTCATTGCAATTTACCCCCACCCTTCAAAGCTTCCAAAGCTCTTTCTACTTCGGCAACGGTTCCGATGATAGCAACTGCAGGCATGTGCTGGGGACAATTGCCCATGACTTCAAAGGCTTCTACGGAGGCAATATCGGTGGCAATATCTACGGCAGCTATCGTTTGCGCTACCATTCCCTGCAGTATTAACACAGCCCCCCATTTGACGTTATTAAGCAATTCTTCATCTTCTTCCCTGAAGATGCCTCTGCGAATCCGATTCTTTAAAATTCTTTTACAAGAAGTGGATGGCGCAATTATGAGTTCCCACTGAAGGGCCATGATCACATGTCCTCCTCTATCCTAATTCTCAACGATCTCAATCTATCTTTTGCTTCGTCGGTCAAACGGGCTCCCCCTTTTAAGACGATCGCATTGACGCCGGAAAGACGACCTGCTAATTCACACCAACTTATCCAACCTTTTTCACAGATTTCCATGACGTTATGTGAAATGCCTGACGATAGATTGTCCTTTAAAACCATTACGAATCCCAAATCGCAAAGTCTCGATGAAATTTTATCGAGCGCTTGCCAGTGTGCCATACAGTCCCTCAATCCAAAACCACATCTTAAGTTGCTATCGTCAATGATCACCGGAAGTTGCTCATCGAGGCAGCCATAAATGAGCGATCCGGCGGGAGAGAAAGGAAAGCCTAAACAGAGCTCTGAAATCAATTGTAAGGAGGCCATTGGAACTACCAAAGCCGATAAAGTTTTGGCTTCATGTCTAGGGTTTGTTATGGATTCGATAAGATAAGATGGGTTGTTTTCAAACTCAAAAGTTTCACGAAAATGATTGGGCAGATAATGTACCAACGTTATTTCCCCGCGTGGTTTCCATTGAAGCGTGGGTGGCGATGACCACACCATTCCCACTCGTGGCATAGAAAGTCTTTTTAAGACAATTTCGCATAAACTATTTATTGTGACCTCCATGACAACGCCTCCATAGACATTCAGCTATACCCACCGATGTAACAATCAATGAGAAGGGAGCTAAAATTGCTTTAGTCTCTAACACCTGAGAAATGACTTCGGAGGCACCTTCAATATTAGCTCCCCCGCCGACCACAATTACACGTTCTTTTTCCAGGAAGCCACTTTTAGCAAGATGATCCCTTGCTATGACGCCCATTTTCTCAAACACGGGGCGAGTTATATTAAATATTTTTTTATGAGCGGTACTATTACGCTTCAACTTTTCAGCTTCATCAAAAGATATACCTAAGGCTCCTGCGAGGACTAAGGTTACATGGGTACCTCCTGTGGGCTCATCGGCAGAATATACGACTTCTCCATCCTGGACCACCGCGATGCCTGTAGTGCCCCCTCCTATATCTATTATTGCCCCATTTTGCATCCCCAACGCAGTCGCCGCAACCACGGGCTCTTCGTAAAGTCCCATGCAGGTGAGGCCTAAGGCTTCAACGACATTAGCACACACTTGAGCAGTCCTCTGGGATATCCCTGGGGGATAAGCTGCAGCACCTACTGCTGTAATATCGTTGCAGCCTAAGCGCTTCTTCAATGTTCTAAGACACTTTCGCATTCCTTCTATAGCAGCTATGTAATCTACTATAACGCCGTCGCGCAGTGAGGAACGAGAATCAAAGAGCACCGCGTTAACCGGTTGTCCTGCCTCGTTAAAAGCGACCAACTTTAGGTTCGTGGTACCAAGATCAAAGCCCAGATAAAGTTCTTCCCACTCCGAAAGAGGCTCATCGCAATTTAAAGCCTTATTAACGGTTGCAAGTTTTTCATACGTTTCCGCACTGATAATGCCGTCTATGGTGACATCGTGGGCATCGACAGTCATATCAAAATCCTCACGTAATCGCCCGTTTGTAGGCCACAGGCGTTTGCTTCGTCTATATCGACATGGAATTCGCTTATAAATTCCGGACCAACCCTTACCCATACTCGTTTGAATATGAGGCCTCGATCTCCATAAACTTTCACGTCAACCTCTTGGTTGTCTTTCAAGCCTAAAACTTCAGCCTCTGCTGGAGAAAAATGTAAGTGGCGCCATGCCATACCGACTCCCTTCGTTAAAACAATATGTCCTTTCGGACCCAAAACTACAATGGGAGGACAGGTCTGGCTTGATCCACTTTTGAGGAGTGGAATATCGATATGTAGCTTTCTTGCATCTGACATTGCCATTTCTACCTGTGTGTTTTTTCTAAGCGGGCCAAGAACCCGAACGTTTTCCAGCACACCGCTTGCAGCAACTAAAGTAACTGTCTCCTTGCAAGCATATTGGCCTGGTTGACGAAGATCTCTAACTTTGGTCAAAATATAACCTTTGCCAAACAAGGTCTCTACGTCGACGGCAGTGAGATGAAGATGACGGTTACTGACGCCCGCTACTACAAGCGCCGGGTCTTTTGCGTTTGAGTTAAGTTTATCCAACAAGCGGCGAACAACCTCGTTTATCAAGGCCTCATTCACCATGGTCATTTCCCCCTAATGAGCTAGTCAATCGGCTTGCACATCAAGCGGTTCAGTTTTCCGAGCACCTTCTCCGGGTAAAATGCTTTCTGTATCGGTATGTGGCCTAGGTATGACGTGGGACGATATAACCTCGCCAACCCGAGAAGCTGCTGCCACTCCGGCGTCAACAGCGGCCTTAACCGCCCCCACATCACCGCGAACCATCACTGTCACAAGACCAGCTCCTGAAAACCGCTGTCCCGCCAAACGGACATTTGCTGCCTTGACCATTGCATCTGCAGCCTCTATCGCACCAATGAGCCCTCTCGTTTCAATCATTCCCAGGGCTTCCTGAGCCATTTACCTTACCTCCCTCTCTTTCAATAACATCTTGATTGTGCTTTTCGGGCATTTTTTTAGTCTTCTTTCTTGTGGTCTTTTTTCCACTTACTTGATTTTTTCCCTTGCCTTTGTCACCTTTAGCCTCCTTGTCCTCTTTTAAGTCTTTAGGCTTAACGTCAGCATCAACGCTTGTCTCTTCCTTTGGTTCGTCCCGAGCTTCCTCGAAAGCAACTGTTTCTGTATCGTCGCTAACTGGTTCCTCTCTTTCTGGAGTCACAGGAGGTGAGATCAAATTTAGCCATTCTTTAGATCCTAACGTAGCTTGGTTATATGCCAACATTTCACCAACGCCGCGTCCAGGTCTAGGAATCACATCAATAGACCAAACTCGATTTACCCTTTCAGAAGCGGCCTTGGCGGCAGAGAGCGCAGCTTTCACTGCACTTACATTACCCGCTATCTTAATTGTGATCATGCCACCACGCGAGTTTTCGCGTCCTATTAAAGTAACATGCGCGGCTTTCAAAGCTGCATCCGCAGCAGTAATAGCGGCCACTAAGCCTATTGTCTCTATGAACCCCAAGGCCATTTTTATATTTTGCACACTGGGAATCCCCCTTTCCTAAGTCAAACCCATTTGTTGCAATATCCTGGTAACTACCTCAGCAATTTTCCCTTCATCTAAATCATCTTCCACAAGGACTCTCTCACCGTTTGTTGGAGGGAGAGGAAGACCCTTTACCAACCTTGCTGCGGCTTGCCCTAGCCAACGAAGTGGAACAATACTATCCTCCATGAAAATTAGTGGCTCCTCTGGATCCAGATTGGCTAACGTAAGCGCACATTCATTGGGAGAAATGCCTATTCCCACCCGCAGACGCGATCTGTTTGCAGCCTCCCAAGCAAGGGTCTTTGCATCACTATCCAGGATATCCCATGCTATTGGCACCCCTTCTTCTTCTGCGCCAATTCCCACTTCATGGACCTTGTCTTTCAAAGGATCAGGAAGCAGCAATAAGATAGTGGGCCGTTCCTCACTTATTTCGCCTACTTTTCCACACCAAGTCATAAAATTTTCCTCCCAACACTCGACAAGACAAGTCCTGTAGCTACAGCGTTACGCGGACCCAAACTTCCTCTTATATTTCCCCTACCAGCAACAACTGAAAATTTTGCTAATTCCTCTGTTATCATGTTTGGAATTTCAAAATCAAGAGCAGATCCACCGACCAAGACTACAAAATCGATCAAGCGAATATTTTGTGCTGGAGCAACGCGCTTCAATGCCCTTAGCGCATTAGTTACGAAGACTTCTCTTTTTGCCTTTCTTCTCACGTTCCTAATTCTTTCAATAGAAAAATCAAGCAAAAGGGGACTCAAAAATTTATCATTTACCATCAGAGCTACCCTGCCAAACAGCTCTGGAGCCAGGGGTTTATCAAAAAATCTTACAGTCCCGTCTTCGAGTCTAACGTGAAATACGCTTTCTACCTTACAAAGGGGGTGTACTTTTATGTTTTCCACCAACTCCATGTCGTCAATCCCAAGCTCGCTTGCTATGATGGTGTCTATCATATTTCCTGCTCCTGCTAAATGAATGAGCTCTACTTGTCCGTTAGGTCGCATCAAAGATGCATCCGTACTGCCTGCACCTAAATCTAAGACGGCTAATGGAGTACTTGTCCCAGGTGTAGTTAAAGCTCCACTTATAGCCATCTCAGCTTCAACGCCACCAATTTCCACCTTAACTCCTATGTCGGACTCTATGGCAGAAGCAAGTTTTTGCATGGGGAGTTCTTGGGCTTCCACCATCACAGCCAGGGCTACACCCGTTTCCATAGCAAACTCTTCGGCCAGACCGCCAACAACGCGTTGGGGAACCATGGTATCAACTGCCAGTAAGTCTTTAATGTGAATTTCCCCCAAAGGAAGCCCTGTCAGTTCCGACATAGTCTTGCGAACTCTTTCCATCATTCCGCCCACGTTTGTCCCCGGTTGCCCAAAAATATCTTGGATGGGCCAGTTAGATTCCGCTACCTCCATTATTGCCCTAGCTCCATCGTCGATGTTAATGGTCCTTTTGCCAGTTGGTCCAATGATATACAATTCACCGGCAGGAATCCGCCTTTCCTTGACTTCGCCTAAGGGTGTCCGTATGACGACTGCAGATCTATTCCCTATAAGAGCCTTGGCAACGGGGACTATCTGACGAGTTTCATCAGCTGATAAATCAAAAATTGTGGCGATATCATAAGGATTAGAAAGCAACTCCACAGACCTTCCGGGTGGTGCCACTTCCACGCAACATTGCATACCCAGAGGAACGCGATCGATGGCTTTGACTTCATCGACTATCGGAATTACCTTATTTAACCTATTTACTATCAATACCCCGTCGTCCGATTGGCATATGGCCCCTCTGACATCTATACCTTTAGACAAGGCATCGTTGATCTTTTCCGCAGCTTCTTCAAAATTTACGCTGCCCGGGATGACAACCACTACAGGATGCCCGGGCTTAGTCATATCCAGGTCAAAAATCGATACCGTCTCACCAACTCCAACTCCAACTCCGCCGGGAGTAGAGGGGTTGTGCCCTATCATGGTAGACTCGGTAATTACTGTCTCTGTAATGGTTTCCATTGCTACATCGCCTATCACAGGGGCTGCTCGGTTCAAGCAAATGAAATCTACCTTTTTAAAATCATCACGCGACCATCCAGCCTTCTCCAAAGCAAGGGACAATGCCCTACGGACACCGGCAACGTTTTGCAAAGTCCCCTTTATGCCTGTAGTATAAGCAATGGAAGAAGAGATGAATTCCACCGAGTTCTCATTCACTCGTGCCAGGGCCACTTCAGTAGTAGCGTTTCCTATGTCAATTCCGGCAATTGTAGGCACCTTAGCCCCCCCTTTTCGCAACTATTACTATTCGGGAACATCCCCTCGGAAAAGTTTTCGACGTTCATATACGGAGACCGCTTCCCTGACAAAAGTTGCACACGTCGTCGCTCCATGTTTGTTTTCAAGCTCATCTGCTATGGCAAGAAGTTCTTCTTTCGTTGAGCGATGAGGTCTCATGGCATTGTATATCTCCAAAATCCTTTCGTCAGGGACCTTCGTCAATTCAGCAGCTCTCTTCAGATTGGTTGCTATTTGACTTCTTCCGGCAGACTCGGCTATTTGAGCCTGCATTAACAAAGCATCAGCCGCTATTCGAAAATCTTCAAATGTCGCCTTTCCTTGCAAGACAGCATCCAAGGTAAGATCATTAAAGGCGTTACCTCTTGGGCTTTTTATTATGTCAGGCCTTTTAGTGCCTAAGGGATAATCTTCAACTGTAAGCCCCTGACATTCTTCAACCTGCACTTTGTAAGGCGCTCCAGTTTTTTTCTCACTTTCTTGACTGCTCATCTCTTTTAAGACTTGCCTTACCAGTTCAGCTAACATTTCTTCGTTAAACTTTTCAGCCAATTTCAACGCCCCCTTTTATTCAAAACGAACTTCAAGCTCCATAGGTGGCTTGGAGCGATCCAAATAACTCGCTTCTTTATTGTGAAGGAGTGCAGCGATTCCCTGATAGCGAGGACGAGCCATGGGGTCGTTTCTGGTAGGCACCGGCGTCGGACGTTCTCCTTTAGCATATTTAGCTGCATTACGTCCAATTGCCCGGTACACCTCGGGGTCGAGAAGAGGGGCTTGAGGGAATAGTTCCAAATTATTTAGGGGATTGAGGTCACGTTGATGGATGACTGTAGTACCTCTCGACAATATACCAATGCCAATGCCCGACCCGGACAGCTTAGCTGCCTGATGAGCAATGAATCCCACATCTGCAGTGTGATATACGCGGACTAATCGCGGTTTTAAACCTTCTTCTTCAATCCCGGCAAATACTTGACGTAATACCTCGCTGTGAGGAACTCCTATTATGGTTTCGGTAAAGGCCGTTCCGAAACCCGGAGGTACAGCAACGGCCACTTCCTTGGGATCTGTGCCTCTTTTAGCTACACCTACTTCAACTAAAGTCATCTTCCCTCCCCTTGGCAGAAGTTGCGTCGCGCTTGGGGAAGGCATCTTCGCTTGCTCTCCTAAAACTTCCTGCAAAACCTCTGCGATCACCTTTTTGATTAATTCCTCATTGACCTGCATTGCCTTCCCCTCCTCACACATCCTCAGGTCTAATCGCCCAAGGAATTTCCTTTATTTCTTGCCAACGCTCTTCAGAGATCCTATATCCGGTCCCAGGGCCTTGATAATCGTTGGGGTCGTTAACGGCGCTGTAAACAGTACCGTCACGATCGATCCATGCTGAAGTCTGCAGATAATCCCCGGAAACCCTCTGACGCATCATCATTACTATGGCTTCAGCTATGTCCCTGAAACCCCTTTGCGCAAGGATTTTAACTATGTCGATGCCATTTATGCCCTCGCTTAAAAGTCTCTCGGCAGCCCTTAGATCCTCAGTCACATTTCTGTCGGGCAAATCTTGGCTTCCGTGAGAATAAGTTGCAGCTTCAATTTCAGCATCAGTTATGGGCGGAAATCCCAATGAGTCATACACAGCCTGAAGAGCTCTTGCCGCCTTATTGCGCACTGCAACTACATCCTCTTCGGAGACAGGTCTACAACCGCCATCAACCTTAAAGTCACGCTGAATTGCGAGATAATCGTCCATGTCCTCGATATCCCAGTTGGATCCGGCAAACATGTTGTCGTAATTTGGAACGCCGGAGTAACCGGAAAAAATTAAATCTGTACCGGGAAAGAGCTGAGGTATCGTACGCGCGGTTCGCCTTAAATCGGAATGGGAAAAGGTCTGGTCATTACCGGAGGCAACTTCCATATCAAGCGTCACCGTGATGAGGTTTTCTGCCGCAACTGCCCTCAAGCCGCTGGGGACAGCACCAGGAACGCCTATACAAGAGATAGAGCCGTTTTGAAGGCCCTGCACACCGGCACCTTTGGTTATCATGACACACCGAGCTTCTAGATAGAGCATGCTCTTACCCTCAGCGGCTCCCATTTGCACTTCCGCACCTGTGCCGCTCGTAAAACGCATTTTTAATCCCCTGCTTGCGTAGGCGGATGCAAGAAATGCCTTTGACCAGGGCGTGTCGTCGCCATCGATAAACACGCTTTCGGTACCGTATACCGAGACCGTTTCTGCATAGCTCGTGAGACCTCTCATCCCAATCTGAAGCTCAAAGGCCTCTTCGAGAGCACATTGAGTAAGCACTCCCGGCCTACCGGCCTGAGATCCTATGAGCAAAGACAAAGCGTTCAAAGGAGCATAACGGTTAACACCCACTGTAGTCTCAAGTTCCACGAAACCCCTTAACGCTCCTTCAGCTGCATCCGCGGCAAGTTGTACGGGGTGGTCCTTTGCACTAGTTATGTGAGCTTGATTTGCAGGAGTTTTACGAGATCGCATCTTAGAAATACCCATCATTATTTCAACTATGTTTAGACAATCCATAACCCTGCTTATTTTAGCTGGCGTCAAACCCTGAAACACCCTGGTAACTTCATCCCTGGAAACGTTGGGATCAACCAACATTTTCGCTAATTCAATCTCGCTTTTTGCCATGGCTTGAGGAGCCATCGCAATGTCAATGGCATAATTCGCTATGAATTGCTCGATCATATCGAAGTCTTGGCGCTTCTTCCCATCCATCTCCGCTATCTTGCCATTCTCGATCTTTATGGACGGGGTCGGATCATTAGGACTTCCCATAGCATAAAGTCCTACATCTACCCATTCGCCAATGAATCCGTCTTTATGGACTGGTCTGTTGTTTAGCACTTCGAACCTTTTGCTTTTCTTTTCAACCAATTTTTACGCCCCCTTTACACTCGGTGACCCCTAAATGTAAGGAGTCGTAGCCGACTCGGGTTCTGCTCCCATAGCACCCAGGAGCTTTTTGCCTATACTTCTAGCGGCTATTAGGGCCTGACGAACTGCACCGGAATCGCCCGTGAAAGTTATGACCACTTCATTCGTGAGAGATAACCCTTTCGTGGGAGACATATAATCTATTAGCTCGACTTCAGCAGCTTTGAGTGCTGTATCGCTCATTACGAAACCAATGCCCGCCGGTGCACCCACGATTAGACCAAAAGCTCTACCTATTGGTGCATTAAAGGCTTTATTACAGGCATAACTGGCTCGAGCCGTATATTGAAACTCTAAATGACCGGCATCGTTTGCATAAACATCGCCAAAAGTGCGCCGCAAATCTTTTAAAGCTACTTCTATGGCTCTTCTGGCATCTGACACGTCTTCTGCGCCAAAAATTATCAACGATCCATGACCGGCTCCGCCTTTAGTGTCCCTGGGCAATTCAATGACGACTATCTCCGTGTTGGTCGCCTTAACGGCTTCGTCAGCTGCCATTATTTGAGGTCCGGCTCCAGTTCTGCCCGAAAAAATACCCACAGATCTGAATTTTTTATCTATGCCCAATTTTTCGTGAAGCATCGGCTCAACGTTAGCTACTACTAATCCAATGGTGTCTCCCTCGGAAATACCAACATATTCGGTGACACCGACCAGGTTTTGCACGCTAGCGGTAGGAACTTCCTTTTGATCAGAAGCCTTTTCAGGGGAAATAACGCTTCCGCCCCCGATGCGCTTCATCACCTCATCCATTACTTTTTGCATGATCTCTTGATCCATCAATCACACCTCCCGAACAAGGGCGCCGCTATCCTAGCTTAGGAAGCAGCTTCTCGGTATCACTGTGGGGCCTGGGAATTACGTGAACAGACACGATCTCTCCTACACGTTTTGCTGAGGCTGCACCAGCATCGACGGCAGCTTTGACTGCCCCTACATCGCCACGAACCATCACCGTCACAAGGCCGGAACCGATCTTTTCGTAGCCTATGAGCCTAACATTCGCCGCTTTCACCATCGCATCGGCTGCCTCTATAGCTCCCACCAGCCCTTTCGTTTCAATCATTCCCAATGCTTCTCCGTTCATGGCCTTACACACCTCCCGATAACTTAATAAATTGACCAATTTTGTATTTCAGTGTCGTTAGTCCCTCTCCAGTCAAAGCAGAAACACAAACCACCTCCATAACGCCCGCTTCATATAATATTTTTCTCGCAACTTCTATTTGATCTTCCTTTGCCAGATCCGCCTTGTTGATCACTCCTATAACTATTGATCGAATAGCCCTTACAAACCGAGACGGAAACTGTTTTAAATTTGTTGGGTCAACTAGAAGCAAAGTGATGGCACACCGAGAAGAACTAGTTATCAATACGTGATAAAAACGAGGTAAATCAAAAAATTCACCTGGTGTATCTATGGCTCTTTCAAAGAATCATAAAGAGGGGGTTTTCCGAACGACATCATTATCTTCAGTGAGTCCCAGTTTATGCAGCAATGTAGTTTTACCAGACCCTGAGGGTCCTATAACCATAATGCGCATCATGTGTAAGTAATTTCCGCTGGGAAAAACCCGAGGATGTCCTTTAATGAAATCACGGCTGCGCGCAGAGCATTTTCTACGGAAGCCACCTCGCCGGTAACGATAACACAGCCTGTGAATCTATCTACAAAATCAACGTTTACCGTGGAAGATTTGCTCGCAACATCAGCGGCTATAATGGCACCCTCTCCCGGAGTAATCGTCATTATTCCTATTGCTCCGGCTTTATGAATGCCCACCTTATTGCACAGATCATCTTTGGGATTTCTTATTATATGGGCAAGAGTCACCTGCTTACCAGGAACGTATTCCTGTATCACCCTTAAACGATCGCCGCCGTCCACTAAGGCACCTCCTATGTGTAACACATAGTAAATCAAAAAACTGATGAAATTGCATTTAAAGAGAACAGCACTATTTTGCTCAATTACTTTTATCGATGCATACATAAAAAGACCTAAGAGCACTCTCTCAGGTCTTTTTACTAAATCTTTGTTTTCTTGTTCAAATAATAATAAATATCAATACACCGAGCGAGGAAGAAAATTTATGTTCTATGTTATCGCATTATTGCCCCATAGCATTTTTCACAAGTGGTCATCGCTTGGATAGAGAAGATTTCTTATATTCACTGGGGGAACAACCGACCATTTCCTTAAAAAGAGAACTAAAGTAGGTTATGTTACCATATCCTACAGATGTAGCTGTCTCCGTAACATTGTACCCCATGGCCAGAAACTTCTTAGCACGCTCAATGCGCTTTTCCTTGATTACATCGACAAATCTTTTATTTAACACCTTGCCAAACATCCGACTTAAATGGCTTGGGCTGACGTAAACATGCTCCGATACTTTAGTTAAATTTGCTTCTTCTAAATTATCATCGATAAACGCAAGAGCTTGCTGTATCAAAGCAATCTCTGGATCTTTCATGCTTTGCCTGACTTTCCATGCCTCTTCAAGAGATATAAAAAACATATTTTTAAGGTCAGAAAGCGATCTAACCGGGATCATCATGTCTCTGACCTGCCTTCTTGCCCATGTTTTAATAGCCTCTTGATCGCACTTAAGATCTAAAAGCAATTGACATATTTGTCCAGTATATCCTCCGAATAATAACCTTACGATCCCAATATCAAGTGCAACGTCATGCTGAGACAAGAGAGCAAATAACTTGTTGGTTCCCTCATTTAATAGTTGTAACTGTCCGCTTCTCATTCCCTCTAAAATCATAGAAAAGGGCTTGTTAAAATCGAGATGTTCTTCGCTTATTTCTATGTTTCTAACCCGCGATTGTGGTTGTCCAAAAATAAAATTTCCAAAACCCTCAAGTATACTTTCCTCTAATATTTCCTCCAAAGAAGGAAGAACTTCATAAATTTCGTCCAATCCCTTGATCTTGCCCATATAAACTACATTGCAATGCATATTGTTTTGTAGAGTGACATCGAAAACTTTAGAAGCTATATCCTCCGGATTTTTTATGGGACTATTAAAGAATAGTAGCATAATGTAATGCTGCCATGGCACCAGGAAGGCTGAATCATCTAATATCTTCTGCAACTCTCCCCAAAGCATCAATTGTGGCCATTGAGTTTCTTCAGCGTCAGAACCACTCAACGCGATGATTCCAAAGATATGCATGCCTTCTGCTGGAAGAAATCCCACTTCTTTGGCAACATTTTTAAGCCCTTCTGTAATTTCCTCTCCGCGCACTATTCCTTGTATCATCACAGAAGCCACGAAGCTCTTATTTTCTAAAATAAATCTCTTTAATCTCAAGAGCTGCTGCGATGCTTTGTCAGCCTCTTTAATTTCTTCTATTGCCTTGCTCATGGCCTCGTAAAGCGCCCCATCTTTGATGGGCTTTACTAAAAAGGCAGTTACATTGAGTCCAACCGCTTGTTGCGCATACTCAAAGACATCATAAGCTGTCACGATTATAACTTTTCCATGAAAACCTTCACTTCGCAATCTACTTAAGGAGTCGAGGCTACTACCCCCGGGAATCTTCAGATCCAATAAAACAACGTCGGGGTCCCATTGTCGGGCCTTTCTTTCAAAATCAGGGATATTTGATGCTTCGTCAAGCTCGAGAAGCAAAGGGTAAGACTTGAGCATTTCCACCAATGCTTTTCTTTCTAACGGTTCGTCCTCCACTACAAGTACTCTTCTGGACACCAATTTCAATCCCCCATAGAAGGCATACATATACTTACTTTTGTGCCTACATTGGGCTCGCTCCAAATATCAAATGAAGCATCGCTGCCGTAATGCAGCTTCAGTCTTTCTTTTACATGAGAAATTCCAACGCCTTCTTTGATTTTCTTTAAAGAGCAACCAACACCATTATCTTCTACATTGATTTCTAATTTCTCCGCCCTTACTCTTCCTTTTACGAGCACAACACCTGGGCGTAACGATGGTTCTATGCCATGTACAACCGCATTTTCTATCAGCGGTTGGAGTATTAGAAAAGGAATCTTGCACGACAAAGCTGCTGACTCTACATCCAAAACATAAGAAAATCGATCGCTAAATCTGACTTTTTGAATTGCTAAATACTGCTTAAGACACTCAAGTTCACTGCTTAAATAAACCAGCTCGTCAGACGATTGCCTTCTAAGAATATATCTAAGATATTCAGCGAATTGAATGGTAAGTTCTTGCGTTTGCGGCGCACCCTCAAACATGGCCAAACGCGACATGATGTTTAAAGTATTGAACATAAAATGCGGATTGAGCTGATTCTGAAGGGCTTTAAGTTGTGCCATCTTTAAGCTTCTCTCAAGCACTTCCTTGTCGCGTTGTGCCTTCACTAACTCCATCGTCTTGTGCAATAATTTGCTTTCAATTAGGTGGCGTTCGCAGAGTTCTACTATATGCGATGCCATCACATTTAAAAGATTCATGGCATTAAGGAGAGTAGTCTCATCTACGATCGGCAAGGATAAAAAGTCGCGAACCCAATCATCAACCTCATTTGCGCTACAGGGCCAAAGGGGAACTAACTCTTTTCTAACTTCCTCTTCTGTGTATGGTCTAAGCAAAACCTGACCGCACAGTAAAGTGCCAACAAATCTTCCTTCAATGATCAACGGGCTTGCCATATCTATCAATCCGCAATGACATCTATAAACTAACGGCCCATCGACATCTAAGGCATGTTCCCCTCCCCATGCATCGCTTTTCTCGCACCCACATTTACCTTCCGGGTGAGAACGAAGTCTGCGGCAAAAAGCGCAAAAATTGCTTGGTATAGTTAAGGCGGTGCCATCTGTCGTCGCTATAACGGCACCTACATTCATTGCTGCAGCAAATCTGTCCACAAGGTTCTTAAGTGTATTTAGTTCAATTATCTCAGTCCACCATTCGTAAGAACCATAGGAAGCCATTTACTGTCTCTCCAAGCAAAATAAATTTATATTCAACTTTTAACTTTGCTTATTATTATTTATTATAACGTAACTGGTTACTAAACATGATCGATTTTGCCCAGCTTTTTAGGTGATCTTGTTAAAACACGCGATCCCGAATTACAAATGTTTGATTCTGATCCCGGTGCCATCGTGGCAATTTAGCTAACGTCAGGCATCTAAAACAACTTTTTCTACTTTATCAATTGGCCATCCCAAAATCATTGATCCCACTTTTACAAACAACTCGGGGTCACCGCTGGTATAAAAATTGTAGACCGGATAAGCGCAATCAACCACAAGTCCCTTCTTCGCGATCAGTTTCTTGATCTCAGTCACAGTCTCCACTGCCGGATCTACAATGACAACATCGGGATTCAAGTATCGCCGAATTATGTCCGTTAGCACCGGATAATGAGTGCACCCCAGAACAAGCGTATCTATTCCCGTGCTCTTAAATGTTTTAAGATAACAAATAACTGCTTCTTCCACTTCCGGCCCCGAGGTTTTTCCAGATTCCACCAGAAGTACAAGCTTAGGACACGCCAGACCGATAACTTCGGCTTTCGGGTCTATAGCCTGGATCCCTGACTTGTGGGCTTCGCTTTCGATGGTAAAGTTAGTAGCTATCACGCCGATCTTTTTGTTACGCGTTGCCGCCAGCGCAGCTCTCACTCCAGGCTTGATTACCCCCAGTACGGGGAATGGGTATTGGTCCTTTACTTCTTCCCAAGAAGCAACAGTAGCCGTGTTACAGGCAATAATAACAATATCAACTTTTTTGCCAGCTAGAAAATCCAAAATCTGCCGTGCGTATCCAACAATTGTTTCCTTAGAAAGTGGTCCGTAGGGTGCGCGTCCATTATCCCCATAGAATTCTACATTGGCTCCTGGTAATTGGCGTTTCACCTCACGCACCACCGTAAGCCCCCCAAACCCGGAATCAAAGAGTCCAACTGTTACCATACAGTCTCGCCTCCAAATTTCTCTTGTTGCCAGCGACAGCATCCATAGTCTTTTTAATTTTAGCTGCTACAGTTCCCATGCTTACATGACATAAACGAAAAGGAAGCTTCTTCCAAAATCATCACCGACAACTAAAAATTTCATCGCTCATCATTTATTTTTATATATTATAGGTCTTGAATTTTTCAAGGATAAGTTTCATTTCTTCACTGGGAAGTAGCACCAACTCTCCTAAGGAGGAAACCTTTCGGCAAAAATGCAAAATGGGACCTTCGCTACACTAAAGATATTTTTTCGCCCTGTTGTGATATATAATAAACTTGCTATCGAAAAAATCAATTGAAAGTGAGGGTGGTGAAGTCAATGTCAAAAATTGTCGTTTTATTTGGGTCATTAGATACAAAGGGCAAAGACTACGCATTCGTCAAAGAAAGAATTGAAGAAAAAGGTTTCCGAGCTTTCGTCGTAGATGTAGGAGTTATGGGAGAGCCATTTTTTAAACCCGATATCAATGCTGATACTGTCGCAAAAGCGGGCGGAGAAAGCTTGGTCTCTTTAAGACAAAAAAAGGACAAGGGTCATGCTATGGCAGTCATGACCAAAGGAGCAGCGGAAATTGCCAAAAAAATTTACGCGGAAGGCAATCTCGATGCCATATTTGGGATGGGTGGATCTGCCGGGACTGCTATTATCTCTGCTGCAATGAGAGCTCTTCCCTTGGGAGTACCTAAGGTATTGGTTTCCACTGTTGCATCGGGCGATACAAAGCCTTACGTTGGAACAAAAGACATAGTTATGATTCCCTCAATCGTAGATGTAGCAGGCGTTAACGCAATAAGCGTAGATATTTACTCGCGAGCTGTGGGGGCTCTCACGGGGATGATGGAAACTGAGGTGCCGGAGATAGAATCGAAACCCTTGATAGCCGCTTCCATGTTTGGCAACACAACTAAGCTTATAGAGCAATGTAAGGAGATAATGGAAGTAGAAAACTACGAAGTGATGGTGTTTCATGCTACTGGCACCGGCGGAATGACGATGGAAGACTTGATCGAAAACGATTATTTCATCGCAGCTTTAGATTTGACAACGACCGAACTGGCCGATGAACTATGTGGAGGGGTCATGTCAGCCGGGCCAAAGAGACTCACAACTGCCGGGCTAAAGGGCATCCCGCAAGTCGTTGCACCAGGATGTCTCGATATGGTTAACTTTTGGGCTATCGATACGGTTCCCGAAAAGTACAAAAATAGAAAGCTCTATCCATGGAATCCAAATGTTACGCTAATGCGCACGAATCCCGAAGAAAATACGAAATTAGGTCAAATAATGGCAGAAAGGCTGAACCAATCAAAAGGACCAACCGCCGTCTTTTTCCCTTTAAAGGGGTTATCTCAGCTTGATTCTCCGGGTGAAGATTTTTGGTGGCCTGAAGCTAATGAGGCCCTATTAAACGCTTTAAAAGAAAATCTCAGAAAGGACATACCCTTAATCGAAGTGGATGCCAACATAAATGACGCTGAATTTGCGAAGGCCGTCACGGATAAGACGTTTGAGTTTTTATCGAAAAGATAATTTAGGAGGTGGAGTTGAAATGCCCTTCATAACTAGAACAGAAGCATTAGAAAAACTACGTTCAAACGTAGCGGCAGGAAAACCTATAGTAGGATGTGGCGCTGGCACGGGGATTTCAGCAAAGTTCGCGGAAGCTGGCGGGGCAGATCTCATAATAATATACAACTCGGGCAGATATCGCATGGGCGGCAGAGGATCCTTGGCAGGGCTTCTCCCTTACGGTGACGCCAACGGCATAGTTGTAGAAATGGCCTCTGAAGTTCTCCCCGTGGTGAAAAATACACCAGTTTTAGCGGGCGTA
Source organism: Acetomicrobium sp. (assembly GCF_059026225.1). Taxonomy (NCBI): domain Bacteria; kingdom Thermotogati; phylum Synergistota; class Synergistia; order Synergistales; family Acetomicrobiaceae; genus Acetomicrobium; species Acetomicrobium sp. The sequence continues at coordinate 140,811 of NZ_JBWQOQ010000002.1, forward strand.
TGCGGGACGGACCCCTTTAGGCTCATGAAAGTTTTTCTAAGAGAGTTAAAAGAAATTGGCTTCGATGGCGTTCAAAATTTCCCCACGGTGGGACTAATAGATGGCGTCTTTAGACAGAACTTGGAGGAAACAGGAATGAGCTATGATCTAGAAGTTGAGGCAATAGCCTTGGCCCACGAGCTGGACATGCTGACCTGTCCCTACGTCTTCGACACAAAACAAGCCATAGCCATGACAAAAGCAGGCGCTGATATCATAGTTGCCCACATGGGTTTGACTACCAAAGGAAGCATTGGAGCCAAAACTGCTTTAACATTGGAAGAGGCAGCAAAGCGCGTGCAAGAGATACACGATGCTGCAAAATCAGTCAATCCTGACGTCATGGTAATATGTCATGGCGGCCCCATAGCCGAGCCGGAGGACGTGGAATATATTTTTGCACACACCAAAGGAATTGTTGGGTTCTTTGGTGCATCGAGCATGGAGCGCATCCCCGTGGAAAGGGCAATAAAAGAACAAGTGGAGCGTTTTAAATACCTGAGGATAAACATGTAGCCCGAATTTGATCAAACATTTCAAATAAACACATAGGAGCAGATCGATCGATCTGCTCCTATGTGTTTATTGTTTACTTAACAGAAATGCCTGCTCAAGCACCTTTACCTTGAGACGATTCGACGAATAGCTGCAAAAGCTCTTTGCTTTGTATGTAATCTTTTTAAAATGCTCAAGCTAAGCCAGTTGTCCTAACGCTACATGCAAGCTATCCTACGTAATTCTTCCTCACCTTGGCCAATAAATTAATCCTGTTTTCCGCCAACCTATCTGCTGCCTTGTATGTAGGTATGTTTTCTTGTTTAGCTATCTCAATTACTTCTAAAACAGCGTTATAGAGGGCTTCGACTTTCTTTACCGCTTTCTCCCTAACGTATCCGCCCGGCTCGAGCTCCGCAGCTACGTTGATGACCCCTCCGGCGTTAATTATATAATCAGGCACGTAAAGAATACCTTTTTGTTCCAGCATATCGCCATGCCTATCTTCCTTTAATTGGTTATTAGCCGAACCTGCAACCGCCTTGCATTTAAGCTTATCTATAGTTTCATCGTTTATGATGGCGCCAAGAGCGCAGGGAGAAAATATATCGCATTCTACGCCGATAATCTCATCGGGTTTTACGGCCTTTGCGCCCAATTCCTTTACCGCCTTATTTACGTTATCCTCAAAGATGTCCGTCACGATAAGTTCTGCCCCAGCCTTTTTTAAGTACTTTGCCAGGTTATATCCAACGTTTCCTATGCCTTGGATGGCAACTTTCCTGCCAGCTACATCGTCGGTCCCAAATACCTCCTTACAAGCGGCCCTTATTCCGTGAAACACGCCCAATGCAGTAATGGGCGATGGATCTCCGCTGCCTTCTCCCAATCCAGCGACATATTTGGTTTCCATCCTTATGTATTCCATATCCTCGATGGTTGTACCGACATCTTCTGCCGTGATGTACCTACCGCCTAGCGTTTCGACATATCTACCCAAAGCCCTAAATAATGCTTCGGACTTGTCCTTTCTAGGATCGCCAATGACAACGGCTTTTGCTCCTCCGAGATTTAGGCCAGCGGCAGCGTTCTTGTACGTCATGCCTCTGGCAAGCCTTAAGGCGTCCTCTATGGCCTCATCTTCGGATGAGTATGTCCACATGCGGCACCCACCCAGCGCAGGCCCCAATGTAGTGTCGTGAATTGCAATTATGGCCCGTAAACCTGACGCTTCATCATGACACAAAACCAATTGCTCGTAATTATACTTTTGCATGTAATTAAATATTTCCAACCAGAACAACCCCCTTTTAATAATATTTTTATTGTTTTGTTATACCTTTGATGTCAAATATATTGCCATCTAATGCTCTATTATGCTTATACTGGCATAGTATCAATTACTAAAGCAACTTCTATTCTCTTTAGCTATTACAAATAGGCTCTCATCTGATAGGAATATTGCGTACAGTTACATTACATATACATTAGTAAATGTATCATCAAAATCACGAAATGTCCACCAGCGTTAATCCTAAATTGAATAGTTCGGACAAAATGCTCGATGAACAATGCAATTATTTCAAAATTTCTTTGCTCCGAAAAAATGTAAAAGGGCAGCACCTGATTATTAAGATGGTGCTGCCCTTTTACATTTGCTAAGTAAAACCCTGATAAAGAGTCATCCACCTAAAAGATCACCCATAGTAAGAATGTCATTATGAAAATGGCCGTTGCGGGCGGGTCAATATGGGTATCGCCATGAATAAAGAACGTGCGCGAAGCTAGTTCCCCGAGGAACCCGGATATAATCCCCATAATGACGCCTACGACCAAAGAACCGCTAGCAATGGCGGACAAAGAAGCTATAATCGCTATGTGGTGTGTGACAGGCACATTTGTGCCAATGCACAGGAGTATCAACGACGCAGCCGAGATCCCAAATCCTACAAAAGCGGCTGCTGGGAAGTAAGCTTGGTCTACTCCAATCACAGCAAGAGCATACCACGCTGCCAGCAAGCTAACTCCCAGAGATATTACAAAGATTTGACCAAAATCTTGCTGATGTGGCAACCATACATCATTTCCACCGGGAGTAAAGCGCCCTCTTGCCTTAGCCTCTTCACTTAAGGTGCCAAACACACCTGTTTTCCCAAAGGTTACCCTTGTAATGGTGTTTGACAGAAATACTGTTAAAGCGACATTGTCAGTAAAACCGGCGGGGAAAATTGTATTAAAAATGGAGACCAACAAATAACCTAAAATACCAAATAGTCCACCAATCAGTAATGCCATAGGATCATTGAAGCCAGCCCCGCCTGATACAATATCCTTGCCAGCCTTGTGTATGCCTTTTTTTGCGGCATACGCTGCAGCAGCGACACCACCACAAAAAGCAATGTGAGGACCAAAAACGGGACCAAAGGCCACGTTAGAAATGAAATCAAATGATGACCCTCCAAGTACAGCAGCAGCCCCTATTAACACGGCGAATCCGGTAAAAACAAAGGCCGGCAATGCACCCAAAGCCGCTCCAAATACACCTCCGCCAAAAGAAGCGAGAAGCGTTGCAAAATTCATCTTAAAACCCTCCCCTCAAAAAATTTGCGCTATTCCCAAAAACTACTATGCCCCCTTCTCCTGAGATATCACCTCCCAAGATCACATCGCAACTTCCCCATTTATATTTCTCTCTACCTTCTCTATCAAAATAGGAATAAAGGACACGATGCTTGTATGTGAATCATTAAATGGCTCAAGCAAACTTGCTTGAGCCATTTAATCTCTAAACCTTCCCTTCAGCAAAAGCTTGAAGATCAGTATTAACTTTGGAGAAAACATAAACCGGAGCGCAACCAGGATAGGTAAATACTTTTTTCGCGAGCCTCATGGCTTCTTCGACCTTTTCTTTCGAGGGGAAGTATTTCCAGCAATCACCTAGGACAAAAAGGTTTTTGCCTTCTGCATAAAGTGGATCGAAGTCGGGCACTCCACCTGCAATGAAGACGCATTCGCCTTTTTCTGCAACCATCTTTTCCACGTCAATCCCTGTGTTCTTGAAGGAATCGAGAGCTCCACGAAGGTATACATAACAACCAGGGCAGGTTTGCTGAATTATTACCGTTAAACCTTTGTATACTCCAACAGGGTTATCGTTAGCACGTTTAAAGAATTTCCTAACAGCCTCCAGTTTTTCGCCCACGACCTCAATGGACGCCAAATCGCCGACCCCAAGCCCTTCCGTAGCCGCTATCCGAACCGCAGGAATTTCGCCGGGTTCAAAGCCCATGATATACGAAGTAACAGTGTCCACAGCTACCGTATCTTTACCTGCTATTATCAGGTTCATCTCAATAGGCGTGCCTGCGTGCGGTCCTTGGCCCTCCATGCCGATAATCCCATCGATGATAGTGAGATCCGCTTTCCTAATTCGCAGCATATCAGCAAGCTTTTGTCCCAAGTCTATTCTGTGGGCACCCTGCTGTTGTCCGCTTGGATGTCTATTAGGAACAATGCCGTTCCAGTTTTTGATACCAAGGGTCACAGTCCCGCCAACATGAACTTTCATCTTTGGCAAATTGATGACAACGTCGGCCTCTAAAACAGGGCGAAATACCTCTGCCTTTTTGAATACCTTTCCTTCTGGAATTTCCACAACTACGGTTGATTCTTCGTCGAAATATATCACTCGATCTGCCCCGCCACGCAACGCGGCTTCTTCCATCCCCGATTCCTTGAACGCAGGCTTAGCTTTGCCAACATGTAAGCCTAGCGATGGATTATCGCCCACCCACACTTCGGCAGCTTTTGATTCTTCCTTCAGAAAAGCTACCACAGCTTCGACCGTTCTGGGATCCACCACAGCAAAACTTTCGGGAGGTGCCTGGAAAGCCAAATTTGGTTTGACTAGTACCCTATCGCCAGGTTTTATGATGGCATCTATACTGCCAACTGAAAGCTCAATGGCCTTTTTAACGGCTGTCTTTATAGCTGCGACATCTTCGTCATATCTAACAAATTTGCCGCCCATAAATTCCCCATTTCCCTTTATTCCGCTTGCCTTAACTATGGACACTCTCGCACTTCCCATGCTGCTTCCCTCCTTTGTCCTGATACAAAAACTGCTCAATCATTTCTAAACAATAATACCATATTTGTGGGTCAACACGCTACACTGATTTTAAAGACAAAACTGCTTCTATAGTTGGCATTTAGGGTTTTCTTCAGGTAGGACATTTACCAGACCAGGGATGAGTTTTCACGCTTTAGCATTTAAAGAAACCCTTCTATTAAAAAGAATCTTAATGTTAATAGACGCAAATTTCAATCAATACATCATTTATGCTATCATGTTTGTCATGAAAACGACAAACTTCATAAACTTCATTCGATGAGGTGATGGTATTTGATCAAGCAATTACGAGTCATTATGCTAACCTGGATCGTTTTGTTGATCCTTCTTCTGCATATACCTGCCGCTTGGGCTGCTGAGCTCAAATGCACTTACGATGCAAATTTGGGAGAACCTTTCCTCATGCGCCTTGTCTCGCCTTATGCTCTGTCTGACGTCACCATAACTTGGCTGAATCGCCAGGTCCCTTTAAAGGTGATATACACCAATGACAGACATGAGGCATGGATGCTTCTGGGAACTGACGTTAGGGAAGTTAAACCTGGCATTTACGAGCTAATAGTAAAATATTACGAAAGGGAAAGATATTGGACGTTAAAACATAATGTGAAGGTAAAATCAAAGTCTTATCCGACACAGGAACTAAGACTACCGCAAGTCATGGTAACACCACCAAAAGAAACCTTAAAAAGAATACAAGAAGAAGCTAAATTAGTTGCCAATGCCATTAACACCATAACGAATGAGCGATATTGGAAACTGCCGTTGACACGTCCGGTCAACGGGGCAATCACATCCCAATACGGATTAAAGCGAATATATAACGGCAATCCCGGAAGTCCTCATCGAGGAGTTGATTTCAGGGCAGCCTTGGGAACACCGGTGCATTGCGTCGCGAGTGGGGTCGTCATTCTTGTGGGAGATCACTACTTCGGCGGGAAAAGCATATACGTCGATCACGGGAACGGCATCATTTCTTGCTACATGCATTTGTCTAATATAGGCGTCAAAGAGGCTCAGTATGTTGAAAAAGGCGAAATAATAGGTCACTCTGGACAAACTGGAAGGGCAACAGGTCCCCACTTGCACTTTGGATTATACCTTTTAGGGCATGCTGTTAACCCTATGCCGCTTTTTCAATAAAAAATACGTGCGGATCATTCGATGAGACATCGAATGATCCGCACGTATTTTCCTGCTTTTCATTAATTTTTTATGACCAAGGGCAATGGTTCATGTGCAAACACCACATCGTCAAACTTCGGTCTTGCGCTTGCGGCATCCGCTTCTTTTTGGTTTTACCTCGATTGATTCCTCACAACTTTGTTTTCTATCGGCCAAAAGTATCCCGCCAACCCCCACATTTTCCTGCGGATTTTCGTTGACCAAAACAACGAAGGCTTCCTCGGGCACATTCATAACCCTGCTTGCTACTTCTGTAAGGCCTTTAATCAATTCTCTTTTTTTCTCTAAACTTAAAGCCGGACCATTTACAATGATTACTGGCATTTTTTATACCCCCTTGGACTAAATAGTCTTATTTGGTATGTTACACTTGAATAATAACATATCTAATGTATGGGGGGTTGCGACTTTGGAGGCTGAAAACTCAAAGACAAATACTCACAAGGGACTTGCTATACTTACCATAGGGCACTTTATAAATGACGTGCACGCCGCTTTCTTGCCAACTTTTACTCCCATCTTAATGATGAATTTGGGACTATCCATCACTCAGGCAAGTATGTTAACGTTCCTATCAGGCATAATTAATTCGTTTATGCAGCCCTTGCTGGGCTATGCTTCGGATCAAACGTCGCGTCCCCTAATGATACTTATAGGACCCATCCTCGCAGCTCTTGGCGCTTCGCTGATACCCTCGTCGCCCAGTTATGCTTTGGCTTTTTTCTTTGTCGGGCTGTGGGCTATAGGAAGTGCTACTTTTCATCCACAGGGTCAAGGTTCGGTCGGCCATTTAACCACTTCGCAAAACTTATCCTTTGCCTTTTCCATCTTCTCGGTGGGAGGGATATTGGCAAGTGCTCTAAGCCCGCTTTACGGAGCTTATCTTTATCAAAGGTTGGGTGAGGCTTTCTTGCCCATAATGACGTCCATTCCGGTCTTACTATACGCGATGCTCGTCTTTAAGTTCCTGCCCACCATACCAGGCAAGCATGCATATCAAAGCTCTGTCGAGACAAAGGGGCTAAAGTTTATACTGCATTCCATGAAAACTACCTTTGCCCCCCTATCCGTTGCCGTGATACGAGACACCTCGATCCAAGGGATCCAATTCTTCATGCCTATCGCAATTGCGGCCAAGGGGGGAACAATTGGAGACGTTGGCAAAGTATTATTTATCATAATGATAGCAAGATCGATATCGCCCCTTTTGGGAGGTTATATTGCTGACCGCACCAGCAAGGCTAAAATAATTTTTTTATGCATGGCCATGGGAGGCGCTTTGCTCATCCCGGCTGCTTTGACGAAAGGCGTCCTATCAGTGTTGCTTTTCACGTTGGGCGCGGCTTGCATCGAGGCTACTACTCCCATAACGGGCGCTATCTCTCAGGAATGGATGCCTCATTCTCGGGCCATGGCAAGCTCCATAGTCATGGGTTTTGCATGGGGACTGGGCAGTTTGCTAATTCCACCGTTGGGCATCATCGGCGATCATCTTGGCCTTACTTGTGCTTTGGTAGTAGTTGGCGCTCTGCCCCTTGCAAGCTTATGTTTCGTCTCCATCATAAGGAAAAAGGAAAAAGCTGCAATCTTAAAAGAACCGCAAGATGAAAACTAAAACCATTTGGGCTTAAAGATCAAAGCCTATGATACTTCCAATAAAAGGCATTTGAGATATAAAGATTCATCGAAGCCCAATAGTATAGGATGATCGGGAGGTTGTCCCCCTCTGGCTATGGTACGAAGGGTTTTATGTGCATCTTTTGCTGCTTCAAAGATGACGCCTTCAAAAAGATCCCATGAGATGTGATGAGAGCACGAACAGGTCAAAAGGAAGCAGCCGTCTTTTACGATCTTCATGGCCCGCAAGTTTATCTCCTTATATCCTCTAAGGGCTCCTTCAACTGCCTTTTTGCTCTTTGTAAAAGCAGGCGGATCTAAAACAACTACGTCAAACTGTTGACCTTCTTTTTCAAGCTCCCTCAATCTATCGAAGACGTTAGCTACTTCGTACTCACAAATTTCATCGACTTCATTCATCTTTGCATTGTGACTTGCCGTCTTTATGGCTTCCTCGGACACATCAACACCTAAAACGCTTTTAGCACCAAATTTTGCGGCGTTGAGGCCAAAACCTCCCGTATAACAAAAGGCGTCCAGGACGTTTGCTCCTTGAGCTATCCCTTTTAAAAGGATCCTATTGCAACGCTGGTCTAAAAAATGACCGGTTTTTTGTCCTCCAGCTATATTCACGCAAAACTTTACGTCATTTTCTTCAATTACTACCTTCTCTGGTACTTCACCAAAAATGATGCTATCCTCCAAACTTAACCCTTCAAAGGCTCTAACGGCTGCATCGTTTTTCTGGTATATACCTTTCACGGGAAACAAATCGATCAAGATTTTTACGATCGTATCTTTGACTCTTTCCATGCCAAGGGTTAAAACTTGCATGACAATATAATCGCCAAATTTATCGATAATTAAACCAGGCAAAAAGTCCGCTTCGCTGAATACTAGCCTATAGGCATCTACGGTGTTAACGCCGATCTTCCTCCTGAAATCTAAAGCTCTTTTGAGCCTCTTGTGCCAAAAGCCCTCATCGATGTTTTCCTGCTCTCTGGTGAGCACGCGCGCAGTGATGTAAGAAGCGGGATTTGCGTATCCTATGCCCAAAAACTTCCCCCGCCAATCCTTAATTTCCACTAAATCCCCAGGTGTAAATTTACCCCTGATTCTGTTTATGGCGTTTTTATAAATCCAGGGATGTCCGTCATAAATGCTTTTCTCAAAGCCCTTTTTAATATAAAGTGTATTTGGCAGCATAATCTTTTTAACCTCCCCCTAAAGGAGGAAAAATTCGTACCTCATCATCGGGGTTCACCAAATCATCCATGGAGATAAAATCTGATTTACAAATTGCAAACCCCACTTCTTCCCTTGAAACGTCAATTTTATCCAACAAATCCCCCAAGGGGAAAGGAGAATCCAACTTTATCTCGCGTTCGATTAATTTATTGCCCTTGAATATGATCACTTTAGCCATTACCCTTCGACCAACCACTCAAGCCCTAACTCCAACAATTTTTCTTTGGTCGGAATTCCATTTTCTGTCCAACCCATCATGCCATAGTAAAGCTGCAAAGCTTGCATAAAATCTTCTTTAGGGAGAAAACTGCCCTTAAGGGCGCCATTTTTAAGAGGGCCATGTAATCTTTCCGGAACAATATCATCTTTAGCATCGAAACCTTCCCTCGCATTAAAAATCCTGGCCAATGCTAAAGCCCGTTCTCCTACTTTCATGACTTCAAATACGCTCGTCTTCCATCCTGTAAAAGCATTCAAAGCATTGATTACATCATCTATAGACATCGAACTTCTTGGCACTGGGACGAAATCGCATATGCCCGCGGCGTTAAAAAAGCTCCACCACATCGAAAGATAGGCAAAGGTCCGGACCTTTAAGGGAGAAAATTTGGTGGGTTTTTCCGGCTCAAGTATCCCCAAGGGCATTATCTCCTTAAAACTAAATTGATCCTTTGAAGCTATCATTGTATCGTGGGCGGCAACCATATGATCTGCACCCTTTTCAGAGAGAGCATAAGCTAGTCCAACGGAATATTTCCCCCTGGGATCGTGCATTGGAAGTTCTTGCCCCTTTACGGTTAAAACAAACCGTTCCGATCCCCTTCCTATGATCTCCGAAGCTCTTTTACTCCCTTCAGCTAAAACGTTGCCGAAGCCTTCTCTTTTTGCTATCTTTTCTATCGTGGTAAGAAGCGCCTCTTTGTTGCCAAAGACCAACTCTATACCGTCAGTATCTTCCTTGGTCAATATATTGGCCTCGAAACACTCCATCGCAAAAGCTATGGTCATCCCCGTGCTTATGGTATCAAGGGTGTATTCGTTACACATTTGATTTGCCTTGGCTATTGCTTCGATGTCGTCAATTAGGCACAGAGATCCAAAGGATGCTAACGTCTCGTATTCAGGCCCTCCAAAACGAGGCTCTACGGAGTAACGCTCGGATTTAACCGCCCGCTTGCATCTTACGGGACAGGCGTAACAACCCTCCCTTGCGACTAATATCTTTTCGTTCATCGCTTTAGCGGAGATTGATTCGGCACGGTCAAATTCGCCGTAGTGAAAGTTTTTGGTCGGCAAAATCCCTGCAGCGCTGTTTCCCAAAACAGCTGCAGCCGTGCCGTTTTCGTAAAGTCCCCTGGTCAAAGGACTTTCCATCACAGTCGCACCAAATTCCTTGGATATTTCTGACATAAGTTGGCGATCCGCTACGGGAATCTGCCTTTTGCCGCGAACAGCAATTGCCTTCAGATTCTTGGAACCCATAACCGCACCTAAGCCGTTTCTCCCGTTAAAATGCTTCAGCTCATTCGTTATGCAAGCAAACCTGACCAGATTTTCTCCGCCAGGTCCTATCTGCGCAACGCGTATTGCTGGATCGTTATGCTCGGCTCTTATAATATCTTGAACTTCGCCGGTCTTTTTTCCCCACAGATGATCGGCGTCGCATATTTTCACATCTCCATCATTTATGTAAATGTAAACCGGCTTGCTTGCTTTGCCTTTGATGACGATGGCATCAAAGCCTGCACGTTTTAATTCCGGCCCCCAAAAACCTCCGGCTTCGGACTGTCCAAAGGCGCATGTCAATGGGGATTTAGCCCCGACTGCGAATCTGCACATACCTCCCAAAGGGGCACCAGTCATCACGCCGGGGGCAAAGACTAACACGTTATCTGGGCTGAAAGGATCTATGCCAGGTTTTAGCATTTTTACCAGATAATAACCAATTAGCCCGGAACCGCCCATGTAAGTGCGATAAAATTCTTCATATATATCTTCAACGTCAAAATCTCCGGACGAAAGATCAACGTGCAGCACTTTGCCGTTATATCCAAAAAGCACTGCAATTCCCCCTTTTTCCACCAATCTACAAAGCGTGCCCGACGATCAGTTTGCCGATAAAACCAGAAACTTGAGTTTTGTACAACAATTTCCTATACATTAAAGATGAACTTTTGTTTAGCCAGCAGATCATCGTGTGTTTCTCTCTCGACCACTAATATGTCTTTCCCTTTATCGACAAAAACAACGGCAGGCTTCGGAAGCATATTATAGTTGCTTGCCATAGAGTAATTATAAGCTCCAGTATTGAAGACTGCTAAAATATCGCCAGGCTTCACATCGCTTGGAACAGCAAGGCCCTCTATTAAAATGTCGCCGCTCTCGCAACATCTGCCAACCACGGTAATTATCTTATCCTTTGACCGCCCCATCTTGTTTGCCACTTCCGCATAATACTTCGCGTCATATAAAGCAGGCCTTGGATTATCTGACATTCCTCCATCGACGCTTACATAGGTAACTGAGCCTGGTATTTCCTTTATGGCTCCTATCGTATACAAGGTAATGCCCGCTTCGCTAACGATCCATCTGCCCGGCTCAATGGCAACAGAGGGCATGGGCAATTCAAACTCCGAACACCTCGCCTTAATCCTCTCCATAATCGGATCTACAAAATAGGATATCGGCTTCGACGTAGTCTTTTCGAAACCTTCAACCCCAAAGCCACCGCCTATGTCAAGCTCTTTTGTTATAAAACCAAAGTCGTCACGCAAATCGCTCATAACCTTAGTGATCACATCTACGGACTCGATATATGGGCGGTAATCTTCTATTTGCGATCCCAGATGAAAATGAAAGCCCATTAAATTTAGGTTCTGCAATGAAAGTGACTTTTTGACCACATAGGGAATGCGTTCCAAGGGAATCCCAAACTTCGATCCCCTGTGGCCGGTTCGTATGTATTTATGGGTTAGAGCTTCCACTTCGGGAGTAACCCTGAGCAAAATTGAAGTCCGCTTGCCCTTCAGGCCCGCTGCTTTGTCTATGATATCTATTTCGCCTTCCCAATCTACCGCTATTCTGCCTACGCCTTGATCCACCGCTATTTCGATTTCTTGGCGAGTCTTGTTGTTGCCATGAAAGATTATCCTTTCAGGCGGAAAGTGGGCCTTCAGAGCCAGATGGAGCTCCCCACCAGAGACCACATCAAGGCCTAAGCCTTCTTTTTCTACTATTTGACACATAGCAAGCGTTAAAAAAGCCTTACCTGCGTAATAAGCACGGGAACCTTCATAGCGCTTTAGGAATTTTTCTCTTATTTCACTGCAACGTCCCTCGATCATGCTTTTAGAAAATACATACAAAGGAGTGCCATATTTCAGTGCCAATCCTACGTAATCGCAACCGTCATAATAAAGATTTGTCTTCATCGCTACTTCATCTCCCTTTATAGCTTATCGGTTAATATTAAGGTTTAAAATCGCGTAATAGCGTAAATACTTTATCCTTTTCGTTTAAGCCTTAAAGCTCTCATGTATCGTGCGAAAAAAAGTTTGGAAGAAAGAAGTTTCACTTTAAATAAATTTTGCCCCCACGAAAGAGGCGAAACCTCAAAAACCTTCGATTTAGGCCTAGATAAAATTTGTGTCGGGTATATACTCCTATGTCCGCTAACGACGAAAGAAACGACACAAGCAATGGCAGCCAAGGGCGTTGCTTGAGGGCCCATTAATTCCATGGCCATAATGCTAGTAGTTATAGGTGTGTTCGCAGCGCCCGCCAGCACTGCCGCTAAGCCCATTGTGCCAAATAAAGCCGAATCCATTCCAATTAATCGTGCCAAAGTTGATCCCGCCGTGGCTCCCACGAAAAGCGTAGGGGTGAGAACTCCTCCGCTTCCTCCACAAGAAAGCGTCACTGCCATGGCAAATGATTTCAAGATGAAAGCAAATAAGGGAACCTGGCCTCCGGACAAAACATCGTATATTGTATCTGTACCTAGACCTAAGTACCTGGTCCCAAAAACTAAAACGACAATCAAAAGTATAAAACCGCCCAAAATGGGTTTCTTCCACCACAATACATTGATTCCTTTAAATTTACTTTCAACATAATGCAGCATCTCAACATGCATGATTGAAACCAATCCAAAGAAAACACCGGCAAGAATCGATAATAATACTACTTTCCAATCTAAGGATATGGCAATAATTTTACCAGTCAAACTTGGAACGCCAAAACTTGAAGCAACAATTCTCGCAATAATGCCGCTTATAAACGAAGGCAACAACACGTCATAAAGCATTTGCCCTACATATAACACCTCGACTCCAAATACAGCACCCGAAATTGGAGTTCCAAGAACCGCCGAAAAGCCGGCCGATATGCCACAGACTACCAACTTTTTCCTGTCGTAGACATCAAGGCGAAGGATCTGGGCTATCCATGACATAAGCCCGCCTCCAATTTGAACGGAGGGCCCCTCCTCGCCTACCGATCCGCCAGATGCCAAAGTAACTACAGTTGCTACAAGCTTTACCGGAACTACCCTCAAAGGGATTAACCCTTGCTTAAAGTGAATTGCCTCTATTACCTTTTCGGTGCCATGCCCTTCTGCCTCAGGAGCCAACTTTTTGATCAAAAAAGCACTTATAAGAAGCCCTAGGGGAAGAAGGGAAAAACGCCATGAAGGCAATCCACTGACAAAGGCGATAGAATTTTCCAAGAGATACAAAAAAAGTGAGACGGCCCCACCTACGACAAGCCCTGCCATGACAGAAAGTATTCCCCATTTTGCTGTAGAGTATAAAAGTATTAATATCTCTTGAAGTTTTTTGCCGCCATTTATACACACTTGACATCACCCAAGGGTGATTATAGCATTTTACATTATGTAGCATTTTATATTATGAAAGCACAAAAAGGAGCTGGGGAGTATGGAGAGAAAGCGGATCGCCTTGGTTGCCCATGATAGCATGAAGGCAGATATGATAGAGTGGGCAGTTTACAATAAAGGAACATTAATAGAACACGATCTCTATTCGACGGGCACGACGGGGTTTTTGCTGGAAAAGGAGCTAGGTGTTACGCTTTTTAAATTTAAATCGGGACCGTTAGGCGGGGATCAGCAATTAGGTGCTCGGATCGCTGAAGGTTTAATCGATATATTGATATTCTTTTGGGATCCCTTAAACATACACCCTCACGATCCGGACGTACGGGCACTCCTTAGAATAGCCGTCGTTTACAATATACCAACGGCTTGCAACAGATCAACCGCTGATTACCTGATTTCCTCGCCATTACTACGAGAAGCTTATACTCCGAAACGCAAGTTTAGCCCCGAAGAATACCAACAAAGGCGAAACATGGAATTTTTAGAAAAAGTAAGATCAAGCGAATTAGGAAGGTCATGACACAAATGTACGATCGATGGGAGATAGTACCTATAGGCGAAGTTGTTTCACCGATCAAAGAGCCCATCAGTCCTGACTTATTTCACAACATCAGATGCACCATAAAGATATATCCTGAATTTGCGGAAGGACTGCTTGGCCTCGAGGAAGGAAAAGATATTTTGGTCCTCTTTTTATTTCATTTGAACATCGGAAAAGCTCATCTTTTAGTGCACCCGCGAGGAGACACCTCGAAGCCCTTACGAGGGGTATTTGCCACATGTTCCCCTACAAGGCCAAACTCCATAGGAACAAACAGATGCCGTCTAATTGCCCTCAATGGCTTGGACCTGGATCTTGTAGGATTGGAGGCAATAGACGGCACCCCTGTTATCGACATTAAACCCTTTTCGTGCTTAGATCCGCGCTACGATCTAAACTTGAAACTTTAATTTAATAATCCCAATGACGCATGTGCAGCGGACAGACGCGCTACAGGTATACGCATGGACGAACAGCTAACATAATCGAGCCCTACAGAGTTACAAAAGGCGATACTGGAGGGATCCCCGCCATGTTCGCCACATATGCCAAGTTCGAGATCTTTTTTGACGCCTCTGCCCCCTTCAACCGCTATCTTCATCAACGTCCCTACGCCTTTGCGGTCTATAGTCCGGAATGGGTCGTCCATAAATATCCCTAACTGTACATAAGCAGCTAAAAATCTACCCTCTGCATCATCGCGGGATACGCCAAGAGTCGTTTGAGTAAGATCGTTGGTGCCGAAACTGAAGAAATCGGCATACTCGGCAATCTCATCGGCAACGATCGCCGCTCTGGGGAGCTCAATCATGGTCCCTATTTTGCAATGCAAATTCATTCCAAAGAATCCTGCTGTTTCGGCAACTACCTTCTCTATATTTGCACGAAGCATACACATCTCTTGCCCTGTTGCCACTAAAGGAACCATTATCTTCACGTTCACGTCAATTCCCTGCTTAACTAGTTCGCATGCAGCCTCAGCAATGGCCTTTACCTGAGCTTCGTATATTTCAGGATACAACACCCCCACACGACAGCCCCTAAAGCCTAACATGGGATTGCTTTCTTTCAATGCTTCAGCCCTCTTTAAAAGGAGTTCAAGTTTTTTTGCCTCGTCGGATTCTCCCTTTCCTTCCGCCCGAAGAAGATCAAGCTTTTTGGTCACTTCATGTTCTTTGGGCAAAAATTCATTTAATGGAGGATCCAGCAGCCTAACAATGACGGGGAGTCCGGACATCACCTTGAAAATTTCCATGAAATCGCCCTTTTGCAGTTTCACAAGCTTATCTAAAGCATCTACCCTATCTTCTTTCTGTTCAGCAATGATGACTTGTTGCATAATGAGTAGGCAGTCGGCCTCTCGGAACATATGTTCCGTTCGACACAACCCTATTCCCTTGGCTCCAAGCTCCCGCGCCTGTCTTGCCTCTTCGGGGGTATCGGAATTAGCCCATACTTGTAATCTGGCGAATTTATCGGCCATTTTCAGAAATTCATGAAGGTATTTCTCGTGCAAGGAAGGCTCGACCAATGGCGCTTCGCCTAAATAAATATTTCCGCTTGTGCCATCAATCGTGATGACGGTATCTTTATTGACGACATGCTCTCCAATTGTAAACCTTTCATCGATCATATCAATGCTTATAGCCTCACAACCTACTATACAAGGTATTCCCAACGAACGGGCAACGAGAGCAGCGTGACTTGTTTGACCACCTCTACTGGTAAGTAGTCCAACTGCCCTTGAAAGGCCGTGAATATCTTCAGGCGTCGTCTCGGGCCTTACAAGTATTATCGGTTCCCCCTTTTTGCCGCGCTCTTCCGCTTCATCCACATCAAAAACTACCTTGCCAACGGCAGCTCCGGGCGATGCAGCGATGCCATTAGCGATGGGACACAACTGAACGGACGGATCAACCTGGCGGTGAAGCAACTGTTCTATTTCCTTTGGAGTTACCCTGGTCACAGCAGTTTGCTCGTCAATAATGCCCTCGTTTACCATATCGGCGGCAACCTTTACTGCTGCTTTTGCCGTGCGCTTTCCGCTTCTCGTCTGCAGAATGAAAAGCTTACCCCTTTCTACT
This sequence comes from Acetomicrobium sp., assembly GCF_059026225.1. NCBI lineage: Bacteria > Thermotogati > Synergistota > Synergistia > Synergistales > Acetomicrobiaceae > Acetomicrobium > Acetomicrobium sp. Next base: position 157,049 of record NZ_JBWQOQ010000002.1, read on the forward strand.
GTAAATTCAATATCCTGCATATCTCTAAAGTGCTTTTCAAGCAGTTCAGCCACCCTTGCAAGTTCATTATAAAGCTCCAAATTGACTTCTTTAAGCAATGAAATAGGCTGTGGCGTCCTTATGCCAGCCACCACATCTTCTCCTTGAGCATTGATCAAAAATTCTCCGAAAAGTTTTTTCTCACCAGTCGAGGGATTGCGGGTGAAAAGAACCCCCGTGCCGCAATCTTCACCCAAGTTTCCAAAGACCATTTCCATAACTGTCACCGCGGTCCCCAAGTCGTCCGGTATATTGGCGATCTTTCTATATGTGACAGCCCTTTTATTATTCCAGCTTTTAAACACCGCTTCTATGGCCATTTTTAACTGAACCCAGGGATCTTGAGGGAAGGGCTTTCCCACTTTTTCTTTCACAATGCCCTTAAATTTACTCACCATTTCTTGTAGCTCTTCTGCAGGTATCTGGTAATCGTATGTAACATCCAGCCTTTGTTTAACTTCGTGTAAAGCATCTTCAAAGGCATCAAGTTCGATGTCTAAAACTACATTTGCGAACATCTGGATAAACCTTCTGTAGCAATCATAGGCAAATCGCAAATCTTTAGAATTATCAGCTAGGGCCTTGACAGTTTTGTCATTTAAACCGAGATTTAATATGGTATCCATCATCCCGGGCATCGAAACGGGCGCTCCCGAACGAACTGATACCAAAAGTGGATTTTCGCTGCCACCGAAAATTTTTCCACTGATGTGCTCAAGATAGTGCATGTGCTCAATAACCTTGGGCCATAAGACATCAAGCCACTTTGAACCTTCTTTCATGTAAGCACGACAGGCCTCCGTAGAAATGATGAACCCATTTGGCACTGGCAAGCCCAGCATCTTCATTTCAGCTAAATTTGCTCCCTTACCGCCAAGAAGGGCTACCATGCCGGCATTACCCTCGTCAAAGCGAAATACATATTTGACTCCAGCTCTTACAACACTCATCTTTCAAAACCTCCCCGCAGATTGTTTATCTGCATATCACATTAACGATTTATCTCTCAAATCTCTCATCATCTATTTTTTATTTTACATAGTATACCACTATTTGCCGATTCTATACAGCGCCTGTGTGAAAATGGCAGCACTATGGCTCGTGATTGGCATTTAAGTACTTAAAACTATAGTAGCTTTTCCATCTTGGCAGATATTTTTGTGCGGTTTTCAATAGCTCTCTGTCGTGAGATTGCCATAGGTTAACTATTCGCTATATAGCAGTTGCGTGCTTTATGGTACAAACTTTCACAAGCCCCCCCGGTTTGTAAATTATCATGCTCCTAATTTGTCTGCTGAGAATAGCTTATTGTTCAAACGGGATATTTAAGTTAGAATAGTCCTGTAAAATCATCAAAAACTTCTCAAAGGAGGGAGCGTAAATGGCACAAAAGACAAGAGAGTTAGTTGGAGAACATGTTGATAAGCTGATAGAGTTGCTAAATAAAGCTTATGCCGATGAGCTAATAGCCTATTTTTATTACAAGACGGCAGCTATTTTGGTCAAAGGAATTCACGCTAAAACTGTAGCTGATCAGCTGGAAGAAATTGCCAAGGAAGAATTAGAACACTCAGAAGAATTAGCCGAACGCATTATCCAACTTGGAGGAGAACCCATAGATGACTGGGACGCTATAACTAAAAACGCAAATTACCCGAAGATAGAAATACCCGAAGATAGATCCGATTACGTTGGAATATTAAAGTCGGTCCACGTGGCAGAACAGGGAGCCATAGAGGTCTATGCCAACATTATAAACTTTCTACAAACAGAAGTTAAAGATCCTGTCACTTTCCATGTCATTCGCCATATCATGGGCGAGGAAATGCATCACGAAGAAGAAATCGAGACCCTACTGGGAGTGTAGGGAAGATTTTAAAAAGGGGGGTCAGCCCCCCTTTTTTGTTGTTGTATTAACTAATGCGATGTAAGATTTATTAATAATTTAAATCTCAGGTCAAAGAGGTGGGTAAAATGAGAAGATTTTTCAGTATAGCTGCTATAGCAATTATTTCTATTTGCGGGCTATTATCCATTAGTGCTTACGCTCAAGAGACCGTCAAAGTAGGTTTTATAGCGCCTTTGACCGGTTTTGCAGCTGCCGATGGATATAGCTCACTGGAAAGCGCAAAACTAGCCGTTGATTATGTCAATGAACATGGCGGAATTAAAGGGAAAAAATTGGAACTCGTATCCTATGACGATGCCTGTCAGCCTGACCAAGCTTCGGCGTTAACGCGAAAGCTAATCGAAAATGACAAGGTTGCAGTAATGATAAGCGGTTCCTATTCTTCGCCAAGTCGTGCAGCAGCAGTCATTTGCCAGCAAGCTAAAGTACCTTTCACTTCCACTTATGCAGTACATCCCAGTATAGTCGAGGCAGGAGAATATTGTCACAGAATTGGAATGGCCGCTCCCATTCAAGGCAGAACTGGCGGATATTTCGCAGTAAGAGAGCTTGGGGCAAAGCGCATCGCCCTACTTATCATGAACAACGATTTCGGAGTATCTCTCGCCGAAGCTTTGAAGGAAACCGCAATTAAGCTTGGCGCTCAAATAGTATATGAAAAAAATACCCCTTAGGGGAGACCGAGTTTAGAAATTACCTAAATGCCATCAAGGCAGCCGATCCCGATTTGATCTATGCGCCCGGATATTATAACGAAGCTGCAAACATTGTACCTCAAGCAAGGGAAATCGGATTAAAGTGCTGGCTGATGGGCGATGAGGGATACGATTCTCCAAAGTTCATCGAACTGGCAGGAGCAACAGCTAATGGAGTATTTATAACGACTGACCTAAACAGAGACAGCGATAGGCCAATGACTCAATACTTCCTCAAAAATTACAAGGAGCGGACAAATATAGACGCGGATATGGTCGGAGCCTCTGCTTTCGACGCAGTTATGTTAGTTTCCCACATCCTAAATAAAGTTGGAACCGATGCGAACAAGATAATTGAATATTGGGATACAATTGAGAATTTCGAGGACTGCTCAACAGGACCAATACTAATGTTCCAAAACAGGTCTGCTATAAGGCCAATGGATATTCAGATCGTTTTAAACAATCAATTTAGGTATTTTTACAGATATTATGAGCCTGAGGTCATTTATCTTAATCCGCCGTCCGAGGGGAAATAAATGCTCCAAGTCTTAGTAGATGCAATCGTTTTGGGATGTTCCTACGCGCTTATGGCCGTAGGCCTTAACATGGTCTACGGCCTTTTGAGGATCATTCATGTGGCACACGCTGCTCTTTACACTTTAGGAGCTTACATCGGACTTTATTGTTTATATCATTTTTCCTCATCCTTATGGCTTTCTTTGATATTTGGTGCCATATTCTCTGCCTTGATCGGGACATTAATGTATAGGATAATTTACAACCCTGTGCTTACTGCGCCAAGATATGTGCCTCTAATTGCTGGCGCGGGAGTTTTTATAGCGTCACAAGAAATATTCAGGTTGTTAGCGGGACCGTATCCATACCCCTTTAATGCGAGTTTTAAGTTTCTATCCCTAACGCACTCTCATTTAAGGATAACAGAGACACAAATGCTAATAATAACTTTTATGATAGGTGCTTTTTTATGTTTGTACTTGGTCATAAATAATACTAATCTTGGGATGATGTGGCGGGCGTGCACCCAAGATATGGAACTGGCCGCTTCATCGGGCATAAACGTGAATCTCATCATAGCAGTTAATTTCATGATAGGTTCAGCCTTGGCAGGATCTGCAGGAGTTTTAATGGCTTTGTATCGAAATTCGGTCTTTCCAACGATGGGTGCTATGGTTTCCTATAAAGCTTTTGTCGTCGTGGTGCTTGGGGGTTTTGGCAGCATTCCAGGAGCAGCCATTGCAGGTATTCTTTTGGCAGTTGCAGAAAGCTTGCTCGGGATGGTCCCTCTTTTTAATTTGCCACGGGAAGCAATAGCATTCTTAGTGATGGTCCTAGTGCTAATGTTCAAGCCAAAAGGATTGTTTGGGAGATGATGCTATGACTTTCGGATATATTCTTTCCATTTGCACCTTTGCCAGTATATACGCAATCCTGATCTTGGGTTTAAACATTTTAACAGGTTATACAAAGCAGGTATCGTTAGGACATGCTGCGTTTTTCGCCATAGGCGCCTACACGCAGGCGCTTTTAGTTACCAAAGCCGGACTAACCTTCTGGAGTGCTCTCCCCTTGTCCATAGCTTTATCTATGGCAATAGGGGTTATCATGGGACTGCCGAGCCTTCGTGTCTCTGACGATTTCCTTGTCTTGACCACTATAGGGCTCAATTTTATCGTAATGGGAATAACCGAGTACTTCGATTTTTTCGGTGGCGCCATGGGTATCATAGGGATTACGATGCCCACACTTTGGGGTCGTCCCATAAGCACGTCGGGATATTTCACGATCACTGTGTTTTTCCTCATGTTAGCCCTTTGCGTCAGCTATCTTTTTTCAAAAACTTGGGGAAGGCTTGCCATGGAAGCCACGGGAGAGGACGAAGAGGCTGCTCAATCCCTTGGTATCAATACTGCTCTTTATAAAATATACGCATTTGCTTTAAGTTCAACCTTTACTGGCTTAGCCGGTGTTCTTTGGGCACATAGCATAGGATCGGTATTCCCCAGAAATTTTTCCTTCGAGATGTCGGTGCTCTTTTTATCCATGTTGGTATTCGGAGGTCTTGGAACTATAAGGGGAGCAATATTTGGAGCCTTCTTTTTGTACTTATTGCCCGAATGCTTCAGGTTCATAGAAAATTATAGAATGTTAGTTTACGGAGCGCTGCTCACGATGATCGTCATTTTACAACCGAATGGCATGTTAGGAAGAGGAGGATTGCTTGATAGATGCTTCTCCAAACTCACGAAAAAGAAAGCGGAAAACCAAGGAATTTTGTAGATAAGAATGTCTTGTCTTTAAAAGATGTTAAAAAGCACTTTGAGGGGTTAAAAGCGGTTGATGGTGTTGATATGACCCTAAATGAGACGGAAATTTTAGGATTAATCGGACCGAATGGTGCCGGTAAGACTACACTTTTAAACGTCATAAGCGGCCTTTTAATGCCCAACGAAGGAGAAATAGTATTTAGGGGCATAAACATTACATCTTTACCCGCGTTTAAGAGAGCGAAATTGGGAATAGCCCGTACGTTCCAAATAGCCAAGCCCTTTGGACTATTGACTGTCGAGGAAAACATACTTGTGGGATTAGGATGTAAATTACACGGATCAATTTCGTCTTTATTCCAAAATTGCAGAAAAAAGGAAATCCTCCAAAAAGCACGCGAGATAATCAATCTGATTGGGCTTTATGATTGTAAAGATCGATTGACTTCTTCTTTGCCTATAGGTTTGTTAAGGAAGCTTGAAATTGGCAGAGCTTTGGCAACGGATCCATCGTTGTTGTTGCTGGATGAACCCGCAGCTGGATTGAATAACCAGGAGAGAAATGAGCTTTCAGAGCTAATAAGGGAAATTAGAGAAAAAGGTATTCCTATCATACTTATAGAGCATACTATGAGTTTCGTAATGAATTTGAGCGACAGAATAGTGGTACTTCATAGAGGAAGGAAAATAGCGGAGGGTTCTCCTTCCGATGTCGCAAACGATCCCCTTGTAATTGAGGTATACCTTGGCCGGAAGGGTGGTAAACATGCTTCTTAACCTTCAAGATGTGGAGATAGCTTATGGTCGCATAAAGGTCTTATGGGGCATTTCACTTTGTGTCGGCGAGGGTGAAATCGTTTCTTTAGTAGGAGCCAATGGAGCAGGAAAAAGCACCTTAATAAAGGGGATAATGGGCATAGTACCCTTACGAAAGGGATGCATAAACTTTTTAGGACACGATATTTCTAAAAAACATCCATGGGAGAGAGCAAAAATGGGCATCGCCTATATCCCCGAGGGAGGCAGAGTTTTCCCAGATTTAACCGTTGAGGATAACTTAAAACTAATAGCAAGCCTTTGTAAAAATGAGTTGAACGTGAGAAAACGGCTTGATATGATTTACTCGCTATTCCCGGTCTTGAAGGAAAGGCTAACCCAAAAGGCGGGCACTTTAAGCGGCGGAGAAAGACAAATGCTAGCGATTGGAAGGGCATTAGTGTCAAAGCCCAAACTACTCTTGGTTGACGAAGTTTCCATGGGGCTCATGCCAAAACTTGTATCCAGCGTATTTGAAACATTAAAAGCATTGAAGGACTCAGGTATCAGCATGCTGCTTACGGAGCAAAACGTTTCAGAGGCATTGGCCATATCCGATCGCGGATATGTCTTAGAAAACGGTCGGATCACGTTGAGCGGCAACTCTGAAGAGCTTCTGGAAAATGAGCAGGTAAAGACATCTTTCCTAGGTATATAGGGTTACCCGGGCAACATCCCTAAGCATGGCGTGAGGTGGCGCAATTAACATGAGCAAAGAAGTGCTTCTTGAAATGAGGACGATAAAAAGGGAGGAATTTATTGAGTGGTTTCGTCAAATTGGGGGTATAGAAACAAAACCGGGCACTTTTGAAGGTCCTTTTTGGAAAGCTTGTGTGAGCGAGCCCTGGGAGGTAAAACTTGGTGCCATGAACTTTTCTTCCCTTTACGTCAAGATAAACGTAAAGGATGATAAATTGGAAGATTTTATGAAGAAGTTTAGATTGCGCTTCCTAAGAGCAGGAGGTTAACATAAAATACGCTAAAAAGTCACGCAATGCACGCTTAAGCTAATCATAACTTCCAAAATCAGGGGAATATAAAACTCTACGCAATTTTTGCAAGTTATACTATTAACATGACTTTTAATTGAACCGTGGTGTATAATTGAGTAGCTTCGAACTTTTTAAAAAGGGGGGCCGGAGTAAAAATGGAAAGAAAAATCCTTGAGTTTGCCTTAAAGATGGAAAATGAAGCGAGGGATTTTTACCTTCTTGTCAAAGATCGAGTTGCCGATCCGACGAACAAATCACTGATCGCTCACCTTGCAGATTGGGAGTTATCCCATTGCAATTTCATTGATGATCAGCTTAAAAAAATTCAAAGCGTTGGCAAATGGGACCCAGCTGCTGCCACAGAAATGGACGAGGAGTCTGCCCAGGAGATTTTGAGAAAACCTTGGACAGAAGGAGAACTTCAAGCGTCGCGCGTTGCTGATGTGTCCGACATAAGCGTGCTTCGCATGGCACTTACTTTAGAACGTGATTTTAACAACTTCTACAAAAAAGCCTCGGAGAAGATAGAACATCCAGATGGAAAGAAAGTCTTAAACATGTTAGCAAATTGGGAAGCAGAGCACATGAGAATCATCGAGGAGCAAGTTAAACAATTGCACAGGGATTTCATGGCAGAAATGGGTTTCGAGCCATTCTAAACCCCAAATGAAAAATAACACCGAGGCATCAAAACTATTCGACTAAAGTTTAGAACTTCTAAATCATCAACAGAAAAGGAGAACTAGTCTCCTTTTCTGTTGTCCTCTGGCGGCTTCTCAACTTCTTTATCGCCTTCCTCAAGTCTAGGGTAACTTTTAGACAACCTCCCTACGTCAGCCGGCTCCATATGTATTGTTATGATGCTGTGGGGTCCAAAGCGCCTTTTGAAATCTCGTTCTAGCTGAATCGTTATATCGTGTGCCCTAGAGAGCGGCATATTTCCTTCGAGCATGATGTGAACGCTTACGGCAATGTGCGGACCCAGACGTCGTGTCCTCAAATCGTGAATCCCTCTTATCTCAGGAATACTCCATATCATCTTAAGAATATCCTTCTCCTCGTGCTCGGTAAGAGATGCTTCGAGCAATTCGTTTAAGCTTTCAAGAGTTAATGGAATTGCCAATTTTAAAATGATGGCTCCCAAGATAACCGCTGTTATGGGATCAAGAACACGCCATTTTTCACCAAAAAAAGCGGCTCCTGCGATTCCTAAAAGAGTCCCGCAAGCGAGAAAAACATCGCTTCTATGATCCCACGCCTTAAGTTTCAGCGAGCTACTGTCAAGCTCCTGGGCCATTTTATTGGTATGGACATATAACAATTCTTTAATTATCACGGTTAACGCCGCGGGCACCAATGCAACAGCTCTAATGCTTTCAAGAGGGTATCCCATAATAACTGACGTTATCTTGCGACCACTTTTCCAAAGTATAAATGTCGCAGCGATAATTAAAAAAATGCCTATTATCAAGGTTGCCAAAGTCTCAAATTTTGCGTGTCCAAAGTCATGGCTATCATCTCTGGGCCTACCCGCCGCAAAAAAACTAAGCAAGGCGACAGCGTCCGTTATGGAATCAGACAAAGAGTTTACCCCATCGGCCACCAAAGCACTGCTTTTCGCCCGTACCCCCACCACAACCTTAAAAACCATCAAAAGAACATTACATACTAGGCCAATGAGTATAACCCTGCTTGCGCTTCTTGCTCTAAATTTCAAGTCATCTCGATTCTCCATAAACCATACCTCTGAATTTCAAAATGTTTTTGATTAAACAGCAAACTCACAGTATATTTTCATTTTACCGCTTACCTTACGCGAAAGAAAATAACGATTACATCGTAAAAAGCAGGGAAAAGGACACCTTTTCCCTGCTTTTTATATCGCTTTGCTCGAAACAAACCAAGGGGCGAAATATTGATGTAATTATTTAGTTGCTAGGTCCAGCAGATCTAAGCTTTCAAGCCTTTCTTTGGTAGGTGTGCCATCTTTGTCCCAACCTCTGAGTTCGTAATATCTTGGAAGCATTTCGTGAAGCTTGTTAACGCTCCCCTTGGAAGGACCTGCAGGTATTGGCTCTTTGAGCAATCGAGGAGGTAAAGCATCTTCCTTAGGTGATATGCCAGCTTTTAAGTTAAAGAGCTTCTCTAAATTCCATATACGTTCTCCTATTGTAAGCAGCTCTTCTGCCGTAACTTCTCTGCCAATGATAGGAGTAACTTGAGAAGCCAAGTCACCTGCATCCAATGCAAAGGTCAAAAACAGGCAAAAGCCCAAAGAATCTACCGCGGCAGTCAAATCCTGGAACGTCTTAGTCCACTGTGGTTTAGACTGCGTATCAGCTGGATCGAGCTTTTCTGGAATGCCAAGGACTTCGGGAGAAGTAAGATATCCCCTAACGTGACATCCACCCCTGTTGCTCGTGGCGTATTCTAAGCCCATTCCTTGCAAGGCTCTAGGATCGTAAGCAGGCATCTCTTGTTTTTTAGCTGACATCGAAAGCTCCGGATGGCCGTACTTTTCGGCAAACCTGTAAGATCCGAGGGCTAGCTCATCACCAAAGCCACGCCTATAGCCCGTATCTTCAGTTAATTTCACAATCGCTTCGGCGTTACCCCAATGTAAGGATACGCCCGCCTTCTTTTCGTCGATCAGTCCAAGTTCGGCCAACTCCATGGCACACCCTATGGTGCTTCCCAGGGTTATGGGGTCCATTCCAAGTTTATTGCAAATGAAGTTGGCTTTCGAGATTGCCTCTAAGTTGTCCACGCCACATTGTGCACCATAAGCCCAAACTGCTTCGTACTCAGGCCCTTCGCCAATCTCTCCCATAGCCTTGGTGACCCTGCCACAAGCAGATGCACAGCTGCTACAAGCCTTGTTCCTTAAAAGGATTGTCGAAGCCATGGTCTCTCCGGAGATCTTGTCAGCACCCTCAAACCACGCTTCTTTAAAATTCCTGGTTGGCAGGGCGCCAACGGAATTGATAACGTTCACCAAGACGTTCGTGCCATAAGTCGGAAGTCCCCCACCAGAAACGGGATGCTCCGCTATTTTTTTGCGCGCCTTCCTTAAAACTTCCAAGAAGGATTCTCGATCGGCAATTTTTACCCCACCCGTTCCCCTAACAGCAATGGCTTTTAAGTTCTTCGATCCCATTACAGCCCCAACGCCAGTCCTACCTGCTGCTCTGTGTTTGTCGTTCATGACGCATGCAAAAAGCACCAAGTTTTCTCCCGCAGGACCAATGCAGGCTACTTTCGCCTCTGGGTCGTTTTCGGCTAAAATGGCGTCTGTCGTCTCGTAACAATCCTTTCCCCAAAGATGCGAGGCATCTTTTAACTCCACGTGATCGTTGTAGATCCACAGATACACAGGTTTATCCGCTTTGCCCTCAAAAATTACGAGGTCATAGCCCGCATATTTCAACTCGGGGCCAAAATAACCCCCTGAATTCGAGGCAGCTATGGTCCCCGTTAGTGGTCCTTTTGTGACAACGTTAAATCTTCCTGCAGATGTGGCTAGCGTTCCGGTGACGGGCCCTGTAGCGAATATCAGTTTGTTTTCCGGGCTCAAAGGATCAACTTTTGGATCTACCTCCTCGATCAAATATCTGCTTCCCAAACCCCTAGCTCCTAGGAACTTTTCTGCCCAGTCCATTCTTAAGGGTTCGGTCGTTATTTTTTTGGTCGATAAATTTACACGCAATACCTTGCCCATGTAACCAAACATCACTCGCTCACCTCCAGGACTATCTTGGCAAACTTGGCCGAAAATTCCTTCCTCTTTTGGAGGCTTATGGCATCGGCTGGCACGTATTCCAAAGCCTTAGTCGGGCAAAACTCCACGCAATAGGGACTGCCATCGCACTGATCGCATTTGATTGCTGTGTTTTGCTCCCAATGATAGGACATATTCCCGAAGGGACAGGCCATCACACACATCCTGCAACCTATACACTTAGATGAGTCAACTTTAACGACGTTTTTATCGTCCCTCGAAAGCGCCTCGGTCTTGCACACACTAATACAAGGAGCATCGTCACACTGCTGACACGTCATGGGCACGTTGACTCCGGCTTCAAATCGATAAGCAGTTACCCGCGATAAAGAGGGCCTAAATTCACTTTCCTTGATTAAAGAACAGGCCAACTCGCAACTGCCACACCCAACACACTTCTCAGGAGAAATGAGAAGTACCTTTTCCATTCCAATCCCCCCTATTCTTTTTTGGATGCTTCTTATTAGTCTGCTTCCCCCTAAGCAGACTTTCACGCCTAATTTAATCTAGCAGGAAATCCTTAAATCATGGCACAAAAATCTTAAATTTTGCGGCGTATTCGCGCTTTCTGCACCTGGGACAGAGCCTTGCATCCAGATCTTCCAGCCCAAGATACTCTAAAGCCTCTTCGGTGGTATGCGCTTCACCGCAAATTGGACATCGAATTAAAGTGAAGTTACGATTCCATATAGTTCTCGTATCGTCTTCGTTAACGCACTGAATGTAGTCGGTAGGACATACGTCTGCACAGGCAGCACATCCTATGCAATCTTTTGGCGGTTCCATGAAAGGCGGCGTTATTTTCTTGCCAAAACCCCTCCAAGCCTGCCCAATGGCAGAGAGTCCAAGAGTCTCGCACGCTCTGACACATCTGTCGCACCTTGCGCACTCATCGGGGTCGAATAAAAATCGAGGGTCAATTTCTACGCTATATTCTTCCGCCAAAGCATGGATGGTCCTGGATTTGGGTGCCCGGCTCAACAAAAGACCTATAATGAACCTGCGCGCCCCTATGACCTCATCGCTTTTAGTTTTAATTTGCAAAGGGCCACGGATCGGATACATACAGGATATAACAAGCTGCCCTCTTCTTTTCGGTCGAAATACTTCTACCATGCACAACCTGCAGTTGCCATCGGGCGGAAGTGCCTCGTGATGGCAAAGTGTGGGGATTTCTACACCCGCAATGCCCGCGGCTTCAAGAATGGTCGTTTCCGATGGTACCGAAAAACGTATGCCATCCATGACAATATTGACATCATTTTTCATCATGAACACCTCCTCATGGAGGTTATCGAATTGGTTGGACATACGTCCAGGCACTGACCACAACCTATGCATCTTAAGGAGTCTAAAATATGAGGTTTTCGAACCTCGCCATAAATAGCTTTCGATGGGCATATCCTAGCACATTGGCCACAACCTACACATCGGCGCTCATCTATGCTCGCTATAAAAAGGCCTTGACATACCCCGGCACGGCAATAACCTTCCACGTGTTCCCGGTACTCCTCATGAAAATACTTCAAAGTAGAAAGGACAGGGTTTGCCGCCGTTTTACCAAGACCGCACAAGGCGGTCTTGCTTAGTTCATTTGCCATTTCATCCAAAAGCTTCACGTCGTCCAAGCTGCCCTTCCCCTCCGTCAAATCATGAAGCAACTTTTGTAAGGCCTTTAATCCTTCGCGACAAGGGGTGCATTTACCACAAGATTCCTCGACGAGAAAATCTATGAAATACCTAGCGACGTCAACCATGCAAGATCGATCATCCATTACAATCATGCCACCTGAACCCATCATTGAACCTGCCGCAACTAATGTGTCGAAATCCACTGACAAATCCAGCAAAGATGCAGGGATACACCCTCCCGACGGCCCTCCTGTCTGCACGGCCTTAAACGCTTTATCCTTTAGTATCCCGCCGCCGATTTCATATATTATCTTGCGCAAAGTCACTCCCATCGGCACTTCAACCAACCCTGTGTTTTTAACTTTTCCAACCAAGGCAAAGATCTTCGTGCCGTTGTTATTCTCAGTCCCCAGTGTCTTGTACCATTCGACGCCACCCGTTAAAATAATGGGAACATTAGCCCATGTCTCGACGTTATTTAAGATAGTTGGCTTATCCCAAAGTCCCTGCTCAGTGGCGTGGATGTATTTGACCCTCGGAACGCCTGGCAATCCCTCAATAGAACGCATTAAAGCAGAAGATTCACCACATACGAAGGCGCCTCCACCTTTGCATATTTCTATGTCAAAATCAAAGCTTGATCCTAAGATGTTCTTGCCTAACAAACCACACTCGCGAGCCTTCTCGATCGCAATCTCCAATCTTCTCACTGCGAGAGGATATTCGTTTCTGACGTAAATGTAGCCTTCACAAGCACCTACAGCATAAGCGCCTATCATCATACCCTCAATGACGCTATGGGGATCTCCTTCCATCAAGCTTCTATCCATAAAAGCACCTGGATCTCCTTCATCACCGTTAGCAATCACATACTTAGGGTAATCATCTACGTCCCTGCAGGCTTTCCACTTATATCCCGTTCTAAAGCCACCGCCACCACGACCGCGCAAATAAGAATCGGTAATCTTACTAATAATCTCATCGCTGCCAAGTTGAAGGGCCAACTCCAAGGCTTTATAGCCATCTGTGGCTATGTAATCCTCGAGGGACGTGGGATCGATGTGACCCGATCTGCGCAATATTAACCTCTGTTGATTAGCATAGAAGGGTATTTCGCTGTCGCTTCTATAAGTCTTTTTTGTTACGGGATCACGGTAAAGCAGACGCTCTATTACTTCGCCGTTTTGGATGGTCCTTTGTACTATCTCAGGAACATCTTCCACCCTTACATTCTGATAAAATATTTCACCCGGGGAAACTATCACTATCGGTCCTCTTTCGCAAAATCCGTGACATCCCGTAAATTTAACGACAGGTTCGACATCTACAATCTCGCCGACAGCCTTCCTAAAGGCTTCCAGAACCTTTAAGCTGCCGTTTGAGACGCATCCGGTACCACAGCACACGCGCAACTTAGGCTTATCTTTAGCTTTCCTCAAATCTTCCTTTAAGCTATCGCGATAATATTCGAGATCACTTGGCCTTAAGAAAAAGGGCATCTTTTCTCTCCGCCTCCAAGATATTTTCAACATCATTTACATTCAACTTTCCGTAAACCTTATCACCGATTGTCATAACAGGCGCCATGGCACAACACCCGAGACAATTCACCGTTTCTAAAGTAAAGATCCCATCCTCAGTGGTTTCACCAGCACTTATTCCCAAATTTTCGCTTATTGCTTTCAATATTTGTTTTCCTCCGCGAAGATGGCATGCCGTTCCCTGACAAACCTTTATGATCTTTTCTCCCTTTGGGGTCAAACTTAGCGCTTTATAGAACGTGGCCACCGCAAAGACCCTGCTTTCAGGTATATCGAAATACTCGGCTATTGAACGCATTGCACTGGTTGGCACATAGCGGAATCTATCCTGCACGTCCAGAAGCACCTGTAGCAAAAAGCGTGGATTTCTTTCGTATTGGGCCAATAAGTCATCAACCACCATATCCGAGGTAGTACTTGACACTGAAGAGCCCCCCTTTTTTACAATCCCCCACTCGATTCCTTTACTGCAAATATAGTAACACTCCTTTATGAAAACGTGAAGAGCTTGCCAAAGAACTAACGTTGGCATGGTGCTATTAATGTCTTAAAGCTAACCGCAAATGTTGCCCCTTTTATTCAGGTTAAACAAGCTAATATTTCTATAATTTATCTGCGCTCTCCAAGTGCAGCCAGCACAATACCAGCTAACACTAAAGAACCACCAAATATTGTCACTGGCATTATGGTTTCGCCCAATATAAAATAAGCTAATATAGGGCTCATCACGGGCTCGCCCAACAAAGCTACTGCCACAAAGCCCGCTGAAAAATACTTGAGGGACCAGTTGTAGCTGCTATGCCCGATGATTTGAGGAAAAATAGCAAGACCCCAAAGACACAACCATGTCTTCGAAGGATAACCCCACAATGAATACCCAAGACAGATTGCGATGGCAAACAATACCACCGCCGCAGTAGAGTAACATATGGTTATATATGAAAGAAGTGAGACCTTTTGCCTCAACCTGCGTCCTAACAAAAGATAAAAGGCAGTACACCAACTGCCCACGATGGCGAGAAAATCACCAAGCAGGGCCTTCCCACCCAAAGAAAAATCTCCAGCGCTTATTATCACACTTCCAGTTACGCTAAAAACCACTCCCAATATCGACATCTTCGTAAATCTGTCATTGCTCAACAATGGCGTCAATAGGGCAACCCATATGGGATTGGTATTGACAAGCACCACGCTGCTGGCCACGGTAGTATAATCTAGGGAGGAAATCCAAGCAGCAAAATGGATGCTTAAAAAAACTCCGGAAGCGAGAGCAATTTTGACATCATTAAAGGTGAGGGACTTTATCTCTTTCTTTGCAAAAAGGCAAGCCAATGGAATTAAGATAAGGCAGGCAAGCCCAACCCGGTAAGCTGAAATAACCAAAGCCGGCGCATCGGCAAGACGAATCATAGTGGCTCCCGTTGATATGGCCATCACGCCTATCGCCAAGATGACGATGGGTAGAAATAGGGGTCCTTTTTCCCCATATTTTCTTTCATCAACCAATTCTCTCGCCTCCCAATCTCGCCTGCCAATGAAGCTTAAATCTAGAATGATTGGTAAGTTTGGCTAATTTGAGTATATGATATTTCTAACCATAGGTTGAGATAATATTAAGAAAGTTATGCATCCTTGGGAGGTAGTTATAGGTGCAACGCGAAATAGATGCCGACTTTCTAGCGAACCTATTCGATCGTATAGCAATATTGCTAGAAATAAAAGGCGAAAACCCATTTAAAGTTAATGCCTACAGGCGCGCCGCAGAAAACTTGCGAAGAGAGACAAGAGATATAGTCGAGCTGTACAAAGAGGGAAAATTGACGGAGATTCCAGGGGTAGGAAAGGCCATTGCCCAGAAAATAACCGAGATATTGGAAAATGGAAAGCTGGAATTTTACGATAAACTGACAGCGGAAATTCCCGAAAGACTGCTTTCTTTATATGAGGTGCCGGAAATGGGCCCAAAGCGAATTAAACTGGTCTGGGAAAAGCTGGGCATTGATTCGGTGGAAAAACTGGAAAAGGCGGCACTAGAAGGGACCTTAAGGAGCTTGCCCGGTTTTGGGCCAAAGATCGAAAGCAAAATACTTGAAGGCATCATAGCATTAAAAGAAAGGCGCTTGGTCTCAAGATATCCCTTGGGGGAGGGCTGGGATTTATCTCGAATTATAGTTAACCGTTTAGGCGAATTTGAGGGAGTGGTCTTCGTATCTCCTGCAGGTTCTTTACGACGTATGAAGGAAACGATAGGTGACTTGGACATTCTAGTGGCGGCCGAAAAAGATGCAACGAATAAAATAATTAAAGCTTTCACTGATTTGGAAATAGTGGAAGAGGTATTACTTTCAGGACCAACGAAAACGAGCGTTAGATTTAAGGGCGGTCTTCAAGGCGATTTGAGAATAGTAGAGCCTTCGAGATGGGGAACGGCTTTACAGTATTTTACTGGCAGCCAACAACATAACATCTCCCTGAGGGAAATCGCACTCAAGAAAAACTTGAGCTTGAGCGAATATGCCTTGACCGACAAAATAAACAACAAAGAGATATTGTGTTCTAGCGAGGAAGAAGTATACGAGAAACTTGGAATGAGTTGGATACCACCAGAGATAAGAGAAGGCACGATAGAAATAAATTTGGCCCTGGAAGATAAGTTGCCAAGGCTCGTGGAAGTTGGCGATATAGAAGGCGACTTACAGATTCATTCTACTTGGAGTGACGGAAAGCGATCCATAAAGGAGATGGCTGAAAAAGCCTACGCTCTAGGTCGAAGCTACATCCTGATAACTGACCACTCACAGGGATTAGGCATAGCGGGAGGATTATCTATCGGGAGATTAATGGATCAATGGCACGAAATAGACGAGCTAAATGAAATATTTGAAGGTAAACTGGTCATCCTTAAAGGTGCCGAGGTAGAGGTTCGAACCGATGGCACTTTAGATTATCCTGACGAAGTTCTCGAGCACCTTGACGTGGTCGTAGCTGCCCTTCATTCTAATTTGAGGCAAGAGAGAGGACAATTGACCGAGAGGTATATTAAAGCCATATCTCATCCCTTAGTTCATATTTTAGCGCATCCATCGGGCAGGCTCTTCGGAGTGCGCGAAGAAGCCGATGCGGACTGGGAAGGGATTTTTAAAGCAGCAGCTTCATCTGGCACATTGCTCGAGATAAATGCCCATCCAAGCAGGCTCGATCTATCGGGAAAAAAGATAAGGCAAGCTTCCAATCTGGGCTGTAAATTTGTGATAAGCACTGATGCCCATGATATACACGAGCAAGAATACATGTTCTTTGGGGTAGCCCAGGCAAGGCGTGCTTGGCTAAAAAGGTCGGACGTGGCAAACACGCAATCGCTGAAGTCTTTTTTAGAACAAATCAAAAAATAAAGAACATTTGTTTTTCATGCAAAGCTCTTTATGTAAATAAAATCACGCTTAACTAAGTTGCATCACAAAATCTAAATCGCAGCCTTCCTGCCCCTTCGCAAGCAAATAAATAATCGCCTTCCCTTGTAGGCTTAACTTCTTTCAAGTGCTCTATTACATTTTTATGCATCCAACAGGTAATGTCGCTAGCTCCTTCCACGCTATAGGGCAAGTAGTCGCTTTCTTCCCTTTCATCGGGACGACCTATCAGGCCCGCCGGGCCTACATAGGCCATTCATCAACCGGCTATATTAGTGCGCATTAAAATCATAAAATGCCCGCCGTGAGTTCTCACTTGATTTAGCCAATATTGTGAGGTTATCCTTATTTTGTTTTCCTTTTCCATTCTATCCACATCTCCCCTTATCCGTGCCATCGCAAATATTATACGTAGGAACACAGGGACTATTGAAAGTTGCCCGCTGAAATATGTACCGCCCTTCATCGATCCCTAAAAGGGCAGATGAAGGGCGGATTTTTAATAATCTTATGATTAATTTAAACTTTAACCCCTGGTCCGAAGAAACTTATCGGTCTAAGGCCTAATTTTCAAATTCATGGGCAAATTCCTTGATACTTTCATTCACTAAGGTAACGCAATGGCTTATTGCAGGACCCCCGCCAAATTGAACAGCCACCAAGGCTGCCTCCATGATTTCATCTTCAGTGGCTCCAGCTTTCAAGGCATTATAGACATGTGTCACAATACAGTATTTACATTTAATGTATACAGCAATAGCTACAGATATCAATTCCTTAGTTTTCAAATCCAATGCACTCGGCGCCATCAATTTACCGGTAAATTCTAGGAAAGCTTGAACCTCAGGTCTTTCTTTCCCAACTTCTTTTATGTTTTTTTCAAGCTCTTTCATTATTTCTCTCGGATTCCATGCCATTTGCAATCACCCCGCTTGATTATTAATTTTGTTCTCTTCAGGCTATCCATTACTATTTATATTTTATCATATGCTTGAGGTAATTAAGGGCATCATCTCGGCTTTTGATCTTCCCCCTGGCCATTAGTTCGTAAATCGTGGAAAGAATCCGCCCAACCTCGGGACCTTGTTCTATATTGAGGATATCCATAACATCCCGCCCGGAAATCAACTTTCTCTTGCCAGAGAACTTAAAGACACAAGACAGGGCTATTTCCCGGTTTTCCATCCAGTTAGTATAGTCTCCGTTACTTGAGGTTATATCGATGTAGGAAAGCAAAAACAGGCCATCCAGCCAGGATCTCCCATACTGCATGTAAAGTTTAGGTATTCGCCTGGGTGCTGAAGAAATTAGGGGAACCATATGCCATCTCACCATGGCTGCAACACTTCTAACGAAATAACTGGGCCACGCCCATCGAGTCATTATCTCTTTAGCTAATTTTCCTCCATCTTTTTCATGGCCGATGAATCGTATTCGACCTTCTTCCTCTTTTATGGTGTTTGGTTTTGCTATATCGTGAAACAATGCGGCGGCCCGCACATCGATTCTGTTCGTCAGTATTTCGGCGTTTTTTATGCACAACCTTGTATGTTCATACACATCTCCTTCAGGATGAAGATACGGGTCTTGTGGAACGTTTTTAAGGGCATAGATTTGAGGTAAGACCGGAGCTAAAAAACCCGTATCATGCAAGAGTTCTAAGAACCTAAAGGGGCTTCCTCTTAAAACTTTATAAACTTCCTTGCCAACCCGTTCAGGCGGTATATTTTCAAATAAAGGCAGACTTTCTTTTGCTTCTTCCATCGAAGGACCGTCAATGCTAAACCCTTTTAAAGTTGACGCGAAGCGAAACAACCTGATGCACCGTATGGGATCTTCTTTGATCCTGTCTCCCGGAGAACCTGTAAAACGAATGATTCTCTTTGTTATATCTTGGAGGCCGCCAAAGGGATCTACCAACTCTCCGACGAAATTCATCGCCATTGCATTTATGGTGAAGTCCCTTCGAGAAAGATCGTCAAATAAAGTATCCCCTTGAAAGGGCGTTACTTCGATCGTCCATCCTTCTTGAGGAATGACCAAGGTGCAAAACGGCTCGTTGCCCACCATCTTGGCTCCAGGGAAAACATCCATTATATCCTTTGACTGAGCAGACGTTGCGATGTCCACATCAGTAAAGTGCGATCCTAATATGAGATCCCTGACCGTCCCTCCGACAATGTAAGCCTCAAATCCATTTTCCCTGAAGAGCCTTAAAACATCACAAGATCTAGATAACTTATCTTTGATCATCTTTGCCCTCACAAAAAAGGGCCTAGTCACCTAGGCCCCCAAGACACTAAAAATGAACACCCTACTGAGATATTGCCGAAACAGGACAGGTGGATACACAAGCTCCGCACTCTATACAATCATCGGGATTTACTTGAGCTTTCCCATCTACAACGTTTATCGCCTCTGCCGGACAAACGCCTACACAAGCTTCGCATCCTATGCAAACATCCTGGTCAACAACCGCTTTTGCCATAAATAATCCCTCCTAATTTTGTTGAAATTGCTTTAAAAACAACATCATGTTAAATTTTACATCCATTGCATAGCGGGAGGCAACTCAGGCTTAAAATCTCTCAATAGCAAAGTTCTTAGGGCCTCGGCTGGCGAGAGATTATTGTACAATATATCATACACCACATTAACGATTGGAAGTTCTACTCCCGCATTTTCGCCCATTTTTTTCAAGGCCTTAGCGGTATAAATTCCCTCTGCAACTTGTCCCAATTCGCTTAAAGCTTCCGCCATGGTTTTGCCCCTACCGATAGCAAGACCCAGACGCATATTTCTGGAATGATCGCTAAAACAAGTCACGACTAAATCCCCAACGCCGGCAAGTCCTGAAAGCGTCAATGGATTCGCGCCAGCCCTTGCACCCAATCGCATTATTTCGGCCAACCCACGGCTAACCAGAGCAGCTAAAGTATTATCGCCTAATTCCATCGCCTTTACAATACCAGCAGCTATAGCGATCACGTTTTTGACGGCTCCTCCTATCTCTACGCCACTAACATCGTTTGAAGTATAAACCCTGAATGTAGGGCGAGAAAAAATTGCTTGCCATTGCTCCGAGACTTCAAAACTCGAGGAAGCCACTACTACAGCAGTTGGAAGACCTTGAATTACCTCCTCTGCATGACTTGGCCCAGACAAGACAGAATAAGTAACATCGCCCAAAACGTCTTTGACAATTCCACTGACAGTGGACATGGATTCAATTTCGATGCCTTTGGCAACGTTACATATGTCTGGTGCCTTTGTCATCTCTCCCGCAACTTTGGTTAAAAAGCCTCTTATAGCTTGGGTAGGCAAAGCTATCACCCATTTGGATGACGCCATGGCCTCTTCAAGTTGGGAAGTGGCCATGACATTCGGAGATATGCGATATCCTCTTAAATAATCGGGGTTTTCGCCCCTCATGTTGATGGCACGCGCCTGATCGAGTCGTCTGCACCAAAGCGTCACAGAATACCCATCTTCGCCGAGTAAATTAGCTAATGCCGTGCCCCAACTGCCAGCGCCAAAAACAGATATTTTCTTCATTTAATCAATCAACCTTCCACTTGAAAGGTAACACACCTCGGGTCGGGATCCTCGTAAATTAAAGTTACGTTTTCGACGATAGCATGAGGCGGTCCTTTGCTGCACCAACTAATCATTCTTTTAACGCTTTCTGACTCTCCTTGAATCACGACTTCGACCCTGCCGTCGCCAAGGTTCTTTATATAACCGGCAACTCCAAACTCTTTAGCTTTAATCGTCGCGTAATACCTAAAGGCCACCCCTTGAACTCTCCCCGAAAGCCAAAGGTGTGTGCGCACGAGCAAAAAGCGACACTCCTTCCTTTTGCACTTGTTAGATATCTTACCACAGACGATGCGAGGCTCAAGGGAAATATAAATGAAGACCCTATATGATGTCACTTCAAAGGGGCAAAACCTCACAAAAGAGACATGATCCTCAAAGGCCAAACCTAAAATTTCGCCAGCATTTCTTCCTTTAGGCCATCCAAGAAGCGTTTAGCCGTGCTAGGCGCTTTTGTCTTTAGGCTTACCAGGATAAAACTAGCGGTTGCAACCAAAAGCCCCCACACGGCTGGCCATTGGCCCAGAAATTTATAGTTAGCGAGCGTCAAAAATCCAACCGTCACTCCGCCAAATAATATGCTTGCCATCGCACCCTTCGCTGTAGCTTTTCGCCAAAAAAAGGCTCCCCAGACAGAGGGCAACTGCACCAACAAACCTCCCGATGCTAAAGATGACAACACAACGATTAAATCAAGCCTCAATTGAGCAAATAATAGGCAGGCGGCTATCAGAACCACTATGACTATTTTCGAAAACGCCAATTCTTTCTCCTCAGAAAGTTCGGGATAAAAGGCTTTGAGCAAATCCCTTCCGAACATGTTACTCAAGGTTAAAACTATGGAATTCATTGTAGATACCGCCGCAGCCATAATGCTCACGAAGACGACGACTGAGATCGAAGCTGGAACTTGCTTTAACAACATGGGCATGGCGTTATCGGGGAGGTCTAAACCCGGGATCAAAAGAGCCGCCATCAACCCTAAAACACAGCATATTAATGTGTAAATAAATCCAAAGTAGGAAAAGCCTAGGATCATTTTTTTCATACTAGCCCTATCTCTGGGTATGAAGAGGCGCTGAACTACTTGTGGGTTTGTTATGGCGAAAAACGCCCATGGCAACGTCAGCCCGATGAAAAAGGATGGCGGCCAGTTTACGCTAAGCAAATCACTTCTTTCTCGGATAAGAGTACGGTAAAACCCGACGCCTTTCAATTCAAACGCAAGATAGCCAAGAAGTGTGAAGCTTGCTATTAGCATTATTATAGCCTGGAAGGCATCTGTGCGAGCAACGGAACGCAATCCTGCCCACCAGCAAAAGACGAAGGTTACAATTGCAGCAATCACGGTTCCCGTGGTGTAACTTAAAGAACCGCCGGATAACGTTTCAACGAGATAACCTGCACCCATAAGCTGAACTGAGGCATAAGGTATGAGCATTACAAGACACAGCATGGAATTAATGGCTCCAACGCCTTTGTTTTCATATCTAAAACTTAAAAGCTCAGAAGGGCTAATAAGATTATGCCTCTTCCCAGCCACCCAATATCTGGGAGCAAACAAGAGCAACAAAATCACCGTACCCATAAGATATATCAGCTCAAATCCGAGGGCTGCTACGCCATAGCGATAAGTTAGCCCTACAAGACCAACCATCATAAAGGCACTATAGGTGGTAGCACTATAAGTCATCGCTGAAATAAATCCGTCAATTCTTCGACTCCCCAAGAAATAATCTTCCAAATCAACCTTGCCCTTTTGTCGAGATGTGTAAGAAATGTAGGAACCAACGATAAACCAAATACCTATGCTGAACATCAAAAAAGAAGCGGTCATAGTTCTTTCCTTTCTCCTTTATTCCAATTTTTGATATATATCGTACCTATTATGAGCACGAAGGCAGTAACCAACGTCCAAAAGACGAAAGACCCGCCTTCGCGAAGAAAAGAATAAGGCACGATTACATTACAGATCCCAAGAAATAGGGCAAAAACAACTAAACACTTTTCCTTCCTGGTCAAAAGGATCACAACCTTTCAAGTTTCTAACCTAGAAAAAGAAAACCCAGCTTTCTCAAAGTTTCTTTTATACGTTTTAGCGCTTCTTCATTGTCCGCTTCTATGGTATGCAAGTGAAAACCCCTTGTAAGGGAAAGCAGCGGCTCTTGACCTGAGCTTTCGAGCATACTGACGAAGCGCATCACTTCTTCCTTTGAAGCAACTCCAATGCTGCCTTTGAGCTCCCCATACAGCGGATGGTCTATCATCACGTCAAGTACTTTTCCTCCCGCCTCCACGATCGCAAGCAGCTCGTCAAAAACCTCTTCTTTAGTGTGCCGAACAGCGATAATTTCGCGTATCTTTTTAACTTTATCGAGAAAGTAACCAGATGGAGTGGAAACTATCTCAAAGCCTTGGTTTCTTAGTAATGCTATGTCTTGGACTATCGTCTGACGACTAACACCAAACAGCTCTGCAAGATAAGAACCGCTCACTGGCGAGGTTGCCTCTTCAAGAATTCCTTTAATTGCCTCTAGCCTTTGAGCACGATTCATCTGCACTCCTCCCCTTCGCCTGTACATAGCGGATAGTAGCAGTATATAGCATGTATGTCAACAAAAAAACACCGGTTCACGACGTTGAATCCGTTCTTGAAGGCATATTCGTGAACCGGTAAATCTAGCTACAGCCTCGCGCTTTTCCTCAGCGTGAAGACTCTTCCTGAACGACGAGATTTCCTTTTATGGCCGGGCTTGACCTTCTTTTGCCACGATCCAAAGGATGATTCATCTTCGCTTTAAGGCGACACTGCTCCCTAAAGGCCGCTATCTCGGCTTCTAAATTAGTATTGGCCGAATCCCCAAAAAAGGCGTGAACCATGGGAACTACCAAGTTTGGATCGCGCTTGGTCTCTTCTTTTAACATGGCGTCCATCTTGGCCATAGCTACGCCCTCCTGCATGCAGGTAAAGGGGCCAACGTGAAAGATCCCGCACACCCTCTGTCCATTGCCCGGCAGTTCTCCACGCAAAAACTTCAAAAAAATCCCTATTACCAATGGAGATTCTCCCGTAATATCACGGTGATAGCGCCTGCTTTCCTGTAGGTCCTCAATGATGACGTTTGGCTTGGGCAAGACCTCGCGCTCTTTAGCAACTTCGCCAAAGATTCGCTTAAAGCGCCAATCTGCGTATTCCATATAGAATTGAGCAAATTTGTAGGCGAACTTGGGGTCCTCTCTAATTGTTAAATAATTTATGTATTCAAGCCACTCCGTGATGCTTCCCCTAACCACTTCCAATCCCTCTTCTTCTAAGCGTTTTATGACGTATTCAGTGTATGGATCGTGTTGTCTCGTGTAGATTTCTCCCACGTAAAGAACAAGGGGCAGTGAGTGATTTTTTGCCTTAGGTACCTCTTTCAAAAAAAGGTCCATGGTCTCTTTAGTCCACTTTTTCAAGACAGAATATGACGCCCCACGTTCAATCAACAACTTTTCCAATAAGTCCATGCGATGTGAGCATAATTCATCAAAGGCTTTTTTATCGTCGCTGTAAGGGCGAAATTTACGAATTAAATCGTCAACCATATCGGCCATCTTGATTGCCCTAAATACGTTTAAAAGGGCGTTGGCCTTGCTTAAGGTTCCGCCGAATTGCTCAGGAGCTTCGATCTCTATGTAACTGCTATCCGTGGAAGGGCTCACTATGGGAACGCGATCGATCCCTTCCTGTTTTAAAAATATTTTCAGCACTTCTCCGTATTTGCCAAATCTGCAGGGACCGGAGGTAGTTGGCAAAAATATCACGATGTTGTTTCTGACCCATTCTTTGCCCTGTTCCTGAGCCAAATCCTCTATGGTTGCCATGACGTCTCCTATCACACCTCGCAAGGGGAAACACGTCTCGGTCGTTATAAACCGACTTGCTGCATCCTTAGACTCGGGTGTAGCCGTAGGCATCGCCATAGCAGTCACGCCATAATGCCTTAAAACAGCGGCACCCAGGCGGCTTGCCTCTCCCATGTAAGGTATAAGCCATATGCGAGACCCCAAGTTTAATTTCTCCTTTTCGTTATCGTGGGGAAAGAGGACAAAGTCCGATAGGGATAAATCGTTTCTAGGCCTTGCCTTTTGCACAACTCGCTCATGAGCTTCGGCTCGAGTGACGAAGGGAGCGTTATTGGTTTGAGCGTCGGTCACCAGATGAAGGAAGGGTTTTTCTGCCCTCCTAAAGATCTCGCTTTCATGGTAAAACTTCATAGAGTCAGGACCACAGGCGAAGTTCATCTGCCTTATCGGAAAAAGTTTCGGGTTTCTTGCCGTGTATATAGCAGCCTGAAGGATATGGGCATTTTGATACCAATACTCGTTGTAAGAAAGCTCATCGACAGGAATGTCCTTGAAATACTTCTCTAAAAAATTTTGCGGGATGTACCTCATGCCACGCTGCTTCGAAAACATGGATCCGGAGTTAGATGAGGCTTGAGGATCCAGTATTACGTAGTCTCTGCCCAAACCAACAAATCCTACTTCCCCAGATTCTTCAAGCTCCTCTAAAAACTCGTCTCCATATCGGTAAAGCTCCTCTTTAAAGATCTTTAGTTTTTCATTGGCATAAGATATCGCTGCCAAGATATCATCAAGGGTAAAATCATAGCCTAGCCTGCGAAACTCATCGAGCAATGCCCTGGCAGTTGTCTCTTCGTCATTTAAGTAAAGAATGCTCAAAAACTCCCTCCCAGGTTCTATTCCCAATATGTCCTGAAGTAAGAACCCTTCGGCTTCCGTGTAAATACAGAACTTACGATGGGGCTTTACTGGCCTTACCTCTTCGATGAAACAGGGGTTAAAAAGATGCTTAATTCTTTTATCTTGATGCAACAACGCCGCATGCCCTATCACAAGTTTCATAGCTATGCAAAACTCGGTAGGAGCAATGTTTATGCCCGCTTGAGCTATCTCGTCACTTGACTTGGGAGTCAGTACTGGGAGAAAACCTAGCTTTTTAAAGATCGCCGATGACCATATCCCCAGATCGCCCAAGGTCGCTCCGCCTCTATGTATGCCCATGGTTGGCAAATCAGGCCTCTTGTCTGCATCAAGGTTTTCATATAAGACACCATCAAAATGTTTTTCAAGCAATTTATGGTATATCTCTACGTAATCCTTTCTGCTTTGCCCCGTTCCTTCGCTGTTTCCCCTAGGGCAAAAGCCTCCGGTTATCACCTCTTCCCCGCCAATCGAGAACACCTTTAACTTGCAATTTCTCATCCCGCAAGACAGAGGGCCAAAGTGATCACTGCACATGACATCGCGCTTCTCAAAGACCATATCCACGACTTCGAATCCCCTGAAGGCCGAGCACACCTCCTTGCCTTCCTCTTGAAGTTGCAAGATTTGATTGCGCAAGAACAAACCCGCCCCCCAAGCCCCAAAAAGCTCTCTGTGAGGGTAGGCATAAATATCTTTGCCTGTAACTTGAGCCATGGCCGCTAGAAATGCCTTGCCCAGAGCCGGACCGCCCTGACAGGAACATTTGTTTTTGACGTGCTGCGGACCTCCCACAAACTTATTGAAGTAACTTGCAGCTGTAGCCCTAATGATCGCAGCAGCGATTTGTTCTTTTGTAAAGCCCTCCGATATGAGCCTGTTTTCTTCCATTTCCATGAAGACACCGCAGGTGGAATCTATTAAAGGCACGATATCGGCCTTCAACGCGGCTTCCTGCAAGCTCGATTTGACATCGAGGTCCAAAAGTTGAGCCATATTCTCCAGAGTTTGGCCAGCTCCAGCTTGACAAGAATAGTTCATGCGCGCTTCTTCGATTTCGTCGGTTGAAACTCCATTTGTAACTTTAAAGGTTGTAAACTTCATGTCCTGTCCACCCACTTCGAAGATGGTATCTATAGCAGGATCATGAAATTTAATGCCAACAGCATGACATGTTATTTCATCTACGGCGCCGTCGAGCACATTGTAGCCTTCCGCTTCCAAGGCCTCCTTTTTAGCGCGACTTACGAGGATTCGCTCATATAACTTTCTGGCCGACCCAGTCGTACATACGCCCAAGACATTATAGTTATCTGCCCTTCTCGACAAATATCTGAAAACTTCTTTTAACGCCCCTTCTGGATCTCCATGGGTACTTATATATATTTTGTCCAAAAGCTCCCCGGTGGAAACGTCCACTACGGCAGCCTTGGTCGTGGTCGAGCCCCCATCTACACCGATGGTCACATTTCTGACATCGTTAACTTCTACATCTTTTATCTCTCCATCATACACATGAACCTTATCCAAATAAGCGTGAAGCGGTGGTGCGCAGGGACGCTTGCCTCTAACAAAGGATGTAATCTCCTCGAGCTTTGAAAAATCCATAACGTAGGTGTTGTTTTTCTCGATGGCCTCAAGGGCCACGCCAATCGCAGCAACCGCTCTAAAATGCTTTGGTCGTTTTAAAGATAAGCCCAAAAGATCTTGAACTCGCTTTAATAGATAGTCGCTTGCAAAAACGCCTCCAGTTGCTATGGAAGGCACCGATTGGTCTAAATCTCTTACGCCAACGACATCATTTCTATAATTTCGCGCTACTGTAGCGTAAAGGCACGAGACCAAGTAATCTCGGTCTGCGCCCTCGTTTTGCTCGTGTATCAAATCCGACTGTATGATGACTCCGCATCGAGCATTAAAACCTCGTACTACGCCGTGCATAGCTAGGTCTTCTTCTGCCATTTCATATAAGCTCTGCATTAGCTCCATCTTTTCCTCGGCACTGCTTGAGTTAAAAAGCAATTCGTCTTCCTTGAGGTAGAGGCGCCTCAACTGCTTTTCGATCAGTATGCCCGAGCCGCCCCCGCATTTGCTATTGGCCGACCACTCGAGCAAATTAATCTCTTCTCCCAAATGGCCCACCTTAAAAAAGTAAGAGTCCTTTGCACCCATATGAAAGATATAGACCACATCAGGACACAAAAGCGAGGCTCCTTTTGGAATTGTCACGCTCTCATAATCAAATAATAGTTCGGGAAAGACGTCTTTGAAATATTGCGCTCCTATGCCAGTAAAAGCCGTAGAGACAATTTTGCCATCAACAGAATTCGCCGCGAGATCCTTCCACACTTCGGCGAGCCTATCAAAGGGAGTGCCAAAATGAGGAACGCTGGGGGACACATAGGCAACTCTGCCAAATTCATCCAAGATAACACTATGGATCGCAGAAGAACCAATATCTATGCCCGCAAAATAACGTCTCATATTTATCTCCTCTTCTTATTCGATGATATTCAAAAAAGTTATTCAGTCGTTTTCAAGTTTATATTTTACATCAAAGGATTGCGAAATGACATATAATCTAAACATAGAGACACCTTAAGAAAAGGAGGGATAAGAGGTGTCATCAATGGAAGACGTTATCTCTAAGCCGGTCATGCTAGGAAAAGTAGGCTTAAAAAATAGCATCATACGGTCCGCTACATGTTTGTCAGGGGCTGATGAAAAGACGGGTAATCCTTCTTCCGCTTTAATAGGAAGGTATAAAGAACTTGCCGCCGGCGGCGTTGGAGCAATTATAACCGGACATGCTTACGTAAGCGTCGAAGGTAAGGCTTCTTTTCGTCAACTTTCCATCAGCTCTGATGATAACGTTCTCGAACTCAGCAGGTTAGTAAATGAGGCACACGAAGCAGGATGTCCGATATTATTTCAGTTATCGCACGCAGGTGCTTTCAAAGCAAAAGAAGGTGAACCTGCCTTGGCGCCCTCGGACGTTAAAAACCCAAAAACCGGAACATCTTGTAGGGCGATGACCGTTTCTGAGATTCATTCAACTATCTCTAACTTTGCAAAAGCAGCTGTACGCGCAAAAGACTCAAACGCCGATGGCGCTCAGATACATTTAGCTCACGGCTTTCTTTTGACGCAATTTCTGTCTCCCATCTTCAATAAAAGAAAAGATGCAT
Organism: Acetomicrobium sp.; assembly: GCF_059026225.1. Taxonomy (NCBI): domain Bacteria; kingdom Thermotogati; phylum Synergistota; class Synergistia; order Synergistales; family Acetomicrobiaceae; genus Acetomicrobium; species Acetomicrobium sp. The sequence goes on from NZ_JBWQOQ010000002.1 coordinate 185,704, forward strand.
ACGGCGGAGACGATATCGCAAAAAGGGCACGCATAATCTTTGAGATCTTAGAAGAAACCCGTTACCGCGTTGGAGATGACTTTCCCCTATGGGTCAAGATATCCGTGATGGAAGGAATCCAACAAGGCTATACAAGCTTGGAAGGAATAAGGCTGGCTGAAGAGTTAGCCAAGGCAAAAGTTGACGCCATTGAAGTTTCAGGAGGAACTTTTTACGGAAACGAAACCCTAACGCCTTCTCGAACAGGCATAATAGCAGGAAAAAACGAGGGTTATTTTGCCGAAGAGGCCAGGGCAATAAGAGAACGAATAAAGGGGCGTACGCATGTTATCCTCGTGGGAGGTTTGCGCTCTATTGAGGTAATGGCCAATCTTTACGATAAAGGCGTAGCTGACGGCTTTGCATTATCGCGTCCGCTGATCGCAGAGCCCGATCTCATCAATCGCTGGATTGATGGCAATAGAGAGCCCTCTGAGTGTATTTCATGCAACGCTTGTTCAAGGACGGGAAAATCAGGGATAGTTTACTGCCCCGTTATGCGTGATGCAACTGAAGGCATTTGGGCACCACTGCCCGAGTGTTAAATACACCTTTAAAGGGTATACCAGTGACTTTCGGCAAAAATAAAATCCAAGGAAAGACATACTTTTTTTGCCCTTTTCTGATCGTTTTAGTTGTAGTTGCCTTGTTTTTACCGCCCGCCTCGGCTGTGCCCTTAAAAGAATTTAACATACCGCATATTGAAGATCTTTATTGTTTAATCATAAAAGATAGCGATGCTCAACTTTTGGCACTAGAAGGCGGTCAGGTGGACCTATTGGGAGATATAGCTCGCTTTTCCGACATAAAAAGACTCGGTGGCAGCGATAAAGTAAACCTTTACCTGGCAGAGGGTTTTCACGCCTTCTATCTTGGTTTTAACTTGAGAAAACCTCCCTGGGATAGAGTGGAGCTCAGGCAATCCATATGGGAGATTGTAAACCGGAAACAGATTGTGCGCGATATCTTTGGAGGTTACGCCTTGCCGCTTTTTTCCTTTTTACCGCCTGCGTCGCCCTATTTATTAGAACTTTCAATCCCAGACTCAAATCTCGAAAGGGCGAAAGAAAGGCTTAAAAGAAGTGGCTGGCGCTGGAACGAAAGGGGAATCTTAATTTACCCTGGACAAACTAAACCTTTGTCCAAGATGAAACTCATGACGCCAATGGCCCAAGTGGCTCCCACCACGGCAGAGATCGCAGAACGAATCTGCGAATCCATGAGAAGCTTAGGAATTCCGATAGAAACGGAGCCCATGGATTTTTCCATGATGATAGCACGCTTAGACCAGCACAAATTTGACGCCTACGTCATAGCCTGGGGGCTGTCTCGCGATCCCGACAACTTATACGCCTTTTATCATTCCTCCATGGACATAATAGGTGGTTATAACATCAGCGGTATAAAGGCACCTGATTTAGACGAAGCGTTAGAGGACCTTAAATACGCAAAAGACGAAAAAGAAGCATACATCGCCGCCGAGAAAGCCCAAAGGCTGCTTTATAAATATGTTCCCCAGGTGCCAGTATATTCAAGGTATTACATAACGGCCTTGCAAAAGGAGTGGGAGAAAGCCGTGACATCTAAATATATAACTCCCGATAATATATACTCATTTTTATCCTTAGAGCACAAAGAAGACAGGAAGTCCTTTTATTGGTGTTTGCCTGAGGAACCCCGCAACTTAAACCCCCTCTCTGCAACCAGCGCCTACGATTGGCAGGTTCTTTCTTTGGTATACGAATCATTGCTTGGCACAGATCCTTTCACCTTAAAAGACGTTCCCTGGCTTGCGAAAAGCTGGAAAATTGAGGCTGTTGGCGATGACGGAAAAGAAAGGACGCGTTTGTCTTTTATTATCAGAGAGGGCATCCAATGGCAAGACGGCGAACCCTTTACTGCAGATGATGTAAAGGCTACGATAGAATTTATCCGAGAGCATTCCATTCCTAGGTACTTTGATAGCGTTAAAGACGTAGATGACATCACAGTGACGGGAAACGTCGTTGCCATAACCTTCTTGGAGAGAAGCTTTTGGTACCTGCACCAAATTGGGGGGCTTCCCATGCTTCCTGCTCACGTGTTATCAGGCATAAATGACTGGAGAACGTTGCCAGAGGAACAGATCATCGGCACAGGACCGTTCGCATTTTCGAGCTACAAGCCGGGAGAATACGTCAAGCTCCACAAAAACGAACTTTATTGGAGGAGAGCTCTTCCTTGAAAAAGTTTAAGCTATGGATTTCTCAAATGCATGAAAACTATTGGATTCGTAGAATTTTTACGGGTCTTTTAGTGATAGTCTTGGTCTTATCGCTCAACTTTTTTCTTTTTAGACTGATGCCCGGCGATCCAACGAGCACCTTGCTTGACCCTCGCTTTTCGCCCGAAGCAAAGCAAGAGCTTTTGAGGTCCTACGGTTTGGACAAGCCAATGGTCCAACAATTTTTTATATACGTCAAGCAAATGCTTACCTTTAGATTTGGGATTTCCTTCCTCTCGCAAAAACCGGTATGGCAAGAGCTGGCCGAAAGGCTTCCCAATACATTGGCCCTGCTTTTGCCCTCGCTTTGTCTATCTGCCATTTTAGGATCCTTTCTTGGCGTGATGGCCGCAAAGGGAAGGGGCAAATTCACCGAAAGGATCGTGCTGATGTCAGGAGCGATCTCTTTTTCTTTCCCCTCCTTTTTCGTGCAACTCGTACTTCTTTTATTGTTGGCACATACCTTTCCCCTCTTTCCGCTCAGGGGAAGCACCTCCATACCGCCGCCAGTAGGTTTCTTGAGCTCTTTGGCTGACAGGATGTGGCACATGGCTTTACCCGTCGCTTCTTTGGTGTTGCTTGGCTTTGGATCATGGGCACTTTACGTAAGAAACTTGATGGTAAAAACGCTGGGTGAGGATTTCATCTTGCTCGCCCAAGCTAAAGGTTTAAAGAAACGTCAAATCCTTTGGAGACACGCCTTTAGGACAGCACTTCCACCTATCATAACGATCTTTTTTCTTTCGCTGCCAGGGGTCATATCCGGGGCAGTAATAACGGAGACCGTCTTTTCGCTTCACGGAGTGGGAAAGTTTCTGCTCGAGGCCGTTTCGGGACACGACTACCCCGCGGCCGGAGCGGCTTTTTATCTGCTTGCGCTCATAACCGTGATATGCAACCTTCTTGCGGATGTAGTTTATACCCTCGTAGACCCGAGGATAAGCTTTAGAAAGGTAAGGCGATGACCTTGCGACGTTATGGCACCTTATTTTTATTCTTTTTAATTTTATTGAGCTTTTTGGCCCCTCTTTTCATGGGACCTGCAAACGAAGCGGTGGCTCCTCCCTTTTCCAAACCTCTCTGGCTCGACCTGGGCTCTGCCAGACCGTTATCGTTTAACGTAAAGGAAGAGACTCTTTCATTTCGATGGAACGATAAACCTCCTACGACCTTTTCAATTGAGGGTACCGTCTCCTTCGAAAGCCCACCAAAAGAAGCCTTTCTTTTGCTTATCACCCCGGACCGGATTTATAAACTTGCAGACTTTTCAGGCGGTCAATACTTCAATGTTGATATCGACTCAAGGGACGTGCCCTTAAAATTTTACTTGGGTTTGGATCCCTTCGTTGATCTTCCAAGTGTAGTCTTTTCGGAAAGAGGCGAATACAAATTAACAGTAAAATCCGACTCGGAGGCGAGAATAAATTTGAAAGTGGCCATTCACGTGGGCAGATGGGGATTATTTGGAACGGATCAGAGAGGAAGAGATGTGTTTCGACTCTTCGTGGCGGGCATCAAAATTTCTTTGCTGGTGGGAATTTCTGCAACGATCATAGCTTCTACACTTGGAATGGGTTTAGGCCTTCTGGCAGGCTATATTGGCGGCCTCATAGATTCTTCGATTATGAGGGTCATTGACGTCCTGCTTGCCATACCCACCCTGCCCATTTTGATGGTCATATCGGGAGTTTGGGGAAGAGGTTTGTGGCAAATAGTGCTTGTGTTGTCCATCTTTTCCTGGATGGGAACGGCCCGAGTGGTGCGTTCCATGACGTTGTCCTTGAGGGAAGCTCCCTACGTTGAAAATTTGCGCGCCCTGGGAGCTTCAACGAGGTACATTCTAACGCGGCATTTGATACCTGAGGCGTTACCTCTGCTGCTTGCTCAAATGGCACTGGGCGTACCCGGAGCTATCTTGGCGGAAGCGGGATTATCATTTCTTGGATTATCCGATCCTTTAATGCCATCCTGGGGAAGGATGTTGCACGAAGCCCATGTATTTGGGGCTTTCACCAGCGGTGCATGGTGGCTGATATTCCCGCCAGGATTAGGAATAGTAGTGATATGCTTGATATTCATGGGCATAGGTAGAAAGCTGGAAGAGCAAGCAGATCCGCGACTGAAGGAGAGCTTGAGAAGATGATGGAAGTTCGCTCTTTAAGCGTCGTATATCCAAACGGAGTCAAGGCTGTCGAGGAAGCCACTTTGACCCTTTCGCCCGGGAAGATTTTAGCCTTGGTCGGCGAATCGGGAAGCGGCAAAAGCACCCTTCTTTACGCATGTCTCGGACTTTTGCCAAGAGGATCAAAAATATCGGGCAAGGTCTTTTTCGATCATCTGGATTTTTTGAGCCTTCCCGAAGAAGAGCAAAGGCAGATCAGATGGAAGAAGGCATCGTTGGTACTTCAAGGCACGATGAACGCCTTTACTCCCGTCTTGACAATGAAAAGACAATTCGTCGAGGCGATGGAGGAACACTTAAACCTAAAACCCACAGACGCGATAAACAGGGCAGGCGAGCTTTTAAAGGAAGTGGGTTTAGATCCTAAATTTCTTTTCCGGTACCCTCACGAGATATCGGGCGGGCAAAAACAGCGATGCGCAATAGCCATGGCCCTGTGCTGCAACCCGGACTATCTGCTGGCAGACGAACCCACCACTGCTTTGGATGTCATCACACAGGCCGAGATAATCAATCTTTTAAAGAGGATCGTAAGACAACGCAACATGGGCATGCTCATCGTCACCCATGATTTGGCCTTGGCCACCTCGATAGCCGATAAAATATCCGTCATGCATCAAAGTCGCATAGTAGAGATCGCAAGTAGCGAGGAGATTGTAAATCGTCCAAAACATCCGCATACCATTGATTTGATAAGATCCCTATCCATGATGGAGGAAGAACATTGATAGAAGAAATAGCTTGCTCAGAAAAGGTAACGCTGGTTTTTGACAAAAAAACTGAAGCGGCCCTGACAAACGTGTCCTTTTCCGTGAAAGTTGGCGAAAGTTTTGCCTTGGTTGGGGAATCCGGGAGCGGCAAGACCTCTTTGCTGAGACTCCTTCTTGGCCTCATAGAACCGACTAAAGGAAGGGTGCGCCTTTTTGGTAAATGTTTGGACGAAATAGGCCACGAAGAGCTTCGTAAAATCAGACGTAATTGCGGCTATATCTCACAAGATCCCTTCGGGGGCCTACCTCCAACCCTTACGGCCCTTCAAGCCGTCCTTGAGCCACTTATTGTAACGCGCTCAAGTTTGAAAAAAGACGAAATTGACAAGGCAAAGGCGCTTCTATCGGATCTTGGCATAGAAGAAAGTCTGTGGAACAGAAAGTTGATCCAAGGATTTTCAGGGGACAGCGCCAGAGGATAATGCTATCTCGAGCGCTCATCACGGACCCGAAGTTGCTTTTTGCCGACGAACCTACATCCATGCAGGACGTATCGACACGATGGGATCTCGTAAATTTACTAAAAAATTACCACCAAAGAGGCATGTCTCTCATCTTCGTCACCCATGATTTGCTGCTTGCAAAGACCATCACACAAAAGGGCATAGTCCTTTATAGAGGCCTGGTATGCGAAGAAGGACCCACCGCATCATTGCTCACAGACCCCTTACATCCATATACGAAGGCGCTTTCAGCCGCCCTGCCAAGGCTTGGCAAGGCAATCAAGATCAAGGCCAAAAGAAAACCGCTTCCATCAAGCTGGGAAGGCTGTGTTTATTTCAGCTTGTGTCCCTATGTTTTCGATAAATGCAAGCTACCACCTACTTTAAAGGAGGTGGAAGGCGGCAGAAGAGTGGCCTGCTTTTTGTACTAGAGATATATTTTCAATCATCTGTATTTTCCTAAGAACATCACAAAGGTCATAAAAGAAAGAAGTATGGCTATCAACACGAAAAGAATCACGTAAGCTAACGATAAGTCGTAAAGCCACCCAATAATGAAGCTTCCGCAAAATAGTGAAATTCCGTAACCGGCGTTAAATATGCCATAGGCTGTACCCCGACGTGCCGGAGGAACGATATCCGCAATGGCTGCCCGCATTATAGTTTCATGAACGGCCATGACCAGCCCCCACAAGCCAACTCCTATGGCAAGCGATATGGGATCCCTGGCAAATGCAAATAAGGGTATCGGAAGCGTAAACACAGGAATGAAAAGCAGGCTTCTCAAACCTATGCTGTCGTATAACCTCCCTACGATTAGCGCAAATAGGGCGTCAATTCCCATGGCAATGGCGTAATATATTGGTATATTTACGTCTGCAACGAAGGCGCCAGCCTTCATGTGATACGCCATGATTTGAAAAGGAACGAGTCCAACTCCTGCAAGGCAGACAAATAACATATATCGCCAAAAAACCATCGACAATTTGCCCTCTTTAGCATCTTCTCCCACTTTTTCTTCCATCTCGAACTTTTGCGGAGCTGGCGTCGTCCTTTTCACCAACATCAATACTACTAAAAGCAACACAGCGGGTATTAAAAGAAGGGAAAACCCCCCTCTAAAGCCTAACCCGAGGTATAGGGCAAGCGACATTATAAGCGGGCCAACTATGGCACCTATTTGATCCATAGCCTCATGTATTCCAAAACCCCAACCTCTTCCGACGCGCTTGGTAGCATAAGAAAGCAAAGCATCCCTGGCGGGGCTTCTTATGGCCTTTCCCAATCGCTCGCATAATATGAATAAGGCGGCTATCCTCCATGTAGGTGCCAAGGCGAGTAGGGGAATGCTTAAAATCAGGCCATAACCCAAAAACACCAACGGCCAGTGGGCCTTTGTGCGATCAGCTAAGTGGCCGGAAAATATGCGCACCGCATAACCCAGGAGCTCTCCAAATCCTGTGACAAATCCTACTATTCCGGCACTCGCTCCAAGAGTGGCCATAAAGGCTCCCGTAGAACTCCTAGCGCCTTCGTAAGCCATATCTCCAAAAAGGCTGACCAATCCCATCATAAGTATAAAGTGCATTGAAGCCCTTTCGATGCTTTTACTCCCCGAGGTCTGCTTCATTTTTTTACTCCTCCCCGACAATCTAAGATTTAACAAGCTTCTTCTCTATTCTTTTGCTTCTTCTAATGTTGATCCAATATTTCAAGCATCCCTCACCAATTTCAATGCTATTTTACTCTGTTAGATTCAAATGTCACTCGCCATGAGATCTTGACAAGCAAGTTAAATTAATTTTAAATTATGTGTGGTGCCTAGATTATAATCCATCGAGGAGGGATTGCAAAATGGCCGTAAAAAACGCTATGACTGCAGATTTCTTGCGTTCAGCTTATGGTGGAGAGTGCATGGCCCACATGAGATATTTAACCTGGGGCGAAGTAGCCGAAAAAGAAGGTTTTCCCAACATCGCTCGTCTTTTTAAGGCAATCGCCTACGCCGAGCAAGTCCACGCCGGAAATCATTTCAACGTCCTAAACGGCAATATCGGAGACCATCCTGTAACAGCTGGCGGGGTGTTCGGTTTAAAAAACACTGCCGAAAACCTCCAGGGTGGCATCATGGGAGAAGAATTTGAGGTAGATCAAATGTATCCCGCATATTTAGAAGTAGCCAAGATGCAGAAAGAAGAGGAAGCGGTTAGATCCTTTACCTTCGCCTTGGAAGCCGAAAAGATACATGCCGAGCTTTTCAAGAAAGCAAAGGAAGCCGCAGAGCAGGGCAAAGATTTCGAAGTGAATAAGATTTACATCTGCCCCGTTTGCGGACACACTGCAACTGATGAACTTCCAAATCAATGTCCCGTTTGCGGAGCCAAAAAGGGGATATATAAGGAATTTTAAGCCACTTACAAATGAATTGTGCAACAAGAGGCGTTCAGCTATATAATTATAGCTGAACGTTTCTTGTTATACACATCCATGACAAATCCTTTGGTTATAATAGAGCCGTTTTGGTGGCAACCTGTCAAAGTACATAAAATGTAAAAGCTGAATGATTGGAGCCAGTAAGCCAATGGATTTAAAAACAAAATACAAGGCCTTCGCAAAAGCAGCATTGGCTACGATGTTTTGGGGTGCCTCTTTCGTGGCCATGAAGATAGCCGTAGAAGAAGCTTCTCCATCGATGATAGTATGGGTTCGTTCTTTGGCAGGCGTTGGAGTATTGCTGATATCGCTACTCGCCAAAAAGAATATTAACCTATCCCTGTCAGCGAAGGACCTGATTTATCTTGCGATACTTGGATTTATGGGAGTAACCTTTCATAACCTAATTCAAGCAGAGGCTTTGAAGACGGCTCAAGCAGCTACGTCCGCCTGGATTGTATCGACCACCCCCGTGATCATTGCCCTGTTAGGCTGGATGTTCTTAAAAGAAAAGATCGCCAAAACAGGATTGATAGGCCTTTTTTCGGCTGCATTAGGCGTGTTGATGGTACTTGGGGAAGGCAGCTCCCTTATGCCTGAGAGCATAAGGGTAGGTGACATATTGATCTCTTTAAGCGCAGTCAACTGGGCAGCCTTCACGGTATTTTCCAGAAAGTTCCTCGGGGGAAAAGATCAGATCGTCTCCCTTTTTTATGTCATGTCCTTTGGTTGGCTTTTTTCAAACATCCCCGCCTACATTTCCGGCATGTCTTTTTCGCTTTCTTGGCAGGCTTGGGCAAGCTTACTTTTTTTAGGCGTGTTATGCTCAGGGGTTGCCTATATATTTTGGTACGATGCTCTCTATGTCCTCCCAGCATCTCAAGTTGGCGTCTTCATGTACCTTAACCCATTAACGGCCACAGCTACGGCCGTTGTGCTTTTGGGAGAAACCTTGTCACCCAGGGACATCGCTGGCGCATCTTTAGTCGCCTTGGGACTTTGGTTAGTAAATAAGAAAAGTAAACATGACTTATCTTCGTGACTGGATTGTTACAGCGATCAAAAACTTAATCTATAGGCTTAAATTTTTGATCGCTGTATGTTATTTAATTTACTGTCGGTCAGAAGATATTTCCCCTGCCATCATAAGTGCTTGCTTTGCTACGACGGGGCCTATTAATTCATAAATAACTGTGGAACCAAGAATTATATTCCTAAGCACTATCCCTACGCCCGGAAGGGCCTTTTCAGCTACCAGGGAAAGCCCTATCGCTACTCCGGCTTGAGGGGCTAGGGCCAAGCCTAAGTATTTTTGAACAACGGCAGGAGCATTTGTCCACTTTGCTCCCAAGTAAGCTCCTAAAACCTTTCCTATCATTCGGAAAATCACATACCCTATAGCAAGCAGTCCAACTTGACGTAGAACCGAAATCTGCAAATCCGCACCTGAAATAGCAAAAAAACTTACAAATATTGGCGGTGTGAAGCGATCAATAACGGATAAAACTCGATCACTGCGATACACCAGATTCGTAACCGCAGCACCAAGAGCCAGACATGCAAGAAGGGACGATACGTTAAAGTAGGACGCCACTCCAACTGTTAAAAAGATACAAGCAATGACAAAAGACAGAAGTGTATCATGACCTCTCAGATATCTTGAGATCACCGAGAGAAACAAGCCCACACAAAGCCCTAAGCCAAGGGCTATGAAGATTTCGAGCATGAGCCTTCCAGTTAACATAATCATGGCTATGACTCCTGCGCTCGCCATGGGCAAGGACTGGGAAATACCAATAGCTATGCCAAAAACCATAATGGCCACGGCATCATCCAGCGCAACCACGGGGAAAAGCGTATCTACAAGAGGACCTTTGGCATTATATTGTCTTATTACCATAATTGTTGCGGCGGGAGCCGTTGCAGCTGCAATAGAGCCAATCATGAAACTAAAGGGTAGCGGCTGCTTGAAGATAAAAACCATTGCGGCTATAACGACCAAAACGGCACCCAGTGATTCTGTAAGTGTGATTACAAGTATTGAAGAGCCCATTCTTCGCAAATGTTTAATGCTCAGCTCTCCGCCTATGCTGTAGGCGATAAACCCAAGAGCCGCCTCTGAAATAATGTTAAATGAAGAAACAGCTTCTCTTGGAATAATGCCTAAAAATGAGGGCCCGATGAGCATTCCTGCTAAAATATATCCCGTCACGTTGGGCAGTTTAAACACGCTTACAATCCTTGCGAGAAAAAGTCCAGCAAGAAGAATTAAAGAAAGATAATATAAGGGATGCACTATTTTATCTACTCCTTCATTTATTTTATTGCTATTTAAAGACCAACATCAGATCGACAATAACTTAAAGAACCGCCCTCGACATACTCCACCGGCAAAACAAAAAGAATCCCTACATTGGGCTTAGTTAAATCGCCTAAAACTCTTTTCACAGCTTGTATTGCTGGCTTTACAAGATCATCGTCAAGCACAACAAAAATAGTCTTATTAAACGGATATTTATCGTCAATAAGCATTTTAAGCGAACCGAAAATAGGAACTTTATCCACGTTTTTATCATACAAAATGCGGGCCATTCCTTGAGTATCTATAACAGTAGCCCCTCCTACGCCAATTTCAAGGAACTCCTTAAACACCTCTTCTACCTTATCTCTTTCATTCGTGACTATTACTAGCAATTTCATGGGCATTCTTCCCTTGTTATTTTTTATATTTATTTTTAAAGGCAATTCTTGCCACAAACTTCATGAAAAAGATTTAGTGCTGCATTGACTAAATCGGATATTTCTCTTTTGGCCTCATTCGTCGCAGGCAATATCGGCAACCTTGGCGATCCTCCATGAAATCCGACCATTTCCATCGCTGCTTTCATTCCACCAATGCCATAACGCGTTGTAACAGCAGCGTTAAGTTCGAGAAGCCCGAGCTGCAATTTTTTTGCCCTGTCTAATTCGCCGTTTTTGCAAAGATCGTAAATGGCTACGCAATAGTTCGGAACAACGTTAGCTACGGCCAAAGTCCCTCCTACGCCTCCAAGCATTAACGTGGGCAAAAGAAAACTGCCGGAACCGGCAAAGACAGCAAAGTCCTTTGGACACTTTGCTATTATGTTGGCTATTTGGGTGATATTCCCTGAGCTATCTTTTATGCCTACTATGTTGGGATGCCTTGATAACTTGGCCACCAAATTTGCACTCATGTTGACTCCGGTGTTTCTCGGCATGTTATAAAGCATCACGGGAACAGCAGATTCATCTGCAACGAACGTGAAATATCGCTCTAATGCCTCGTCCGTCATGTCGCTTTTATAATAACTTGGCGTAACCACCAAGACAGCATCAGCTCCAAGCCTTGCACACTCATTGGTAAGCTCTACTGTCTCGCGCAAAGACTCACACCCCGTGCCCGCTATGAGAATTTTATCCTTTGCAATGGCCTCTTTGGCAGCTTTCACCAAGGCCACCTTTTCATGATAACTCAATAAAGCAAACTCGCCATTGCTTCCAAGAACTACTAACCCTGAAAGCTTGGTCTCACTGAACTTCTTTACGTTTTCGCTAAACCGCTTTAAATCTAAGTCACCAGACTCATCAAAAATCGTAGCTATAGGAGCAAATATGCCATGGGGCTTTTTCAATGAATATCACCTTCCACTTTTGATATTTTTCGATCCTAAATAACGCTTAGTCCAAGGACAAGCGGCTATGCATATGCCACATATGGTAGCACCGATTTCCAAACGATGTAGTTTGTCTTTTAAATCAATGGCGAAACTCAAAACAGGCCCATTCCCTTCCTTAACTTGTACGCAAAAGCTTTTCTTTGATTCTTTCTCCCGTCACGCTAAAAAAGGCACGCTCGGCTATGTTGGTTGCGTGGTCTCCCGCTCGTTCTAAGTACCTTGAAACAGACAACAAATCCGTTGCCTTTTTCACCGAGTAGGGGTCATCCATTTTCGTTGAAGCCATTATTTGGATAGTCTCCGCAAAATTCACCCTGTTTAAAGCATCCACCTCATCGTCGCTCATATAGACTTCTATTAATTTGTCTACGTCTCTAGCCTCAAAAGCTTGAATGGCTTCTCTTACCATCTCTATCACAATATCCGCCATCTTAGGTATATCCATCAAGGGTTTAATTAAGCCTTCTCTATTTAGCTCCAGAGCCCTTTCTGCTATGTTTACGGCTTGGTCTCCTATGCGCTCCAATTCGGTTATTATTTTTATTATAGTGAAAACGAAGCGCAAGTCCTCGCGCACGGGCTGGCGCATTGCCAATAAGCGGAGACATTCCTGCTCGACTTCGACCTCGATAATGTCTACTTCGTCATCCTTTCTGATGACCTCAAGGGCAAGATCGTCACTTTTTTTCATTATGGCTCCTAACGCATCGTCTATTGCTCGCTCAACTAAATCAGCCATCGCGTACAGCTGTTTAAAAAGCCAGCTCTTATCGCGCTCAAAAAGTCCTCCGACCTTTTTTTCCTTAGTGTTTCGTTTTCTAAAGATCAAATTCCTTCTCCCCTTGTAAATCAACAAATGATCTTTCATCGTATTCGGTTTCGTAACGCCTGGCAGCGCGTGCAAATTCCAGCGATTCCCTTAAAAAAGCATCGAGCAATGTCAATAAATCGATCAAATCTGTGCCATCTTCGATCGTACAATGAGACAACATTAATTCGTTCTTTGCCTCTCCCAATTTCACTGAAAGCTTACTATATGATCGAAAGGCTTTGTTTGCAAAATATGGGTCATCAAGGGCATATGCGCCTAAGCTGCTCGCGAAAACGTCGAAAAAACACTTCTTTACATCCTCCCACTTGAAAGGAAGAAGAGGGTTCCTCATATCTATATTGCCTGTCATCAAAGGAAAAAGCCTTTCAGTTGCGAGGGTAACCATATTTTTAAGAGCGTTTAGCGAATAGGAGGTGATGACAAACTCCCTTGTAAGCGATTGATCTTCATTTGAAACCCATGTAATGGCCGAACGGTAAAAGATGCAGGAGTTCACTAGATCGGGCAAGCTCGCTTTTAGTAAATAAAGATGGTCTTCGTCAATGTTACCATAAAATAAACCGTATAAAAATTCCTCCAAAAAATTGGATGTTCGTACTATCTCCTTCGAAAGAAGCGAGACAGCTAACGCTGTGACATCTACAAAGTCCCAATCCAAATATAGAGGTTCTATAGCTTCTTTCTCACTCAAACTGGCTAGCCCTTCTCCCATTTTCAAAAGAACCGAAGTAAAAGGCAGCGACACAATCACATTTACCAAGACGAGCAGCATTTGCAATAACGCTATATGGGCACCCATTGACATGGGTAAGTTTTCTCCGACTTTCAGATAGAGCAAGCCCAAAGGAATCATCGGGACAATTCCAAAGGCTCTGTACAAAAATGCGCTCCATGCAAGTCCTTGAGATTTTCGCTTTTTCCCCAAAGCCGCCAAAAGGGCGGAGCTAGAGGATCCCACATAAGCCCCTAAAACCAGCGGCAATATGGCGCTAAAGGACAAAAGACCCGAACTTGCCATTCCTATTGCGACAGCTAAAGTGGCCGTGCTGCTTTGAACAACCGAAGTAAGTAAACACACCGTTATCGCCAAAAGAATGGCCGATTGAGTCAGGAAAGAAAGAAGATTTTGTATATGACTTGAATAAACTAGCGGGTAAGATCCCAGTTTGATCAAAGACATTCCAAAAAACACGATTGCGATGCCTTCAGCTATCTTAAAATACTCTTTTAAGCGCCTTTTCGTAAAACGCCCCAAAAAGACTATAACCGCGAATATTAGCGGGCTAAAAAGGATTAAGTCGAGGCTCAAAAAATACACAATCAAGCCAGTACCCACGCTTGCGCCCATTATAACTAAAAGGGCGCGCTCCGAGGCAAGCAATCCAACTTCGACCAATCCTACGGCAAAAGACGATGCCGCGGCGCTGCTTTGCATCATAACCGAAAGTAGCGTGCCAAAAAGAAAAGATGAGCCTCTTTTGGCCCCAACGTGAGACAGAAAAGCCTTGCCGCTTTTCCCAAGGTATTTTCTAATGTTGTCAGGGCATTCGTTTAAACCATATAAAAACAGACCTACTCCCCCTATTAGGAGTAATAAGCCATAAAGTGGTGCCAAATCCATCACCAGCCTCAAAAAGTGAATCAAATTGCATTAATCGCCATAATCCCAGTAACTAAAACTCCTTCCAAGATTTAAAGCCTTTGCCAACTACCTCAGATGCCTCGGCTACCACCATAAATGCTTTTTTATCCGTCGATGCCAAAAAACGCTTCAAGTCCATCGTTTGCCTGGGGGTTAAAAGACACATGACAACCTTCTGGCTTTTCCCTGTAAATCCACCTTCCCCTTGAAGCAAAGTCACTCCTCGCCCTAACTCCTTTATGATAAAATCCTTAACTTGTTCGTATTTTTGAGATATTACGAAAACTTGCCTTCTTCTATCAAATGACCGCAAGACCCCGTCAACAACTATGCCGCTTATGTATATTGCCACTAATCCGTAAATTGTACGTTCGATGCCGATCACTGGAGCCGAGATCAAAAGCACGACCAGATTCATATAAAAGCTATACTTGCCCACCTCAATCCCATATCTATTCCTCAAGGCTACAACTACGATATCTGTCCCACCAAGCGATGCTCCGGATCTAAACACCAGTCCACCACCGATGCCCTTTATAACGCCGGCAAAAACGGCAATCAAGAATAGATCATCCAGTGAAGGGGTAGGCATAAATTCTAAAACCTTTAAAAGCAGAGAAAATAATCCAACGCCGTAAATGGTAAGCGCTACAAATCGTGGAGAAAGTTCCTTCCATCCCCAAATTAGCAAAGCCGCGTTTCCAATTGCAAACAACCACGACGGAGAAATATGAAATACATAAGACGAAAGCACAGCTAAACCTGTCAGTCCGGCATCGGGAAATTTGTAAGGCATAATGAGAGTAACTGTAGCGATGACGGATATGGCAGTGCCAAAGCTTATTATCAGGAAGCTGTCTTTCTCTTGTTTTAAAACGATATGTAAGCGCAACAACATTTTTCGAAGTTTATTCATGCTCACTTAAAACCATCCTCCCCGTGCCCTAAAGCTAATTTGCAACTTTTCCATTTAACAATCATGCAACGTAAAACTCAGTTTTTACGATACTTGCGAATTGCAATTTCTGCACAAGATCAGAAATAACGAGGTATTATAATATCACAAGGCAAGGTAAAAATTGATATTTACCAGGGATGTTCCGTGATTTTAAATATACCACATAGCATAAAATTTATTGAGGTGATCCTTTTTTGAGTATTATGATTCACACGTACAGATTCGCAACTGAGCTGGAAGAACCTCTAAAAGAAATTCACCATGAGCACAAAGACCTCATCTTCATAGTGCCCTCTAAGGAAGATAAAAATCTCTTGCTTGAAACATTATCTATAGAAGGCCTTGCACACGACTTTCCCGCCATATGGCGGTGGGGCGATTTGTACGGAGGACTCGCAGACATCCTCCGAAGATTGGGCATTCGTCCTCCTATAAAACGACAATTAGACCCTCCCGATCACTGGCTAGTCGTAAGACACCTCGTTCAAAATGCCTTGAGAACTTCAAAGGAGTTAATAGACGCTATTCCCGCGATAAGGCAACCAGGATTCATAGAAACAATAGGAAAACAACTTCATGAACTCATCGGCGAAGATGTCCTTCAGGAAGATCTTGCTATGGCACTAAGCTGTAAAAATCACGAGGGCATTTGCACCTGTGACGACAAATGCCCAAAGTTGATAAAGCCAACTGGGTTTCTCTGCAACATCTACGGGAAATATTTAAGCTACCTCGATGAAAACGACCTCGCTGACAGTGCCCAAATCCCTTTGTTGTCTAAAAATTTGCTGCTTGAATTCGAACAACTCAGGCGTCATCTAAAAAATTACGCCTTCGTCTTGGTGGGATTTATGAGTTTCATGAGGTCTCAGCACGAATTGCTACGAGTTTTAGATGAAATTGGGGTAGCCATAGATATATACAAACCTGATCCTGCGATGGGCCAAAGTTTTTATGACGTTGAACAACAATTCGCGGAAAGTGCAACGATATGCAAAATATCAAAGCAGGATAAGTCGGCAAATTTACATTTAATTGCTTGTGGTGATTCTAGGCAAGAGCTTGAAACGCTCGCTCGCAATATATGGTTTGCGGTAGAAAAAGGTTGTTTTTCCTTCAGCGGTATAGCCATAGAAATACCGGCCTCCTACCGAAAGATTACCGAGGAGGTGTTGGATGCCTACCGCATCCCTTGGGCTTTTAATTCAGGTACGCTTTTGAGTGAAACCCTCTGTTGGGATTTGCTGATGCGCTTGAAAAAGTTAAAGGATGAAAATTGGCCATTTCTTTTCGTGTTTCGATTCTTTTTCAGCCCATTCCTTGGATTTAATTTATCCGATGAGCTCTTAGAGCTGCTAAATGAAGAAATGCCTTCAGGAATTAAAGAATGGCGGGATTTTTTGAGACGAAATGACATGAAAGATTTACTTAATATCATTGAGGCATGCGATTCCTTTTTCAATGATATTAAAGAGGGTATTAATGCGGAAAAGTTGTTTGAGAAACTTTTCGAACTGCTAAGCGATATCATAAAAGTCCAAGAAAAGGTACAAGACCTCATAACAGATCCCAAATATGACGAGACTTTGTTTGAAACAGCCAAATTTCTGGAAGCCATCGAAAGAAAGGCCTTATTTTTAAAGGAATCGCTTCCTAGCCTTGGTTCGGCCCAAAGAGATTTGCTTTCGGAATCTGAAGCCTGGGAATTCTTGTATCGCTTCGCGGAAGAAACGAGGCTACTTCCCCCCAAAAAGCAATTAAATTCCATCACCCTATATATAGACAACTCTCCTGTGCTTGCGACTCACAGTCTGTACACAATTGTAAACGCTACTACTGAAAAGTGGCCGGGAAAGATAATTGAACCGCCCCTCTTAAACGATGAAGCAAGGATGATGATACATGAAAACACAGGCCTTGCAGGCGTACACCTTCCCCTGAGGCACGAAAGAAGACAGCAACTTGAAGCTCTGTTTCGAAGGCACCTATGCTCTGGAACGGATGCTACATGGATAACTTGCTCTGTTATCGATACACAGGGCAAGCCCCGGAAACTTTCCTCGTTTTTGGAAGGCGCATTAAAAGATGGCTTATGCAAGGTGACAGGAAAAACCGAAAGGCCCTTAAGCAAATTGCTGCCTAAGGGAGAAACATATCTGAGAGAATCTGAAGTGCCACAGGATAAACTTTCCAGGCGGAGAAGAAAACCCGTGGTTAAAGTAAAACCCAAATTTAAGGGATATTTAAGCGACATAGACACATGGACTCAATGCCCCGCCCTTTATGCATACAAAAGCATCCTCAATCTATACCAACCGCGGGATGCAGGTTTTGACCCACAGCGTTGTGGCATATTGTTTCATCAGCTATGGCAAAAAGCATGGAACAAGCGTTTGACATGCAAAGACTCTAGTCTTGCAACTTGCATAGAGAAACTTTGGGAGCAAACGGTAAAATCGGTCTACCCCTCGCTTCTGAATAATAAAAAGTTATTCCGACATAATAAGCGGCTATACGCACAAGCCAAAAGGCTGGCTTTAATACAAGAAGGCATAAAATCAAATCTTGGCAATTTCTCCATCTCTCAGTATTGGGAAGTGGAGTTACCTACAGTGCTCGTCGACGCTGTGTCTTTTGTTGGAAGAGCCGACCGCATCGATTGCCTGAACGAAAAGGGGCAAATCCTCTGGGACTACAAGACTGGTGGTTCGCATAACTACGAAAGCTCCCTTCAGCTTGCCGCTTATGCTTCAGCTTTTATGAAAAATGACATAGAAATAATAGGCGCCCTTTACCTTTGTCACGGAAACAGCATGTGCATCGGTCACGTCTCCAAAGAATATAAGGACTTCATAAAAGCTTTGGTACCTGAGGATTTCCCGGAAAATTTCAAGATAAAGCGCGAAAAGCTGGAGGATATCGCAAAGAGAGCAGAAGAAGCGCTCACAAAATGGGCAGAGGATTTAATGTCGGGATCCTTTGAGCCACATTACGATCCTAAGACATGCCAGGAATGTCAATACAAGACCCTTTGCAGAAAAAGCGAAATCGGAGGAGAGGAAAGACAAGATAATGATTAATAAAACTGCTTTAGCCGAGCTCTTCTTGAGTGTAGCTACATCCAAGCAACGCGAGGCGGTGATATCGGAAGACGACTTAGTCGTAGTAAGCGCCGGCGCTGGAAGCGGCAAGACGCGCACGCTCTCGTGGAGATTTGCTTGGCTCGTCGCAACAGGAAGTGCAAGGCATGACGAAATACTTACCATCACCTACACCGAAAAGGCAGCTCAAGAGATGGAAGATAAAATTCTATCGACTTTAAATGATTGGCTTAAGGCCTTGGAAACGTCGGACATTGCGCCTAAAGAAAAGAAGGCTGTTGCAGAGAGACTGACTCTGGCTTGCAATCGCTTCGATGAAGCGCAAATTTCAACCATACACAGCTTTGCCATGAACCTGCTAAAATCCTACGGTCAATTCCTGGTGATAAATCCAAATTTTAATATCGTTACTCCGCAACAGGAGGATATATTCTATGAATCTGCCGTCAACGCCCTGGATTTGCTCGACGAAAATTGGTTCTCTCAAAATGCGCCCTTACCGTGGCACCAAAAAACCATGGACTTAATTTCAGATGAAGCATTTAGAGACGTTCTTGACTTTTATGGCCCTAGGGTTTTGATCGATCTTGGAAGAGAAGCCTGCAACCTCTTCGGAAGCAGAAGCCTAAATCCCGATGAACTTTTTAGAATATCGACCGCTCTTGAAAAAATCGACGAAAAGGCAATAGAACTCGTTTTTAACCCAAATGCTGATCGTAAAGGTTTATATAGCGACCTTTATAATTTTTGGATCGAGGAAGTAAATGTAGATGCAGGAAATAAAGATAATCTATCCCAAAGAGTGCGAGATTTTCAAAACCGTTGGGAAAAAACTTATCCTGGCTCCCCTCCTGAATGGGCTCGCTTTTTGGTGGACTTAAACGACGAAGTGCTTTCAAATATTCCAGGCAGAGGAACATTCAAGGAAGAATTGGAGGCCTTATTACTCCATCGTTTAGGCCACGAAGGGCTCAAAATTCACCGTGAAAGTTTATCGCAAGACGTGGCTCTGGCAAGATGGATAAAAGACACAACTCAAGATAGGCCGCTTCGTGAGATACTGCTTAAATTTGCGAGCATCATTTGGGCTATTTGGGAGGAGCACAAAAAAAGATTAGGCATCCTCTCATTCGATGACCTGCTAATTAAGGCAAAAGACATGGTGAATCAACACCCTGAGATAGCTAACCGATACAAATACATCTTGGTGGACGAGTTTCAAGATACAAACGGCGTTCAAAGCATGCTGATTGAAAATATCAAGACTGCAAAGAATGACCAACCGGCAAAGCTATTCATCGTGGGCGATTTGAAACAATCCATATACAGATTTCGCCACGCCAATCTTGAAATATTTGCAGACTACATAAAAAGGGCACAAGAAGGAGCTGGGCGATATGTATATTTAAGCGAATCCTTCAGGATGACCAATGAGCTTTTAGACGAGATAAACAGCCTTTTCGGTCATCTTTGGCGTGAAGGCATAAGTTCCTCCTTAAGACATCCTTATGAACCATTGGCGTATCCTGATGTTTTAAAGAAGGAAGATATTCAATCAGCAAACGATAGCAAGATAGGCGATTTAATGTTACTACTCGAGACGACAATCGAAGACGGAGAAGGGAAAAAGGTCGGTGCGACGCACAGGAAAAATCTCTTAGCCTCAAACCTTGCAGGCCTTTTTGACATGCTGCACGAAGGCGGAACTCAGTGGAAGGACATGGTGGTTTTAGTCCCGTCACGAAATTATTACGACCCGCTCGAGGAGGCCTTCGAAAAACACAATATTCCAGCAGTTTTTGTGGAACAAAAAAGTTTTTTCTCGAGATCAGAGACGCTCGACGCTACCGCCTTATTATCGGCTTTAAGCGATCCAGAGGATGACTTTGCCCTGATCGGCCTGTTATCCTCGCCTTTCCTCAGGTTATCTCAAGAAGCCGCCCTAAAGGCCATTTTATCCATTGAAGGCGATAATGGCCGTGGCCGAGCGTGGAAATACGTAAAGGCCAACCTTCCAACCGTTGCTCGTAAAATAGAAGATCTGCGACACAGGGCTTTTTTGTGCGGTCCTAGTAACGCTTTGAACTACTTACTTGAAGACCCGTTGTGGCTGCTTTCTGCGCCGCCCCACAAAAGATCAAGAGTTTTTTCAAACATGAGGCATCTAATACAGATTCTAAGGGGATACGAAGAGGCCTTGGGCAAAGACGTTGCTGGAGCAGCTCATTATCTAAAAAACACAACGAGGTTTAATGTTCCCTACGAGGAAGCCACTCCTTTGGGCGAAGATGAAGATGTAGTGAGGGTCATGACGGTTCACGCCGCCAAGGGATTGGAATTTCCTGTAGTGGCCGTCTTCGGCCTTGAACATCACAGACATCCACGAAGCGGCTCATCCCTGGTTCCCTCGATTTTTGTAGGTACCGTGGCAAGTTCTTACCCTGACCCCCTTTGCCAAAAGGAAAGCCCGCCATCGAAGGCAGTGCATGATTACCTTGAAGGCACAGCGCAAGACGAAGAAAGCTTACGGCTATTCTATGTCGCTTGTACTCGTGCAAAAAACAGGTTAATACTATGCGGAAGCTGTGCCTTAGACTCAGATGGGGCTCCCTCGAAAAGAACAGGCCTTTGGTTAAAAGCTTTGCTGGGCTGGCCTGAAGCCGAAAAAATTGTCATCCCAGAAGCTCTCCTTGGTAAACCCAAGCCCAAGCTTTCGGACGAGCAAAGGACCAAGAAAATTTTATCCCAAGCAGTTTCTTTGAAGAAATTGTCATCGATGATCCCAACCTCGCCAGTTGACAGGTTAAGCGCCACCGAATACGCAATAATTTCGTGGTGTCCCCACGCATACAGACTAGGATACAAGCAAGGATTACCATTAAAATGGGAGCTGCCAAGATCGGAGGATTACGGTGGACCTGACGTTGGAAGCTTGGTACATTGGATATTAGCGCGCTGGGATTTAAGAAAAGAAAGCCTCGCCGGGTTTTTCCCACAAAAAGACGATGACCTCGAAGCCTTGTTGCGCTTATTGCCAACCGGTCTCCGCCCGGTGCTCAAGGACAAAACCCATTGGACCATCTTGATGAGATGGCTTGAGGCTTTTAGAGAAAGTCCGCTAGGGCTCTCACTTCAAAACGTACTAAGCTCAAAAAGCCTCAAAGGCCAAGTCCACAGAGAGATACCCTTTTCCGTCAACTTGGACATCGGAACTCGACTGGCCGGACAAATAGATCTGATTTATCATGACAAAGAGGGGATTCATCTTTGGGATTATAAAATAACGGAAGAGGCCAGTATCGACAGCAAGTCACTCATGGGACTTTATAGCCATCAGGTAAAATTCTATGGATATGTGGTGAGGCGTCAATTCCCTCACAAGCCGCTGGAAATGGGGCTATACCTTCTAAGGGAAGGTAGGGCTATCGGGATAAAAACTGACGATATTTCCTTCGATGATGTGGAGAAACAAATTGAGGACGCGGCTTTCATCTCGGCACATGGCCCTTATAAAAAAAATATGGATAACTGCCTGGCCTGTCCATGGAAAAATCTATGCACTAAAGAAGCCTGATTATCTAATACATTATCTTTGCGATGATTAAATATTTACATAGAAAATGTCTTCTTTTTAAAATAGGAGGCATTCTTAAATAACTCGATATATTACAATGCCACCAACTATATTATGAAAATGCTACAATTGTATATTGGAATTTTCTATTATTTGTGTTGTAGATAAAGCTTAGTAGGGTACTGAAATTATTAAACATCATAAGAACCCTTTAAATTTTTATTTAAGCTATGATCTGATAAAGCAGAACTGTACTTAAATCGATTAGAAAGGTTGGGTGTCTACATCAGTGATTAACTTGGTGAAAAAGTTTTCTCACGAGGCCATCATTGTGTTAACAGAATTGGGAGAGGTAATGTTTGCTTCACCGAGTATTGAGTGGTTTATAAGTACTTTGCCAAAAGACCTGATAAATAAATCTATATATGATTACATCGACGAAAACGATATCCCAAAGATAAAAAAATGCATCGCAACCTGCACATCACAACCTGAGGGTGTGGCAACAGCCAAATATTGGGTAATAGACAGCAAAAGAAAAAATAAAGTCTTCGTTAAAGCGGCACATTACAACCAATTAAATGATCCAGATATAAATGGCATAGTCACAAGCTGGAGTGATATTACGGATGAGTTCAAGGCACAGGCAGCTCTGGAAAAGGAACGATCGCGCCTAGAATGTTTATTTTATAACAACCCTGAAGCTATTGTGTTAACCAACAGCAATAATTATGTTACTCAAGCGAATGAATCCTTCTGTAAGACTTTCGGCTATAGCAAGAAAGAGGTCCTGGGCAAACACATTGATGAACTCGTGGCGGCCGATACGCCCTTTTATGGGGAGGCTTTCAGTGTAAGCGTTCGAGCAACCTTCGGAAATCTTGTTGACATTGAATCGGTTAGAAAGAAAAAAGACGGTACCTTGTTCGAAGTAGCCATCACTGCAGTTCCTGTAATTTTTAAAGGTGAATCTTGTGGTGTTTATACAATTTATCGCGATATCTCTGAAAAGAAAAAAGCTGAAGAGAAGTTAAATGAATACGTAAATTACTTAGAAAGGGTGTGTATTCAAACCATAGCGGCCTTAGGATCCACCCTCGAAAAAAGAGATCCTTATACGGCGGGCCATCAACGCAGGGTTGCCAAATTAACTGAGGCCATCGCAACGCACCTTGGGTTAAACGAAGATGATGTCAAGGCTGTTTGCATGGCATCTCCCGTGCACGATATAGGAAAAATAAAGATACCTGCAGAGATATTAACCAAACCGACGTCGCTCACACCTGAGGAATACATGCTCGTCAAAGCTCACCCTCAGGTGGGTTTTGAGATTTTAAAAGGGGTAGAATTCCCATGGCCCATAGCCGAGATAGTTTACGAACATCACGAAAGACTGGACGGAAGCGGATATCCACAGGGGCTGAAAAATGACAAGATCCACCCTTTAGCACTTGTACTTGCCGTTGCCGACACAGTCGAAGCAATGGTATCTGATCGTCCCTACAGAAAAGCCTTGCCCCTTGAGACTGCCTTGAGCGAGATTCTAATGCTCAGGGGCAAGCATTTTGACCCCGACGTCGTCGATGCTTGCGTGAACTTGTTTAAAGTTGACGGTTTTACCTTCGATAATTAAGTGTAATTGCCTTCTGAAAGCATGATCTCGTTCCTCGAGGATATTTTTTCTTCCTCAGTCAGTTCATCGGTTAGTTTAAATACTTTCACTTGATTCTCTAAAATCGCAGCCAGCGATGCCAAATCTTGAGATCCCTTCGCAACACCTGAAATAACGTCCGATACTTTTGCAATATTATCTAATAAATTTTCAACAGATTCATTTAAGTTGGACGATTTCTCACTCAAGTTTTGAACAGTACTTGCAATTTCCTCAGCCGAAGCAGCTTGTTCCTCCGCAACTGCAGCCATGTCCTGAGCAGCGCTAGCTATTGTTTCGAGGGAGTGCATTATCTTTTCTATTGCACTTTCAGCATTACTCGCTTCTTCTTTGGCACGCTCAGTTATTTTCGCATTCTCTTCGGTGGCTGCCACTACGCTTTCAAGGTCTCTTACTATGGTTTCCGCCAAATTGGTTATCTGCTCCGCTGCGTTGTTAGACTGTTCGGCTAACTTTCTGACCTCCTCCGCTACTACGGCAAATCCCCTACCGTGCTCGCCTGCTCGCGCTGCTTCAATCGCAGCATTAAGAGCGAGTAAATTGGTTTGATCCGCGATTTGACCTATTGTCCCAACGAAAGTTTGGATGTGTCTAGCCCTAGCACCTAAATCGTTAACTACAGCGACCGATTTTTTTGCACTATCTGACACTTCAACGGAAGAAACCACCGCTTTTTTCACGGCATCTATGCCTTCTTGAGCAAATTGTCTGGCAATTTCAACTTGTTCTGCTACATCGGTACTACGTTTGGCTGCCGATTGCGCTCCTGCTGCAACTTCTTGCGAGCTTGCGCTTATTTCCTCAACGGCGGATGCCAAAAACAAAACATCCGAAGAGACTTGATCAACTTCTTTTCTTCCTCCTTCCATGATATGGCTTGCTTCCTCAGCGGATGCAGAAAAATCATCGGAAGATAAAGCGAGATTGCGGCTGGTATTTATTACCACAACCAAAGCTTCCTTAAACCGCGAAAGCAATTTTCCTATTGCTTTCAAAACATCTCCTATTTCGTCTTCACCGGTGCTTTCGATCTCCTTCGATAAGTCGAGATCGTCGGCTATGCTGTTGACAAAGCTGACCATATTTTTTAGGGGCAAATTAATAGAGCGCGTTAACATGAAACCAAATAATAATGCTACAACTGCTGCTACAACTACAATAGCTATAGATCTTTTGGTAGCAGAATCTATTGCTTGAGAGATGGAATCGGCCGTCAAATCCATATCAAGGGCAGCGAAGGCAAAAGTTTCATTAATGCTTCCTGTCAACATATTAGTGTCAATATAGATTTTGTTGACCTCGTTCAGCACTTCCGATTCTGAAGCTTCCTTTGCTATCATTTCATTTATAGCGTTCATAGCAGTCAACCAACGATTGAATATTTCAGCTGTACTGTCATATCTGTTCATTGCCTCTTCGGTAAGAAGTACACAGCCATATTCTTCAAAGGCCAACTTGGCGTTTTGAAGCAAACTTTCGATATTTCTCGACTCCAAATGCCAAGTTGCCTTGGGTTCGTTAATTACCTTATATACACTGCTCATAGCGTTAACTATGTTGACATTGGCCTCTGCCGCATACCTAATGCTTTTGCCGCTCTGCCTTAAAAGCTCGACGTTTTCCTTTTGGCCCTTTACGAACCCCAGGAGATACCAAGAAGTACATATGTTAGCGATGATCAAAATAATTACCAACAATAATAACCGAGTTCTTATTTTGGAAAATCTTAAAAAACCGTCAGCAACCACTTACGACACCTCCGCAGAAGAATAAGATAAATTTTAAATCCTATATCGACGATACCTTGGTCAATGCCCATGAAAAATCATATCAGGCGGGAAAAATGTATAATTGGTTCACCTCATGGGGCTTGACGTTGTCAACCATTTCGTTCGCTTCAATAGTATTATAAGTACTATAGGAAATTTTAGTTTAATTTTACATTAGAACATTTTTGCACTTGTGCTGAAAACACATCATCCAAAGAGCTCGTATTCTAATTTGAACAAATATGCACGTTTAATATAGCATATCGCTTAATTTGAATCCTCCTCGATTTTTTGACAGCGATAAACTATTAAAGACAGAGGCCTCATCGCTTATGAACAATCCTTGCAAACGGTGTAAAATTGCTTTAATGATATCATTAAAGGAGGTAGCTCATAAATGATATCCTTTACGAAAACCCACGGTAACGGAAATGATTTCATCATAATAGAAGACAAAGACAACAATTACAGTGACGGGGAACTTGCCAATTTGGCTAGGAAAATATGTCGTCGAAAAACATCGCTGGGCGCAGATGGCGTTTTAGTTTTGGGAAGCTCGTGTAACGGTGATTTTTCAATGAGACTTTTTAACGCCGATGGATCGGAAGGTGAGATGTGTGGCAACGGAGCCAGGTGTATAGCAAGATACGCATATGAAAAGGGCCACGCGAAAAAAGACATGGTCTTTGAGACCAAGTCTGGATTAATAAGCGCACACGTAAATTCCCCTTATGTCAGCATAGAAATGGGAAAAATCGATATCAGAAACATCAAAGAGGGAAACGTGGAAACCGTTGAGGTGAGGTTACCATACCTTGCTTTTTACGTTGGTGTGCCTCATTGTGTTGTATTTGTTCAGGGTCTTAATGAAATTACGCGCGATGATTTGCTAACTTTAGCGCGTAATTTACGAAAAAAAGGGACAATCTTCGATGAGGGTACCAATGTAAATTTCGTGGAGGTAAAAAACGACCATTTAATAGCGATAACATACGAGCGCGGCGTAGAAGATTTTACGTTGTCCTGTGGCACTGGTTCCATCGCATGCTGCTTGGCATCTCACTTACGATATAATACTCCAACGACGATCGACGTTAAAAACCCGGGAGGCATAAATAAAGTAACCCTACGTTTTATGTCCAATGAAGTTTTAGAAGCGACGCTTACTGGCAAGGCCTTCATCGTAGCTGTTGGCAATTTCACTAAAGAAGCTTTAATTCCGGACGAGGACGCTCTCAAAGATCACTGGCGAAATATCTAAGGGCATGAAGGGGAAATTCCTGCCAGCTACTTGTTGCATTTACCACATCGCTTGAGCCTGCATATATGTAAAAATGTAATATTGTACATAATTTGGTACAGATTGATATTTTATTATCAAAGGCTAAACAGTCAAGCATCGTCAATTGTTAACAAATACCACTGGAGGTGGCAAAAATGACCAAAAGTCGGTCAAGTGCGCTAAAAACCTACGGGTTTCCGATCGTTTTGCTAATTTCCATCATTATCGGTTCGACTTTAGGGGCCTTGATGGGCAAGGATGCCCTGGTTTTCAAACCCTTCGGGGACGCCTTCATCAATCTGATGTTCATGATAGTAGTGCCCTTGGTGTTTTGCACGATTTTAAACGCTGTAGCCAGCATGTCATCTTTAAAGCGACTGGGAAGGGTCCTTGGAACTACAATCGCAATATTTCTTATAACAGGAGTTATAGCAGCTTTGATCATGCTTGTAGCAGCGGTTTACTTTCCTCCAGCCGAGGGCATAGTGATCGAAAGCATTGCCCCGCAAGAGTTTGAGCCATTAAACACGGCCGAACAGATAGTAAAAGCCTTTACTGTAGAAGATTTCAGGGATCTTTTATCCAGACGTCACATCTTGCCCCTTATTATATTTTCCATTTTGCTTGGCATAAGTCTGAACGCCTTGGGAGAAAAAGCACGTCCCGTGATAGACATGGTATCCATCCTCTCTGACGCCATGTTATATTTGGTGAAGATCGTGATGTATTACGCTCCAATTGGCCTTGGAGCATACTTTGCAACCCTCGTCGGCGATTTTGGCCCTCAACTTCTTGGTTCCTACGCAAGAGCCATGATAGTGTATCACATAGTAACCTTTGGATATTTTTTTATTGCTTTTACCTTATACGCCTACATTTCAACTAGCGGCCAAGGAGTGGGAACTTTTTGGAAAAACATAATAACACCAGCCATTACCGCCCTGGCAACGGGAAGCAGTAACGCCACGTTGCCCGTGAATTTAGAGGCCGCGAAAAATATAGGTGTCCCTGAAGACATAAGAAACATGGTTTTACCTTTAGGGACCACAATTCATATGGAGGGGTCCTGCTTGAGCGGCATCCTGAAAATATCCTTTCTCTTTGGCTTTTACGGACTTAACTTCTCCGGGTTGAACACCTTCACTACGGCCGTGGCAATAGCAACGTTAAGCGGTGTGGTGCTTTCAGGCATACCAGGCGGGGGACTGGTGGGGGAAATGCTGATCGTCAGTTTATACGGATTCCCACCAGAGGCTTTCCCCATCATAGCCACTATAGGGTTTCTCGTGGATCCGGCGGCCACAATGGTCAACGCCACGGGAGACACTGCTTCAGCCATGTTAGTGGCGAGACTGCTTGAGGGGAGAGATTGGTTCAAGAAGGCACAAAGCGAGCTTTAATATACTCGAATCATTGAGTCCAATTTAAGACGGA
This sequence comes from Acetomicrobium sp., assembly GCF_059026225.1. Lineage (NCBI taxonomy): Bacteria > Thermotogati > Synergistota > Synergistia > Synergistales > Acetomicrobiaceae > Acetomicrobium > Acetomicrobium sp. Next base: position 213,796 of record NZ_JBWQOQ010000002.1, read on the forward strand.
ATACTAAAAAGGGGTTTTTCTTTAAAAACCCCTTTTTAGTATTAAAACCCGCTGGAGTTTGCTAAAAAACAGTGAAGGATGGTCTTGATTTTTAGCGACAAAAACCTTAAAAACATTAAATTTTTGTGAATTACATTATTTATAATATGACTATAATGAAAGGTCATCAGCAAAATGTTGTCATGCTATTTTTATTTAAATTACTGACATCCAATAGTAATTTGTAGGGTACCTATGCCCTCCACCGTAACTGACACAACGTCTCCTACGTGCAACTCTCCCACTCCGCTTGGCGTTCCCGTTAATATGACATCTCCCGGCAAAAGTGTCATAAAGCAGGAGGTAAAACTTAGTATTTTCTTTAGCGAAAATATCATCAATGAGGTTCTGCTATTTTGCACAACCTTACCGTTTACTTCAGTTTTTATGCCCAGATCGGTTGGATCTAAGTCAGTTTCAATCCAAGGCCCGAGAGGACAAAACTTATCCGCCGATTTCGCTCTTACCCATTGTAAATCTTGGCGTTGGGCATCTCTGGCCGTAAGATCGAAAGCACAAGTGTATCCCAAGACGTATTCAAGGGCAGCATCTTCGGGGACCATCTTCATGGGCTTTGAGATTACTGCGGCAAGTTCTCCTTCGTAATGAAACTCTTTTGTGAAATGAGGATAAGGTATCACTTCCTCTGGATTAGCTAAGGCATTAGGGGCTTTCAAAAAAAGTCCTGGCTCTGTTGGCAATCGGCTCGCGTCGCCGTCCATTTCTTCTATGTGATCCACGTAATTTTTCCCCACGCATATTATCTTTGTAGGTTCTGCGGGAGCAAGAAGTTGAATATTAGCAAATGGAAAATCAACGCCCGTAAAATCACCTTGAAGGCCTTTCGTTTCTTTGATAATGTCTCCTTCTACAACACCCCAACGTATAACGCCTTTTTCGTCGGCAAATCGTGCTACCTTCACATCAAACCCTCCTTCTATAATGTAAAATGGGTTGAAGACTTGATTAGCATTATACGATAACGCCGACAAAAGGGAGGGATCATCTTGAATGATCTTAATTCTAAGTTAGACGAAAGACTGATGAAGGCAGTATTAAAAGCACAAAAAACTGAGACGACCGAATACATCGTTTACAAAAAGCTTGCCAAAAAACACAGAGGTAAAAATGCGGACATACTGGGGCGTATATCTCAAGACGAGGCGCGTCATGCCTTAGTGTGGGAAAAATACACCAAGACCAAGGTAAGGCCAAATCGTTTATCCATATTGTTTTATACATTAACAAATCTATTGTTTGGCACAACTTTTACATTAAAGTTAATGGAGATCAACGAAGAGAGGGCACAAAAAAAGTACGAGCATTGGTTAACCTTGCTCCCTGAGGCCCAAAAAATACTTCAGGAAGAGGAAGAACATGAACAGGCCTTGTTAGATCTAATAGACGAAGAAAGGCTAAAATACACAAGCTCCATAGTCTTGGGTTTAAATGACGCTTTAGTCGAGCTGACTGGTACCTTGGCGGGGTTGACGTTTGCCCTGGCAAACAGCAAGGTCGTTGGCCTCGCCGGCTTGATCACGGGCATAGCCGCCTCCCTTTCAATGGCTGCCTCGGAATATCTGTCGCAAAAATCTGAAAAAACGGAGAAGCATCCTCTGAAGGCCTCCATGTACACAGGAACTGCCTACGTCATAACAGTCATGCTACTCATATTTCCCTTCTTCGCTACTTCTTCTCCCTATACCGCGTTGATATGGAGTATGACAAACGCCTTACTCGTCATAGCTTTTTTTACCTTTTTCGTCTCCGTTGTAAAGTCCACAAGTTTCAAGCTCATGTTTACAGAAATGGCAGCGCTTAGCTTTGGAGTGGCTGCCGTATCATTTGTAATAGGATCCTTCGCCAACAGGTTGTTAGGAACTTCGCTTTAAACACAATTTCTCGTCTCACAATACATATGAGGCCGAAGAACAGTAAAAACAAGGAGGGGGCGGCACCCCTCCTTGAGTATCTTTTAATTCACCTTCTGTATGGGATGTATAAAGTATCAACATTATCCAAAAACCATCCATTGGATAAATCTCAAACCCCAGGTCTTTAGCAATTATCATGACAGTCATCGCGAAAAAGGCCGTATTCTTCGCAGCTCCTTAATATTTTCTTTTTCTCGTAACTTTTGACCGATATGACTTCCCGATGTATATCCACTCTATTCCCTTTATCTTGCAATCCTCACAAATTTCGCCACCACCTCCAACCATATCGTGAAAGTATGCCATGATCAGATCTCGCAAAATTGAACATGCACATTTCGCGAAATGTGAAATTCGAAGAAATACTGAGATACACGAAGAATATCCGAGGATTTATTGGTAAATCCTCGGATATTCTTCGTGTATGCACTATAAAAATAAGCCATCGTAATATTTTAAACAAAATCGTGTTTTACATTCGGTGAAAGTGGTGTTAAAGTGAGTGCATACCTAAAAGTACAGAACCTATTCAATTATCCTCAAAAGCTTTATTGACTGTGCTTCGTTGACTTATCATCTTTCTCTTAAAGTTTTTAGGATCCGCCCCATGGCTGCGATATTTTGGAGTAATGAACTTTGAAAAATGGAATCTCATCGCCTTGTCAGTATTAATCTAAGTTTGTTTAGAAAACTAAATTGCGATTGTATTATTAACAATAAGAAGGGCATTTAACAACTGGGTTATGAAGTTTTAAGAGGTACTAGGCATAACTTTAAAGGGAGGGGCAAACATGGGAACAGTTCACCTTAACGGTCATTCTTTAACGTTGGATGATGTCATCAAGGTCGCCCGTTGCGGTTACAAGGTGGACCTGGATCCGGCCGCAAAGGCCTTCGTCAAACGAGGAGCTTCCGCTGTAGAAGAGTGGGTGAAGGAAGGCAAGATAGTCTACGGGATCACCACGGGGTTTGGAGACCTGGCTTCCGTCACCATACCTCCCGAGCAAAGTGAAATCCTCCAGGAAAACTTGTTGAAAAGCCACGCTTCCGGCGTGGGCGAACCCTTCGCCGAAGACGTGGTGAGGGCCATCATGTTACTTCGCATCAATACCTTGATCAGGGGCTTTTCCGGCATCACCCTGGAGACCTTGTCCCTATTGGTGGATCTGCTAAACAACGGAATCCATCCCGTCATACCCTCTCAAGGTTCAGTGGGCGCCAGTGGAGACCTGTGTCCCCTCTCCCACCTTGCCCTTGCCCTTTTGGGCTTAAGTGATGTCTTTTATAGGGGTCAAAGGATGCCTGCCGCCGAAGCCTTGGAACAAGCCTGTCTTAAACCCGTCAAATTAAAGCCCAAGGAAGGGCTTGCCCTAAACAATGGCACGGCCGCCACAACGGCCATCGCTTCGCTGGTCCTTTGCGATGCCTTAAACTTATCCAAGGTGGCCGACATAGCAGGTGCCATGTCCTTAGAGGCCCTTCACGGCGTCCCCTATGCCTTTGACTCGAGGACGCACGACTTGAGGCCCCATTTCGGCCAAAGGTCGAGCGCATCGAACATTAGGCGCCTCATCGAAGGAAGCGAGATCATAGAGGCTTTCAGGGGCTCGCGAGTGCAGGATGCCTACTCCCTTAGGTGCATCCCCCAGGTACATGGGGCAAGCCGCGATGCCTTGGACTTCGTCCGCCAGAAAATTGACATAGAGATTAACTCCGTCACCGACAACCCTCTGATCTTTCCCGCCGACGGCGAGGCCTTGAGTGGGGGCAACTTCCACGCTCAACCCATAGCCTTGGCCATGGACTTTTTGGGCATTGCAGTTGCAGAGCTTGCCTGCATATCGGAAAGGCGAGTGGCAAGGCTCATCGACCACAAATTATCCGGCCTTCCGGCCTTTTTGATGGAAAATAGCGGAGTCAACAGCGGCTTCATGATACCTCAATATGTCTGTGCCGCCCTTGTCTCCGAAAACAAGGTCCTTGCACACCCTTCCTCGGTGGATTCCATTCCTACCTCGGCAAATCAGGAAGATCACGTCTCCATGGGAGCTTACGCTGCAAGGAAGGGACGCACCATACTGTCAAATGCACAGAAGGTCATCGCCATAGAGCTGCTGGCGGCAGCTCAGGCCCTGGACTTCAGTTCGCCCCTCAAACCCGGCAAAGGCGTTTATGGAGCCTACAGGCTCATCAGAAAAAAGGTCCCCTTTTTAGAAGAAGATGTCTTCATGGCTCCCCTGATAGAGGAAGTAATGAGTCTCGTAGAAAGCGGTGAAATCATAAAGGCAGTGGAAGAGGAGATAGGTGAACTGGATTTAGGTCAAATATCAAAGCCTTGATAGTCTGCCCAAAGAGGAAACTTTGGGCTCTGCTCCTCACTCCCGTGAGATAGCATTTATAGTTTTAAAGCTGACACAAGTATCCTGACGTAAGCCCTACAGGTGTTTAAATGCAAATTGAAGGGGCGACAAGAAAAACAGCAATTTAACGAACATGTTCAGTCTTAGGGGGATAATAGCGCTGATAGTCAATAAAAATCAGAGATTGAATGATTGGAGGTGCGTAGATCCAGGTGTGAGCAGTACCTGCATTAGTTTGTTATCGAATTAATCAGGAGGTGGCCACAAGTGAACACCATGAAAAAGGGACCCACATTCACACAAGCGTTGGTTGTATTTTTAGTTATAGTAGCTGTTATAATTTTTGGGCTTGTCGTAATGAAGGTAGACGCCCATGTATTATTAATACTAGGGACATTCATTGCCGCTATTGCATCTTTAAAGCTGGGATATGAGTGGAAAGATTTGGAAGCTGCTATGTGCAACAGCGTTTGTCGTGCAATGTCAGCCATGTTTATCTTTATATTAATAGGTATGGTTGTAGGTGCGTGGATTCAGGCAGGAACAGTACCCGCTTTAATTTATTATGGATTAGGAATTATTAGCCCAAAAATATTTTTACCGGCTGTACTGATAATATGCTCCATTGCGTCCGTAGCAACTGGGAGCTCATGGACTACAGTAGGCACTGTCGGATTAGCATTGATGGGAATAGGGCAAGGCCTCGGAATCCCCCCACAGATTACAGCAGGAAGTATCATATCCGGAGCATACTTTGGGGATAAAATGTCCCCGCTTTCTGATACGACTAATCTTGCTCCTGCTATGACTGGCACAGATATCTTTACTCACATAAAGGCAATGATGCCCGCAACGGTGCCATCATACATATTGTGCTTTATTCTCTACGCTTTAATTGGGCTGCGATATGGGGGCGGAATGCTGGATGTAGCTACAATTGAAGAAATTCAAGCTACTTTAGCAAAAAACTTTAATATAAATCTCATTATCTTATTGCCCGCAATTATTACCCTCACTTTAAGCATCATGAGAGTTTCTGCAATTCCAGGATTAGCCATTGGAGCCATTTCTGGCTCGATAGTCGCAATATTAATGCAAGGAGCGACCTTGCATGATGCTATAACAGTTCTGAACTATGGTTTTGAAATAGAGACTGGCGTTACCGTTGTTGATGAACTACTAAACCGAGGCGGTATTCAAGGAATGATGTGGACTTTTTCCCTTGCTTTCTGTGCACTTGCCCTAGGCGGAATCCTAGATGAAATGGGCTATATGAACGTTATTGTAGAAAGAATGACAAGAGCCATAAAACGACCAGTTACTCTTGTTGCGGCAACGATAATATCGTGCTGGGTATCAGTGATTGCCATGGGTGAGCAATATCTCTCAATAATTTTAAACGGAAGGTTATTTAAGGACGCTTATGATAAAGCCGGGCTTGCCCCTGAGATGCTTTCAAGGGTTCTGGAAGAAGGAGCAACTTTGGGCTCAGCCTTAGTCCCATGGACAACATGTGCTACGTTTGCAGCACCAATTCTTGGGGTGCCAACGCTAAGGTATGCTCCTTGGGCATTTTTTAATTTCATAAATCCCCTTGTCTCAGTAATTCTAACCGCTATGGGTCTTTTTGTGTTTTACAAAAATGACATAGAAAGTCATGCTCATGAGTAAAAGACAAAACGACAGTTACCTGAGGGGATCTGATTTGGAGGAAGCTAGATGAACAGAGCGTTGCTTTTATATAATGCATTGCGAAAATTTCCAAGGGTAGATATAGGTATTTTCCCCACGCCAATACAACAACTGCATAACCTTGAAAAAAGGGTGGGTCACAGCCCTCTGTGGATAAAACGCGATGATCTTACAGGCCTTGCCTTCGGTGGAAATAAGACCAGAAATCTTGAGTTTCTACTGGGAGATGCAGTGAGCAAAAATTGCGACACTATAATCGTTCCTGGCCCAATACAATCAAACCTATGCTGCATCACAGCGGCAGCAGCGAATAAACTTGGATTACGTTGCATACAAATATTTAACGATGAAAAACCCACTGAAATAACGGGCAATTCCACATTGAACTATCTCTTGGGCGCGGATTCACGCTATATAGGCAAGGTAGATTTAGACGCACAAGCTAAATATATGGAGAATCTTGCTAGCAATTTAAAAGCAAAGGGAGAAAGGCCATACGTTGTATATAATGGCGCCTCTACACCCTTGGGAGCTCTGGGATATGTAAAAGCTGCTCTTGAAATTTACGAGCAAGTATTAAAAAGTAAAGCAAATATGGAGAGCATTGTTATATCTGCGGGATATGGCGGTACGGCAGCAGGATTGATTTACGGCATTGGTGTTCTGGGAATTCCCTTCAAAGTCCATGTGATTAGTGTAGAGTTTGACAAGCAAACTTTGAGATCTATTTTTCAAAATTTCATGCTTGAACTAGAAAGGTTGCTGGGGTTATCTTTCGATTGTTCTATCGATGATGTGGCTGTTATATATGATGACTACATGGGCGAAGGTTGGGGATGTTCAACAAAAGAATCCGAGAAAATGGTACATCTTTTTCCGCAAACAGAAGGAATCTTCCTTGAAAAGGTATACACTAGCAAACCGTTAGTGGGAATGATGGATTTGCTCAGCAAAAAAGCCTTCGCCTCAAGAGAAGGAGCCTGTTATTGGCACACTGGGGGATTGCCAGCATTATTCGCCCAGGTTAAGCAAGGCTAAACTTGAAATATTTCGTCACGTCATGGACATACGAAATTAAGCAATAGAAGAGACAGTCTATGTGGAAGGGGGAAGGAGCTGCAAAGGAGTAGGTAGAATTTTTGGGGATAGATACAGAAACATGGAACACATACTAAAATACCTACAAAATAATATCAGGATATTAATAGCCACTAACAAAACCCAAATGCATATATCCAGATTCATAACAAGGAGGTAGTCGTAATGAACAAAATTATACAGTTGAGGGAAGCTGTAGTGACGGGAGATTCGGAGCAGGCTATCAACATCGCAAAGGAGCTGCTTGAGTCCGATATTTCAGTGAAGGATGTGGTAGATAACCTAACGGAGGCAATGCAGGATTTGGGGGAAAAATTCGAGAGATTTGAGGTCTTCTTGCCCGAGCTGGTCGTAGCGGCCGATGCCTTTATCTCCGCCATGGAAATACTTAAGCCAAAAATAGATCAAGAGTACGCCGCAACCGGCGCCGCCAAGAAGCCCACCGTAGTGATTGGCACCGTTTCCGGCGACTACCACGAAATTGGCAAGACGGTCGTTGGGCTCCTGCTGCAGGCCAACGGATTCGAAGTCGTAGATCTCGGCGCCGACGTTGACCACGTTGCCTTCATAGATGAAGCCAAGAAGCACAAGGCGGACATCGTGGGGCTGTCGGCCCTCATGACCACGACCATGCCAGCTCAGCAGGAGTTCATCAAAATTGCCATGGAGGCCGGCGTGCGCGACAAATTTAAGATAATGATCGGCGGAGCTCCCACGTCGCGGGAGTGGGCCGAGGAAATCGGAGCGGACGGCTGGGCCTTCGACGCCTTTGAGGCCGTTGAAGTTGCAAAACAGCTCGCCGCACGGACTGCATAAAGTCCCATAACACGAAGGAGGAAGAAAATCATGTCAAATTTTCGCATGTGGGAGGTCTTCGGGAAGGCCTTGGACGGGCCCTTTTATAGGGACCAAAACGAATACATCATCAAGCGCTTCATTCCCATAATGAAGGATGTAATCAAAAAATACGAAATAAAGTGGGATCGCGAGACTGTCGTCAACACTGATGACAAATTCGCCGATACGGTTTGGAACGCCGCCAAGGAGTTCTTCATCAGGGTGGGCGTCTACCACCAAAACGCCCACAGAGTAATGGAGTTCTCCGAAGAAGAGGTAAACGAGGTGCTCGAGAGCCTCGAGCCGGAGTACACGGTCGGGGCAGGTCACGACCAGAGGAGGTTGGGCATCCGCTCGGTCGAAGACGGCGTTCATCGCCCCTTCCACCTCTTCAGCCCCGATGCCAACTTCAGCACCGACATCCACAAAAAGGCCTGCATGGCCTATTTGAAGGAGCCCCTCCTGGACGGGCTTTGTGCCCCCCTGCTGGAGGACTTCATGGGGCGCAAGGTGACCTCGAACGCCCCCACGGAGGTGGCCGCAGCGATGGAACACGCCATGAACCTGCGCGATGCCCAGCGATTGGTCGGCCGTCCCGACGTATATACCGTCTCGGTCGGAACTGCCGAGACGGATCAGGCGCAGATCGCCGCCGCCAACCCCTCGTGGGGAGTGCGCCCCCAACATCTCGATGGACGAATGGTCTCAATCTTGACGGAGATGACGACCAACAGCCAGATGCTAAATAAGTCCTTTCACTATCGCAGTTACGGCAACGTCTTCGGGAACCTCGCAGGGGCCGTCTACGGAGGATATGCCGGCGGGATCGAAGGAACGTTGATCCTGCAGACGGCCTACGCAATTGAGGGCGCCTGCCTCTACGGAAGCATCTGGACGCTGCACTTCCCCTTCCACTTGAGATGGCAGTCCACGACGACCCGCGAGCTGCTGTGGTTGCAGAGCGTCCTCTCTCAGGCCATCGCTCGCAATTCCAGGCTTTCCTTCTTCAACAACCTCTTCGCCAATGCAGGGCCTGGAACGGATCAGGTATACTACGAATCTGCAGCACATGCCTTGGCCATAGAGCCATCTGGCGGACATCCATGGGGTTGTGCCACATGTCGAAATAAATTCACCGATAGGGCGACTCCGCTGGAAAGCCGCTTCTATCACGAAACGGCGAGGGCATCCTTCAGGAATCGTATATCGCGAGAGAAAGCCAACGAGATCTGCATCAAGCTCCTGGAAAAGTATGAGGAAAACATCCCCATCGACAATTACGGCAAGACCATACAGGAAGTCTACGACATGGACAAGATAGTGCCTCGCCAGGAATATCTGGATCAATTTAAGCGCATGAAGGAAGAGCTGGCCGAGCTTGGGGTGGAATACCCCTACTAGGGCACAGCCGGCGGAAGGTCGCCATCTCCCACGGGGCCTTCCGCCTTCGTCAAGCACAAAAAAAATGGAGGATTGTTATTGATGAACAAGATAGTAGAGTATATTAACGCTCTTGGCAGAACACCCGTGATTCCCCTCCTTGGCTTTCCAGGCCTAAAATTTGGGGGAAACACCATTCGCCAAGGTCTGACGGATGCCGAGATTCAGTATAGGGCAATAGAGGAGCTTGCTAACCACTTCGAGGTGGATGCCTTGATCCATCTCATGGATTTGACAGTAGAGGCGGAAACCTTGGGAGCTGAGATTCACTTTCCCGAGGATGCATCGCCATCGGTCAAGGTTCACCCCCTCAAAAGCGCCGAGCAGCTGAAGGACCTTAGCGTTCCCGATCCCGAAAAGGATGGGCGCATGCCGATTTTCATCGAAACGGTCAGGCGAATGAAGGAGAACTTATCCATTCCGGTGGGCGCATACGTCATTGGACCCTACACTCTCGCAGGGGAGATGATGAAGGTCGAAAATACGCTTAAGGCCACCATTAAAGACCCTGATCCGCTCAAGGAAATTTTAGCCTTCATGGCCGAAGTCATAAAAGTATATGCAATGGCTCTCGTGCGAGCCGGCGCGGATATATTGACGATCTTGGAGCCAACTGCTTCCATGCTTTCACCCAAGCAATTTGATGAATTTTCCGGCGCCTACATAAAAGAAATATATGACAGCCTCCCGGAGTGTATGACCGTCTTGCACATCTGTGGCAACACAACGTACATCTTGAAGGCGATGGCCGCCACCGGAGCAGAGGGCTTAAGCTTGGACACTCCCGTCAAACTGCACGAAGTCATCGATATGATACCTGATGTAGTCCTCATAGGAAACGTCGATCCTGTGCGAGTCATGCTGCAGGGAAGCCCTGAAAAAGTCTACGAGAACACGCTGGATTTGCGGAGGAAGATGAAGGGACATAAAAACTTCATACTGAGCACCGGCTGCGATCTCCCGCCGGAAACTCCCTTCGAAAACATCGAAGCCTTCGTGAAAGCGGGAAGGGCGAACCTTTAAATAACCTGAAGCAAACTTTGCTTCCAAGGAAAGCCAGACATGATTTTACAGCCAGCCCGAAGTAAAATATGATGGGCTGGCTGTAAAAGATCCATCGAGCTCGTGGTTTGCGCACCAGCTGGCAATCAAATTGGAATATGAAGGTGATTGACGATGATTGATAAACTGAGAAGGAATGTATGACATTGAGCAAGAAGATAACTTTTTTGCCCATGAAAGAAGTTGTCCTTGCCCCTCCAGAGGATGCAACTTTGGGAGAATTGGCAGCTCGCCTTGGGCTTCCACTCGATCAGTCCTGCGGTGGCGTGGGAAGATGTGGTAAATGTCGAGTCATCGTGAGGAAGGCAAGATCCATGCCAAACGAGATCGAGCGAAAGATGCTCACGCCCGAAGAACTGATGGCGGGATATCGCCTTGCTTGCCAGTGTCCCCTCGAGGACGGCCTTGTGGTTTTGCTTCCCTGTGCCGAAAAAGGAGAAATGCAGATTTTAGACGGCGAGGCAGAGCTTTTTATCGTCAAGGGACGGGATCCCCTCGTAAGAAAGAGGGCGACGAGGCTAACCATGCCAGAGGTGGATGATGACATCACGTCCCTCGGGGAGATCGTCTTAGAAGATCTCGGCCTAAAAAATACCATTTCCCTCAACTTGTTGAAGGAAATGGGGAGCCTCTTTTTAAATCACGAGCTGGCTACCATGGTCTTTACGGAGACGGATTTAATTGCCATTGAGAGGGGAGACACATCCCACAGCCTTTATGGCGTCGCCATCGATATCGGGACGACCTCTCTGGTCGTGTGGCTGGTGGATCTCAACACAGGTATTGTGATAGATCGTTGCTTGGAAGTTAACCCCCAGATTTCCTTCGGTGCAGACGTTCTTTCAAGGATAAGCTATCTGCAGAAACACCCGAAGGGGCTAGAGACGTTGAGGAATGCAATTTTAGTATCGCTAAATGAAATGATAGCCAACATCGCATCTTGCAACCACCTTCCAGAGGAAGAGATATATGCCGCAGTCATCGTGGGAAATACCTGCATGGAACATATCGCCCTCGGGATTGATCCCCTGACCATTGGACGGAGCCCGTTTATACCGGTTTCGCGCTTCTTTCCCCTGCTAGATGCATCTTCCCTGGGATTGACCGTTAACCCTGAGGGCAGGGTGTTGGTGATGCCCTGCATCTCTGGCTATGTTGGAGGCGATATCGCGGCCGGCGTCATGGCCTCGGGGATGTTCAAGGATGAAAAGATAACCCTTTTAATTGACATAGGCACGAATGGCGAGATCGTGCTCGGCAACAAGGAATTTTTAATCGCTTGCTCTGCAGCAGCTGGACCTGCCTTTGAGGGGGGCCAGATCTCATGTGGCATGTGCGCCAAGGAAGGGGCAATAGAAAAGGTCCGCTTCGGGGATGGGAATATAGAGCTCGAAGTAATTGGAAAATGCGACCCCCTCGGGATATGTGGATCGGGGCTCATCGACCTTATCGCCGAAATGCTTCGCCATGGGCTCATCGATGAATCCGGAAAGCTCAACGAATCGGGATCCAAAGATCTTGGCTATCGTATCTTCAGGGATGAGTCCGGCATACTTGGTTTTCGGTTTTGTAATTTATCCCCCATAGAAGGCACTGGACTGGCCATTACCCAAAGGGACGTCAGGCAGGTACAACTGGCGAAAGCAGCAATTGCGACGGGCATAGAAGTTCTTCTTGAAAAAACTTGCATCTCCATGGAAGATATCGACCGTGTCATCGTGGCAGGAGCTTTTGGAAATTACTTGAACAGCGAAAATGCCATGACCATAGGCATCTTGCCAAAAGTACCCCTTGAAAAAATACACTACATAGGCAACTCCGCTATAAGGGGAGCATATCGCGCTCTCATGTCACAGGACGCTCTACAGGAAGTAAAAGCGATTGTTGACCGTACAAAAGTTGTGGAGCTCTCGACACTCAAGGATTTCACGAATATTTTTCTCAAAAATCTTGTTTTTAAAATTGATTAAAGGGATATTAAGGATTGTTAACAGATGAAAGAATTCGTAGTTTATATCCAGTATGAAAATCATGTTAAGAACAATAACGATATCGAACGAGGGCATTATGAGAAAGTCTTTATTGATGACATAAACCTTAACTTGGATTCGCTGGAAAGATATTATAAAAGACAAGGTGATCGATTGCATGAGGCATTCACTGACTTTTACGCATTTTGGCAAAGTAGCCTATGCCAAGATGTCCTTCAACCCAGGGCAGTAATCACATTTATGCCAACAAGGAGACTCATTAATGTACTAAATGACCAGTCTCCTCAAGAAATAGAAACGAATCTAGCAGACACTCTCGAAAAGTCTTCCACGGTAGCCCTGACGGTGCTTACCCTGGGCGTTGCCATTGATGAGCTGTTTATAAAACTGCGTACCAGAGCCAAATTCATTATCTGTCTTCTCGTCGATACAGCGTCTTCCTTATTGCTCTATGAAATGCACGTCAGGCTGAGAAAGCTGATAGGCGAAATAGCTGAGTCAAGGTTTAGTTTATATCCAATGTATGAATGCTATCCGGGTATCGGAGGACAAAGCTTAAAACTTATCCCGATCATCTTAAAACTATCCAATGCAGAGAGGATTATCGGCGTAAGAGTTAATGAAATGACAATGATGTATCCCAAAAAATCCGAATGCTCAATCATGTTATTGGGAAAAGAAAAAGCTAAAATGACTATACGGCCCTGCGCCCCTTGTCAAGGGAATAGATGCCTTTATTATCAATTAGGAGGGTGTCATCTTTTTACCCCTTGTCCCGGTTAACGTGCATTCTATATTTTGCGATGCAAACTGCCCTTCCCCCAACTAGAATAAGCAGCTCAATAAGAGCTATGTTAGTCACTCCTATTGAGCTGCCAGTTAGAAAATTTTATTCTTTCGGCTCTAACTCCTCTTTTCCAAATTCAACGGTCTCTAGCCACCACGTAGGATAACCTACGGATTCCTGTTTGCCATCAGGATAGGTGATGAACCCATCACAATATTTACCGACAAGTTCCCGAGCTAAAGTCCACCATCTATTTACCACTTTGTTGATGTTTTTATTAACATACTCAGTCAAGTATGATTTAGCTTTTGCAGGATTTTCTCTGTAAAGAGCAAACGCTTCTTCCTCAATTACGGGTTGATACATGAAGAATTCGTCTTCGAATGCCTTTTGCGCTGCCCTTATATCTTGAATCATGTAGCTAAACTTCAAATCAGCCCAATTAGAAACAAAGTTAAATGCCCAATATGCAGAATCCCTATCAAACTCCGCTCGAGTGCACTCGGTAATGCTCTTGGGAAGAGACGTTACGCCAGCATAAATTGGCATATAAACCGTGGAATGGGGTGCGTCTTCTCCAAACCACAGCACTCCTCCCAGAGGATCTGGCAACCAACTTCTGGCTTGGGCTACAAAACTATAGGAACAACGGAACATGGAAATGGCTCTAGTCCAGTCTACGTGTTTCCTGCCTTCAGGACGAACTTCTGCAGGAGTTGAATATCGGTTTGGTGTACCGAAAGGTCCTGCTGCAAGCCCCTTTGTGAGATCAAAACGCGTTCCCTCATGGTAGTCTCGATTTATTTTGATAAGGTCCTTGACGGATACTTTTTTGTCCGGCTTAACCATAAGAGGATACATTTCTGCAGCATTCTCTTTCAATTTCAAAGAGGGAGCTAATAAACTTAAAACTCTCCATTCCCTGCGTTGTTGATAGTAAGGAGTTCCGTATGGTTCAGGATTATAGATTTTGTGGAAAACGAAGGGCTCTCCAGGCTTCCACCATCCCATCTCTTGAGCAAAGCTTTTTATATTTGAAGAATACACAAAGTTTTCCTTGTCATCCCAGTCAATTGTCCCTATTCTTGTGCGGTTCGCAACGACGGTAATACAATCGTCGGGGACACGCTGTGCAACCCAGATAGCTCCCGGTTTCCTGCTTTCAGGAGTCCAAAGAGGACCCGGGCCGCATATATCGAATATCCAGCCTTCGTTTTTATCGATCACTAGAAGGGTTTCGCCCCCATCGCCGTATCCATATTTTTCTGCAAGCCCTGTCATGACTTTGATAGCCTCTCGAGCCGTCTTAGCCCGTTGAAGTCCGAAGACCTGAAGTTGCTCTATCATCATCCACCCATTCGGACAATAGTTTTCGTCTCGCCCCGTCCACGTTGCCTCGCCCATTATTACCTGATGTTCGTTCATAAAGGGATATGCTACATGGAAATAAGTGTAGGTTTCTTTAACTTGAGGAATTTCACCAACCTTTACCAGCGGCAGATCAGGTCTTGTACCATGACAAATCTCTTTGTAAACAGGTACCATCTCCCCTTCAGGATGATTTCCTCCGGGGATCACCCTCACCCTATTGTCATACCAGCCGTCACAGGTATGCGTTACCATAACCGATCCATCTACAGATGCTTTTTTGCCCACTAAAATAGTAGTGCAAGCTGAACCCATTGAGTTAAATAAGAAAACAGCTAGTATAGATACTGCCAACATTCTCGCCAATCTCTTGCTCATTTTTACCTCCTCCTTTTTGCCTTGCTACCAGTTGCCCATCAAATATAGAGGCAAACATTCTTGTCAGTTAAATGACGTAACCCACCCCCCCCCTTAACTAATCGTAGTAAACATTATCTTCCTTTGCTTCCTGAGGATTGTGGAGATAAGTTCCCAGCGAATTTGCAATAATTTCTTTATAGCCCGGTATCCCTGAAATGATTATCTGGTTATCTGGATACATTGATGAGAAGAATTGTAACATTGTTTGAAAAGTTGATGAATGACGTCCAACTCGTACATCAATTGGCCATCCTCTTTCATCTATGGGGGAATAAAGTAATCTATGTTCTCCTGCCTTCATGACAAATTCGTCTTTGCCGGTCATGAGCAAGTACTCGTCGGTAATCCCTCTTATTCGGTCGAGCATCGGCTCCGCTGACTCCACGAGCAAAGACATGGCATCCGAGTGGTCTCCGATCTCTCTGTGCGATAATCCCCTAAGCGCCTTGGGAGAAAACTCCATGCTTAAGGGCACATCAAAAAGCTCCGCCGTGAGGGTCATCGATGTCATAGCAGCTACCGCTTCCCCTTTCTCATGCGTCACTATAGTATTGATAACGGGATATTCTAATTCGGCTTCATGAAGGTCGACTACTATGTCTATATGTTCCTCGCGAATAAGCTCCATCATAGCCCACGTAGTACGTTCGGTTATGGCGCTATTATTTCTCCCGGGCCAACATCTGTTAAGATTTCTAAAATCCATGTAAGCCAACATTTGCCTCGTGGGATAATGAATATACACTTCGGGATCCGGCCAAGAATCAAGAGGATTAGAAGATCTGTCTCCCATACGAAAAACTTTAGTCCCCCAAGGCGTCTTAATGCGATAAAATGCTGGATAGGCTTCCCCCATCCTCGTACATGTTGAGGCACTTCTATTTGCTCTAATTATCACGAATAAACGTCCTCTTTCTATCTTGACATTTTCCGCTACGAGAAGAGCGGTGAGATTTGCTGCAGGCTCCTCAGGATGAGTGCCGCCTAGGAGCAAAGCGGTACCCCCAGGAACACCACTATCGAATATATATATGTTGCTATCATTAACTGTACCTTTAAGAGACGGTTCATAATCGGACAAATGCCTAACTTCTGTTAAAGCCGTTGAGGGAACGACAGGTTCTTTAAAATGTCTGTGAATGTGAAAATCATACCCGCTAATTGCAGCAAAAATACCCGTAAATAGTAAAGTCAAAATTTTTACATACTTCAGTTTGTTCGACATAAAAAAGCCTCCTATTGCTATTTAAGCCTGGCTATTCTTAAGACAAAAGGAAGCAAAACAATACCGTACAAAATAATATCTTGAACGTTAGTCGATTTTATAAAGTTGTGTAAAATAGCCCCCATGAAAAAAAGTACAATACCGTAATATAACCACATGATGATAGCGTTTGCCATTATCATCTTGATTAAACCTCCAAGAAAGACAAATTTGTACTAAAAATAAGAAATAAAGTACCGATTAAAGCTACAAATCCCATGGGAATAAGACATGCCTTTACAAAATCACCATAATATCTGCCTTTGTAATCAAGCTCTATAACAGTGGCGCGGCCCACAATAGCGGTAGGGGGTAAACAATCGCCTATTGGCCACATCACAGCCATTGCCGATAAAGCGATAATTGGATCCATTCCTCGCATATTGAAAAGCATGATAAGGGGAACGCCTATCAAAGGAGCTACTGCATATTGAAGGAAGCCCTCGGACAGTGGCAATATGAAGAAAAGCGTTGCGTACAACATCTTTAATGGAAGAGTGACTATTAGCAACGAGATTAAGCCTCTGGCACCGCTTAGCGCCATAACTTGAATCAATACCCCTACAACCACCATGATACCTACCAATGGTAACAGCGAATGCACGGTAGAACGTGCAATCTGCCATATAGGAAGAGGTTTCGGGCTTAAAAGTATTACCGAAAAGGAAGCAATCATAAAGAGCAGCGGTAAGCCTAATACTGGCATATTGAAAAACCATATCCTTCCAGCCAATATCAACGCTAACAGCAAAACAAAGGGGAAACCTACCCTAAACCAATTTTGTTCGCTTGGCACATCAGGAAGCATTTTTAAAGCTTCTTCTAACTCTAATTTTTTACTTCCCTTCCCCGCCAACCAATAAGTAGAAAACAGGGCTCCCATCAAGGAAAGAACCAGCAATGGCTTAGCAAATCCCACATAGGGCATATTAGCGCCAGCAGCAGCCATCATAGCCCAAAGGTTTATGGGAGGTGCAGCCGCACTCATAACTGCTCCCATATAAATGATGCCTGCTCGCCTGGTTTCATCTATTCCCATCGAAGAAAGCACTGAACTGACCAATGCCCCCACAGTAAGAACTGTAGTCGCTCCTGACCCCGTAATCGCTCCCGGAAGTAACAATACCAGCGTCAAAAAGAGCAAACACAGATTTCGCTTTGCATGAAAAGCAGTTACTATCTTCCGCACTATAAATGCAACACCGCCACTGTCTCTAAAGAGCGCCATGAAAAATGTGGCTGACAAAAAAATTAAGCACACATCAAAGTAAGTAAAAGCGCCCTCTACAATATGGCGTATAGGAATAAGTGGTACGATATCCCTTGGCTCGGATGCTAATCGTAAAAGAAGGGAATGTGCGAAGGCAGCTACTATTGCCGAAAAAAACATGGACAGTTCCGTCGTAAATTTTGTTAACTTGAATATTATGAAGGCCGCAACGATAACTAACAGAATAATCCCAGAATGTACAAACATATAAACCTTCCCTTTCCAAAAAATCAAGTCCTACCCCGCGGGGTAGGACTTGTTCTTACTTCTCTACTTTGACATATTCCTTCAATTTCTTCCCAATCTCCAAAGCATCTTTAGCAACTATCAAAGGCTTGTCATATTCTTGAGCTAATTTAGTAAAATACCCATCGGAATCGCTTTCAGCTACAACTAGCATAACATCCCCTAGTGGCATGATCTCATCAATTGATTGTTGATCCGCACTATCGGTACGACGCGCCATTCCTTCAACGTGCGCTGTTATTACGACCATTCCTTCCTCCTTAGCAGCAGTTATAACCTCCTTACAACGTGCGATCTCCTTATTGATGTTAGTTCCAGCAGCCCCCATTCCCTTCCCACTAGTCCCAGTGGTAACAATTAACGTTTTATAACCCTTGCCTTTTAGCTCGGAAGCTGTAATAGTGTTATTATTTTCCACAGGTACAATTTGTGCTTGCATAAGGGACATTTTGACCATTACAGCGCCCGGACTTTGACCACAAGTTGTGACGATAACAGGAGGCTCAATTGTTGGCACTTCACTTGATACGGCAGTCATCGGCAGGCAAAGTAAACCACAGATGCATACCAAACCTCCAAATGCCAAAATTTTGATAATTCTTTTCATGTTCCAAGACCTCCGTTCGATTAATTAATATAGTCGAGCTCTGCAAAATTTAGAGCAACCCGATCTTTTAATACGACCTGTTGATATTTTAAAGAATCATTTTTCTCTTCGCAGATCACCCGCAAAGCCCTCTTTCATGTCGCTTGACTCTTTCAATTATTGGCCCAAAAAATAACTTTCTAGAGGCCTTTGTACTATAACTGCGTTAATGTTATCGTATTAACTAATCTTTCATCAGGCGATCCTCATTAGAAGAGTCGCTATCGCCGAGTTTGCCAAAACCCTTACAATATGCACGAGCAGTTTGTACTGGTCACGATTGATCGAGGCAAGAAGACACATATCTTGTTGTGCGGAAATCTGATATGTTATCAAAATAACATGATCGTATTAATTATACACCAAAATTTTTCGTCGTCAAATTTTAACATCAGTTTAGATTGCAATCAATATTTAGCTATAGACATGCATTGGTACTCAATCATGTTATCGAAAAGAGGACAGCCTGCACATTGATTTGGATACTTTAGAGAGTACTGTCCATTATAGTGTGTAAAAAGGGTTGGGTAAGGTAAGGCAAAAAAGTTTTAAGGGCCACCCTCCCTCTGGTAAGATGAAGCTTGAACAAACACCAATACCAGGAGGGATTATGGATGGCCCAATACCAGGTTATCATCGACACTGATATGTTGCAACACTTATTTTCCAAAGACGAAGGTTTAGCCAAGCTAGCAGAGCAAGTCTTAAACCAGATACTTAAAGCTCAAGCCTCGGAGCAGTTAAGGGCAGAGCCTTACGAACGAACCGATGAAAGACAAGGATACAGAAACGGTTACAGGGAAAGGTCGCTTACGACTAGGATAGGTAAATTGGTTTTAGATGTACCACGCCTGAGGTGCGGTGAGTTTTCGACGGATATCTTCGAGCGCTACCAAAGAAGCGAGCAGGCGCTGCTTATCTCTCTCATGGAGATGGTAATAAATGGCGTATCCACTCGAAAGGTGAAAAACGTAGTTGAAAAGCTGTGTGGAGTTGTTTTTTCCAAATCAAGCGTATCAGAGCTCTGTAAGAAGCTAGATCAGACCGTGAATGCGTGGAACGAGAGGGACTTAAACGAAAAGGAATACCCCTTTATCTTGGTGGATGCCTTGGTCATAAGGGTGCGAAAGGGTGGTAGGATAAACCTTTAAAGCGTGCTTATAGCCTGTGGGATAAACAGGGAAGGCTACCGTGAGATATTGGGCTTGAGATTAGGTGACGGGGAATCGGAGGCAAGTTGGTCTCAATTTTTCATCGAGCTCAAAAGAAGAGGGCTTAAAGGCGTAGATTTAGTGGTCTCAGACGATCATAAGGGGTTGGTGAAGGCCATAATGACGCATTTTCAAGGTTCAAGCTGGCAGAGGTGTCAGACCCATTTCCTTCGTAACATCTTGGAGGCCTGTCCAAAGTCGCTTCAAGGTAAACTGCATGCTCGTGTAAAACACATCCTTGAAGCTCCCGATATGGATACGGCAAGAAAGCTCTTGGATGAAGCAGTAACAGAATTTGAAAGGCTAGCACCCAAGGCAATAGAAAGGCTTGAAGCAGGCTTTGAAGATGCAATGGCAATAATGGCGCTTCCCGAATGCATCAGGCGTAGGTTACGTACTACAAACGCCGTAGAGCGTCTAAACCGTGAGATCAGAAGGCGAGAAAGGGTCATAGGTATATTTCCGAACGAAGAATCGGCGTTAAGGCTAATTGGCGCAGTGCTCATAGAGATAGATGAGTCATGGACAACCGGCAATAGGTATTTGGATATGACTGAATACCTATTATGGAGAGATAAGCATGAAAAGGCGAGATCAGATGGAGAAGACAAATCTAAAGAATGCAGCCTAGTGGGACTCCACTAGGCTGCAAAAGATGCCAGAGGGATTTTACACACAAAAGTGGACTTGACCCTTTAGAGGCAGGTTATTTGACCTTTAGAAAATGCATCATCAGTCATATATTAACTGGTCTGACCTATTGAGCACACGAGCCTTTTTTCATCTTATCTGTTCATTAGAAAATAAACTTATGCTATACTTACGCAAAATTGCAGTCGTGACACCTCTACCTTCACAGATTTTTCCAGTAAAGGAGCCATCATATATGCGATACACTCCGCAGGAAGGGCTTTTATCCTTAAAAACTGCGTATCTTGTGCCTTCCCTTAGGGCGATATCCAAAACCTTGAAAGCTCCAATTAAAAAATGGGGCGTTACATCCTCGCCCCATTCGTTTAAAATCTTGGCGTGGCCAGACAAAACGTCATCTCCTGTCCCGCCAACTATCTCAGCTTTAGGCCTCGGAATGGAAAGCCCTCCTAATATTTCAGGGCATACAGCAACAGCTAAGCCTTTTCTCACTAAGGCTTTCAAGATTTCGTTCTCAAAAGCTCTTCCGTCATACCTGCAAGGACACCCAACAAGACAGGCGCTGACCAAAAGCTTCACTTTTTAGCCTTTACTTCCTCGATCCATTTGCCAAGCAATGATAAGTCTACGTTGCCACCGGACATCAGGGCCACTGCCTTTTTGTTCTTTAAAGGTACCTTGCCATAAAGGAGCGCAGCCACTGGCACTGCACCCGAGGGCTCTACGAGCAATTTTGCCCTTTCTAATAGCAAAACAACCGCATTTTTTATCTCTTCTTCCGATACCAAAAGGATATCATCGACATACTTCTGGACAACCGGAAAGGTAATCTTACCGGGACTTGCAGTCCTTAGGCCATCTGCGATCGTATTGATATCTGTCAGTTCGACTATGTGACCTGCCTTAAAGGACAAATAAGTGCTATTGCTGCCCTCTGGTTCAACGCCGAAGACTTTTACCCCTTTCAGAGACTCCTTTAGCGCTGTGGCCACTCCAGAAATCAAGCCACAACCGCCACAAGGGACTAGTACGGCGTCGACATCAGGCATATCTTCGACGATCTCCAGGCCAGCTGTTCCTTGGCCTGCCATGATCCAAGGATGATCGAAAGGAGGGACAAATGTCATGCCCTCAAGTTCAGCAATCTCCATTGCACGGGCTATTCGCTCCGTTGAGGAACGCCCACATCTTTCTATCGCAGCTCCATATCCTTCAATTGCTGCTAACTTAGCAGGAGAGACATCTTCTGGCACAACTACAACCGCCCTTACCCCTAAAATCTTGGCAGCACATGCCAGGGCTTGACCGTGATTACCCGAGGATCCCGTAACAACGCCCTTGCATCTTTCCTCCTCACTCATGGAAAGCATGAAGTTCATAGCCCCTCTGAACTTAAAGGCTCCGCTTTTTTGTAAATTTTCTGCTTTTAAATAAACTTTGTTCCCAGCAATTCGACTAAAGGTTGCCGATGAAAATATGGGAGTTCTGTGAACCCATGCCTTCGTGCGCTCCTGTGCTTGCCTTATTTCCTCCAGTGAAAGCATTTCTTCATCTCCTTTTTAAAGCTAAGATTGGCTCAGAAAACTTCTTCCTGCTCCTTGGCTTTTTTAAAATCTTCTTTGATGGCGCTCCTTAAATCGCCGTCCAAATAAACGGCAAGGGCCATCCTGGCTAAAGCTTTACTGCCCAAAATTAGAGCTTCGTGCGCTCTAGGAGTTACCACGGCATCGGCGAACTCCCGACTGTGCGTTACCAAAGGCACATCGCTTATTGCAAGCTTGGGCTGCAAAGCAGGACATCTGTAGCTTACGTTGCCCATATCGGAAGAGCCTTCATAGCCTTCCGGCTCGCTGAGCTCAATGCCCAGTTCCTTCATTATCTCAGCCATTTTCTCCTCTGCTGCCTTATTTCCTATCATATTATCAAAGCTAAATTCAAAGTTCTTCATGGTGACTTTCGTTTCAGAGGCCATAGCTGCACCAAGGGCAATTTTTCTCACGCGATCGACCAAGTGGTCTAAGTAGGCCCTGGACGGCGCTCTAAAATAAAACCTGCAAATCGCCATCTCAGGAACGATATTTGGAGCATCGCCACCCTTGTAAATTATTCCATGCATCCGTACATCAGGTTTTACATGTTGTCTTAACATGTCAATGGCATGAAAAAAAAGTTGAACGCCGTTTAGGGCATTTCGTCCCTCCCAAGGAGCGCTCGCCGCGTGAGCAGGTTTTCCTTTGTAGCTAAATTCTATCGCATCCATTGCAAGGCTTTTGTATCTGACGTAGCTTTTATTTCCCGAAGAATGGATCATGATGGCAAAATCCAGGTCATCGAAGACGCCCTGTTCAGCCATTGCAACCTTCGCGCCGTTTGTTTCTTCGGCAGGCGTTCCTATAACACGCAGCTCTCCTTTTACCTCATCAAAGACGGAAGCTAGTCCAATGGCCGCAAGCGTGGACATCGCCCCGTGAAGGCAATGGCCGCAAGCATGGCCAATTTCTGGAAGTGCGTCGTATTCCACTAATAAAGCAACTTTTGCTCCCTCTCCATTAGATTTGGTAGCGCAAAAAGCCGTCGGAATACCTAGAAAAGGATATTCCACCTCAAAACCATGGCGAGAAAGAAGCTCCACATGCTTTTTACTGGACTCAAACTCATGTTCTGAAACTTCGGGATGGTTGGCTAAATGATCGCTCAACGCAATTGCTTCATGTGAGCAATTATCGATGGTTTTTTCAACCTTGGACAAAAGCCGTTCATAATAAAGATCATCCACAATAAGTGTTCCTCCTTCGTCAACTTTTTGAAAATAATAAATGAGAGGATATGTGTCTCCTCTCATTTATTTTTACCATATCAACAATCCAACTCCAAGTAAAAGGTTGTTGACCCCTAATCTAAAGGGACTAGCCCGGCCTTCTCAGAAACTCCGTTTAACTTATAAAAAGCCAGGGCCTCTTTGAGATCTTCCACCAAAGCACTTTGTTCTTTCCTTATGTGAGATAGGACAGTTATCTGCTCCATGAGCTCTTTCGATGAATCCTCCACTTCCTCAGCTTGTACTTGTCCTTGCGCTACTTTATTTAATATATCTTCCATGGCTGAGGCAATCTCCTCCGCTGAAGCCGCTTGCTCTTCTGCTACAGCTGCAATGGATTGGACTCCATCGCTTATGCCTTTAACCTGTTCAATTATGCTCTGTATTTGAGCACTGGTTTCCTGCGAGGAAGCCACAGCTTCTTCTATGAGGCGCACAGCTTCATTGACCTCTTTCGTTGCCTCTTCTCCTCTTTCTTCAATTTTCCCGATCACTTCTTGAACTCTTTTTGCCGCCTCGGCAGACGCTTCGGCAAGCTTTCTCACCTCATCGGCAACCACGGCAAAACCCTTGCCCGCCTCACCAGCCCTTGCAGCCTCTATTGCAGCATTAAGAGCAAGGAGGTTTGTCTGGTCAGCAATGTTGGTAATGGTGTCTACAAATTGGGTTATGCCCTTTATCGCGGAGTCTAAAGAAGAAATGGCACTTCGTATCCGCTCTCCCGACTCACCTACGCTATTAATCTTTTCTACTGTCTCAAACACCGACTCACTCCCCGCCATTACGCTCTCGTTTACGGCGGCTGATCTTTCACTGAGATCTGTCGTGATCTTTGCCGTATTTTGAGCACCTGAGGCGACCTCTTCAATGCCGGCATTGGTCTCCTCGACGGCAGACGATATGGAAGCAACGACCGAGACTATTTCACCAGAAGCTTTCAAGCCCTTATTACTGGAATCTTCAATTTGGCTTTCGATCTGTCTTAAATCTGCGTCTCTTTCTTCAAGCTTGCTGTAAAGTTCATTGCACTTTTCGACCAACCCTCTAAAGGATTGTCTTATGCGTTCGAAGGCTCCCAGGACAGCTATAACCTCGTTTTTGCTGTCAATATCTCCTTTAACTACAACGGAAAGATCTCCTCCTGCGATTAAGCTGGCTACTTTCACTACAGCTCTCAAAGGTGCAAGAAATTTTCCTAATAGCAAAACCATTATAATTAATCCTGCTATCAAGGCGGGTAAGCCATATATGATCATTCCGTTCCTCATCGCTGAGACAGGAGCAAGTATATATGATTCTGGAATGTTTAATACAACCCGCCAGCCTAACGCTCCTACTTCAAAAAGAGACGCTAGATATCCTTCGCCTGAGTTCGATCCATAATTAAAGTTTATTTGTCCGGCTTCATTCAATGAGAATTGCTCTGCCTCTTTAAGGGATTCCCAGAATCCTGGCATCGCTTGAGAAACCAAGGTCCCCTTTTCCATACTCGGATGGACGATAATTTTTCCTTCTCTGTCTACAGCAAAAGCATAACTGCCTTCCGTGAATGAAGCAGTGCTTATATAATCCATTATTGGCTCGACCGGAACGGCGGTGCTAACTATTAATATGACAACACCGTCGGCGTCCTTAACCTGTCCATATGACACACAGTAAGGAATGCCATCAATATCAAGAAAGCCCTGATAAAGGTTTCCGGCTTTGACGACAGTTTGATATATAGGAGAGGCGGAATCCATGACCTTGCCAAGCATCGCATCTTCAGAGTTTTTAAAGCTAGTGGAGACCAGAATAGCCCGCTCTCCGCCCTCTTTTCTTTCTATCTGGTATATTGAAAACTGACCATTTAGCTGCTCTCTCAATAGATCCACGAGCTCACTAGAGGCAGTAATTTGCTTTATTCCAATTCCTCCAACACCGCTCACAAATAGAATTGGAAGTTCAAATTCGCCCACCTCAACTCTATTAACAGACTCCATCACCCTTTCGCCAGGCAGTTGGTTTAAAGCAATGGATAAATTTGACGTGTTGCGATCTTGAAATAATGTTACCTGAAGCTCTAGGGTGTCTTTTAAGCTCCCCGCAAAGCTATTTACTTGCTCGTTCGCGTGTTGCAGTAGTCTGTTTTTAGCAGCGAAAAAACTGCCAACAAATACAGCCATAACAACTATCAAAGTAATAAGACCAGAGACTAAAAGAACCTTGAACCTCAAAGATGCGCCTCTACTGTCAGAGTTGTTAGACATGACAAAGCCTCCTCACCTATGATTTGCTACGCGAAACAATTATAACAAAATCACACGTCCAGATTTCTAACTTCTTTAGCGTGTGCTTCTATGAACTCCCTCCTCGGTTCGACCTTATCTCCCATCAATATGGTAAAATATTCATCAGCTGCCAAAGCGTCCTCAATATCCACTCTTTTTAATACCCTTTCTTCGGGATTCATCGTCGTCTTCCACAGCTGCTCTGGGTTCATCTCGCCAAGTCCTTTATAACGCTGTACATATACCTTTTTATTTGACAGTTGCTCCATTGCATTGCGCAAATCTTTATCAGAATAACAATAATATTCACTCCTGCCGGCTTGCACTCTATAAAGTGGTGGCTGAGCAATGTAGAGATGCCCCTTCTCTATTATCTCGGGCATGAATCGGTAAAAGAATGCGAGAAGAAGCGTCCTAATGTGCGCGCCGTCCACATCAGCATCGGTCATAATTATTACCCTATGGTAGCGCAGCTTGTTAATATTAAAATCTTCTCCTATTCCGCAACCCAAGGCTTGAATGATCGTTCTTATCTCGGCATTGGAGAGCACTTTATCGAGGCGCGCCTTCTCAACGTTTAATATCTTGCCGCGCAAGGGCAATATCGCCTGAAAAGTCCTGTCTCGACCCTGCTTTGCACTCCCTCCGGCAGAGTCGCCCTCAACGATGTATAACTCGGACTCCTTAGGGTTTTTACTTGAACAATCGGCCAACTTGCCCGGCAAATCAAGTCCGCTAAAAGCTGATTTGCGCCTTACCAGCTCCCTGGCCTTTTTGGCAGCATCCCTAGCTTGTCTTGCCTTGATGGCCTTTTCCACAATTGGCCTTAGGTAGTCCGGCTTTTCCTCGAGAAAGGCCATTAATCCTTCGTACACAATCGAGTCCACTATACCCCTAACGTCGCTGTTACCAAGTCTAGTTTTGGTCTGTCCCTCAAATTGAGGTTCCTTGAGCTTTACTGAAATTATGGCAGTCAGGCCTTCCTTTAAGTCGTCACCAGATAGGTTTGGATCTTTATCTCTTAAAAGCTTTTGCCTCCTTGCCATTTCGTTTACTGCTCGCGTTAAAGCCGCCCTAAAACCTATCACGTGAGTGCCGCCTTCCATGGTATGAATGAGGTTTGCAAAGGCGAAAAGACGTTCCTGATATGAGTCGTTGTATTGTAGAGCAACTTCCACTAAAACATCGTCTTTTTCGCCAGATATGTGAATTGGCTCCTTAAATAGCGGTGTTTTATCCCTATTTAGATACTCTACGAAGGAAACTATCCCACCATCGTACTTAAAAGAAGACGATTTGTTGTTTTTTATATCTATTAGTTCAATATGTAAACCTGGCACCAAAAAAGCAATTTCTCTCAACCTGGCACTTAATATATCAAAGGAAAAATCCCTTTCTTCAAAAATTGCGTCATCGGGCATAAAGTGCACTTTCGTCCCTGTACGATTAGCTTCTCCGATCGCCTTTAATTCGCACTGAGGGACGCCCCTGGAGTAACGCTGATGCCATTCCAGACCATCACGCCACACAGTAAGTTCAAGCCATGATGATAAAGCATTAACTACCGATACGCCAACGCCATGAAGCCCGCCGGAGACTTGATAGGCTTTATTATCAAACTTACCTCCAGCGTGAAGCGTAGTTAATACCACCTCGGCGGCTGATTTATTGACCTTAGGATGCACATCCACAGGTATACCCCTGCCGTTATCCTCCACAGAGACACTACCGTCAGGATGAAGAGTCACAATCACGTGATCGCAATAGCCGGCCATGGCTTCGTCTATTGCGTTATCCACCACTTCGTAGACCAAATGATGCAAACCTCGTATGCCAGTATCCCCAATATACATACTCGGCCTGCGACGAGCAGCATCAAGGCCTTCCAGAATCTGTATATCGCTTGCTGTATACTCATTAGCCTCAGCAAATGTCCCCTTCATTAACACACCACTTCCTCTTTTTACGGCCTAATTCCTTCCTTTTAGAAGTTAATGCGCTTTGATAAAATGCGCACAATTCTTCAAATTTTCTCGCTACGGTTCTTACGCTTTTATCAACGTAACAAACATCACCACCGCGCGTAAAAACCAACGTTTTACCTTCGACCCCTATTAAGGCCACAATATTATCCAGTGAGACAAAATCCTTACATTTGGACAAATGACTCAAGATGGGGCCTCCCTTACACCTTTGCGCTCTACTGCGCCGTATATATTATAACAAAAAAAGGCTAAAAAGGGGGGTTGCTCTTC
Source organism: Acetomicrobium sp. (assembly GCF_059026225.1). Lineage (NCBI taxonomy): Bacteria > Thermotogati > Synergistota > Synergistia > Synergistales > Acetomicrobiaceae > Acetomicrobium > Acetomicrobium sp. Next base: position 241,455 of record NZ_JBWQOQ010000002.1, read on the forward strand.
ATTATACAAAAATGCAGAGCAAGTCTCTGTAAATAAACGGGCTATCTGACAACCAGGTTGAATAAGATCATGCCTTAGAAGAGGGATAACGCAGTGTTGTTTAAAAAACTTTTCTTGCGTCAGACTCGCAAAAGCTTAAAAGATAAGACAAGGCTGACAATGAATTTATTCAAGGTGCCCTTTTGTAGAACCCCATGATAGCACTATTGCATGGATCTAAAGATTAAGAAAGGAAATTAGTTTCAAGAAATGCAACTCGCAGAGACAAATGGAATATCTTTAAAAGCTTGACCATATATTATTTTCATTAGTATATACTGCTCCATAAAATCACTGTTGAAGTTTTATTTATGATATATGTTTAATTTTTTTAGCTAATATTTGTCGTTCAGATTTATTATGCAGACAATAAAATAATTGCAAAATATAATAATTGCATTGATGATACTATTGCAAGGAAACTGTAAAACAAAAACATGATAAAACAAAAGAAGATTAATGGCAATATCCTTAAGACGGGCTTACATCAGCGATCTTAGAGCGGTTAAATTTTTGTACTCTTTTGGAGGAATTACCCACTACAAATATCCTAAAAGTTTGATATCCTATTAAAAGCTACAATATAAAAATATTTCGGGATTTTTGTGATTTGACAAGATTTGAGGGGTTGAAGTTGAAATTGAAACTGAAGAAATTAGCAGACAAGCTCCGCGCGATAGGCGTAAACAACGTGAAGGTAAAGGAACCTTTATCAATGCACTCGAGCTGGAAAATAGGGGGCCCTTCAGACATATTTGTAGAGGTAGAAGACGTATCTCCTTTGCAAAGGCTAGTAGCCTTTGCAAAGGAGTATGACATTCCCTTGATTGTTATAGGCAAAGGCAGTAACATCCTTTTTTCCGATGAAGGTCTTCGCGGTATCGTCGCAAAATTTGGCAAAGCCTTTGCAAACGTCAAAATTGATGGGGCAAACATAATCGCTGATGCAGGCGTATGGGTTCCTCTTCTCGTCAAGCTTGCCGCCTCAAGGGGTATAGCCGGAATTGAACACGCCGCAGGAATTCCAGGAACATTAGGTGGACTCATTTACATGAACGGTGGCAGCTTGCAACAGTCGATTGGCGATACAATAAAACGCATATGGGCTTTAGACGAAAATGGAAAAGTCGTAGAAATGACCAGAAAGGAATGTGAATTTTCCTATAGGAGTTCCGTATTTCAACGCAAAAACCTTATAATATTAAGAGCTCACTTAGAAGGAAGTTTGGATGAACCAAACAACATACGAAGGCGCGCCATCGATATATTAGCCGAACGAAAGCACAAGTTCCCACTAAAACAGCCTAACTGCGGTTCTGTATTTACAAATAATCCGGAAATATACAAAGCAGCTGGGCCACCAGGAAAGATAATCGAAGAAGCTGGGCTAAAAGGCCTTCGCATTGGTGGTTTAATGGTCAGTCCTATTCATGCCAACTTTATAGTCAACGTGGGAGGTGGAACATCAAAGGATGCTTTCGAATTGGTAGCGAAAATTCGAGATATAGTCTACAAACGGATAGGATATTGGCTAGAATGTGAGGTCAGATACGTGACCCCTGAAGGAGACATTGCTCCGCTGCATAAATTTATTTAATTGGACAAATTACAAGTGCAAAGGGGATGGTTGCTCATGGGGTTTTGAACCCTGCGATACGTCAGATTCGATAAAGGTACAAAGTGTGAACCCGATGGACTTTGAAGTTGAGATCACTCGGCTTTACGAACGCGCATACCGAGGCTTGGAGGAATATGCTGATACTGACCCCGAAGATATAAAAAGATACCTTAAATGGCTATACAGACGGGCTGAAGGAGGATTTTTAGCCGCCTTTGAGGGTTCGCACATTGTCGGTTTCGTGTCGACAGACCATAAATGGGCATCTCCGGAGGGACATATAGTGGGGGAGATCCATGAGATAGTAGTTGACCCCGACTACCAGGGCCACGGGGTTGGAAAGTTACTTTTGATGGAAGCTATTAATTTACTCACCCAAAAAGGAGTAAAGATCATAGAGCTATGGGCGGGCGAAAAAAATTTCCACGCTCAAGATTTTTACAAAAGTCAAGGCTTCCTGGAGATGGAACGAAGGGGAAGATGGATCAGGTTTATAAAGGACCTCGAAGAGCAAGAGCGAGCATGAGTCTTATTTGAGATATCGAAAAATACCTATTTTACTCATTCATGTTGCTACAAACAACAAGGGCAGTCTTTTGCTGAAATCTAATCCTAGACACAGCAAAAACTGCCCTTAAATAATTTGTAAAGCACTAACGAGCTTCCAGATAGTCTAACTCATGCTCCGAAAAGGTCAACAAGTTCGTCAAAAACGCCGTTAGGATTTGACTTGCCAAATCCATCTCCTTGAGGGAAACGTGCTCAAAAGGCGTATGCGCTACCGAAAGCTTGCCTGGACCAAAAACTACGGCAGGAATCCCTGCAGTAACGTATGGCTCAGCATCGCTCCAGCTTTTAAACGCTCCGAACTGCAGGTTTAACCCCAGGTCATTTGAGGCAACTCCCATGAGTTTATCGGCAATCGGAACATCTTCTCCTAAATTAAAGGGAGGAGAGATGTCGTCCATTTCGTATTCGATACCCTCCCTATCGAAAAGATACCTTAACTGTCTTTCGGCTTCTTTGTGATCTACATCGGGCAATAGTCTGACGTCTATGTACATTTCGCACCTGCTCGGTATGATTAGCTCATTGGGCGAACCACCGCTTAGAGACTGGACATTAAAACCGGCTTCGCCAATATAGGGGTGCTCGCCTTCAAGGAAGGGCAATTTTTTTAACTTTGACAGAAAACCAACCGCCTTCGATATTGCGTTTTGACCGGCTTCAAAATCGCTCCCATGAGCGGTCTGACCAAAAAAATTGAGCCTCGCTCCAATCGCTCCTGCTTCCATGGTGCATATATCAAGCTCCGTTGGCTCAAAAACGACAACTTCCTCGGGGCACAATTTAACCGCTTCATAGGCACCGCTGCCACCCTGTTCCTCATCTACGGTAAAAACGATGCTTGCAGGAAAATCATGATTATTTCCCACTTCTTCTACATAATCCTCCAAAGCAATTATCAAAGACGCAATAGAACCCTTTACATCTGCTGCGCCCCTGCCATAGACCAAGTCTCCTTCAAGGCGCGCGGAGCACCTTACGCCCTCCATCACCCCTGGAACTGTATCCACGTGCAGGTCCAGCAAGGTTTTTGAACCAGGGTTAAGCACTAAATTCCCAGTTTTTCCTAAGATAGGCTGTATCTTGGTGGGCACTTTAAGAAACCGAAGCCTATTTTCGAGGTATTCAAGGATAGGACCTTCGTTTCCACTCGGGCTCGGAATTTCTATTAACCTCAACAATTCATTTGCCAGCCGATCAAAGCGATCGTCTTTCAATTAAAACACCCCCCTTGAAGCTCCCGCTTCCGAATCACCTCCGCAACACTTTCTACTAAAAAGAGCAACTTAGAGGTCAATGCCATGATACCATTAATTATTAAAAAATAATATCTGTTTTTACAAGATAATTATCATTCTTTACATTTGAACTGCTCTTTAATGTGCCTGGATTCCAGGGTAGCCTACTTCTCAATATGGGCTAGAAGTAAATTAATCGGCGAAATTACACTATGGTCCAGCGCTTATACTTCAATAAAAAAACGGTAAAACTTATCATCCCTAAAACAGCCCTTTCTAGCTTTAAAGGCATTGGCCCGCGCTTGACGATATCAACTTTTTCAGGAACACCTGTTATCCTACATAATTTTTTTACGTTAAGCACGTGTATAACGGGAATCCCGTTTTTAAGTGTCAAAGCTATTATCCCGTTGCCCGCATTTTCTTTATATTTCGGATCTAGAAATCCTGGAGGTAATGATAAAACTTTTTCATCAGTTCCCATGTTAGAATGGGAACCTCCGATTTGAACTACCAAAGAAGGATTAAATTTTTGTAAGTAACTCATCTTGGTATTGATAACCTCTTGTAACGATTTAGCTTGTATCACAGGAACGCCTTCTAATTGTGCCGATCGCAATAATATTTTTATTCCCTCTTGCGGTATGCCTCCTCCTATTTCATAATCTCCGCCTAGGGTATAAAAGACTGCTTTAGTAGAAATGAACCCGGCCTTTCTAAGTTCCATAAGAATGCGCGGAAGAGGGAAATTCGGATCGTTAGCGCCATAGGAGGATGCCCCCAACGAGGCTTGAAGAAATATGTCTAAGCCCTTTTCTTCTGCCGCAATGATCGAAGAGACTAAAAAGCCAGGAAATGAACCAGAGCTTAGGATTGCAATTCGATCGTCCTTATTTAAACCTGCCTCATTAAACCAACGTGAAAATATGACTGCCCAAATTGGATTGCACGATATCTGCTTCGAATGAAGGGATCCAACCGTAGTGGTTATTGGACTCCACTCAATCCCAATTAAACCACACCGCGATGGATCCAATTCCTCAGAAGGGGCGCTCCCTTCCGTTTGTGTTTTGAGATTGTAGAGATAGGTTTGAGCCTCCCTGACTCTATCCCAAATTCTTTCCTCTTCAGCGGCAAGATTTCCTAGAGGCCATACCCACATCAACAAAGAAATAATGCCGGCAAGAAGGAGGAGCTCTAAGTTGCACTTCTTTGACAAGGCCGTATTATTTCCCCAAAATATCGAAAATAAGCCGCGAAAGAAAGCACTAAAATATCTCATAAAACAAGGACCCTACTAAAACTGATAATCCCGAAACGATGAGCAATGCTAGCACTGTCGGCACAACTCCTTGACGTTGCATGTCAGCAGCTATAAGTCCAGGAACTACCCATCCAATCCATGGTAAATAGGGGCTCGAAACAAGCCGCAATGAGACTGCAAGCAACAAAGCAACAGAAATTCTTTGTCTTCCATACAAACCAAAGATCCTCACGAGAGCTTCCAATATGAATAATATGATGAGCGCGTTTAATATCGTTGTAGCGAATAATTGAGGTGAAAATGACCTAATGGCCAATAAACCAGGCGATATGATGCCTCCCGTAGCAACCCCTGTCCTTTGATAAAAAATCATGCCTAAAATTATGCTCAGTGCGATAATGATTAAATCTTGTCGCAGTTATGATCCACCTCTTCATATGCAATTAATTCTTGCAAGGGCAACCCGGCTATATTGCCACAACCAAATACTAAACCACGTTTATTTACAAAAGAAACGATGTCATTTATATCTTTAAAGCAGACCCATCGGGTATTTTTAATCAATCGCAACGGATGGGCTCCGCAAATATAAACGCCTCTCCACTGTTTATTCTTGAGCCATGGTTCAAAAGCTTTAAGCCTCCCGGGCCTATCTCGCCGATTGTTAAAAAGGACGGATGTGTTATTCTCATCCCATTTGAGCGATGAAAAAAGGCTGACAGTGCTTTCTAAATCGTTAACTGAAAAGCCAAATGCCAAAACGCCGTTATTCATCTTAAGAATCCTAAATCTACCAGGGTCATCTTCCAAATAATGATCAAGCATATCTTCGCTAACATTTAAGCCAAATAGATTAAGAGACCGCATAGCAAGGGCGATGTTGGCATCTTCAAAATTCAAAACTTTTTCTTTCGTGAAATAAACCTCGTTGTGGTTCTTCTTTAAAAGCTCAAGCAGTGCCCCATCCTCTTCCAACCCGGGTCCCAAGACAACTGGAACTCCCTTTGGGACTCCAGCAAACAAGGCAATCCTTGCTTCTTCTTTTGTAGGACCCCAAGCCTCGAAATGGTCCTCCCTCAGGTTTGTCCAAACCACTAGGTTTGGTTTTAGCCATCTGGCTGCTAAAGGTTGAACTTCTACTGCCACTGCGCTATTTTCGGCAACTATTGCCTCGGCTTCCTGAGGTATTTGCGAAAGCCACCATTGGAGTTCTTTTATATGACCTTCTCTTGATCTTATAATCCTTCGAAGGCCTCGCGGAGATAACTCAGTGGGAATAACTCCTGTTATGCGTGAAAAACAGGATATATCTCGCGCCCTGAATCCAGCCGTTATTAACCTGACTAAACTACTTTTACCTCTTGTACCCGTAACGAGCACTCTATATTTTGTAATATCTATTACACACTCCCGAAACTATTGTAAACTGCACGATAGTGGCCAAACTAGCTCTCTATCGAAAAGCAAATGTGAAAATTAAGCATACTCCACAACCGCAAAGAAGTCTATACTAACATTCTAAATTACTAGACCTTTGAAGTAGCCACACTCCCATTATAGCAATAGCTCCACCGGCAATAGACAAAAGAGAAGGTATTTCTTCAAGCCATATCCAGGCTATGAAAATAGCTAGAGCTGGTTTTAAAAACAGACTTCCTGCAACGAGTGATGCGGGGTTCCTTGATGTCGCGTAGGCCCAGCTGGCATAAGCGATGCACGTCGGAAAGATCGCGAGATAGGCTACGGTAAACGTTGCAGATAGAGGCGCCATCGCAACTGCATTTAAAAGACCCTTTCCAAAGAATAACATCAATACTGTGCTACTGATTATGACGTAAGTGGTTAACCTAAAAGCGCCGTATTTGGGCAAAAGCTTTTTCTGAAATACAAAATAAAAGGACTCCATGAAAGCCGCACACAATACCCATAAAGCCCCAAAAGATAGCCCAAATTCTCCTTCTCCCAGAGCAATTGCAGCGGCACCAAGAAAGCTTGTGGCAATGCTGATCCAGCCAAGAAAGGTCATTTTTTCTTTTAATACGGCAGCCGCTATGATGGCAGTAAAGACAGGAGCCGTGGCCATTAGTAGGCTTGCAGCCCCGGCGGAAACGGTTTGTTCACCAATGCAAAGCGGTATATGACAAAGAAGCATGCCCGTTGCACCCAGAAACAATATGAAGGGAATATCCCTGAAATCCGGTAATCCAAATTTAAAGAGCACAAAGGGAAGTAACATGAGTGACGATATAATAAAACGAAGCACCACTAAATGAAGAGGCGAATAATGAAAAAGTGCCGCTTTTATGGCAGCAAAAGCAGTTGACCATGCTAGAAGCGTGACGATCAAGGCTATCATACTAAGCCAGTCAATCGAACTTTTTAAACCACTTTCTGCAAATTGAGACTTTCCGAAGTTCATAACATTGCTCTCCTTGCTGTTTGCAAGATAACTTAAGTAGGATCAATTAAAATATACCATAAATTTTCGTGGTTTTACGTTATCAGCGACTGCCTGGATCATTTCAGGATAAGGAGGAATTTAGTGCGTATTTCACTTTTGCGTGGTAACGACTTTCTCTTTTTTCGATGTCCTTTGAAGGCTCATGACTTTGCTCCAATCGCGAATGATAAGGTATAATGAATTTTGAAAATCATATTAAATTAAGGAGGGATTGCCGGTGGCTGAGTATCACGAGCCCGTTGAAGAGCTCACCGCAAAGGATAGGGACTTTCATCGAGCTCTTGCAAGCCTTAAGGAAGAGATAGAAGCGGTCATGTGGTATCACGACAGGGCGGCAACAACACAAGACCCCACGATAAAATCCGTCATAGAACACAATCGAGATGAGGAAATTGAGCACGCCGCTATGCTGCTTGAATGGCTGAGGCGTAACATGCCTGGATGGGATGATGCCCTAGGCACTTACCTTTTCACCGAAGAGCCCATAACAGAAATAGAGGAAGCGGCGACTTCGGGGACATCGGGTGAATCATCTTCAAAAACCAGTGCACCTACCTCTAGCTTAAACATTGGCTCTCTTAAAAATAAAAAGTAAGGGAGGGGTGGAGATGGATTTCCTTAAAAAGGAATTAGCACCACTGCATAGTTTCGCTTGGGAAGAAATTGACGAAAGGGCAAAAGAGGTGTTAATTGCCAACCTTTCAGCGAGAAAGTTTGCCGATGTATTAGGTCCATTTGGTTGGGATTACGCAGCGTATCCTACGGGAAGGCTTAAGAAGGGTGATGCTTCAAAAGAGGTCTGCTATGCAACGCGGCTGAGTTTGCCCTTAGTTGAGCTATACGTACCATTCGAACTTTCCATATGCGAACTTGATGCCATATCTAGAGGCTTAAAATCTCCAGATTTGACAAACCTGGAAGAAGCAGCGAGAAAGTTGGCCTCTTTTGAAGATAAATCAGTCTTTTATGGATTGGAAGACGCTTCCGTAGAAGGTCTCTTTAGCGCGTCTCAAGAATTTACCATAGAGCTGCCCCTCCAAGATCCTTCGGATTTACTAGCCAGCCTAACCCAAGTAAAACTTCACTTTACACAGCATGGCATTGAAGGCCCCTACGCCCTTGTAGCAGGTCTTGCCCTTTGGAGCAGAATTTACTCTATCGGAGAGGGGTATCCACTGTACAAAAAAATTGGCGATGTGCTCGAAGATGGCAAAATAGTTTTTTCTCCCAACGTAAATGATGGCATAGTAGTTTCCTTGCGCGGCGGTGACTTCGAACTTATCCTGGGCCAGGATATATCCATTGGCTATAAAGAGCACAAAGATCGGGTAGTTTTGCTTTACTTTACCGAAAGTTTCACTTTTAACGTAGTTACCCCCGAGGCAGCTGTGCCACTGAAGCTCGTCGACCAATAAGTTAAAAGACGAACCGAGGAAACACATCGGTTCGTCTTTTTTTATTTTCATAAAGTCGATCCACAAGTTATTTTAAAGGATCAATGAGTCGGAAAGTTCCGCCGAACATGCACCAAGACCGCGCTTTTTACAACATTGCTTGCTACTAGCATAGGTGCACTAACTATTTTTTAGTTTATGCTTCTTCACAGCCTCTTTCATGGTCTTTTCGGATCAAAACACATCATAACGTTCGACAAAGACGTCAATCACGTCCAAAAATGCTTGAGGTAAAAGAGAACGCGCCTTTTTCGTCATTTCCTCAGGAATGCCGCCATAATGAGCATGCGCTACGGCTCCTGCAATGGCCGCCTGGGTATCGGCATCACCTCCTAAAGAGATCGCTTTCTTCAGTGCGTCTTCGAAATTTTCGGACTCCAAAAAGGCTATGAGCGCTTCAGGGACCGAGCCGGGACAGGTAGGATCGAATTTATAAGAAGGACGAATAAGATCTAACTTCCTTGACAAATCGTATCCGAAGCGCCTTTCAATTTCGCACTTTATATGCTCCTTAGAAGAACCCTTTTTCGCGAAAAAAACAGCCAATGCAACGGCTTGAGCGCCTTTTACGCCTTCTATGTGAGCATGTGTTGACTGCGCGCTCTTTTCAGCCTCTTCTATTACATTTTTTACATCTTCACAGGCCCACCCTATTGGGCTCACCCGCATCGCCGAACCGTTGCCAAGGCTATTTATAATTCGTCGTCCCTCATATTTAACCCATAGCTTAAATATACGACCATATCCGGCATCAGGATATTGACGGGCATATTTGAGGTAGTAATCGCTATAAGATCCTTCATTTAAAATGCAATCTGCAACCGCCACCGTGAGCACCGTATCATCCGTATATGTACAACCTGGCGGGAAAAGGTCTATATCCTCTTTTTTAATTGGCCTGTGCTCGTACACAGATCCTGCTATATCTCCTACGATGGCCCCTAACATAAAATAAAATCCTCCCCTCTTTTCTTATAGATATGCTTTAACCCAAAACCTTGTCTAGAAACGAACTGCGCTAACAGTATGGGCAACGAACTCATTTTTTCGTTTTTACGTAAATCATGCATTCTCAAACTTAATATAAAGCATTACAATTATTATGAAAATTTTGAAGAATATTCTTCTCGTTGTACGACAATTGGTTTGCCCCGCTCTAGAATTAAGGGGGGATGAAAGTGAAAAAAGCTATATGGCGCTCTCTTATTGGAGCGGTGTTACTTATACTATTTGCATCATGTGTCTCCATGGCCTCGCTTGAACCAGAGTCTGTAAAGAAGGTATGGCAGAGGTTGGCCGAGACAGCCGGCCTAGATCCCTCTGCACCTATTGCTGTAGTTGATCAAAAGGAACCAAATGCATGGGTTACCTTTTCTTTAAATAAATATTCGATAACCGTCACAAAAGGAATGCTCGAATTACTTGACAGCGAAGATGAGCTTGCAGGTGTACTGGCTCATGAAATTGGACATATAAAGCTTAACCATTACGGCAGAACCGTTACCCGAAGCATCCTGTGGGGCCTCCTATTTCGTGCAGCAGGAAGTTCATCCAAAATTGACCCCCTGGATCTGGGTTACGCCTTGGCGGAATCCGGTTTTAGCAGAGAGCAAGAAGTAGAAGCCGATGACTACGGCATAGAGCTGGCCGCTAAAGCCGGATATGATCCGTGGGGATTAGTGCATGCACTGGAAAAGATGGCTGAGGCAGGATATAAAACCAGCCCCAGCGGGTTTAACTCGCACCCTCCAACAGAAAGAAGACTTCAGCACGTAAGAGCTAGAGCCGCAGAAGTGTCGAAACGTTATTAAAAAAACATGGCCTTAAACCTGCTGCTTTAAATGTGAGCCTTTTCGAGTTTGGCTAAACCAAAGGATTTAAAATTTAAAATGACACGGATAAGACAATTACGGTCCTTGTAACTTGGAAAGCCATTCTAATATTGTTCTTACGCCGAACCCAGAAGCACCCTTTGGATAGTAGCCGAAGGGATCCTTATAATAATTTACCCCTGCTATATCTAAATGTGCCCAAGATATGCCTTCTCTCACGAATTCTCGCAAAAACATAGCTGCAGTGATCGCGCCCCCATATCTTCCTGCGGAGTTGAGCACATCGGCAAATGGTGAATCAAGGCGTTTTCTCAGGCGCACATCGTCCAGGGGAAGTTGCCATAGCCGTTCTCCTGTGAAGGAGGATATCTCAAGCAAGGTATTACAAAAAGCCTGGTCATTTGAAAATAAACCAGCAGTATAAGGACCAAGCGCTACAGCGCAGGCACCCGTTAGAGTAGCTACGTCAAGGATGCAAGAGGGACTTAACCCAGAAGCAAAGCTCAAAATATCGGCCATTGTAACGCGCCCTTCGGCATCGGTGTTATCGATCTCTATGGTCTTTCCGTTGTATGCCCTAATTATGTCATCAGGTTTATAAGACGAGCCGCTCGGCATGTTTTCTACAGCTCCAATTAATGCATGTACTTCAATTTGAAGATTTAATTTGGGCAGTGTCCTCATGACTCCTAAAAGGGTGCAAGCTCCGGCTTTGTCGCCTTTCATCGTCCTCATATTTTCTGAAGCCTTGATATTTAAACCCCCACTATCGAAGGTAAGCCCTTTGCCTACGAGAGCCACCTTGACCCTGGAATCGGCGGCTTGTTTATATGTCAGATGAATTAATCTCGGCGGATTTACCGAACCCTTACCCACAGCGAGCAGGGCATTCATGCCCATCTCTTCAAGCTCTTTCTCATCGTATATTTTGCAATCCAATTTCATGTCATTTGCCAATTCGGACGCGATATTAGCCAAGGAAAGGGGATTGATCACGTTGGGCGGTTCATTTGCTAGGCCTCTGGCATAATTTTGCCCACATGCCAAATGCACACCTCTTTCGATGAATTCGTAATCACCGCCAATAATGTAAACATCTTTTATTCCACTTTCGCCTTTTTCTTTCTTAGTCTTATATAGGTCAAATTGGTAGGACCCAAGCAAACACCCTTCCGCAATAGCTTGCGAAAGGGGAGCGCTGATCTTTGGAAAAAACAAATACAGCTCTTCTGCGCAAGATTTTTGTGCCTCTTTGGTGTAAATTGCAGCAGCCACCCTAAAATCATCCAGCTTTACCTCGGATTCCAAGCCAAGTCCCACTAAAAAGACCCTTGGAATGCGACTTCCCGGAAGTGTAACCTTGAACGCTTTTTCTTTTTTTCCATTAAAATTTTCGATGTCAGCCTGTAATTTAATCGGACCTTTTAAATCACCTAAGGCATCTAACGCCTCGTCCATTTTGCCCTCAAATACAAGGACTCCCAAGGATTGAGCCCTCAATTCACTCAAGTTTGCATCGGATTTTAAAACTTTCAACAAAAACACCTCCAAAAATATATCGGCGGTCCAAGGGTCACGCTAATTATGGATAGCCAATTGCCAAAGCCATCTCCCCAAAGGGGACAATTTAAATTATATAGCTTTAACTTCGCGTCTTACAAATCGAGGAAAGCTAATTAGGCTTTAGCGTAGTTAGCATTTAGAAATCACTTTTGGACATTCCTTGGAATAAAAGCGCTGCCATGGGTTTTCAAATTGCAAAAAAATATGTATAATTAAATTTACAACTTAAATTATATCACCAAATGTATACAATAGATCGCCGTAAATGGCGATCTATTACGTTCTTAGTATCTAGAACTAAGTAAAATAACCTAGTCAGGTAATGGTACAGGAGGTATAAACCCTTTGTAAAAAGGAGGTTGCGATGTTGGAGAAACCATTTTGTACAAGATCGCGCAATATAGTAAAAATTTCAACGGCACTTTTATTTTTCACCTTGCTATTGTCTATCACAACCCCTGGAGATGGTGAAATAAATGACAATACTTCTGCGAAAGACATTACCTTTCATGAAGAGATAATTAGAACCCTGGCCGAAACTGGCAATTCCCCCGAAGATGTGCTTCGCTGGCAAAAAGAACACCCCAACTCATCGCTTCGATTTTTAAGCGAGATGCTTTCAGAAGAACAGGAAGCGGTAGCATTGCTGGTCAAATATATTAAAATGACAAACCCAGAGCTTTCCTCCAAAACAATATGGAGAGAAGCTTGCGCTTTCGTTCATTATGCAAAAAAATACGGCGCTCCGGGAGATCTTCTAGTTGCAGTCGCCAATACAGAAAGTCATTTTGATCCTAAAGCAATGAGCGAAAAGGGAGCGGTGGGCGTAATGCAGGTAGTATGGAATACACATGCTGGATTGCTATCGGCGAACGGGATAACATCCAAAAATCTATTACATGATCCCGAGCTTGGAATAGCCGCTGGCGCGTTGTTATTATCCCGCTACATTAGGGCATACGGATCGGAGCATAAGGCCTTAGATCGATACTATGGTACCACATCGTCTCGATATAGGAATTTAGTAAATAAGAACTTAAGGGCACTTAAGAACTCATTGTAGATAAGCTTTCTGCAAAAAGCAAAAACTAGTTACCACGCCAACTAAATTAACTTGTAGCATACACGTGCTTTCATTCCGAGCATTTCAAAAAATCATCCCTAAGTTAGATCTAACTTAGGGATGATTTAACTAAATATTTTAATCAACTAGGGTGAAGAAAAAATTATTTCACTTTCACTTCCTTGGAGCTTTCCCAAAGCCCATGAATATTACAATATGACATTGCTAAAAGCGTACCCGATTTAGTTAGCTTAACCTTTGTGATTACGTAAGGTTCGCTATATGCCGGACCTGTATTAGGACCATTTACGTGCTCTCCATGAGCGTTAAATTCATAGGATCCTATCTCAAAGGGAAATTTTTCGCCTTCTCCTTTGAAGAACAGCTTAATCCATCTAATATGATGCTCTGTAGTGTTGGGATGAGGAATCTCTTTTCCCACACTTACTGTAACGGTAAAAACTTCCCCAGAAGTTACATCCTCGGGAGCCTCGATGACAGGAACGTGCTTTTCGCCTTTCCAATCACCTGATTGCATTAAGGATTCAAACCTCATATCCAAACCTCCTCCCTTTAAATGGATTTGAAATCATTTTTATTTTAACACATTTCAAAATTTTGGCCATATCTCGTCCTCCGATGGACCGCTTCTGACATAAAATATCCTTCCCCTCGCCCTATCCCAGGCAAAAACCCCAGCACCGCCCCTAGGCCTTCCATGGGAATCAAGAAATGTCATATTATACATTAAAGCAGTATCAACGGAAATACACCCGTAAATTTTTCTTGCAAAGGGAAGTCTTCCAATGACCTGAGGATTAGGCCAACCTCCAATTGGAGGCAAAGGCGCCCTCGCTTTAAGTTTCTCTAATATATCAAGTACTTCTATTGGGGCGATCCGTATCCCATAAAACCTTGCACCACGAGATTCATACAGCCTTAAAAACAAATCCCTCGCAAGCCACGGCGCTCCTTCTTCGTCCATTGATAGCAAAGATTGCATTGCCACATAGATGCCGTCCAGGGCAGCCAAAGGTTTTGGCATAAGTTGTGGTATCCATAAACCTTCCACGGCATCCCACTGGGAAGGATCTCCCTCAGGGAAAATATCGTCAACAAGTTTTAGGGCAATTGAAGCCTTTTCTTCATCGCTTAAATCTTCGCTAAAAAGGGACTTCCACATCTCGTACTGGGGGATGCCCTCAGGAGCTTGTTTTAATAGGCGCTCATGAAGCTTTAATCCCTCGCTTTCTCCCGCTTCTTTAATCTCGTAAAGTAGAAAGAGATCATCAAACTCGCTTGCTTGTGAGAATTGAATTAAAAGAAGAGATAAAAAAGAGATCGTGACCACGAAAATCATTTTTCTCGTAATAAAAAAGAAATCTCTTTTCAAGGTATCATCTCCTCAATATATCTTAAAAACTAACCTTTTAAATTAAATCTTTTATTGTATACCACATACAACCTGCGCAAACTATTCGCCACGTCATCTGGCAAACCATAATCGTTAAACATATCTTTTACTTTCTCGACTTCTTCTAAGATATCGCCTTCTGTAAAAGGTTTTAACTGTAAATTATTATCCCTTTTGGGTGTTTTAGCTTTGTCTTTAAAATTACCGATACAAACACATAGAGAATCTATTTGAACCCCCAGGGAAAGCGCCTTGGAAATTATACGCCCCGACATCATGTTTATCTCTTGAGCTACGGACGGTGAATCAGCTATTATATTTAGCTTCCCTCTTTGCAAGCTAATAGGTTTAGATCTTTTTGACACCTTTCCAGTTATTTCAAACCATGCATTATGAATCTTGTAAAAATCGAGATAATTTTTCATGTGAGTTGACGATAACCTTTCAAAAACCTTAGAAAGGTGTTCTGGATTTCCCTTTATTTCTCTTCTACTGCTCTTATTGCTTTTATTGCTCATGATGCTATATTTCTCTCCCTCGTCTCAAGGTACATCCATAAAACCTGTAAATCCGATGGTGTTACGCCCGATATACGGCTTGCTTGCCCTAAGGTATTGGGCATAATTTTTTTTAGCTTTTCGCGGCCCTCCGAAGAAAGACCAACCACCTCGTCATAATTTAGTTCGCGAGGTATGCGCAGTTGCTCTATCCTCTTCATCTTAGAGGCTAAAGCATTTTGCTTTTGAATATATCCCGAATATTTGACCTCCACCTCTATCCTCGACTTTATTTCCTTATCTAGACCTTCAGACAAAGGTGCAAGTTTAGACAAAATCTCGTAATCAACACCTGGTCTTTTCAGTAAGTCGTAGGCGCTTATGGGTTCTACAATAGAAGCCTGACCTAAGGGAAGGAGTAAATCGTTCACATGTTGTGAAGGATAAATCTTTATCTTTCTTAAACGATCGATTTCCTCCTCCATTATCCTCCATTTTTTTATTAAGACATTCCAAGAATCGTCATCGATGAGTCCTAGTCTCCTGCCTATCGGGGCAAGTCTTTTGTCGGCGTTGTCGTGGCGCATTAACAACCTGTATTCACACCTACTAGTGAGCATCCTGTAAGGCTCCTCAGTACCTTTGGTCACTAAATCATCAATTAAGACACCTATATAAGCTTCATGCCTGGCAAGCACGAGAGGTTCCTCACCCCTTAACTTTAAAACAGCGTTGATGCCCGCCATCAACCCTTGAGCCGCTGCCTCCTCATAACCGGAAGTGCCATTTATTTGGCCTGCGAAAAAAAGTCCTTCAACCAACTTGGTCTCAAGCCAGGGATAAAGTTGTGTTGGCAGGAAATAATCGTATTCGATGGCATATCCGGGTTTAAGGATATGCGCCCTTTCACATCCCGGAACGCTTCTTACCATCTTCACCTGAACATCGTAGGGCAAGCTAGTTGAGAAGTTCTGCATATATATCTCTTTGGAGTGACGCGCAGTTGGTTCCAAAAATATAAGATGAGATTCTTTGTCGGGAAACCTAATGACCTTATCCTCTATAGATGGACAATACCGAGGTCCCGGACTTTCTATATCACCTTTAAAGAGAGGTGATCTATAAAGGGACGATCTTATTATTTCATGGGTCATTTGTGTTGACCTCGTCAAATAACAGGAATAGCCGCCATATATGCGAGGCTTCCCCCAATGACTAAAGCATAAGGGCTCATCGGATGATTGTTGACTTTTTAATGAACTAAAATCTATGGTATCTGCGTGAAGCCTGGGTGACGTATCAGTTCTTAATCTGCCCACTTTAAATCCAATTTGCCTCAGTGAATGAGGCAGTTGAAGCGACGGCATTTGTCCCAGAGGTCCAGAAGGAAAACTAACCGGGCCTATAAACACCTTGCCATTGGTATAAGGTCCCGTCGTAATAATGACACAGGAAGCATTATAAGTTTCGCCCAACCAAGTTCTAACACCCTTTACTTTTCCATCTTTTACCAATAAATCCGTAACCATGGCCTGATGGACGTAAAGATTACCGGTAGACTCCAAAACTCGTATCATGTGCTTGTGATAATCCAATAGATCACATTGAGCCCTTAACGCCCTCACGGCAGACCCCTTTGAAGTGTTTAACCAACGCATATGAATGGCAGAGCTGTCGGCGGCCTTAGCCTGTTCTCCGCCCAAGGCGTCAATTTCCCGCGTAATATGGCCCTTTGCGGGACCCCCTATAGAGGGATTACAGGGCATCAACGCGGTATTATCAAGGTATAAGTTGAGGAGCAGTGTACGTGCGCCCATCCTAGCTGAAGCAAGTGCAGCTTCGCACCCGGCGTGCCCTGCACCTACAACTATCACATCATACGTATTTTCGTCCTTCAATGCCATTTCAGGTAGATATACCTCCTTGATAAATGCGCAATACCTTTCCCGGAAAATTACTCACCCTATCATCTGCTGTAGCTGCAATAACCTGCCAGCCACCCTTCAAGAGCGCTTTAATTAAATCCAACTTAGCCTCTTGATCAAGTTCAGAAGCAACCTCGTCTAGTAATATTATAGGTCTTCTTTTCATCTTGCATTCCACAACCTTCGCCGCGGCAAGCATAAGCGCAACAGAGAGCTTTCTTCTTTGCCCTCTGCTCAATGCTTGAGTGGCTGACCTGCCTGCAACAGTTATAATTAAGTCATCCCTATGCGGCCCCACCAAAGAAACACGCTTATTTAGCTCTTCTTTTTTAAGTGCAAAAAGTGATTTGTAAAATCCTTCTAGGGGGTCATCAAAAAAACCTTCGCTACCTTCTTTTATATCTATATCAAAATCAAACTCCAACAAGTCATTCGATACTTCTTTTAGGCCTATTTTGAGAAGATCTGTAATTGTTCTCCTGTAAGACCACAACCACGCCGCAAGTGGAGCCATGGCTTTTATTATAAGACCGTCAGGTTGACCCCTCCTTAAACAGTAATTTCTATGCCGCAAAAGTTTTTTATAATCGTATAATTTTCTAGCATACAAAGGCACCAACACAGCGCATAATTGATTTAAAAAGTTGCGTCGTACAGCGGGAGGACCCTCCACTAAACGTACATCATCACTCCAAAATGATAAGGAAGGAACGTATACGCGCAAGACCGATGCGTTTCCTTGTTTCCCTGATATTTTTATGGAACGCCTTTCATTAATTTTTATAAGTACAGAAATTTCTTCTTCGCCACTAAACCTTGAATATAACTTGGCTCCCCCATTAACATCCCAATTTATTAAGTCTTTGAGTTTTGTGCGTCGAGGTTGCCCCCATCCGCAGAGCATGGACAAAGCCTCTAAAGTATTTGTCTTCCCAGAGGCATTTGGGCCGATTATTACATTTAAACCCTCATGCCATGAAACACGTTCTGGTTTGAGGTTTTTATAATTTAGCCAATATGTTTGGCTAAACCTCATCTATTTCTTCTTTCTCCTTCAACATATCATCTGGTAAAATAACAGGCATTAAGATATAGAGAAAATTGTCGCTTCCAAGTTTTCTTAGCCTCATTTGTCCATGAGGGCCGTTAAAACTAAGTCGGACTGTGGTATCTTCTATTACCTTAACACCTTGTAGTAAATAAGATACGTTAAAACCAACCTTTAAAGGCTCTCCATCGATATCGGCATCAAGCTCCATAAAGGCCTCCCCTATATTTTGGGCATAAGCCGAAATGAACAGATTGCCGGCAGGATTCAAATCCAAAATCACAACTTTATTATAATCACGGACTACAACCTCTACCTTTTCAAGAGCGTCTATTAATTTTTGTCGATCTACCACCATCCAAGTGGTCTTATCCGATGAAATAATCCTCTCGTAGGGAGGAAAGACAGATTCAACCCGCCTAATCACAAGCTCTATATCATCTGTCTTAAAATAACACTGCGAATCATCATATAAGATCTCAACAACAGCGTCTCCGCTCAAAGTGGATAATATTCTTTCAAGCTCATTAATACCCCTTATCGGGATTAAAATAGTTTGCTCATCAACATTTGTTTCTATCAACTCTGCTTCAGATAGAGATAGTCTTTTGCCATCAGTTGCTATTAACCTAGCTGTATTTTCTTTAAATTCAAGTAAGGAGCTCGATAGATATTGTGGAAATTCTTCAGTACTTGAACCCGTAAAGGATCCCTCGGAAATTATTCTAAGCAGCTCCTTTGCATCGATGCGACAGGCAAGTGTTGCTGAAGTAGATACAGGTAGTTTCGGGAAGTCTTCTGTCGGATAAGTAGTAAAAGAGAATTTATCCCTTTCATGCTTGATTGTTATCCTTTCATTTGTGGCTTCGATTAGAAAATCTAAGGATAGCTTCTTTATTATTTCTCCTACTCCCTTAGTAGGAAATATAGATTCTCCTTCTTCTTCGATAACAGCATCATGGACAGTGCATTTTATGGACGTTTTAAGATCGGTTGCCATTAGCGTGATTTTATTATCGTAGGCTTTAACGTAGATACCGGATAATATTGACATTGTTTTTGGTCCTCTCGAGGTCCTTTCTACAATCTGCCAGTTTTTCATGAGTGTTGGGTCGCATACCTTTATCCTCATTTTTTGGCCCCCTATTATTACTATTGTTATTAATAATATAAAACTAGTAGGAATAGTAGTAGGCATAGTGTATATTGTGGATAAGTAGGAACTTAAACGGCGGATAGAAAGTTTTCCACTGTGGATAAGGGTGTGTATATGTTTTAATATATCCCCATCTGTCCACAATATGTGTAAGACACTATAAAAATAAAAAAATAAAGTGGATATTATTATACTTATTCACGAGATATCTTCAAGTTATCCACTAAGTTGTCCACAATTTTCCTCATCTTTAAATCATCTTTCATTATTTCCTCGATCTTTCTGCAGGCATGCAGCACCGTAGTATGATCTTTCTTATTAAATGCTACGCCTATTTGCTGGAGGCTTAAATCTGTTAACTCCCTGGATAAATACATGGCCACTTGTCTTGCAAAGGCAAGATCGGCGGTCCTTTTGGGGCTTTTAAGGTCTTCCACTTCGAATCCGAAATATGATGACACCACGTCTTGAATTACATCTATGGATATAGGGCCTTGCTCTTGCATCTTTATAATATCTTTGAGCCATTCCGCTGCATTCTCAATTGTTATTGGTTCCATATTTAATTGAGAGCAGGCTATAATGCGGTTTAACGCTCCTTCAAGCTCCCTAATGTTGCTTGGGATATTTTGAGCCAGAAAATAAACAACGTCTTCCGGTATGTTATATCCCCTAATCTCGGCTTTTTTTTGAAGTATAGCTATCCTGGTCTCCAAGTCAGGAGGTTGTATATCAGTTACCAACCCCCACTCAAACCTCGATACCAACCTTTGCTCGATGCTTTGAATTTCTTTAGGGGGCCTATCGGAGCTCAACACAATTTGCCGTTTTGCATTGTGTAAGCTGTTAAATGTGTGGAAGAATTCTTCTTGAGTACTTTCTTTGTTGGCTAAAAACTGAATATCGTCAATTAAAAGGATATCCACATTCCTGAATTTAGCCTTAAAATCTTGAGTTCTATTGTTTTGTATGGCTGATATGAGTTCGTTCGTGAATTTTTCTGAACTTGCATAAACGACGCGAGCTCCTGGAAGATGTTCTAGCACGTAATGTCCTATAGCATGCATTAGGTGAGTTTTACCCAATCCCACCCCTCCCCAGATAAATAGGGGATTGTAGGCGGCCCCTGGAGATTCTGCGACGGCAAGACTTGCAGCATGGGCAAGTCTGTTTGATTTTCCCACTACAAAGGTATCGAAGTAATAATTGGGATTTAGCCCATCAACAGAAGGAGGGCTATGTTTTAAGGCACTTTCTGCTCTCTTTTGTTCCCCGTCCCTCACTTCTGTTCCAACGACCAGCTCAACTTCTTCGGCTATATTCATACTCGTTATCAGCTCTTTTAAGCTATCCAAGAAGCGCGATTGAATCTGTTCTTTAACAAATACGTTTGGGACGTCTAAGGTTAAATTGCCATTTTCTAAGGAAATGGGTAGACATGTTTTAAGCCATATTTCGGTTGCCCCTTGAGGGAGTTTTTCAGGAGCCTTTGATAGCACTTCTTTCCACACCTCATTTAACCTGTCGTTCAAGGAAACCCCCCCCAAGTTGTCCACAAGCTATACCCAATATTACCACATAATTTCCACAAAAGTTATCCACTTGTCCACGGGTATTTAGTTTTTAATGTGGATATCTTTTCATCTGCCTTTTCGTCAACCATGGGCTTATTGAAATTAAAATCAATTTAGCGAAAAATATAACATGCAGTGAACAGGCGGGATTGTAGAGTTATCCACAGGTTATTCACAAGGTGTGGATAAGGCACTTGACAGGTGTATTCAATAAAGGTTTTAACCGCTTCTATAAGGGTTTTCATGAAAGACAGCTTTAAATGTTCTTATTTTCATAATTTTCTTAGCATTTTTAGTATTGTTGATAATTTTCTTTACGTTTTAGATCGGGGTTTTATATACATATGATGTACTTTTCCACATCTTCAAGCTTGAGTTCGCATGAACGTGGAAAGTAAACGAAGCATCGAGGCCAGCTGTAACCGTAGCTCGCTGAAAAAATAGTTACGCACCTGTTATCAAAATTCAGCTTATATCCCTTATTGGGTACGTATTGATGTCCCCGTATAAGCAGTTTAGAGTTGGCCAGCTTTAAAAAAAGCGTAAGATCATCGGCGGTAAAGGGCTTGGTTCCTCCTCCACGTGGCCAGTATTGCTCGTCTAGGGGATCGTTCCACAAAATCTGAAGACCAACAGAATCGGACGCCTTGGCTTTAGCTAGGGTCTTCATGCTTGAAGGAATTGGTTTCGGGACTCCCCCATGAAGAGCTACTATGTCCTCTAGCAATGCTATTAACGGAAGAGATTCGTACCAACCTATGATGTCTTCGATGATATTCTCGTAGCCCTTTGAGATCAATTCGCTTGCGAATGAATAGCGAACGTTCATGTCCCAGTCTTCATGGTTGCCGCGGAGCAGTATAACCCTATCTTTGTTTTCCATTTGAAACGTAAGTATACTTTTAAGCAAACCGATGCAGTCCGGCCCTCTGTCCACATAGTCGCCCAAGAACACAAACAAGGATTCCTTCTCACCGCCAACTATGTATTTAATTTCTTCAAAGGAATCGCGTTCGCCGTGGAGATCCCCTATAATTACTAATGACCTGTCCCTTTTCCTTTCGACCATATTTTCGTGACGAAATGGAAGTTTTAGATTAAGCTTTATAGAGTAGGATAAAAGCTCCTTTAAGTTCATCAGTGGTCACTCCTTTTACTTTTGGAGGTGTCATTTGCCTTGGAAAGATCTCTAATTAATATAATAAGTCATACGGATTTAGATGGTGTAGTGGCGGCAGCTGTAGCTTGGTATGCGCTCTACCCCGAGAATGCGCCACTTCAAATTTATTTAGTTGGGTATGGGGAGGTGGATAATGTCGTTTACGATTCCATCCAATCGGGCAGGAATGTTTTGATCCTCGATCTTTTTTGTCAAAAAAGGGAAACGATTGATTTGATCGATAGCTTCTTTGAGGGGGAACCCCCCATATGCTTTGATCATCATGAAACGACGTTGCAACGTTGGGGCAACAGGCCCTGGCTCAAGATTGACACCTCTTCCTGTGCTGCTAAGGTATACTATGGCTGGCTCATGTCGCAAGAACTTCCTGTAAACGTAAAAGATCGCCTCGTTGTCCTGTCTGACATCGTGGAAGTGGCAAACGATCGGGATCTGTGGTTAGGCCAAATCCCTGAAAGCAGGCTTTGGCAGGCCATGATTACTATGTGTGGGCCTTGGAGCGTGCTTTGTAGGCTCTTAGCAAATCCATCTTCTTCATTGACAGATGGCGAATACGAAGCGACTACAAGTTTTGTTAAAGAGCAGGAGGAGCGCTTTGCTGAGGCCTTAAAAAGAGTTAAACGTTTCGGAGATGAATTGATAGTCGTGGGGCCTGAATTGTTACGATTTGGAGATGTCTCTGATTTTTGCGGTTTGATTTTAGATAGAAGCAAAAACCCGCCAAAGGTTGTAGCTGTGGCAAATAAAAAGGTAACGGGGGAATGGGCCGTATCTCTCAGGAGCAGATCGGGGTTAGCGGGCAAGATTACGGGTATGTTGCGCGATGGCAAGAAAATACGGGGAGGCGGTCATGGAGATGCCGCCGCTCTTTACTTTCCGCCTCACTATCCTCTTGAACAGATAAGCGAGTCGATTTTATCGGCTATCGATTTAATTTCAGAACAGGAAAAGCCCATCTCGATGACGTTGGGCGATGTTCTTAAAAGTAAATTAAAACAAAACGAGGAGAGTTAATTTCATGAAAGATCGCAATAAAAAAGCAGCGATCATTTATTCCTCCATAGGCACCGGACATAAGACGGCAGCAAACGCTTTATGTGAATGGTTTTCTAAGTTTAACGTAGATACGATATGCGTTGATGCGCTGGCATACGTGAACCCCATCATTCGAGGCATATATGCACGGTCTTATCTTGAGATGGTTCGTAAAGCTCCTCAAATTTGGGGATATTTTTATGAATCAACAGATTCTCCTGAGGCGGCCATCGGACTCTTGGGAGGGCTTCACGAGCTCACGGTTAAGTTAAACGCAAGAAAATTGCTAAAGATTTTAATGGACTTTTCTCCCGATGCCATTGTATTTACTCACTTTTTTGCTGCTTCAGCAGTGGCCCAGGAATACAAGGGAAAGGCCCCGATTTTTTTGGTCAATACAGATTTTTTGAGCCACGTTTTTCACCGCGATCGTGATGTTTACGACGGGTGGTTTATAGCTTCCGAAGAGGCTTTATTGCAGTACGAAGCAGACGGCATCGATATAGAAAAAGTTTACATTTCAGGGATACCGATCAAGCCTTGTTTTGTGATGCCTCCGTCAAAAAGGTCAGCTCGTGATAGGTTGGGGTTATCGCAAGAGGGGTCTGTTTTTTTGGTAATGGGAGGCGGAATAGGAGTTGGGCCTCTTGAGGACGTGGTGGAATCCCTTTCTCAAATAAGAGAAGCTACAGTGTTGACGTTATGCGGAAATAACGAGGAGTTAAGAGAGGCTATGGAGGAGAGGTTTTTTGACAGCGTCAATGTCAAAGTTTTTGGCTTTGTTAAGGGGATGGAGTATGTGTATGCTGCCTCCGATGCCATTGTCATGAAGCCGGGGGGATTATCGACCTCAGAGGTGTTATGCATGAAGCGTCCCTTTTTCTTATGCGGTGTCATTCCGGGGCAGGAACAGAGGAACAGCGATTATCTCCTCGATCGAGGGGCTGCTAAAACTATATTTGAACCCAGGAGAGCAGCCCATACGCTTTTAAAAGTCCTCGGAGACGAAGGAGAGCAGGCCAAGTTATTAGAGGCATCGGAAAAACTGGCAAGGCCAAAAGCCGGCGAGGCCATTGTTAAAAAAGTTTTAGAATTTATTTGATGCTAAAAACTTAAAGGAAGTGGTGGTTATGGCAGTATATCTCAACAACGCCGCTACGAGCTGGCCCAAGCCGAAAGTTGTAGTCGAGAGAATGGCAGATTTCATCTTGAGGACCGGTGGCAACCTTGCAAGAGGCGGTGCTTCTTCCAGGGACATTGAAACGCTGGATCTGGTTACCGATTGCCGTGTCACGCTTTCAAGGATGTTCGATGGATACTTACATCAAGATCCACGCTATGTTACTTTTACCTCAAATGTTACGGAAGCCTTAAATATAGTCATTAAGGGTTTCTTGAAGCCGGGCATGATTGCCCTGACCTCTTCAATGGAACATAACGCCGTGATCAGGCCTCTCAGGGGCTTAGAAAAGCAGGGCGTCAAGGTCATCGTTGTTAAGTGTGATATAGATGGGCGTATGTCTGAATTTGCTCTTGAAAGAGAAATAAATATACATAAACCCGACCTGGTGGTATTAAATCACGCGAGTAACGTCTGTGGAACTTTACAAGATTTAGAAGCGTTGTGTCAAATTTGCAATAAAAACGATGCTCCTGTTGTGGTAGATGTAGCTCAAACCGCGGGTAGCGTTCCAATCTCCGTATCGAAAAATAATATCGCTGCCCTCTGTTTTACTGGACATAAGGGACTTTTGGGACCGCAGGGCACCGGAGGGATAGTATGGAGGCCCGATTTCGCCGATATCGTATTGCCTTTAATAGAGGGAGGAACGGGAAGTTTTTCTCACCAAGAGGTGCAACCTCAAAAAATGCCAGATAAATTTGAGTCCGGTACCCCTAATTTACCGGGCATTGCGGGACTAAAGGCGGCGCTCGAATGGATCGAGGCTGAGGACATGGAGAAGGTGACAAAGAAAGCGGACGAGCTTGGGAAGAAGTTGTTGAAGGAATTACTTCGAATGGAAGAAGTTAGCCTCTATGGGCCCAAGGAGATGAAGAATAGGTTGCCAATTTTTGCCCTAAACCTAAGAGGATGGGATAATGCCGAGTTAGCCTTTGAGCTGTACGAGAAATGGGGCATCGAGACACGCCCGGGACTGCATTGTGCTCCGCTTGCCCATAAAACGCTTGGCACTTTCCCACAAGGTTCTCTTCGAGTTTCGCTTGGACCGTTTAATACTGAGAGCGAAATAGAGCTTTTACTTGATGCCTTGTCTAATCTCGCTAAAGAAAATCGGGAATGATTATGTCTTTGATGGCGATGGCTACCCCCTCTTCGTCATTCGAAGCAGTCACGAAAGAAGCTTTCGCTTTCACATCTTCTCGCGCGTTTCCCATAGCAATAGATAATCCCGCTGCCTCAAACATCTCTACATCATTTTCCGAATCGCCGATGACACATACTTCCCCTTTTTTAACCCCAAGGAGTTTTGCGATATAAGTCAATGCCTTTCCTTTGCTTGTTTCGGGATTTCCCATGTCTATGTAGGTGGGGGACGAAATTGCCACAAATAAGCGAGCGTTAAATTGCGATTTTATCTCATCTCTCATTGTCTCTGTTAAATTCTCGTCATCGGTCATGGCAAGTAGCTTTGTTGGTTCCTTCGGAGGATCATATAGTTTGTCTCCTACGACGATCGGAGTTACCTCTGAGTTTTTGGCGTAAGCTATCGCCTTCTCGTTTAATTCCTTGACATAAAGCACATCATCGATATAACTTTGGACATACCAACCCTTTTCTTTGAAGAAGCTTAAGACCTCCTTGGCCAGGCTTAAAGCGATTGGCCTATGTAACAATGTTTTGCCTTGAGCTCTTTTTATTAAAGCTCCATTGTAGGAGATGATGAGTGTTTGCGGCCCAAATATTAGCGCAAACTTTCGGGCAGAACAAAACATCCTTCCTGTAGCTATGAGAAAGGTTACACCTCGAGAGATTAAGTCTTTAATAGCCCTGATTGTGTTTTCCGTAATGGTGTTTTCTGATGTAAGAAGTGAACCGTCCAAATCAATAGCTATTAGTTTAATTTTATTCCTCAATTTTTACCTCACTCTTTACCCTGCTTTAAGAATCTTTAAAAAATACATTAAAAAATCCAACATCATAAAGATGCCATTTAACATTGTCCACAATATGCGTAATTTTACCATAAATTAACTTTAGGTAAAGCAACAAAAAGAGTCGGGGTAAAATATGGATCCTTTGTAATCTCTTGTTTAATTACGATGTAAACAAAGCAATGGCCGCAAGTGCACAAAGCTCCGCCAACACTTCTATGGTACCTAGTACGTCACCGCTAACCCCTCCAATTCGCCTATGTGCCCATAATGCGACAAGAGCGCTAATGAAGGTGGTTGAAAAGAATGATAAGATCCACAGCCACGGTCCAAGTAGAAAAAATAGAGCAAAACACAAAAAGGCATAAAGAATTTCTTTTACCGAAAAGTCTTGAACAAATGGAAGCGCCATACCACTTTTCCAAGGATAACGGCCTATACACGATGCGCAGCACATCGCCCACCTGCCTGATGCCCCCACCATTATGCCTATCGTTATCCAGCGCCATGTTGGAAGGGCAAAAAGAAGCGATGTCCAGAAGCCCAATGTCAATACTAACGCTACAACACCGTAGGGCCCACAATGGCAGTCTTTTATCACTTCCTTAAGCGTTGCCCCGCTTTCTCCGCTTCCCCAGCCATCTGCTACATCACTAAGCCCGTCTAAATGCAATCCCCAACCCAATAATACGTATATCAATGCCGATGCCCATGCAGCACCGAGGGCTGCAAACCTCAAACTGAGAATTGCCCCTATTCCTCCCCATATCGCGCCCAAAATGCCTCCTACCAAAGGAGAGACGGCGAGCATCATGGGGTAAGGCGGCTCCCTTTCGGGCAAAAGGATCTTCGGTACGGGAATCCTGCTAAAAAAAGAAAATGAGGCCGCTAATATTTCAATAAAACGCAAGGTTGCGCCTCCTTTCGGATTGATTTACTCTACTCTGCCTCCCTTTAACCACAAGGGCAGTCCAGCTATCATCATTGCTACACTTTCAGCTCGGGAAGCGACCATTTGATTGGCCCTGCCCTGTAGGTCCCTAAACCTTCGGCCCATTATAAAGGCGGGCGCTATTCCCATGCCAATTTCATTGCTCACAATCACTAAAACTTCCGGTCCCGTTACTTTGCATAGCTCCTCAACTTTTCGAAGAAGGTTTTTTTGCGCTGCGCTCCATTCGTCCTCCGATAATTTTTCCATGTCATCGTATTTATCGAAGATCAGTTCCGATAACCAGGTGGTAAGACAATCCATCAGTGCTGCACCACTAACAGTATACAAAAAATCAATCAAATCGCTCGGATTTCCCTCCCAAGTGCTCCACGTAGCGGGCCTTTCTTTTTTGTGTAATGATATACGTCGTCTCATTTCCTCGTCCCCGGGTCTGGCGGTGGCAAGAAAGGTGGCAGGGCCCTCATAATTGTCCAAGATTATTTTTTTGGCAAAATTGCTCTTACCGCTTCTTGCTCCTCCAAGTACAAGTATTAATTTCATGATGAGATACCTTCTAACAAATTAGCGTAAATCTGCTCTGCCGCGTTTACGACTACTTCTGTTGGAACTCCAAGGTGGTTGGCGTACCATAAAGCTCCTCCTGCGCCCACCCCCTCTTTGACGTAGCCTTTCTCGTAGTCCGAGAGCCCTTTATAAGCAGATCTGGATAAATCCATGGGAACTACGTGAGCTTTCACGCGGAGATTTTCGGCCAAACTGGCAAAGTGGGCTGATTTGTCTAAAGCTATGTATTTTGTCGTTGCAATTTCGATATCTCCGTCATACCCTTCGTGTCTCAATACGGCGGCCACGGCAAGCATCTGCGTTCCTCCGGCCAGTATTACCCTGGATTTATTAAAAGACCCCATTGCTATACCAGCTACTGTTGCCTGCATTGGATCACCAAGAAGCGTTACCGCATCGAGTCCTTTGTTACAAAAAGTGCCTTCTGTGATATTGTAACGTTTGCGACAACTTTCCCAAATTTTTATCTTTAAGTTTGACGGATTGTTGGGACTTGCAGAAGATACCATGCCGTCATAACCAAGAGCCTTTAAAACCAGAAAGGCAGAGGTAGTACCGCCAGGTACGGATTCTCCAATCACCATAAGAGAATCCAAGGAGGATAAATGATCGCCCAGGGCTTTTGCCCAGGAATATATTCTTTTTGCTTCCTCTACTGCCGGTTTTTCTAGAGGATTGGATCCCGGGCTCGAGGGGATTTCTATATAAGGACAGGCCGGAGGCAGGAAGCTTCCCGTCCTTACTACCATGACGGGGAAGTTTGCCTTTATATAGGCTGCTCTCGTAAAAATAGCTGGAGTGGGATGTCCCTCTGGATCGAGAGGCAAAGTAGAGGCTGTGAGGCACTTCCCCCAAAAAAGAAGTTCTGCATCGGAAGGGACCGTGTATCGGATAGCTTCAGGGTTTTCTCCAGCCGCAGAAAGGTTCGGTATCTTGCTAAGCTCGGTGTTGGCTATACATAATAAGAACATGACAAAAGCTCCTTTCAAAGATCGTTATACTGGTTGCTTAATTACTTCTTTTATCGATAAAAAGGCATTTCCTGCCAACGATGCATTATATGGTCACCTTTGGACATAAGACCTCGCCAGGTTTTTATTTATGTCGCCGGCCCTACAAGGCCGGAAGACGGTTTTATTTAAAAGAAGGGCGCCCCTATCGGAAATTATCGGGCGGGCTACTGCCGTATCAGTTTTGGGCTCATCAGCATTTACTAGCTTCATTTAGGTGAAGTTCACCTCTACGGTTGACACGATAAAGTTTTTGTTTGAATGCAAACAAACTCGTCTCTGCAATCACGTTAAAGACACAGAAAACAAATTAGATGGTCTCTAAATGCTGTTATCAGCTCTTGAAAGTTAAAGGGATCTCTCGCATTATGCCTAAGTATTGGACCTCTGTTTTTTATGATTTTGATATGGGTTAAGAGCCATTATAATGTTAACATGAACTGGTGAAAAAAGTCTTAATAAAGTTTGCGAAAAAGGGGAGAAATTAATAAATGATATGGCCCAAAGTTAGAGATGTCTTATTGGCAGCCAGCTTTTTAAATGGAAAGGTAAGACGCACGCCTGTGGAAATGTCCCTTGATTTGAGCGAAGTTACCGGAGGGAATGTTTACTTGAAATGGGAAAATTTACAATTCTGCGGTTCTTTCAAGATTAGGGGGGCTCTGAACAAGATATTTCACATGTCAGAGGAAGAGCGTAAGCGGGGGGTTGTTACGGCTTCAAGCGGTAATCACGCACAAGGCGTGGCGGTTGCCGCAAAGATGCTCAATGTCAAGGCTGTAATTTTCGTTCCAGGCGTATGTCCCGCTACCAAGCAGAAGGCTATAAAGCGATTGGGCGGCGATGCGGTCGACTTACGAGTCGTTGGGCATCTCTACGATGATGCTGAACTAGCAGCCATGGATCTCGCAAAAAAGGAAGGCTTGACCTATGTGTCTCCCTACGAAGATCACTACATAGTGAGCGGCGCTGGTACTGTTGGATTGGAGATGTTGCTTGATGAACCGGATCTTGATATGATCGTGGTTCCGGCCGGGGGCGGAGGTTTGATAACGGGCATTGCCATCGCTGCGAAGGCATTATCGCCTGGCATAAAGATCATTGGGGTTCAATCAGTTGCCTCAATGCCATGGGTGGTGTCATGGCAGTCCGGCAGGGTGGTGAATGTCTGTTATTCCGAGACGTTGGCAGACGGTCTTACAGGCACGATACCACAGTCTCTGCTGGACCTGGCTAGAACATGCGTTGATGATTTTATAGCGGTCACGGAAGAAGAAATAGCCAAGGCGATTGCCTTCCTCCATCAAAAACACCATCAAGTAGTAGAAGGGGCAGGTGCTGTAGGCGTAGCGGCTTTGCTATCGGGTCGCATTTCGGCTTTGGGGCGAAATGTAGGAGTGGTTATATCGGGAGGCAACATCGATCACGATGTTTTGTTAAATGTTCTACTAAACAACCAACCTTAAAAGGCTTAAATAGGCATTTAGCTTTAGTCGATGGTTGATCCTTCGTCAATTAAACTGAAGCGTCACATGCTTCATCCATGTGCTTTTGTGTTTTTGATAGGCTTTAATGACTGCCGTTGAACTCGTTGACTGTAGAGAAGGTTCCCTTTTTCTCATTATCATGAGACGCAGGGCTGAAAAGTTGATCTAAAAGGCCCTGTAATAGCTGTGATATAAATTGATCGCCAAAATCGTAATCGGACGAGCTCCCGTCACCGGTGGGAAAGGTAAAGAACAACTTAACGTTCCACTCGTCTTCATCACCATTTAATCTGTGGGAAGTGGCGTCTTTGCCCAATGAAGGTTCGCCGACGCTTAATTTGGAAAGCGTTACCGAAGGCCATGTACCTTTGATGCGCAAAGAGACGTCCTTGAAATCTTTTACTGAAAACCCTCCAATAAAGCCTTTGAGCAAATTTTGCGCAATTTCCTGTTCCGTCGGATTTTCAAGCGCCGCTACCTCTTTTAAGGCTTTTGTCAAGGCATTTAAAGCCTTAGCGTTGACGTTCCCTAAACAAAAAAGGTCAATTTTGCCATCTGAAGCTATGACTCCGTCGAAAGAGATATAACGATATAGCGAATCGTTAGGATGAGAAGTAATCATGCTTCCAGGCAAGATGTAAAGGGAAGGCCCGTTTATATTGAAGTGCAATAAAGCTCGATGAAACTTAAAACCTTCAATACCGAGGTCTTCTAAGGTTTTAGCAGACTTTTGAAATGCAAGAATCTGACCATCGGTAATTTCTAGCTTGCCCAATCCTGACATGTTCACCAAACGCGCCCCTTCGCCCTTTAAGTCTAAGTAAAGGTTTGTAGAGCCACAAACCGAGTAAGCCTCTTTTAAAAAGTCTTGAAGGAGAAATTCCAGAGGTACGTCTTCGACGGAAATCATAGTTTTCCATTGTAGAGGTCGGTTTCTTTTAGCAGTCAGGTGCATTTGCAATCTGCCCCCAGAAATCTTAGCCCTTAAATCGCCAATCTGGCATGCATCACCAGTAAATTGGATGGGGATGCTTGCCTTTTGGATCTTCAAGCCGAAAAGCAACAGTTCATCAGCGTCAATGTTGCCGCGTACCGTTAATGTGTCTTTATATTCGCCCTTAAGATTAACTTGTACCAATCCCTGCAGTGCGTTTTTGAGGTTTGGCGAAAAAAGATGTGCTAGCATGCTTGTGGGCAATTTCTTTCCTTGAAGGTCAAATTTAAGGGAAGGCCTTGGCTTAAAAGTGCCTTCAAGTTCGCCCTTTAAAACTCCTTCCTCGCTACATGCTTCGAAATAGTCAACCTTGAAGTTTGTCATATCGCTTTTTGCCAAAAAGTTAATTTTATCAAATGAAAGACCGCCGATAGCTGCTTCTCTTATGACGCCCTCAATCGTTATTTGAGGTGAAGCAATATTTCCCTTTACTTCTAACATGCCGCCCGCCAGACCCTGCGGAAACCACTTAGGGGGTAGCGGAAGATGTGACAAATTGATGGCATTGAACTGTCCGTTAAGATCTAATGCATCTTTTTGCGCAGTTCCCCTTAGCATGACGATCCCTTCCCATAAATCGAAGGACAAAGTCTTTACCTCTGCAAAAGAATCGCGCACTTCCACATTGGCTTTGAAGTTTTTTAAAGGTATGTTTCGCATAGCGATGTCATCGCTAATTACTTCTGAAGATAACGTCAATTTGCCGGGATGTCCCGTTATCTGAAAATCGCCCCTAATTGTTCCATCTAGTGCAAAGTCCGGTGACTCGAGTTTTATGTTTGTCATCTTGCCAGAAATATCCATCAGAGGAGAATTGTTTGCAAATGTTATGTTGCCCTCAAAATCAATCCTGCCTTCCGAACAAAGACTTTCACCGGAAAGAAATAACCCATTTTTAACAGATTTTACCGCAACTGACATATCAGTGAGCGATAGTAAATCGTCAAAGCAAAGCAACGGTGCATTGATATGAGCAGTTAAAGAAGTATCTGCGCCGTTTCGCGTAATCTTCCATTCTATTTCGGACTCACCGGAAATTTTTGTATTTGTTGAATCGAATATCTCGCCCAACTCGAGGTTTCTAATGACTCCAGATATGCCAAAGGTTGGATTTGAGGAAAAAATATCTGACACGATCCCTTTGCCATTAAGATCAGCGCTGTAAAGTTTTGCGCGCAAAGTTGCGATGTTTAAATTTCCCTTTTGCAATGCAAACTCGGCCTTTAAATCCTTTAAGTTCAAATACCCCGCTTTAAGTCGGTCGGATTGTGCAGTGCCATCAATGGCGAAGCTACCGGCTTTGCCGTGCATGCTTAAAAAGATATCACAATTGCCTTCCAGTTCGAGTTCTCCGCTATCTTTAAAACAATTTTTTAATTTTTTTGCGTCCACAGATCTGGCACTGATAGTAGCGTCAAGCATTGGCGAACCGTCGTGTGAAGTTGCTCCTTGAAGCTCAAGCAGTATGTCCTTCCAGAAGCCCTTGCCGTTAAAGCAAATTTGACTGCCGGACACTTCTGCGGTCATATCGGCATTTGTTAAAGCGAGGTTCATAATCTTCAGCTCGGGTGATCCGAATTTCACCCTTCCCGATAAATATTTTGGGGGTCCTTCCAAGGACAAAGCGATATTTTCGGCAGTTCCGCTCAGGGGGGAAAGCCAATCAAATCGATTTTTCCACGCCTCGATCGATGCTACCTTTGAATTTAGCTCCAATTTCAACCTTAAGGGGTTAAAAAAGACCATTACCGATCCCGTAACCTCTGATTCAAAGGATTTATTTTGCAGTACTTTAAAATCAAGCACTCCATTGCTGAAAAGAAGGGTAAAGGAAGTGTCATTTAGCGGAATGCCCACTATCTCGCCCGAGGGCAGGTAAAATTGTCCATCGATCTTGAGCGATCTTTTTTCGCCCATGGTGAAGCCTATTGAACCCGAAATGGTGCCTTTCGGTTTTGTCGATGTGAATCTGGGAAATATTGCTGCTATTTCGTCAGTACTTATGTTATGAAGCTCACCCCTTAAGCCAAAGAGGGGCGTTATTTCTCCTTCTAAGACTCCGTTTCCTTCATTGGTTTTGATTAAACAATCTTCCAGAGAAACCCTGCCATCGGAAGCAGAAAGGCGTCCTTTGGCCTGAAATTTAAGTAAGTTAATCGCGCCGTGAACGTCAAATTCCATTAGATTGTCTTCAGGCTTGAGATGAGCCCTCTCGATGTAAATTCTTCTTTTGCCCAATATTTCCGTGTCATATAAACTTATATTCTCGATCGATATGGATTGTTTCGGCTCTTTGTCAGCCAAGGGGAGGTTGAAGAGCTTTAAAGCATCTTCGCTTGCGATTCTAGCGGAGTTTATCTCAATGCTTGTAACCCTCGGTTTTCCCGCTAACAGTGATCTAAGCGAGGGCTTGATGTTAATGGACTTGGCGAGGTTTGTTATATTGCCGTCGATGTCTAGTTTAACCTCTTTGCCAACGTAGCCGACCAAGGGATTGCCTGAAATGGACGAAAAAATGACATCCACACCTATATTGCTTTTAACGGCATGTCTAAACTTTTGGGCGACAAAATCTGCCCCCAGATTGTCCTTGTTTTTCCATAGCATTTCAATGGCTAAAAAGGAAAATAATATTAAAACAAGAGCAAGGATTACAAAAACTTTGACGCCCTTTTTGCTCAAATTTATTTTCAACATTGAAGCAGTCCTTTGACAAAAAAATTATTACATGCCCACAACGGGAATTGCAAATTTCATTAGCGAACTTTGTCCTTAACACTAATTTTTAATTTCGCCGGCGAAAAGCGTATTTTTGCTTAATAGGTTACTAAAAAACCGTCTCTTTCGACGCCATTTAATTATAGGCCAATTATGGTGCGCATTGATATGCCTTATACTTTGTTCATATTGCTACCTTCATTATACGATGAAAATGTATAATAAATTTCAAGGTAACTTCGCAACAGAAAAGAGGGACGAAAGGTGTCAAAATGGACTTCGTTGTTAGATTATATAGGCAGCCATCGAGATATTGTTGTCCTGCTGTCGGGTGGGCTGGATAGCTCATTTTTGACGTACGCATGCTTTAAAGCTAAAAGCAACGTTGTAGCCGTCACATTTTCTTCTCCCCTTATGCCCAAGAAGGAGGTAGAAGATGCAGCGCTAGTGGCGAAAGACTTCGGGATTAAACATTTCGTAATCAATTCGGATGATTTGAGCGTAAGTGAAGTAAGACACAACCATCACAGGCGATGCTATTTTTGCAGGAAGCACAGAGATAATTTGGTTAAAAAATGGATGGATGGCTGCTTTGCCTCAAAAAACTTTGTCATAATGGATGGCGCGACAGATTCGGACTTTAGCGAATACAGGCCCGGCCTTGAGGCAGCGGAAGAAGACAGGGTGCTTCATCCCCTGAGGGAGATGGGTTTTAAAAAAGAAGAGATAAGAAAGTTGGCACGCGAGTTCGGCCTTTCCTTTTGGGACAAACCTTCTTCGCCCTGCCTTGCTACCAGATTCCCCTACGGTACGACCTTAAACGAAGAAGATCTAACTCGAGTTGCCAAGGCTGAAGAATATTTGATTTCTCTTGGCTTTAGAAATGTAAGGGTCAGAAGCTACCAACGCAGTGTTGCTGTTGTGGAGGTATCGCCAAATGACGTAGAAAAAGTATGGGCCATAAAAGACGATGTCAAGAGCGCCCTCTTCGAGTTGGGCTTTCTAGTGGTGGCCGTCGATTTAGAGGGTCATAAAAGCGGTAAGATGGATTACATTTTAAGGGGAGGCGTGGAGCGTGATAATATTTGAACCTCACTTGTCAGGAGTAAGCGGGGATATGCTTTTGGGCGCACTCGTGGACCTTGGCGCTGATTTTTCCCTGCTTGAACGTTTTGTTTCCGTAAAAAATGTGAAGGGCCTGTCGGGCCTTGAGATAAAAAAAGAGAAGTTAAAAAAGAAAGGAATATCTGCTACCAGGATCGAAATTATCCTTGATGAACAGGCTCGCGGGAGACACGGACACGAGATGTTTGAAATTTTAGATCATGCCTCAGAAGCCGTAAGTGCTTCAAGCTGGGCACAGCAAAAGGCAAAAGAAGCGATTCTTTGTTTGCTTGAAGCCGAGGCAAATGTTCACGGAGAAAACGCAAAAGAAGTTCACCTGCATGAGACTGGCAGTTTTGACACCATCTTGGACTGTTTGGGCTATTTCATGCTCCTTGAAAGCTTGGGCGAAAAAGAAATCCTTTCCACCTCCATTTGCGTAGGAAGCGGAGTTGTAAACACTTGTCACGGGTTGCTCCCTGTGCCCGTACCTGCAGTAACTGCTATGGCTTGCAGTAAGGGCATTCCCATCGTCGGAAGCAAAGTCGAAGAAGAGTTGGCCACGCCAACCGGAGTCGCGCTTCTTGCCGTCTCGGCCGTCTTTTGTAAGGCCCTTCCTTCGATTGTGCCGTTAAAGGTTGGATATGGTGCCGGCAGTAAAAACCTTGAAGTGTCAAACGTGCTCAGGGCGACAGTTGCCAGTGAGGAAAACGTAGAAGAAACGATTTTGATTGAGACTACCTTGGACGATATAACGGGCGAGGAAATTGGGTATGCCATTTCCAAGCTGCAAGAAACATCAAAGGAAGTTCACCTCCTTCAAGGCTTGGGCAAGAAAAACAGGCCCGTCTTTGTCTTAAGACTTTTGGTAGATTTAAAAGAATTAGATCTGGCAATAAAGGCTTTGTTCGAACATACCACCACCATTGGTGTAAGGTATTGGCCCGTTTCGAGGGCAAAGATGGAAAGGGCCGTTGAAGCGATTCCTTATGGTGATGGTTTCGTGCGCGTCAAGGTCTCTCGTCACGGTGACCTACAGAAAGAAAAAATTGAGTTCAACGATTTAATGGCTGACAAAGGCGATCAGTGAACCCCATAGCTTATGGAGATGTGTCATTGCAGGCGAACCTCTCCAGTGTTCCCCTATTTTTTAGCGTCCCTGGGTGATGACAAAAATGCTTGGGTGTTGTAGGATATACATATCCAGGTATAGGTATAAAGGGGGGGTTGAGATGATGCCAGAAATTACCTTTACGATTGCTTTTATTGCAGGTTTATTGTCCTTTCTTTCACCCTGTCTTTTGCCCATGGTCCCGGTTTATATCGCCTATCTGGCCGGAGATACTGTAGCACCGTCAGATAGAAGGGAAAGTCCAATTAACCTTAAGGCCTTTTTGCACGCCTTGCTTTTCGTCGCCGGTTTTTCCGTTATCTTTGTACTTTTTGGTGCCTCCGCCACTGCTCTTGGCAAACAACTGATCAAGAATCAAGTCTTGGTCAAAAGGTTGGGAGCTGTGATAGTTATATTTCTTGGGCTTTATATGATGGGCTTATTTGATCTAGTTTTTCTCGAGCGCCAGCGACATTTCAGGATAAAGCCGGTCAAAACCTCTTGGGTGAGGGCTTTCCTTATGGGAATAGCCTTCTCTGCCAGTTGGACGCCTTGCGTTGGCCCCATATTGGCTTCGATATTGGTCATGGCAAGCAATAGCG
Organism: Acetomicrobium sp.; assembly: GCF_059026225.1. Lineage (NCBI taxonomy): Bacteria > Thermotogati > Synergistota > Synergistia > Synergistales > Acetomicrobiaceae > Acetomicrobium > Acetomicrobium sp. Next base: position 278,042 of record NZ_JBWQOQ010000002.1, read on the forward strand.
AGACCGTTAAGGAAGGCGTACTGCTTTTACTTGCATACTCCATGGGGCTTGGATTGCCGTTTTTGGCCGTTGCGTTGTTCGTGGATATATTTGAAAGCTTAATCAAGAAACATACAACCAAGATAATACATATTAAAAAAGTGGCGGGTGTGATTCTAGTCGCAGTTGGGATCTTGATGTTTTTCGATTTCTTTTCAAGGTCATACCTATGGACGCCCCTTTTGTAGTTAGAGAATCATAATCGCGAGGTGATATGTTATGAAAATAAACCGAGGGGTTTCTTTTGTGTCACTGGCATTAATCATTTCTTTGGTCCTTTTTCCCAATGTGGTGGCTCTAGCGAATGCTCAAAAAGGAAAAATAGCGCCTGATTTTGAGGTGGTTGATTTAAAAGGCAATACCTTTAAGCTCTCCGATTTCAATGGGAAGCCTGTATTGCTCAATTTTTGGGCAACTTGGTGTCCTCCCTGCTTGTCCGAGCTGCCTGAGTTTGAGCGTTTCTTCAAAGAACATGGGCAAGAAGTGCATCTGGTTGCCGTAAATTTGACCGTCTCCGAAAAATCCGTAGATTACGTTAAGAGGTTTTTAGAAGATAAGAATCTGTCCTTCCCTGTTTATCTGGACTCTCATGGTTTAACAGCGCAACATTATCTTGTGCGCTATGTCCCAACCAGCTACTTTTTGGACGAGAACCTCGAAGTAAAAGAGATTCATATCGGGCCTTTAAGGTATGAAGAAATAGTGCAGAAATTTGGCTTGTGACTGCTTTGACCTAAGAGCTCTAACTTTATCCCTTTAATATTTTCACCAAAGATTTCGTGGACATAGGATAGTTGTATGTTATACTTTAAATAAAGGTTAAGCTTAAACGAGGAGATGATAGGGCGATGAACGGGCTGCTTCCTGAGATAGCAGGCTGGGCGAGTATTAGAAGGTATGACACTCGTCCTGTTCCAAAGGACGTCATAAAAAGAATTTTGGAGGCGGCAAGGCGCGCTCCCAGCTGGGCCAACGTCCAGCCCTGGCATTTTATAGTAGTCAGGGAAAGGGCAATGAAGTCGCAGTTGCGCCAATTAGCTGTGGGCCAACCCTTCGTTGAGACCGCCGATAGCGTTGTAGTTTGCTGCGGCGATATGTCGGCTTGGTCCAAGGAGCAAAGGTTGAAACAGATGCGCTCCTTATCGCAAGCTTTAGGACGAAGCTTCAACGAAGAAAAGGCAAAGGAATCGCTTAATGATCCGGCCTATAATCCCCTTTTAAGGGGCAAGGATGTCTTGGTTGCTAGATTGTATGAGCAGCTGTCTTTGGCGATAGCCTTTATGATCCTGCAGGCTAAACACGAAGGAGTTGGAAGTTGCATCGTTGGAGCTTTTGCGAATGAAATTACTGCCGTCAATATGGATCTCTACAATAAAACTTGTCGTGATCTGGGACTTCCTCAAGATATGATGATTTTAACCCTAGTGACGCTGGGGTATCCTCTGGAAGATCCGCAACCTCGACCCCGCAAGCCCTTTGATGAGGTCGTCTCCTTGGAAAGGTACCGCAATCCATTTGCCTAACTCTTTAGAAAGGAGTGTTTTTCGTGCGTCTTGGGATTTATGGTGCTGCTGAAGAAGTAACCGGGTCGTTATATTTATTGGAGCACGACGGAAGAAGAGTTCTCGTAGATTGCGGAACTTTTCAGGGACAGGACGAGGACAAGAAAAACAGCGAACCCTTCCCCTTTGATGCAAGTACAATTGATGCTGCATTGTTAACCCATGCCCACTTAGACCATTCTGGACGCATTCCCCTGCTCGTTAAAAGAGGGTTTCGGGGGAAAATTTATGCAACCACGCCGACGCTTGAGTTGTGCGAAATTTTGTGGAGAGATTCCGCCCGTTTGATGTGGGAGGAAGCCGAATGGAAAACGAGAAAGAATAAAAGAAAGGGCCTTCCCCCAGTTTCGCCTCTTTTCACGGAAGAGGAAGTAGACAAGGCTTTAGAGTTTTTTGCTCCACTTTCTTACGACGATATATTTGAGATTGTACCCGAAATTAAAGTACGCTTCCGAGATGCAGGTCACATTTTAGGAAGCTCCATCATTGAAGTTTGGATTGGTAAAGAAAGCGTGAAGTTGGTTTTTTCCGGTGACTTAGGACAGCAGGTCACGGTTTTGGATAGAAACCCTGCTGTCATCAATGACGCGGACTATGTAATAATAGAGTCCACCTACGGAGATCGAAACCATAAAAGTCTCGATGATACGAGGAATGAATTTGCCTCCATAATTGAGGAATCCTTGAGGGATCGCTCGAAGATCTTGATCCCCACCTTTGTAGTTGACAGGGTGCAAAGATTGCTATACGAGTTGACATTACTTCAAGAAAAAGGCATATTAAGCGATGATATTCCCATATATTTTGACTCTCCGATGGGTGTAAAGACGACCAGAGTATACAGAAAGTATTCTTCCCTACTCTCCTCTGAGGTTCAAGACAGACTCCTAAAAAATTTAGATCCCTTTAGCCCGAGGGGATTAAAAGAGGTCATAACGCCACAAGAATCCAAGAAGATCAATGACGTTTCCTTTGCCATAGTATTAGCCGGAAGCGGCATGGCAAATGGTGGAAGGATTGTTCATCACTTAAAACATAATCTGTGGAATCCTCGAAGTCATCTTATATTTGTGGGCTATCAGGCTGAAGGGACACTGGGCCGTAGAATAATAGACGGAGCAAGGTTTGTCAAAGTTGCAGGCGAAGAAGTGGCTGTCAAATGCAAAGCACATACTATTGGAGGCTTTTCCGCTCATGGCGGACAAGATGACCTTCTTGCCTGGGCTTCGAACTTTAAAACAAACCCGGTATTTCTCGTCACCCATGGCGAAAGAAAGGCCTCAAACTTTTTAGCTAGAGAGCTAAAAAAAATTGGGTTCGAGGCCCTCGTTCCTCAGAAGGGCTATGAAATGCTTCTTGCTCGCGGGCGGCCGACCGTAGAAAGAAAGATCGAGGCCCTTGCCGAAAGGCCTTTTAAGGATCTCCAGGGCATTGTCAAGGACATGGACATTTTGTTGGCAAGTTTGAGCGATGCGCTTGAAGGCGTAGAAATTGTCGAAGACATGGAAGCGCTCCTTCTTTCAGCCAAGGTATTGCTTGAAGTGGCCAACCAGAGGGTTGCAACCAAAATCGAAGTTACACAAAGCGAGACAAAAGACAATTATCCCCCCTCAACCTTTTAACGTAAATTTTCGCTGTCAAGCAAATAGGGGCCATCGTTTTAAACGTAACCGGACGATGACCCCTATTGTGTTGCAATCCTCTGTTTAGTTATTAGATTAATTCTTGAATATCTTTTCAAGAATGGTCTTTTTGATCACGTCTTCGGGGCTTTCTTGCTTTTCTACAGGTGCTTTGTCTTCTTCGGGAACGATGCTTTCTGAAGCATCCTTTTCTCCCTCCGGCCTTGAGACGTTAAAATCGGAAATCTTTGGGGAATCGAGGGTTCCCGCTAACTTAAAGCGCACATCTCTGAAATCGGACTGCTTCGATCCTTCCAGCAAACCACTCAAGAATCCCTTTACGGCCGTTTCTAAGCCCTCTCCGGCAAGTATGCCACCTTTTACTCCCCCAACAATGGCGTTTATGGCTTGTACGTTCAAGTGACCGTAACATGAGAGGTTAAGTTTCCCATCGTATCTTATGGTGCCATCGGCTCCGAAGTAAGTATACATGGGATCGCCCTTTGGAGCATACACTTGCGTGCCCGGAAGAAGCGTCAATGCCATTGAATCCAAGATGTATCTTCCTTCTATCGCTCGGTAATTTATGGAACTTTTGCCGTATGCTGCGGATACGATTTTTACGATCTTAAAATCAGAGATTTTCCCTTCGCCAATGCTGAAAGAGCCGTTACCGTCTATGTTTTTGCCTAAAACACCGTTACCCGCGAATTGAAAATTGCCCTTTCCGGAAATGTGTCCTTCCAAGGGGAATAAGTCGTGTAATAATGAATCTATGTTGACGCCTGTGACGTTCAAGGAAGTATCCCAATTAAAATTGGTCAATGCAAAAGAACCCTTCCCCGAAGCTTTGCCTTCGTAAAGCTCAGCGCTTATGCTTTGACTAGTTATTTTATTATCCTTAATATTAAAGGGAATCTTTATGCTACTGGCCTTAAGACCATAAGCTCCTGCTTCTGGGGACGTCGCTTCTCCTGTTCCCTCGAAGCCTCTTTCATCGTAGATGATGTTTGCTTTAACATCCATGGCGCCAGTCAATTTTAATTTATCGGCGCCCTTCATTGTTTTTGCCATCTCTTTTAGATCCAGGCCATTACCGGAGACGTCGAGCTTTAACTTAAGCGATTTATCGTAATTGATATCACCGCTTGCCGTTAATGATCCCCCACCTGCCTTGGCATTAAATGATTTAATTTGTAGCGAATTCCAAAGCCCTTCAACGCCCGTCGACACGTCCGTCAGCGAAAAGCCGGCAAAGGCAATCTGCGGAGAAGTCGCATCGACTGCGATAGCTATATTTGGAAGGGACCCCTTAAACTGAGCCTTGATGTCTGCCTTTCCTTCCAAAGGCAGTTTTAATCCAAAATCATTGACGCTGGATAATTTGGCTCCCTCAACGGTTACATCAAAAACCACGGCCGGATTTTGATCCTTAGGCATTGTAATTTGACCCGAAGCCTGAAGATTGCCCTGTAAGAGACGTCCCTTGACATCGCCAACGGTTATTTTCTCGGCCTCAGCTTTTATGGAAGCTGTCAAGTCCTGTAATGGTGCGAAGGAAGGCGTGCCTATCGCCGAAGCCTTAATGAAGGCCGAGAGGGTGGCTAACGGATTTTTGTCCAAAGGTTTCAAGCTTGTCGATCCGGAAAGATTGTTTGCCGACATGCCGTAGAAAGCGAGCTTGTTTGAGTAAAAATCGAGCGCTAATTCCGGAGAGCTCAAGGGACCCTTTAATGTCCATTGAGAAGAAACAACGCCTGCAAGATCGTAGCTTGATAGTTGAGGAACAAGCTGCTTTAAATTAGAAAGGTTTAACCCGTCTACTCTGCCCTCTAAATTGAGCATGGCAGCCTTAGTTATGTCACTAATTTTACCGGCACCTTTTATGCTGGCGCCACGCCACGATGCGGAAAAGGCTTTCAAGCTCAGGACATTATCTTTAAACTCAAAGTTCACGAAGGGCGATATAAGCTGTTCCTTTGCGAACACCAAGCCCTCTGACCAAGTCTTACCCGAGATCAAAAAAGAATGGACATCTTTTAGCGAGCCGCTTATGGTCACCTCCCCCGAGGCATTTCCCTTGATGGGGAATTCCTTTAAAGAAGGTAAAAAAGTTTTTGCCGTCTCAAGCGATGCATTTTGCCATGATAACGACACGTTCACAAATTGCCCTTTAGAAAGATCGATGTCGCCCCTGGCTTTAAGAGGCGTCTTATTCCAGCGAGAAGAGGCGTCAAACTTCACGGTTTTGCCCTTTTCAATTTTCACGTTTGCCTCGACTTCTTCTAAAGTCTGGCCCATGACGGAAAGCTTCTTGGAGGAAAGAAGGGCATTGCCAGATAATTCCATTGCCATACCCGAGAGCTTAACGTTAACTTTGCTGACAATGCCAGATATTTTTCCGCCCATTTGTGGGAAAGATTTCGCTATTAGGTTTAGATCTATGTCTTTACCTTCTAAATTGAGATCGAGATGAGGCGGCAAGTTTCTCAGTGACATGACGATATTGCCCTTTATGACGCCATTTAGGATGTTGGCATCGATGTCTTGAAAGTGAAGCTCATTTTTTGCGTATTTCCAGCTGGCCCCTGCTCTTTCAACAGGCAAGCCCACAAGCATTCCTTGACTGAATGTTATATCGCCCATTCCTTGAACTTCGGGCACTTTGCCGATTAACTTAATTTTACCGCCCAGCTTTCCGGCCAACAGCTGTTCCTTTAACGGAGGCCACAGGTTCTTTAACCGCTCTAGATCGAGGTTTTTAACTTTTCCCTCAAGATCTAGCTCTGGCATCACGGTTCCAGAAAAAAAGATTTCCCCATCGGCTATTTGCAGACTCAAGTTTTCAATCTTGATCCCATCTTTAATCAATATGGTAGCATTACCTTTAGCTAGCACATCGTTGTAAGATGCGTCTAATGTCGCCTTAATTGCGTTCATTTCGGGCTTTATTTCGATATTTCTTAAATCAATAGTGCCGAAGGGACCTTTTATTTCACTTGATTTGATGTTTATAGCCCCCAAAGGCAATTCTCCCTCTGTGCCCTTGGGCTCGAAGCTTTTCGCTAGCTCAACTATTTTGTCAAAATCAAAAAGCGCACCGTCCAAGACCACGGACTTTAGATATAACTTCCCACCGATTAAAGCTAGCAAACTGGGTTTGGCTTCCAATTGTTTTATTGAAAAGATTTCTTCATCTTCTTTGGATAGAGCCAGGTTCTTTAAAGTATATCCTTTTATGGGGTTGCCAGAGACCGCCTCTAAGGTCAAATCGACCCCCAGGGCGTCCTTTGCCGCCTTAGGCGCCATTTCCTCAACTATCCCCGTGCCTACATCAAAAATCGCGACGATTAGCACGAGAAGAATTGCTATGATGGCAACGCCAACCAGTATGTATTTTCCTTTAACCTTCATTACCGATCACCACCTAAATGGAACCGCTCGTTTAAAATATTACGTTTTTTATCGAGATCATTATTTTTTTGCCCTTTTCGACTTTTACCTTAGGTCCGCTTAATTTTTCTCCATTTTTGCCTACCTTTACTTTGACATTCTCGGGTTGTTCCCAGGGATCAAAGACGGCTTTTAGCTTTAAAAATTTAACCCAGTCCTTATTTTTCCATTCCTTTGGAAGGTCTATCATTATGAAGAAATGTCCGGGAGTTATATTAACCTTTACATCATGGTCCTTCCCCTTATCGTCGTCTAGTTTCGGGATCGACACCTTTACATTAAGGGTAGACCCTGGCGGTAGATCTGTCTCTCCGCGGATATGCAATTTGTGTCCTTTCAGGGATACCTCGGTGATGTCAAGCTTGCCGAACAGTTGATCGGCATATAGGCTCTTCGAGGGGATAAAAAACAAAAGTGATAATATACAAAGTAAAAATATGGTAAAAAGAAAATACCCTTTTTTACTGTACACTCCTTTAAGCATTGCCTGCCACCTCCATGGCGATATCTTGCCATTCTTTCATTTCAACTTTATTTTAACCGATGCAATCTGGGAATACGGACAGTAATTTTACTCAATGGGCTTTTCACCATGGAGTAATCATCTCTTGCTCTAATTCGTCATTTACATCTCATGCTGCCATATATAATTCGCTGGCACCATTTTTTAGGATGCAACCAAAGGGCATTGCTGTTTTTGCAATTTCGATGACCTGAGCTGGATCGGATATTACAATCTCTGCCCCTAAAAAAGAGGCGGTTATCTTGCCAACAACTTTTATCCGCTTCCCGGTCAGGGAGTCCTTAACTTTAAGTAAATGTTTATTGTTATCGTAAATGACGAGGTAACATCGGCTGCCACTTTGTGATAATAACCACCTCGATCCGGACTTTTTGACTTCGTCTATCCTTATGTCGATGGTCACATAACTACCAGCCAAGTATGGTAATTCAGCATAAATTTGGCTTGGAGTAAATATCCTTTTACGTGCCAGCTTCCAAAGGCCTAAGTTTTGGCTTCGCGCCCTTTTCGTTGCTTCCATTATGCCTCCAAGATATTTCCCGTTAGGAGGAATGAAGAAAGGCAAAGCCAATCCCTTCTCTATCAGTGTTTCATTGACCATCTTTTCACCATTTTCAGTGTTTACCCAAACGTAAGCAAGCAATCTGCCGTATTTATCCCTCTCTTCTTTGTCAAGTTCTATCCTAATCTTTTTATTTAAAACAAGCGAAGCGTTAAAGATTTTGGCCTCCTTGGCAAGTTCTTCTTCCCTGCGACGAGGATGGTGCAGTTCGGGGGTATCTATCAATAAATATCGGATTGTCTCTTTTTTGCCTTGGTTGGTTAACGTTACGATGGTATCGCCATCGACAATGTCAGTGACGAGAGCCTCTTTTTCTCCCGAATTTAGGAATAACGAAAAAAGACTTATTAAAAAAGCGGCAAGGAGCACTTTTCGGACAAGGCCTTTTCTGCCCCCTGCCGCAAAGGGATTCCTCACGACTTTACTTTCCTTTTAGCTCCGGGAATAGCCTAAGCAGTCCCTCTCCTTCTTTGATCCGCTTCAGAGCTATGTTTGTTGGCAGTAAGAATACTAGTTCGTTGGCCTGGTGTACCGTGGCGCTGAACAAATGGCCTCCAAGGGTATTTAAATCTGAATCGCCGAGTATTACATGAAAGTGCATGTGGATTTCCCCGTCCTCTTTTTCGTTAACCGATCCTGTCATGGAAAGAAGTTCCATCGGTTCGCTGAAAACTTTCTTTTTGTATTCCTCTCCGCTAAACCATCCTATCTCAACATCTTTCATCATTCCTACCGAAGAAACCAAGACTGCTGATCCTATTCCCTCGTTTTTCAAAATAGCTGTAAGTTCTTTAAAAAAATCATCATCCTCTTTCAGGCGCACTATTAGATAATTTTTGTTCCGAGCGTAAATGTTTTTACAAGACATGACGGTCTCCCCCTTCTTCATACTCTTTGCGCTACATTATGTTATCATGAAATTCTATGGCAAAATGCTTGAGCTGGCCAGGTTAAAAATTTATATTGGATAAACCTCCCACGATAAAAATTCACAATCCCAGCAACTGCCGCCTGCTGCAATGTATTTAAGCAAATGATTCGCTTTTGAATGCGATATTCTGGGTTGCGCTACGAATTTTATCCCCAACCAGCTTAAAAGCTCCGGAAGCCAAGGGACCCCTGGTCCTAAGAGGACCACATTTTCGGTACTTTTTATCAACTTCTCCAATGAGAATAATTGTCTGTCCCTGAGGGCTTGAAAGGTGATCCAAAGCCAATCGGCATCGTTAAGCAAATGTGGTCCAACCCACGAAGGAAGGACGCGAGGCTTCCTGGAGAAGTCATCCAAAACGAAGGGTTTTAAATTTAAATTATTGAACAAAAGAACTAAAGGTTGTTCGTAACCTATTAGATACAACTTCTTAGGGTTAAGATCTTTTAAAAATCTACTCAAGGGTCTCCCTTTTGTTTTGATGGGGGCAAGGGCTGACGCCGCGGCGCTTGCGATCGCGAATTCCTGCGGGTAGGGCGATACCATAAGTTCCACCAGCTCATGGGCCGATGCATTTAGAAGGCGCTGAGTCTGAGAGGAATAGGACTCGAAGGTTTCGAGATTTCTTCGGGTGGGCACGGATCCTAAGCCATAGCGGCCGTCCCGAAACAGGACAATACTGCCATGCCACCCCAGGACGATCTCGCTGACTTCGCCATCGGGAAAGGAACGGAGTTCTTTCAGGATTGTTTCAAATATTCGCAATCCTATACCCCCTTTATATGAGATATTATATTATCAATATGAGGTGAAGGGGTCAGTGAAGACTAAAATAAAGGAGATACCGCGAGATGTCGCGGAAAAGCTAATTAACGCTAACAGAGAAAAATTGATGGATTATGCTGACGTCCTATCGAAAGCCAATGTACGCGCAAGGCTGACTGGTTCGATCGATTATCGGGATATTTTCGATGAACATATAATAGATTGTGCCATGGCGCTTCCATTGTTGCCCCTTAAAGCGAAAGTTATTGACGTTGGAACGGGAGGCGGGTTGCCAGGGATTGTTTGGGCTATATGTAGGAACGACGTTTCGGTGGTCCTTTTGGATAGCGTTAAGAAGAAATGCGCGGCGCTTGAAGATATTGTGAGAATCTTAAGCCTAGAAAATGTCCAAGTTTGCTGTGCTAGGGCTGAAGAGTTCGCTAGCCTGAACCAAGAAAAGTATGACGTTGCTACAGCACGTGCCGTTGCCCATTTGGGAGTTTTGCTCGAGTACTTTTCTCCCTTTGTAAAAATTGGAGGGAGATGCATTGCTTTCAAGGGGCCTCGTGCATTCGAAGAATTAAGGGAATTTCACGGCAAGGAAAAGATACTGGGATGGTCTGGGCTTGAAATTTGGGGATACGACGTATCTGGTAAGAGGTTATTTATTTTTACGTGGCAGAAGGCCAGCGATGCCGAAATAAAACTTCCCAGGAGAGTTGGAATCCCCGAAAAAAGGCCGTGGTGGAGGTGAAGTTTTTGCGAATTATAGCTATCGCAAATCAAAAAGGTGGAGTGGGCAAGACTACTTCCTGTGTGAACATAGCGGCCGCCTTGGGGTACAAGGGAAGAAAGGTGCTCATAGTTGACATGGATCCACAAGGCCACAGCACAAGCGGTTTAGGGCTCGATAAGAGCAAGTTGTCCCACAGCGTGTATGATGTATTGATCAATGACCTGAAGCCTAGAGATGCCCTTTGCTCTACGCCATGGAAGGGCGTTTCCATTTTGCCCGCCAGACTAGAACTTGCCGGAGCGGAGGTCGAGTTGGTTGGGTTGCTGAGTCGGGAGACCAGGCTAGTCAGGGCTTTATCTGATTTGAAAGACTTTGACCTCGTTTTCATAGACTGCCCTCCCTCGCTGGGTCTTTTGACGGTCAATGCTTTAGCGGCTGCGGAAACAGTGATCGTTCCCATACAATGCGAATATTATGCACTGGAAGGCTTGTCGCAGCTGGTTGGTACGATTGAACTGATAAGGCACCATTTAAATGAAAAGCTGCACATTGGGGGAGTCATTTTAACCATGTACGACGCCAGGACGAACCTGTCCAAAGAGGTTGCGGACGAAGTACGAAGACAATTCCCAGGGGTTGTGTTTTCTTCGGTAATACCTCGAAACGTCCGAATCTCTGAAGCTCCAAGCTATGGTCAGCCCATCATTTATTACGATCCCCAGTGTGTTGGCTCAATGGCCTATATGTCTTTGGCCGAGGAGGTGGAGGAAAGGTGGCTAAATCAAAAAAGGCCTTAGGAAGGGGTTTGGATGCCCTATTTGCTTCCTCCGTTAAGGATGAAGTTATAAGCCAACAGAAAGACAGGGGTCTTTTACCCATAGATGAAATTAAAACTTCTTCCTTTCAGCCGAGGCAAAACATGAGCGACGAAGGCTTAAAATCTTTGGCTCAATCCATTAAAGAACACGGGATCCTGCAACCCTTGATAGTTAGGCGCTCGAAAGAAGGCTACGAGATAGTTGCTGGAGAGAGGCGATTGAAAGCGGCAAAACTTGCGGGGTTGACGGAAGTTCCCGTCGTGATGACTGATTTAAGCGACGTCGAATCCCTTGAGGTCGCTTTGGTCGAGAACTTGCAAAGGGAAGATTTATCCTCCATTGAAGTGGCTCGCTCGCTTGCTGAGATGATTGACCGTTTCGGCATGACTCATGGGGAGATAGCTTCTCGCTTGGGCTGGAGTCGTCCTGCCGTGTCAAACAAGCTTAGGTTGCTCGATTTGCCCCTTGAAATACAAAAGTTGTTGGAGGAAGAAAAATTATCTGAAGGACATGCGCGAATCCTTTTGGGATTGGCCTCGAAGGAGGAACAAATCGCACTTGCACGAAAGTGCGTCGCCCATTCCTGGTCTGTGCGCAGGCTCGAAAAGGAGATAAACAGGGTTAAAAAAACACCGGATCGGAAACAAAGGAGCTCTGCCACAGTGGAATTGCCGCTGGGCCGAAAGCTAGGCCTTAAGATAGTGGTCAAAAAGTCAGAAGACGATAGTAAAGTGATAATAGGAGGTTTAGATGACCTGAAGGTCAATAAAATAATTAGTTTCCTGGAAAAATATATCGAGTCACTCTTTGACGAAGGCGTGTAGCTTTCCATGAACTTTAAGTTTGATGTCAAGGATTTAGTGATATTCACGAAAATAGTGTCCTCGGGCCTGCTAATCGTTGGGTTTATTTTGCTTGGTTACTACGCGGGTCTATATTTCGAGAATAAATATGATTTGGCCCAATCAACCCCTGTATGGGGAGCTTTGATCGGTGCGGTGTTAGGGCTGCTGCAATGCTGGAAGATGATCAAGTCAATAGTGGACCAACTTCGAGGAGATTCAAAATGAAATTTAAGGCTTGTAAAAGGAGACATAAGCGACGGACCTGGGGTGACACTTTTGGATGTGGTCGCCTAATTGCCAATAAGGCAGGCCATAATCGCTGGCGACTTGCCCACGGTCGTTTTGTAAAGGCTTCGAAGATGTTTAAAGTCCCCTTTGAATTGACCACGTCCATCCTTTCTTCAAGTGGCATATATCGCCTAGCATGGGAATCGTCACTTGGCCATTTTCTTCTTCGACAATGGATACGCTGCAATTAGCAAGCCTAAAGCGCCAAAAGCTCGAAAGGGGGAGCTCAAGCCAGTGGCATAGAAGGCATTTTAATACTGCGTCATGACTTATGATGATCGCTTGCTCTTTTCCATTCTGTTTGATCTTAGACAGTGCAACGAGGGCGCGTTCTTGCACCTCTTGCAGGCTTTCTCCCCCAGGCATTAGAATTTTATCAGGTTGTTTATGCCATAACTCGAAGGACTCTGGGAAAAAGCGCTTCACTTCTTCGGCATGTAAGCCTTCCCACTTGCCGTGATCTATTTCAATGAGGTTTTCTTCGATAAATATTTCGTATCCTCCCTTTTGCGCTAAAGGCTTTGCCGTGTGTAACGCTCTTGATAAAGGGCTGCACCATATAACAGCTTTTCCGATTTTTGAGGCTACCTTTGATGTCAATTGGGCTTGCGACGTTCCCTCGTCGTTTAAACCAATGTCCTTTCTTCCTTGAAATCTACCCTGAGCGTTCCAATCAGTTTCTCCGTGTCGTATCAGATAAAACCGCAATTTCTTCACTCTCCGTTAAGGTTTATTAAGTGCGCCCACAGTAAATCGGCATCCTTTTGTATCTTGTCCATGATATCTTTTGGGACGCTGCTATCCAGCTGTAGGGCGGCAATGGCCAGGCCGCTTCCGTTTTTTCTCCCCAAGGCGAAATTTGCGATGTTTACGTCATAATTTCCCAATAACGTTCCAATCTTTCCTATGACGCCAGGCCTATCGTGATTTGAAAAAAGTAAAACCCATCCTTCGGGCACGAAATCGATCTCGTAACCGTCAACTCGCACTATGCGCTTTTTGTTTTCTTCCGTAACGGTCCCCTCCATGGAAAAAGCTTTGTCTCGTGATTTTACCTCTACCGATAGGACGTTTTTATAGGTCCTGGCCTCGGTGCGACTCTCAAAGACGTTTACTCCCTGCTCTCTTGCCAGAAGCGGTGCCGACATGGCGTTTACTTCAGGTCCCAATCTAACCTCAAGCAACCCCTTTAAGGCAGCTGCAGTGAAGGGCATATATCTGTAAGGCACCTCGAAGGGCAGGTTTATTTCTACTTCCTCAAATAAGGGACCGGCCATGCTTACCGTTATTTGCTCAATATGTTCTTTGAGCACGCAAGCAGCGATCATGCCTATCCTTCGAGCCAGGGATAAAAATTCTCTTTCTTGAAGTGTCATCTTGTTTTCCATGTAGGGAAGATTTACGGCATTCTCGTAGGGCTCGCCTGACAAAGCTTTTATGAGGTTTTTTACGACGATTTCGGCAACGGCTTGTTGAGCCTCCTTTGTGTTCGCACCTATGTGGGGAGTTACCACTACCTTTCCCCTAAGTTCAGGATCAAAAAGAGGGCTTTCCTTCGGCGGTTCAACTGTATGCACGTCAAAGGCTGCGCCGGCAAGCCTGCCCTCTTTAATTGCCATTGCACAGGCCCCTTCGTCTACTATTCCTCCCCTGGCGCAGTTTATCAAGTAAGCCCCTCTTTTGATCGACCTCAAGGTCTCTTCGTTTATTAAATTTTTGGTCTCATGCGTTAAGGGTACGTGAAGAGTGACAAAGTCCGCCAACGACAAAGCCCCGCGCAAGTCATCGAGGCGTTTGACTCCCAAGTTTTCTGCCTTTTTGGGGTTTATATAAGGATCGTAGCAAAATATCTCCATCCCCAGGGCCTTGGCCCTAGTTGCCACTGAGGAGCCTATCCTTCCAAGGCCTATTATCAAGAGCGTTTTTCCGTATAGTTGTGTCCCCAAGAAATTTTCCCTTTTCCAATGACCCTCGAGCAAAGAGTTATTAGCCTGAGGTATTTTTCTTGCCACAGCCAATATCATGCCCATGGTCAGTTCCGTGGCGGCCAAGGTATTTCCTGTGGGCGAATTAAGCACGATGACCCCTTTTTTGCTTGCCGCAGCCAGGTCTATGTTGTCTACCCCAACCCCTACCCTAGCTACGACTTTCAATTTTTTAGCAGCATCCAGCAGCTTCGCGTCAACTGCTGTGCCACTTCTCGTGATCAAGGCGTCTACGTCCTTGACGGCATCGTAAAGTTCCTCTCGAGACATTCCAAGGTGAACGATTGTTTCGATCTTTGGCACCTCATATAAATCCTTTAAACCTTCTTCATGAATGTGTTCCGTGATCAATACCCTATACATGTGGTTTCCACCTTCTTCAGTAAAGAAATAAAAAATAGGCCGGAAGATGTCGCCTCCGGCCTATTTTAAGTTAAATAAAATTTTAGTTTAAAAAACTGAGCTATTTTACCCTCATGTCATGCGGCCTAAAGCAACACCTCTTCCTTTCTTGACGAGAACGCCAAGATCGAGAAGAACTGCTGCCGCATGATATACAAATCACATTAAGGTCGAATGCCATAGCTCAAACCTGCCCTTACATAGTGACTCAAGCTTCCACTTTTATAATACTCGTATCGACGATTGTCAAGCCCTTGGTGGCTCTATAATCTTTAGTGTGGAAAATTTGACTTAAAAATATAATGGTGGTAAGAACCAACCAAACCCATTAAGAAAGGAGGCTCCTACCACCATGGCCAAAGGCCATTTAAATGATATCACTAATTTGCTTGGGTTGGAAGGTCTAAGGGTCATACAAGTAGTTAAAGAGGAAGATTTTGTAGTAATTAAAGTTCAGGCCAAAGGGGAAAGGGCGTTTTGTCCTCATTGCGGCTCAAAGCACCTTTACAGACACGGCCATGCAAGACCAAGAAGGGTGCTGCATGCTTTTATCTGTGGCAAGAGGGTATATCTTGAAATATGGGGACTGCAGAGGTGGAAGTGCAGGTCCTGTGGTCGCACCTTCACTTGGAGGCTTGAAATCCTAAGGCCAAGGAGCAGGCTTACCAATATGGCCGAGATGTGGGTACTGTGGTTGCTAAAGTTCATGAGCTTCAAAGAGGTGGCAAAGCTTCTTCACATATCCTACGGCAAAATTAAAAAGGTGTTGATGGACTTCGTGAGGATGGCTGACTTACCGGGATCAATGATAGACGACTTAGAAGAACTTCACCTAGGGATAGATGAACACAGTTTCAGGCATCAGGACATGGTGATAGTGGTGACAGACGTAATGGCAAAGAGGGTGCTTGGAATACTAAAGGACGATCGCCTTTCTACCCTGGAGGAGTTTTTAAAGAAGATCCCAAGCCAAAGGGTCAAGGAAGTATGCATAGACATGAAGGAGGGCTTTAGAAAGTTGGCTCAAAGGCTTTTCCCCAAAGCCAATGTAGTCGTAGACCATTTCCACATCATAGCAGACGGAAACAGACGCATGGACGAGGCAAGGAGGATAGAACAAGACGTACGTAACAAAAGAAAAGTAAGGATACCCAAAAAGATATTCCTCGTGGGATTTGAGCGGTTAAGCGAAGGCGGAAAAGAAAAGCTAGACGAGCTTTTAAGCCAATACCCAAACCTCAAGGACTTTTACTGGGCTAAGGAAGCTTTGAGGAAACTTTACAGTGCAAGGGACAAAAAAGAAGCTTTAAGGCAGTTGGAGCTAGTCATCATAAACTTAAAGGCCTCTGACGACGCTGAAGCCCGAAGGTGGGCAAATACGCTTAAAAGATGGCGTGAGCCCATCTTAAATTACTTCGACAACAATACTACCAACGCCTATACCGAAGGATGCAATACGAAGGTGAAGATGCTAAAACGAATCTCTTTTGGCCTTAGAAACATAGAGGTCTACGTCAGAAAGATGATGCTAGGGTTCTTGCCACAGAAATTTTTCCACACTATTTGAAATAGAGCCGCCCTTGGTGGTGAGGGCGTAAAAAGCGGGGGCTGGCAATTGCCCTTCGTTTATTATGCTTTTGCAATTTTTAGCGTTCTACGAAAGCTTGATGGGCAAAAGTCATCTCAAGCGGTATGATCTTTATGCCTTTAACGTAATTCCAGTAACCAGTCACATTGTTCATCCAATATAAAGTGATCCACGGAGCATCTTCTACTATTATCTCTTGGGCTTCTTTGTAAATTTCCTTACGCTTTTGTGGGTCCACAGTACGCATACCTGCCTCTATTAATTCGTCAACTTTGGGATTCTTGTAGAAACTGTAGTTATCGTCGGGAGCCCAATTGGCGGAGTGAAACAGCGGGCGAAGCGCCCAATCGGCATCCCCCGTCGATGGAGACCAGCCAAGAAGGTACATGTCCACATCGTTTTCATTCAAGGGCTTAGAGAGCGTTGCAATATATGTACCCCATTCCATTGTGACGAGCTTCGCATCAACGCCTATGTCTTTCAGGTATGCCTGTACTGCTTCTGCGACCTTAAAATCCATCAAGTAGCGCCCATGGGGTGTCATTAAGTTTACGGAAAGTTTTTGTCCGTTTTTTTCGAGGATCCCGTCACCGTTTGTATCTTTCCATCCGGCTTCCGCAAGTAGTTCTTTGGCTTTTTGCGGATCGTAAGGATAGCCTCTAACTTCTGCATAGCCGTTGGTCATTGGGGACATTGGGGTATCTGTCGGCACGCCCATGCCTTTTAGAATATTATCGCATATGGCCTTTTTGTCTACGGCATAGTTAAAGGCACGACGCACTAGAACGTCCTTTGTCACGCCTTTTTGACAATTCATGCCTATATAAATGACGCGGAGAGATGGTGCAATTTCTACCACCAAGTCTTTACGGGCTTTTAGATGTTCGATGTCAAAGGGAGAAAGCCTCTCGGCTACATCAAGTTCTCCCGTTTCGAGCATCATTGTGCGTGCCGTGTCCTCGGGCACCACCTTAAATAAGAGTTCATCGAGTTTTGGTCTGCCTCCATGGTAGCCATCGAAAGCTGTGAATTTTATCTGGTCGCCGACAGCCCACTCCTTGAACTTAAACGGACCGGTGCCGGATGGCTTTCGCCTTATGTCCGCCTTGGCATCGATTAAAGTAGGGTCTACGATAATACCTGCAGTGTGGCAGAGCGTGTGGAGGAAGGGGCCAAACGATTCTGGCAGGATGAATTGCACAGTATAATCATCTATTACCTTCACTTCACCGATGACGGGTTTATAAAGAGAACTTCTTTTCAGTCCGCCTGCAAGGATTCTATCGAAGTTCTTTTTGACTGCCTTGGCGTTGAAGTCAGCGCCGGAGTGAAATTTGACGCCCTTCTTCAAGTGAAATGTCCACGTTTTCCCGTCATCAGAAACGCTCCAATCCGTAGCGAGTTTAGGGATGATGTTCATATTTTCGTCAAAACCTATAAGCCCTTCGTATATATGGTGACAGACCTCTTCCGAGGGATTGTCAGTCACGTCGGCAGGATCTAACGCCACAGGTTCAACTCCTTGCCCTATAACGAGCTTCATGGTTGCCGTTGCGGATGACGATCCCATGACGAAAAAACCAAATGCTACGCATAATAGCACAGTAACCAAACGTTTCATTTCTTTTTCCCCCTTTTAAACAAACGATCTTGCGATGGTCGATTATATTTTACCCCAAACCAATCTGCCATTGGCCACTACGCCTGCCAAATTCCATGTATTATCGAATATGAGGAAATCTGCATCAAAACCCACCTCTATTTTGCCTTTGCAGCCAAGCCCCAACCTTTCGGCGGGATTTGTCGAAAAGACAGCGAGTGCCTTTTCAGGCCCTATTACATCCAGCATGCGCAAAAACTGGGTCATTAAGTCTTCGGGCGTAGTTATCCTTACATCTAACAAATGACCCTCGGAATCGAAAAGCGGAGAGCTTCCTCCCGCATCCGAGCTTACAGTAATGCGATCGAGCGGAACTCCAGCCTCAAGAAGATGTATCACAGCCTCATATGCCTGAGGGCAATTCATGTCGCTAATAGCCGTAAAATCTACATTTCCCCCCTCAAGGGCAAATTTTAGCGCTTCCTCCAATATTGCCTCGTTCCTGTTCATGTGGGTCGGCAGGAAGTGATACAGCGGAATGGAGGTCCTTTTATTTGTCTCCCGCACGATGTAAAGGGGATCGGGGCAGGTGCCGACGTGCAAGTGGAATATCCCCACCTTGCCGCTCAAAATTCCTGCCACGCGCACCTGCGAAGCAAGGCGCATAAACTCTTCTACCGTTGGGTGAGATGATCGGTGATCCGCTATAGCAGCTTTTAATCCCAACACCTTCTCTATGGCAATGATATCTACGGCCACATCTCCGGTGATGGTGATTGGTGGAATTTTATAAGATCCTGTGAATATATACGTCGATATACCTTGGGCTTCCAAAGCGTAAGCCTTCTGCAGTACTTCCATGACACTTCTGGCATAGCTGTCAGTCCCCAGCAAGCCGACGGCTGTGGTTATGCCTGATTCCAAAAGCGAAGATACGCTCAAAGGCTCTGCCCTGAAAAGCGGTCCTCCTTCCCCGCCCGCCCCAGCAAAATGTACATGAAGGTCTATGAGTCCCGGCGTGAGGATGAAATTCGATAGGTCGAATGTTTTTGTCTCTATAGGCATGGAGCCAATGCTACTTTCAACAGCTAACACCTTGCTATAGCCAACAAATATATCTACACTGCCCAGATCCTGAGGGGCAAAGGTACGTACGTTTTTCAACAACATGATTTTTTCCCTCCTCTGTAGGATTTCAAATCAAATGGCATGTAACCCATCGGCCTGGCATTACTTCTCTAAAATCCGGCATCTTTATCATGCAAATATCGATAGCCTTACGGCAGCGCGGATTGAAGGGGCAACCGGGAGGGGGGTTTATGGGGCTAGGAATATCCCCTTCTATGACCTTGTTTTCTATATCCTCAGGAGGGAAGGATATCTTTGGAATGCTTCTTAAAAGCGCCTGGGTATAAGGGTGAAGGGGCTGGGAAAAGAGGACTTCCTTTGGCGAGCTTTCCATGATCTTGCCCAAATACATGACAGCCACATCGTGGCTTATATGCCTCACCACAGCTAAGTTGTGAGATATAAAGAGGTACGAAAGGCCTCGCGATCGCTGGAGATCCTTAAGCAGGTTTAATATCTGGGCTTGCACTGATACATCAAGTGCGCTCGCGGGTTCGTCTAAGACGATAAATTCAGGGTTAAGGGCAAGTGCTCGAGCAATGGCTATGCGTTGCCTTTGGCCGCCGGAAAATTCATGCGGATAGCGGCTCAAGTGATCTTCCCTAAGTCCCACTTCTGCTAGGATTGCTGCCGCTCGTTCCGTAAGCTCCTTGTCGTTTTTTACCAAACCGTGGAGCTTCATCCCCCTCCCGATAATATCCCTTACCGTCATGCGTGGGTTAAGGGAGGCGAAGGGGTTTTGAAAGACTATTTGAGCTCGCCTCCTAAATTCTCGAGGATTTCTTGCCAGGAATTCTTCAATCGACTTGCCATCGTAGAGGATCCTGCCGCCCGAGGGTTTGATCAGCCCTAAAAGCAATAATCCCGTGGTGGACTTGCCGCTGCCGGATTCTCCCACAAGGCCCAGTGTCTCGCCCACCTCGACGGAGAGAGAAACGCCATCCACGGCCCTTACCCACCCGGCAGGTTTTGACGTAACGATGCCTCCCCTTATAGGAAAGTGCTTATACAAGCCTTCCGCACTAATCAGCGTAGGCATGGCAAGCCACCTCATGGTATGGCTTCACGGCTTTAAACGCAGGCCTTTTGGACTTGCATATCTCCATTGCCCGTGGACAGCGTGGATGAAAGCGACACCCTGCGGGAGGGTTTATGGGGTTTGGTAGTGTGCCTTCTATGACAGCAAGCTCGCTTATGTCCTCATCGACCCTGGGAATGGCCGCCAGCAGCCCTTGCGTGTATGGATGCAGAGGGCTTTGAAAGAGGCCTTCCACCCTTCCCTGCTCTACGATCAACCCAGAATACATGACAGCTACTCTATGGGCCATCGTGGAAATAACACCGAGGTCGTGGGAAATCAAGAGCACGCTGCTTCCGTAATCTCGTTGCAATATCTTTATCAGGCTTAGGATCTGAGCCTGGATGGAGACATCGAGCGCCGTGGTAGGTTCATCTGCTATCAAAAGCTTTGGGTTTAGCGAGAGGGCCATGGCTATCATGACTCGTTGCTTCATGCCGCCCGAAAGTTGGTGCGGGTAGCGGTTAACCGCTGTATGCGGATCCGGGATGTTGACAAGTCCGAAAAGCTCGACAGCCTTGAGCATGGCCTCACGAATGGGGGTTTTCAGGTGCGCCCATATGGCTTCAGCCACTTGAAATCCTACCCTGAGGACCGGATTTAAGCTGCTCGCTGGATCTTGGAAAATCATTGCAATATCCTTCCCCCGGATGCGGCGCATCTGCTGTTCTGACAGAGAAAGCAGAACCTTTCCCTTGAAGAGTATGCTTCCTCGTACGATTTTGCCGGGAGGAGAGGGGATGAGCCCCATGATTGAGGTAGCTGTTACAGACTTGCCACAACCTGTCTCCCCTACAAGGCCCAATATCTCTCCTTCGTTTATTGAAAACGAAATGCCATCAAGGGCTTTTATTACCCCTTCATCGGTGTAAAAGTATGTTGCAAGGTCTTTTACTTCAAGCAGCGGCTCCATCTATCTTACTCCTTGAGCCTCGGATTTAGGGCATCTTGCAGGCCATCTCCAAGGAAATTAAATCCTAATACCGTGATCATAATGGCAAGGCCGGGAAAGAGAGCTACATGAGGGGCTGACCGAAGATACATTCGAGCACTTGATAGCATGGTGCCCCACTCAGGATTGGGAGGTTGTACTCCCAAACCCAAGAAACCAAGTCCTGAGGCTGTAAGTAACACCGTAGCCATGCGAAGCGTCGTCTGAACGATTATTGGAGAAAGGGCATTTGGGAGGACATAGCGAAGAATCACTGCCGCGTCGCTTTCGCCTATTGCCTTCGCTCCGATGACATACTCGTTTGCGCTGACGGCAAGCACTGCCCCTCTGGTAATGCGTGCAAATTGTGGAACAGAGTAAATACCGATTGCTATGATGAGATTCCTCAAGCTGGGGCCCAACATTGCTACGATGGCAAGGGCCAAAAGCATTCCCGGAAATGCAAGTAATATGTCCATGAAGCGCATGATCACCTCGTCAACCTTGCCGCCATAATATCCCCCAAGGGCACCGAGGAAAATCCCGATGAGGAGTGCGAATATGACTGAGCTTAACTGTATTAAAAGTGACATTCGTGCCCCCCAGATGATGCGAGAGCATATATCCCTCCCAAATTCGTCGCAACCTAAAAAATGCTCGGTACCCGGCGAAAAAAAACTTTTAGCAAGATTCTGTTTGGTGGGATCATAGGGGGATATATAGGGAGCAAAGATGGCACATGCAACATAGAGGGACACAATAAAAAGCCCCACTATGGCAATTTTGTTCTTCTTCAGGCGGCGCCACGCAGTATGTGCCGGGCGTTTGGCAGATGCTTTAGTCATAACGAATCCTCGGATCTAAGAAGGCATAAAGCACGTCTACGCCCAAATTGACCAGAACAAAAAGGCCTGCTACCAAAAGGAGAGAAGCCTGCACTACTGGGTAGTCCCTGGCCATAATTGAGTCGACGATCAATCTCCCTACCCCTGGCCAGGAAAAAACGGTTTCTGTGAGCACAGCTCCCGCCAACATATATCCAAACTCTAATCCAACCACGGTGACTGTTGGTATCAAGGCATTCCTCAAAGCATGACGGTAGATCACGATTCTGGAGGGTAAGCCTTTCGACTTGGCAGTCGTTATGTAATCTTGCCTTAAGATGTCCATCATGCTGGAACGCGTCATCCGAGCTATTACTCCAGCAGAAGAAGTGCCCAACACGATCGCGGGAAGGACTAAATACCGTAAACCGCCCATACCCCCCGATGGAAGCCACATCAAATATACTGAAAATATCATAATCAAGACGAGTCCCCACCAAAAGACAGGCATTGATACGCCAAGGAGTGCCATCGTAGTCGAAAGATAGTCTACAATAGAGTGGCGTCGAACAGCAGAAAGTATCCCAGCTACCGTTCCCACAGCTACGGCTACTACGATGCTCGCGCAGGCAAGCTTAAGGGTATTAAAAATCCTTGGAATAATGACGCTCGCCGCAGGCATCTCGTATTTGAGGGATATGAGGCTGCCATCAAAGAGGCCTTTTAAGAACATAAAGTATTGGATAAAGAGGGGCTTATCCAAGCCGAAGCGAACTCGCAGGGCTGCTACATCTTCCGCGGAAGCTTCAAGCCCGGCCAAAAGCTCCGCAGGATCTCCGGGTGCCAAGTGCAACATAAGGAAAGCGATGACCGAAACGCCTACGAGAACAGGGATAAGGAGTATAAGCCTTCTGATAATGAACTTTATCATATAGCTTCCTCCGTCTTGTCTTTTGTCCCACAACGTGTTTAAGTGTATCGCCCATGCAAATATATTGACTATCTATCAAGAACACTATGCGGACTGCTAAGTAAATTACAGTCCGCAGCAACCCTAAAGATGCGCAACTGTATTATATGCACTCTATGGGCTAAAGACTTTTGGATGCTAAATATCATTATAAAGCACCACTAACGCTATGTGCAACTAAGAGAACTGTTTAAGGTCATGCAATAGGCCCACCTAAGTTGGGTGTCTCGGGGTTACCATGAAAATCGTCCGAGGGTTAAAGGAGCAATCTGAAGGTTTGGGTCAAACCTTCTTTCGTTGCAAGTTGCGGTATCTGAGAAATATTTCTGTAGCAAAGTAAACTAGGGCTGCAATGATAATTATCACAGCGCCTGATGTTAAGTTAAGTTTATAAGCCACTGTTAGTCCTGTTAGCGAAAAAACGAGGCTCAAGAAAGATGAGGTCGCCATCATGCCAACTAAGGAGCGGCAAAACCTTTCTGCTATGTAAGGCGGAATGGAAAAAAGCGCTATTACCAATATAAGCCCCACTATTCTAATCATCAGGACCACTGAAAAGGATATGAGAACTATGACGGCAAAATGAAGAAAGTTGACCGGGACTCCTCTGGTGCGAGCATAGTCTTCGTCGTAAGAATAGACTAACAAATGTCCGTAAAAGGTGGGCACAAAGACACAAAGAATCAAGGCAAAAACACTCATCAAGATTATATCTCTCTTGGTTACCATTAATATGCTGCCAAATAAATAGCTCATTAGGTCTCCCCCGTATCCGGGAGCGAGGTCTGAAAAGACAACACCTATAGCCATGCCGACTGCCCAGGTAATGCTCACAATGGTGTCAGCCCTGGATTGCGCCTTGAGTGTCGTCCAAGCCATAAAAAGAGAAGAGACCAAAGCAAAGCCCAAAGCTCCAAGTTGTGGCGTAAATCCAAAAAAAAGCGCCATGCCCACACCCCCGTAGGCGGCGTGAGCTACTCCTCCCGCCATGGAGACTAACCGCTTGCTCACCACGATTGTTCCCATTATGCCGCAGATGAAGCTGGCAAGGACCGCTGCTGCTAAGGCGTTGCGCATGAAGTCATATTGAAGGGCTTCAAGCATCTCGCTCACCCTTGTGTTTGGACAACACTCGATGGGGGATGCCGTGGGCTATGATCTCCACTGGACAAGACCCATAGGCCATTTGAAGCATTTCGGGAGTTATTTCGTTGGAGTCATGGTAGTAGACGGTACCGTTTACGCAGGCTACGGCTGTTGCATAGCTTGTGATGACGGTCATGTCATGACTCACGAGCACTACGGTTATCTTTTCGTTGAGCTCTCGCAGCTTATCATAAAGGATGTTTTGAGCTTCAATGTCCACGTTTGCCGTTGGTTCGTCCAAGAGTAAAATCTTGGGCTGAGAGGTCAATGCCCTTGCAATAAGTACGCGCTGGCGTTGTCCTTGCGATAGTTCGCTCATCATGGCTGAAGCGTATTCGTTCATTCCCATCGTCTTTAAGGCTTCATATGCCATCTCTTTGTCTTCTTTGGTATAAAAACACTTTAGACCGTGCAGCCTTCCCATGAGCACTACATCCAGCACTCTTACAGGAAAATCGAGATTAAAATTTGTGTTTTGGGGGACATATCCCATTAAGTGCAAGGCCTGCCTTGGTTCAAGGCCGTCGAAAAGCCTTACTTCCCCTCTTCGAGGGACGCAAAGTCCCAAGACAAGTTTAAGTAAGGTTGTTTTCCCTCCCCCATTTGGTCCGATTATGACCAAAAATTCCTTTGGAGGAACTGAAAAGGATACCTGGCGAAGCACAAAGGAGTTGTTGTAGGAAAACCACACATCTTTGAATAAAATGTCATAAGCAGGAGACCTTTGTTGGGACATTTATAACACCCTCGAAAAGATTTTTGCCACTGCCTTTAAGTTGTCAGCCCAGTCTTTGGACAAAGGATCGATCTCGATTATTTGCGCGCCTATGGCTTTTGCCACGGCTTGAGCTCCCTTTTTTGAATGCTGAGGCGAGACGAAGATCACATTGATACCTTCCCTCCGCGCCTCCTCTATTAGGCGGACTAACTGAGCTCCCTTGGGTTCCTTTCCTTCGACCTCTATCGGGACTTGAATGAGACCATAGTCACTTGCGAAGTGCCCCCATGCCGGATGAAAGACCAAGAATTTCTTGCCTCGCACCGCTTTTAAAATATTCCATATCTCTTCGTCTAGGGCCACAATATCCTTTAACAAATCCTGATAGTTTTTTCTGTAAACCTCTACTCCTTCTGGGCTGACAATGGCGAGGCTTCGGTAAACATCGTCCGCGATCTTTAATGCTACAAGAGGAGAAGTCCAAATGTGCGGATCAGAGCTCTGACATTTTTCATCGTGATCTTCCATGCTTATGGCTCCTGAACTAATGTCTACTACGAGCAAATCTGGATTTGAAGATTTTATCTTTGGCAGGATGTTTGTCTCAAAAGGAAAGTTCGTCGAAAAATAAATTCGCGCTTTTGAAAGTGCCACCATTTGTCTGGGTTTTGGTTCGAAGGCGTGGGGGTCATCGTTTGGACCTAGCAGTGATTCCACCTGAACTTCATGGCCTCCTATGCGTTCGATGAAGTACGCAATTGGCGGCACTGACGTGAATGCTATCGTCTTATCATTGCCAAAAGCCGTAGTCTCATTGGCAAGTGACGTTGATATCAATATGATCGCGAGCAGGAAAAAAGTTTCAAAAAAACGTTTATACTTCACCTCGTGCTCCTCCTTCACTAGCTGAAGCGGACTGTGCCTTTTTGCAACATTCCGTACATAAGCCTTCGGCGGTGACCAGCAGTCGATGTACCCGGAACCCTTTTTTCTTTAGCGCTCCAATCTCTTTTAGACTTTTCTCTATGGGTTGTATGCAAAACAATTTTCCGCACTCCTCACAGTGAAAGTGTGCATGCGGAAGGTCAAAGGAGTCCGCCTTGCTGTAATATCGGCAATTTCCGGCCTCAGCCACGCACTTAATAAGACCTACGCCTTCGAAGGCTTTAATTGTACGGTAAACGGTCGCAAGGTCTATGGTTTCTTCACATTTCTTTTCAGTAATCAGGTGATGCAATTCTCCTGCGGTAAAGTGGCAGTTGCATTCCCACATTTTTAGAAAAATGGCTATACGTTGTTTTGTAGCTGCCAAACCCTTTTTCCTTAAAATGTCTCTTGCCATATTTTTGTTCATGTAGTGTATTTTATCCTGTTTGCAAATTATTTGCAAACAGGATAAAGGCTTTGAGATTAGATGTAAAAGGATGATAATATTAGGTGTAAAGGCAAAGGAGGTTTTGGCCATGCCTGATTGTGACCACAATAGCCCTAAAACAGCCAAGGATAGCGCTTTTACAATGAATTGGTATAGATATCAAGCCCCGTTGCTACTGCTGGGCTTCCTGTGCATTGTGGCAGGTGGTGCTGTTTTACGTTCGGCCAGAAGCGTTGTCATGCCCTTGGTCATAGCATGGCTGCTTTCATTTATATTTAAGCCGGCCGTATTAAGGTTGGAAAAAAGAAAAGTACCTCGAGGCCTGGCTGTCTCCCTGCTTTTGACCTTATTTTTAGTTATTTGCTTATTGGCCTTTGCGTTGCTTTATAGAAGGATACTTCCTTTTGTGAATGCATTTCCAGGCTATTATGCTCGCTTCATGAATATCGTCCAAGAGATAGGCCAAAAAACAAATTTACCAACGGACGTTTTAATGGAATTTGATTTGGGGAGGCGATTGACCCCATTTCTTTTTGCCCTTCCGGCTAAGGCAATCTCTTTAATCAGCAACCTTTTCCTGATCATAGTGTTTTTGATATTCATATTGCTAGGTTCTCCGGCATCCTCTGAAAAGCTTAAGCGAGCCTTTTCACCGACAACGGCAGATCGCGTGCAGCAAATTGTCAACGCCATTTCAAAGCAAATTGGTCGGTATTTGCTTACGACCGTTATCATTAGTGCCTTGACGGGCATTGCCGTATGGCTTGCTCTTGTCATAATAAATGTAGATTTTGCTGTCAACTGGGGAGTGTTGGCATTTGTATTGAATTTCATACCTTATGTTGGATCGCTTATTGCCTCCATCCCTCCGATATTGGTGGCCATTGTACAGTTTTATCCAGACATTAGACCTGCAGTAACAACATCTCTTGCCCTCTTGGCTATCCAAACGAGCATAGGGAACCTGCTTGCGCCAAAAGTTGTTGGAGATGCCCTTAACATAAACCCTATAGTTGTTCTCCTGTCGCTCCTTTTTTGGGGTTGGCTTTGGGGTGGAGTTGGAGCGGTGTTGGCCGTTCCCATCGTAGTCGTGATTAAAATAACATGTGAAAATGTTCCCATACTACGTCCCATTGCTATTCTCATGGAATCTAGGCAAAGCAAAGTGATTGAAGGACCAGCTTAAACCCGGTACCCTTTGATTTAAGGCGCTGAAGCTTTTTTTACGAGTTACGAGATTTGAGATTTCATGATCATGTTATAATCCTGTCAGAATAACCTGTCGTGAGCCTCTCCAAGAAATGTTTCACGTGAAACATTTCTTGGAGAGAAACAAAGATAAATGGAGGCGATGAATCATGGAAGTGCTTCATGCACCTTGGCGCATGAAATATATTGCCGAATCGGGTTCCAAGAATATGGATTGTATTTTTTGCGAATTCGTGAAGGAAAATGAAGACGAGAAAAGGCTGATTTTATATAGAGGCAAAAAAGCATTTATAATGTTAAACGCCTTTCCCTACAATCCCGGACATTTGATGGTGGCACCCTTTCGCCACACGGGCGATTACGACGCGTTGAGCGAGGAAGAGATTTTGGAGTTAAACCTCTTGGTTCAAAGGTGCATAAAAGTCATCAAAAAAACCATGAATCCCCATGGCTTCAACATTGGAGTAAATATGGGCAAAGTAGCTGGAGCTGGCTTCGAGGGGCATGTCCATGTGCATATAGTGCCCAGGTGGGAAGGCGATACGAACTTTATGCCAGTTGTAGGGGAGACCAAGGTGATACCGGAAGCCCTGGATGTAACTTATAAAAAACTCAAAGAGGCATGGGAAGAATAAGTGGCAGAAAGCAGCGTCTATTTGGAACCTAGAGAAAATGCAAAAGTGGAGTTGACCATAAGAAGGTCTCGTTTCATAGGCCACCTCAGGGTTGCCGGGTCAGTGGAAGAGGCAAAAAAGATCATCAGGGAAATATCAAAAGAGCATTCCAATGCGACGCACAATTGTTGGGCTTACAAGGTGGGCATCGATTTCCCTCAAGAGCATTATTCCGATGGAGGTGAGCCTTCCGGGACAGCGGGCAAGCCTATCTTAGGTGAAATTGAACGAGCAAACATTACCAATACTGTCATTGTCGTTACTCGTTATTTCGGAGGAATCAAGCTCGGTGTCAGGGGGCTCATAGAAGCCTATGGCCAAACTGCGAGGGAAGCAATAAGAGCAGCCGGGGTGGCCCGGAAGGTTAAGGGAAAAGAAATAATGATTGATGTGCCTTACGATAAGCAGAGCCTCATATACTCGCAGTTCAAATCGATGGGAATCGATGACTCCAGCTGGGAGGCCGTGTACGCGGAAAGGGTTCGTCTTTACGGTAAGATTCCGGACTTTTTGGTCGAAGAGGTAGAAGAATTGCTTTCAAGTTACGTAGGGCAGGGTTGGGTTTTCACGTGGAGCTGGATAGAGGAGCTTAATAACTTGCGAGGGTGATGACGTTCGTGTTTAACTTTGAAACGAAATCGGTTATTTTAGCTGGGTTGTTCGTGTGTCTTACGGCTGTTGGGGCTTGGATAAGGATCCCTTTTCCCATCGTTCCTTTGACACTACAAGTATTTTTTGTACTCCTTTCAGGCATGTGCTTAGGGCCAAAGTGGGGAGCAATGTCGCAAGCCGTGTACATTGGAATGGGGTTGATCGGGTTGCCGGTCTTTGCGGGCGCAAGCGGCCCGCACATCTTATTTTCACCCACATTTGGTTATTTGGTGGGTTTTATACTTGCCTCCTATGTGACTGGTAAGGTGTCAAGTGGAGAAGCGAAGTTTTTTCGATTTCTTGGTTCTTCCCTTTTAGGGCTTCTAGCGATTTACTTGTGTGGAATAATAGGCTTATATCTAAATTTAAACTTCGTTATAGGCAAGGAAGTTTCTTTTATTGGTACGATAAAGATAGGTGTCTTACCCTTTTTGGCTGCAGACGCATTAAAAGCAGCTGCGGCGGCCATCCTTGCCTCTAGGGTAGCGCCGCAGCTTTTAAATATGAGGGCAAGAGCCGGACTCAAGACAGGGACATAAACGAGGTATCTTGCCAGAATGTGTAAAATGTAACAAGAGAAAGCAAGTTGATATTTTAGCATTAATAAGTAGTCAAGTAGTAAAAGTGAAGAAAGATTAAAAATTAACGATAAATGTTTTAAATAATTTTTGTAAAAAGACGTAACGGTAAACGCGCTTTTAAATTGATTTATAAAGGTTAAGGCATTCGTTGTATCAGCGGTTCGACGAACTGGATTTCAGAATCCCAGGGAAATAAAATCCACGTGTCTTGACTGACCTCGGTGATGTAGGTGTCTACGTAAGGTTTTCCGTCAGGTTTTGCGTAAACCGTGGCGAAATGAGCATCGGGCAACATTTGCCTTACGATTTTGGCGGTCTTGCCGGTGTCCACCAAGTCATCAATAATGAGGGCATTTCCCCCGTCAATGCCCTCTATGCTTTTTATTATCTTTAGCTCTCCCTGCTCCTTTAAAGTGTAGCTTGACACACAAACGGTATCGACGTAGTGGATATCGAGTTCTCTGGCGATAATGGCAGCCGGAACCAAGCCACCCCTGACGATAGCGATTATCTTGTCCCAGGACTGACCCTTATCGATCAGACGCCAAGCTAGGGCTTTGCTGTCCCTGTGAAGCTGGTCCCACGATACTGGAAAAGTTCTTTTATAACGATTTTTACTGACCATAGGCGATCTCCCCTCACAGAAGTGATGTTTGTATTATTATTTTTTATAAGTTAAGTTATAGAAAATTGCGATGTAATTGTATTCTAGCATTAATCGACCCCCACAGCGTAGCCACAACTTAGTTATGCGTGGTTGGAAATTCAACAAGATTTCTAGATTACCAGAGAGGACAAATGGCTCTCCTCGCTTAGCCGAGGGGTTCACTAAAAACCAGAAAGACGGTAGAATTTTAACTAACAATTATAATCTTTTTTTAAGGAGGTTGAAATACGATGAAAAGGTCCGTTTTAATTGTCGCTCTTTTGATGGTGGCCCTTTTTTGCACTCCTCTCATGGCCTTTGAAGCCATTCCCGCCGATAAGCTGAAGGTAGCCTGGTTGTACAACGGTCCCATTGGAGATGGCGGGTGGACCTACATGCACGACCAAGGAAGACTAGATGTAGAAAAGGCTTTCCCAGGTGTGACCACTATGTACGTGGAGTCCGTGCCCGAGGGGCCTGATTCCGTGAGGGCCATGGAAAATTTCATCAGAAACGGCGCGAAATTGATTTTCGCCACTTCCTTTGGTTACATGGACTACGTCCAGGAGGCAGCCGGGCGGCATCCGGATACCATGTTCATGCACTGTTCTGGATTTAAGAGGGCAGATAACGTGGGCGTATATTTTGGACGAATGTACCAGTCAAGGTATTTGACTGGATTGGTTGCGGGCAGTATGACCAAGAAAAATGTCATCGGTTTTGTAGCAGCACATCCCATTCCTGAGGTAATAAGGGCACTCAATGCCTTTGCACTGGGCGCTCGTCACGCAAACCCCAATGTGAAGATAAAAGTAGTGTGGCTCTTTTCTTGGATAGATCCCGGCAAGGAAAAGGAGGCAGCTAAGGCTTTAATCGATGCCGGAGCCGATGTTCTGGGCATGCATGCCAATACCGGTGCAGTCCCGCAAGCCGCCGAGGAGGCGGGAGTATATGTCATTGGTTATAACAACGATATGTCAAAGTATGCTCCCACAAAGCACCTTACGGCGCCGGTTTGGAATTGGGGAGTAGTATATAAATACACGGTGGGCAAAGTTATAGATGGCACATGGGAACCTGAGGACATATGGTGGGGTTTAAAAGAAGGTATGGTCGATATTGCTCCTTACGGAAAAGATGTGCCTGAAAGCGTAAAGGAGCTTGTGGAGAGCGAAAGACAACGCATTGTTTCCGGCGAATGGGATGTATTTGAAGGTCCAATTAAGGATAATCAAGGCAAAATTCGAGTCGAAAAGGGACAAAAGCTTACTGACCAGGATTTGTTGTCCATGAATTGGCTCGTTGAAGGAGTGGAAGGAGAACTTCCTAAATAAAATTGCAAGGGGCGTGCAGGGATTTTCTGCATGCCCCTCATGAATTGGGGTCGCGACATGACTGAAAGCTATTTAGTAAAGATGCGCGGAATTACCAAGGCCTTCTATGGCATTAAGGCGAACGATGAAGTGGATTTTGACTTAAAGTGCGGAGAGGTCCATGCGCTACTTGGGGAAAACGGAGCCGGAAAAAGCACCCTGATGAGTGTGTTGTGCGGTTTATACCAGCCCGATGATGGAGTAATTGTGGTTAATGGCAGGAAAGTTGTCTTTCATTCTCCCAAGGATGCCATAGCTAGGGGAATCGGCATAGTCCATCAACATTTCATGTTGGTGCCGAGCCTTACTGTGTGGGAAAATATGGCCCTTGGAAGCAAGGATATGAAGTTCGTAATTGATGAAAATGCTATTTGTGAGAGGATAAAAGAGCTTTCACAACGTTATGGCCTTGACGTAGACCCATTGACGCCCGTGTGGCAGCTTTCCATAGGAGAACAGCAGCGCGTTGCCATCTTGCGGATGCTTTATCATGAAGCGAATATATTGATTTTAGACGAACCTACCTCCGTTTTAACCCCTCAGGAAATTGAGAATTTATTTATAACCATAAAACACATGAAAGAAGAAGATTACGGCATAGTTTTCATCTCCCATAAACTAAGGGAGGTCTTTGAGATCGCCGATAGAATAACAGTACTTAGGCGGGGCAGGGTTGTGGGATCCATGAAGACATTTGAGGCAACCCCTGAAAGGCTGGCCGAAATGATGGTTGGTACCTCGGGAGTCAGCGAAGTCCGAGCAGCAGGGGGAAAGCCGAAGTCGAATGGAAAACCTCTTTTGGTGGCCGAGGATATCGTAGTAAAGAACGACAAAGGGCTAATTGCCGTGGACGGCATAAGCTTTACTTTGAGGGAAAACCAGATATTGGGCATTGCTGGTGTAAGCGGCAATGGGCAAGGCGAATTGGCGGAAGCATTGTCCGGGATGCGAAAGATCGAAAGCGGAAGACTGTATTTTACGGTCGAAGATGTAACTTACGCCTCGGCAAGGCAGATGGTTGACCTGGGGGTTAAGTATATCCCGTCTGACCGCAAGGGAGTCGGTTTAGTTCCAAACATGAACGTAGCAGAAAATGTAGCTCTGCGCAAATATTGGCAGCCTCCTTTCAAAAAGGGATTTTTTATAGATTGGGACGAGATTTACAGAGATTCCAAGTCCTTGGTGGAAAGTTATGAAATTTTAACGCCAGGAGTCAATATCCCGGTGAGGATGTTATCCGGGGGGAATTTACAGAAGTTGATATTGGCAAGGGAACTGTCAGGAGAGCTAAAAGTAGTAATAGCGATGCATCCTACCTGGGGATTGGACGTCAAGGCCACGGCTTTCGTCAGGGAAAAACTGCTGTCGGCAAGAAATGACGGCTCTGCCGTTTTGTTGATATCCGAGGATTTAGACGAGCTTTTGGCGTTAAGCGACGTGTTAGCCGTCATCTACAGAGGCAAGATCATGGGCATGATCGAAGAACCAAAGGCCGAAAACATAGAAGAGATAGGGTTGATGATGGCGGGTATACCGACAAGCGTTGGGGGAGGAAATGTAATCGATGAGGATTAAGATCGAGAAAAGGTTTTATATAACTAAATGGCAAGAAGTTTGCATTATTTTGGCATCAATTGTCCTGGCTTTTTCAAGCGGCGCTTTAGTTTTTCATTTTTTGGGGGTTGACCCTTTGGAAGCTTATAAAATGATGATTGACGGATCTTTGGGAGATTTTTACGGCATGAGCGAAACCGTGGCAAAAACGATACCCCTCATAATGTGCTCCCTGGCTGTTGCGCTTTCTTTCACTATGGTAGTTTGGAATATTGGAGCGGAAGGACAATTTGTCCTGGGGGCATTGGCCTGCACGGCCTTTGTCAGGTACTTATATGTCGACAACTTTGTGGTCATGCTGGCCTGCATGGGGATATCGGCCTTACTGGCTGGGGGGTTGTGGGGAGCTTTTGCCGGTTTTTTAAAGGCCCGATGGAATGTGAACGAGATTATTACAACGTTAATGATGAATTATGTTGCCATACTTTTGTTACAATATTTCGTTTACGGTTCATGGCGCGATCCTACCAGCTTAGGCTTTCCCATGACGCCTCTTTTCCCTAAAAGCGCACGTTTACATCAATTTTTCTCCACCAGAGTGCATTCTGGAATATTTTTTGCCGTTATAATCGCCCTTATCCTTTGGATCGTCGTTAGAAAAGGGGTATGGGGTTATGAAATAAGGGTGAGCGGTCAAAACCCAAAAGCGGCGGATTACGCGGGTATAAGGTCTACAAGAAATGTAATACTAGTCATGTTCTTATCGGGCGCTATAGCAGGCCTGGCTGGAATGGCAGAGATGGCCGGGTTGCATCGGCGTTTACAACCGGGCTTTGCCGTAGGTTACGGATATACTGCGATAATAATTGCCTGGCTGGCCAGGTTGCATCCCTTGGCCATAATTTTTGTCTCCTTCTTGTTTGGAGCCCTATTTGTCGGTGGGGAAAATTTGCAAATAGCCATGCGCCTACCGCTATCAAGTGTTCAGATATTGCAGGGATTGATATTGTTTTTCTTGCTCGGAGGGGAATTTTTCAGGAATTACCGTGTGAGCTTTATCTCCAGAAAGAGGTGACCCGCAATGGAATTGATCGTTCCAATTTTAGCTGCTGCCGTAAGAAGCGGTACGCCTATTTTGTACGCTACGTTGGGTGAGATAATGACCGAGAAATCGGGTGTCTTAAACCTCGGACTTGAAGGGATCATGTTGATTGGAGCCTACGTGGGGTTTATCGTGACCTACAACACTGGATCACCTTTTTGGGGCCTCGTGGCAGCTTTTTTTGTGGGCATGGCCGTAAACGTCGTGCACGCCTTTTTATGCATATCGTTAAAGGCGAATCAAGTAATTTGCGGACTTGCCATGACCATGTTTGGTACTGGAGTAAGTTCCCTTTTGGGGCGAGGCTATGTGGGAGAAACCATTGCAGGTCTTCAAGCTGTTGCTCTGCCTGGATTGTCATCTTTTCCCGTAGTCGGACCCGTGTTTTTCAGCCAAGACGTGATGGTTTATATCTCCTATTTGCTCGTTTTCGTTGTGTGGTTTTTGATGTACAAGACAAAATTTGGCTTGATGATGAGAGCTGTTGGCGATAGTCCCCTTTCAGCCGAAGCCGCTGGAATATCGGTATCTGCCGTGAGATATGCTTCGACGCTGCTTGGGGGAGGCCTGGTATCGCTCGGAGGTGCTTATCTGACCGTCGTTTACAGTCACATGTGGGTTGACCTGATGACGGCTGGCAGAGGATGGATAGCAGTAGCGCTGGTCATATTTGCCATATGGAATCCTCTTAGAGCCGCTTTAGGTTCATATTTATTTGGTGGAGTAGAGGCCCTTCAGATGAGAATTCAGGCCGGCGGAACTACGATTCCTGCTCCTTTGCTCATGATGCTTCCTTATATCCTGACAGTCGCGGTATTGGTCGTCATATCGGTCTTCAAGGGAAGAGGAAAGATGCTTGGCGCTCCAAGTGCCCTGGGGCTTCCCTTTTATAGAGAAGAAAGGGAGTAGCGGCTATATTTTATTAAAAGAACGAGCTGCGGTTGTCTAGATTCAAGCCCTTTACCCTCGCTTTAGCGGGCGTATGCGCCCCACCTTAATATCCCTTAATTGTTACCCGTAACGTGATCGGCTTTTAATTGCTCATCACGAGATTGTGCTTATTTAAGCGTGATACATTCAGTTTTTCCCGCATGATGGTCAATATTAGTCAGTCCCTTCTTACACTTTGCGTGCTTCGTTGCTGTTTCGATGATCGCAATGTAGGTAGGGATGTTGCCTCGCCTTCTTGTAAACTTAACTTTACGGACAATTAGATATTAGGACGTCGTTCCTCGAGATTTGCACGTTGTCTAGTTGGCAATTTAATACACCACATCATTTTTTTATTACAATTTCTTCGCGAAATATGTGATATGCAAGAAAGTCAATTTGCCTTTGCGAAGTCTTCACGCCTTCCATGAAATGATTTTTTAAGGCTGAATTTGCAATATAAAGAGCGATATAAAGAGTAGAGAAGAATTGACTAATATTGACCATTTGTTGTGATTTCTTTTAATGGGCATCTTGGCATCGTAACCGATGGCTGCATGATATTGGGATGATAAAATTGTCATGGCGAGCTCGTAGCTAAGGAGTGAAAATCATGAGCTTTTTTGATAGTTTCTTTGAGTTTGAGCTTTGCAAAGGCCCGCTCTTGTTGGGGCGTTTTTTAAATAGAGTTAATCGCTTCGTAGTTCAGGTGGAGATCGAAGGAAGTGCGACCTTTTCGTATCTGCCTAACCCTGGCAGGTTGTGGGAGATACTTTTACCGGGAGCTCATTTGTTGCTCGCCCCTTCAAGAGGTGAATTACCCTATAAGGTAGTAGCGGCGAAACGTTTAGGCAATTGGGTTATGCTTCATACCCACATGGTCAATGACGTGGTCGATTGGATGTTGCGCAATGACTTAATTGCTGAACTGGCAGGTGCAAAAATCTTAAAGCGAGAAATTACCGTGGACAAAAGCCGCATAGATTTTCTATTGATGAAGGATGGCGAGAAGATCTTTCTTGAAGTCAAATCCTGCACTCTTTTTGGCCGTCACGTGGCGGCTTTCCCCGATGCCGTGACGGCCAGGGGCAGAAAACACGTAGAAGAACTTGCTTCTCTGAGGGAGAAAGGCTACCGTGCTGCCCTTTTATTTTTGGTGAATTCCCAAACACCCGAGATTTTTGTGCCGGATTACCATACGGATTTGGCATTTGCAATATCTTTGATCAGGCATCGCAATGCGATTGACGTGATTCCCGTTGGCGTGGATTGGAGCGATAATATGTCCATACGCGACTTGCCAGCCAAGATTTCTGTTCCTTGGGAGTTTTTAGAGGAAGAGGTCGCAGATAGGGGAGTCTACCTATCCATATTTGAAATTGATGAATTTAAGGATGTGGAGGTAGGAGCATTGGGAACCCTGAAGATGCATCCGGGATATTATGTTTATGTGGGCTCAGCCGCAAATAACTTGACCGCTCGAATTAATCGACATGCAAGAAAGCGAAAAAATCTACATTGGCACGTAGATTATCTGCGTGAAGTTGCAAAAAATGTACTCAACCTACCCATAAGAACGCGGGACGATATAGAATGCTTAACGGCAAGCAGATTGTCCTCCGTGGCAAGTTATGCCATACCCGGCTTTGGTTCTAGTGACTGTAACTGTGAATCTCATCTGTTTTATTTCCCGAGCGACCCTTTAAAGATGGCGAAGTTTATAGATATGTTGATATATTTCCGCTTTGACAGGCTTTGGGATAAAGCAGGAGTTCGCGTGTGAGGGCAAATATTTGTTCAGTGTAAAGGAGAGTTAAGTCGGTTTTGTTACGTGAGCATCTTGAGCGTTTGGCATTGCAGGTCAGTAAATGTGAGAAATGTGATTTGGCTTTGAAACGAGAGAGAGCCATCCCAGGTGAGGGACCCTTGGATGCCGAAATCTTTTTGGTGGGACAGGCCCCCTTCGATAGCGAGCAAAAAAACGGCAGGCCCTTTTGGGGCGTTACAGGATCTTTTTTGCGCTACTTCCTGGGAAGAGCAGAGGTAAATTTTTATGACTGCTGGAGAACCAATTTGTTAAAATGTCCCTTGCCTCGTTATGGAAGGCCAAAATGGCGACAGGTAAACGCCTGTCTTCCCTATCTTGAAGAAGAACTGAAACTGATAGGGCCCAAAATTATTGTGCCCCTCGGCAAATGGGCCACAAAGGGATTGCTGAGCTTATTTGGCATTCCGAGGCCCGAGAAGAATTCCATGATACCGGAGATGTTCGGGGAAGCCTTATATGCTGGTAATTACATCATTTTTCCGCTCCCTCACCCCGCATCTTTGGTATACAGATCGTCATTGTGGGATCCAACTGTAAGTTTGTTTGAGCTATTGGGGTCTTTTTTATCGTCCCTAAGGAAAGGTGAATTAGATGAATGAGATTATCTGGTTTTCGATGCTTATATTTTGTTTGATCTCGATATTGGCGTGCTATAGATTATTTGGGAAACAGGGATTATACGCATGGACAGTTATGTGCGTGATCTTGGCCAACATTCAAGTCATGAAGCTTATTTCTTTGTTCGGAATGACAGCTACATTGGGCAACATATTATATGGAACGTCCTTTCTGGCGACGGATATCTTGAGCGAAAATCATGGAAAAAAGGACGCGAACCTGGCGGTTCATATTGGATTTTTCATGCTTCTTATGATGGTGGTAGTCATGAAGTTTGCCATTCTCTTCATCCCAAATCCTCACGATATGGCTCACGAAGCTTTATCGAAGATATTTGGCTTAACTCCTAGAGTTGCGGGAGCTTCATTTTGCGCTTACGCCTCTTCTCAGTATCACGACGTATGGATGTTCCATTTGTTGAAGGATAAGACCCATGACAAGCACCTTTGGCTCAGGAATAACGTAAGTACTATGGTCTCTCAGGCGATCGATACGGGAATTTTTGTGGGTGTGGCTTTTTACGGGATGTATCCCACTAATGTATTGCTATCGCTTTTTTTAAGCACCTACGTGATAAAGTGGATTGTCGCTTTGGGCGATACATGGTGCGTTTACCTCGCTAGAAAATGGTTTCGCGAAGGAAAGATAAGAACCGAAGCGGAATACATCGTGCGATAGAAAGTTTGCCTGCTCAAAAAGTGGCTGAATGTGATCCTGCCTCTTTGCTCCCCTTTCGCTCAGTCATAATTTTGTCCCAGCCCGCTCCAGAGGTAGCTTGTGCGTTACATTTTTTATAATTCTGCTTCAGGCGGGCTATATTCCCATGCGGCGTCGAAAAATTCGTATTCACAGATCATGGCGTAGCGATATACAGCTCTAGTATTTTCATCGTCGAGGGCATAAAGATCGACCAAACGCTCGGTTTCTTTAGCAAGCTCTTCAAAAGAATCGCTGGAGTACATCAATATCCAGTCAATATAAGGATTGTTTTCATCATCTAAGTGACCTTTAAGGTTCTGGCCAAGCCACGCATATAAGCGATTACAGGGCGTTGTAGCCGCTGCTATTAAACCTGCGTCGCTGCCCCATGCTGTGGCGAGCAAAAAGTCAGTGTACATGCGCGTAGCCTTGCTTGGGATGACCTTTTCAACCTCGGCTGCTAAGGTCTCTTCGAACCCTTTGTGGAGTTTCATTTCGCCTAAAGCTCCGCCGGCAAGTTTATGAAATGCCCTCATTCCCTCGGCATCCGGCGTTTTAACCGTAGCAAGACAGAAGGCTTTGGCGAAAGCATGAAGGTAGAAATAGTCTTGCCCCACATACCAATTAAACTTTTCTCTCTCCAATGCTCCGGAAGCTATTCCCTGAACGAAGGGATGGTTTAAACAGGACTGAGCGATATCCTGATTTTCTTCCCACAAAATTTCTGAAAGTCTTTTGACCATAAATATCCCTCCACATTTTGCCGAAAGCAAGTTGCAGTTTAATATATTAATAAATAAAATTTGAGTTTTTGCCCCCCTAGTTTGAGTATCGGTCCCTTAATTAAACTCCACCCCCTTTAGGATATGGCGAATGAGGGTGGAGTTTAAAACATAGTACAGGGAATGTAGGCTAAAATCGATCAGCTATTTTATAGAAATACCCCTCTCATCTCAACAGCGTCAGCAACGCGCTTTATAGCGACCATGAAGGCAGCCCGACGCATTTCAACGTTATGTTCCTTTGAGTATTCCCACACTCTTTGGAAATTCGATTTCATGATCGGAACTAGCCTTGCGTTGTATTCCTCTTCGGTCCAGAAGAAACCGGCCAAGTTCTGGCACCACTCGAAGTAAGACCCTATTACGCCACCGCTGTTGGCAAGGAAGTCAGGCACAATTGGGATGCCCTTGGATTTCAAAATTTCGTCTGCCTCGGGCGTTAAGGGACCGTTTGCTCCCTCGACGATGTATTTTGCCCTCACCTTGTCGGCGTTTGCCTTATTGAGCACGCCTTCCATGGCGCACGGGAGCAGTACATCTACATCCAGGTAGAGGATGTCGTTGGGTTTGCTTTTTTCAAGACCGGCTTGTGAGTATCCTTCAAGCAACCTTTTGGGGTGGCTATGTGCATGGGCCATAGCCTTTTCGACGTCGATGCCGTCTTTGCAATAGTAAGTTCCTGTGATGTCACATATGGCCACTATCTTGACCCCTGCTTCATGCAGGAATTTGGCCGTATAGCTTCCTACGGTGCCAAAACCCTGAACGGCGGCCGTGGTTTCCTTAGGATCTCTCCCAATAACTCGCAAAAACTCCAATGCACAAGTGGCAACACCAAGCCCCGTGGCTGCAGTCCTGCCCTTGGAACCCCACAAAGAAACCGGCTTTCCAGTAAAGATAGCCGGTTCAAGTTGGCCTCTGATCTTGCTGATGGTGTCCATGAACCACACCATCTCTCGGGCCCCGGTATTGATGTCGGGCGCAGGGACATCAGTCCAAGCGCCTACAAAGGGCTCGATCCTTGCAGCGAAGGTTCGGGTAATTCTTTCCTTCTCCTTTAGTGACAGCTCGAGCGGCTCGCAGCACACGCCACCCTTGCCTCCGCCAT
Organism: Acetomicrobium sp.; assembly: GCF_059026225.1. Lineage (NCBI taxonomy): Bacteria > Thermotogati > Synergistota > Synergistia > Synergistales > Acetomicrobiaceae > Acetomicrobium > Acetomicrobium sp. Next base: position 317,686 of record NZ_JBWQOQ010000002.1, read on the forward strand.
AGGGTATGCCTGCCAAGGAACATTTCCAGGTCATCATAAACGCCAAAGCCTCAGTTTCGTCGAGCGTTACCTGTGGATGGAAGCGAATGCCTCCCTTACCTGGACCTAGAGCGCTTGAGTGAACTACGCGATATCCGTCAAAAACCTTAACAGTACCATCGTCCATCTCAACGGGTATGGATACGCAAATCCTTCTTTCCGAACGGCTGAGTATTTCAATCAGGTCATCCTTCAATCCCATCTCTTCAGCTGCATTGTAAAAGTTCTCAAGAGCTGTGGAGAGAAGGACATCATCAGAGGTGCGCCTCTCTACGGCCATTGTTGACCCCTCCTATTATGTGTGTAATTATATAAATACGAATGGGCCTCGTGCCCATTGTATTTCGTGTATTTTCTAGCCCTTATCAGGGTTAATATTTCTGCTATCGCATCAGTTTTAGTAAATTTACTTATGCATGCGACAACATCGTCTATATTATAACTTATATCATAAAAAAACCAAGAGGTGTTGAATTTTGCAAAACAATAAAGAATATTCTGTTATAATGTTCGATTTTGGAGGTGTTATTGCCGAAGAGGGATTCGTCAAAGGCATGGAAGAAATAGCCAAAAAGTGCGGCTTGGATCCGAAAGTTGTGGTGGAAGCTGCCACTGATATCTTGTACGACTCGGGATACATTTGCGGCAAAACGGCTGAGAAAGAATTTTGGAGCGCTTTTAAAAAGCGGTTTAGCTTGGACCATTATTCCGATGAAGAGCTAAGGGAGGAGGTTTTAAGGAGGTTTGTCATAAGGCCTTGGACCCTTGATTTGATCCGCACGTTACGCAGTTCGGATATCAAGGTAGTACTGCTAACGGATCAGACTAACTGGATAGAAGAAATAAACGAAGAAACGCCTTTCTATGATATGTTCGATCATGTGTTCAACAGCTATCGTTTTGGAAAATGCAAGCATGACGGTACGATATTTAAAGAAATTTTAAATATACTTGGAGTAGATCCCAAGGATATAATATTAGTTGACGATAGGCGTAGGAATATAACTTTAGCAGAAGAATATGGCATTAAGGGCATCCTATATAAGAGCAAGGATAAGTTGTTAAAGGAGCTTTTTGCATATTTGCCCGAACTCGAGAGCAAGATGGCGTGAGCATGCTGTAGCTAAAATAGAGGAGGGTTTTAAATGAATAATGCCGTAGAAGTGGCAAAAGGCATTTATTGGGTGGGAGTTAATGATAAAGAAACAGACCTCTTTGAGGCGGTGTGGCCCCTTCCAAGGGGAGTTGCCTATAATTCTTATCTCGTCATAGGCGAAAAGGTTGTCCTCGTAGATACTGTTAAGGCCTTCTTTCTAGCCGACTTAGTAACTAAGGTTAAGCGCCTGCTCGGAGAAGACAGGGCTATAGATTATCTTATCGTAAATCACATGGAGCCCGATCATTCCGGCTCAATAAGGATCCTTAAGGCTTTATACCCGAATTTGAAGATCCTTTGCAATGCTCAAACGGTGAAGATGCTAGAGAACTTTTATTCTGTCACGGATGGCATTATTCAAGTAAAAGACGGGGAAGAGATTGACGTAGGAGGGCACGTTCTTAAGTTCTTTTTGACCCCAATGGTGCATTGGCCGGAGACCATGATGACTTACGATAAAGTGACTAAAACTTTGTTTTCTTGCGATGCCTTCGGGGGCTTTGGATGTCTTGAAGGCGGAATTTTTGACGATGAAGTTGACATGTCCTATTACGAAGGAGAGATACTAAGATATTTTTCCAACATAGTTGGTCGTTACTCCGATCAAGTGCAAGCTGCCATTTCCAAATTAAGCGGTGTGGAAGTAAAGGTTGTAGCCCCTTCTCATGGCCCCATACACAGAAGCAAGCCGGAGCACATAATCGGGCTTTATGATAAGTGGAGTCGCCATGAAACTGAATGTGGTGCAGTGGTAGTTTACGGATCTATGTATGGAAATACGGCAAAGCTTGCCCATGCAACGGCGCGCGCTTTGGCGAAAGAAGGGATCGGACACGTTATCGTGCACGACATAGCTAGGGATCATGTATCCTTTGTGATCCGTGATATTTGGCGTTACAGGGGCTTAGTGCTCGCATCCTGTACCTACAACACGATGCCTTTCCCCCCAATGCAAGATTTAATGACCCATCTAGAAAATAAGAAAATGAAAAATCGTCTCTTGGGCATAATGGGAAATTATACCTGGAGCCCCGGCATTCTGAAGAAATTGAAAGAATTTGCCCAAAGCGCAGGAAAGTGGGAGCTGCTTTCACCGGAAATAGTGATACAGTCTTCACCCAAGGATGAGGATTACGATAAAGCCGTCCAGCTAGGCAAAAACATGGCTCAAAAATTGAAAGAATGTCAATGACGGTAAAGCTTAGCGTTCGTCGTTAAGGCCAAAGTCCGGAGTGGCGAAGCTGGTGGTGCGGAAGGACGAGGGAATGACGGCCTCGTCCTTTTCGATTGAAGCCTTACTAGTCCTCTTTCGTTTCTTTGCCGTACTTTTCTGCGGCGTATTTGACGCGAGAGGATCTCTTGCTCCTGCTTTCTTTTAGGTGTTTTTCGAACTCCCTGAGTAATTTTTCTTTTTCAGAAATCGATTCATGCTCTTCGCTGCATTCTCCCTCGAGCTCTAGTCGTCCCAAATCTACTAATGTTTGAACATCTCGAGGATCGGCACTAAGCGCATCAGCCAGCTCTCTTACGTTTAACCGAAGTCGTGGGTTGTCTCTAATGTAATCTCTGGCTTCAAAATAAAGCTTGTCCAGACGTTTCATGCAAGTTGGACATACTTTTGGTCCTGTTGTAACAAACCCCTTACCGCAGAGGTAGCATTCAACCATAGACATATTCATCCCTCCACTATGGTGTATTTAAATTTACACGGTTGTCTTAGCAACTCGGATATATTGCAACTTACTGCAGTGCAACTCTAAACTCCTCCAAGGTCCTCCCTGTGTGTCAGTCTAGTTTATGTCATGTCCTATATACTTTGCCATAGCTTCAAGCTCGTTGAGCCAAGTGGCCGTTTTAACAAAGGCAATGCCATATAGCTCAACTATAATAAACTATATAAACTATAATAAAAGAGCCGCCTTCTTATTATAAATTCATTATAAAACGTTCTTGTCCATAGAAAGCGATAAAACCCAAAATAAACTTCGCTTTATTGTGACCAGTACAACCGGGGAGTTTTGTCCACGTCATATGAGACGTAGGAAATAGCTTGGACACATTTTCTGTTTAGAATAAAATGTATTATGGTGCTGGGCATGAGGAGCAGTATGTTGCGGAAATAATCCCCACCACAATGATTTTTTTCCGAGTAAGGGCGGGCATAGTCGCTGCGAACTAGAGTTTACGCCCTTGGAAGATAGTTGGCGAGGCATTAACGTGCTAATCCAAACTGTTTTGGAGTGAACCCGCGATGACGGCTGGCCTGTGGACTTGTAGGCCTTACTGTGGTAGCATCGTCTTTGGCATCTGCACCGGTATAATAGCGGGTGTATGTTTGAATTGTCTTAATATTCTGCAAAAGTTGCAAAGGGCAAAAAAGTACGAAATAATAAGTACAAATGTGCAAATTATGTGAAAGGCGAAATCTCTAGGGAGGGTGGACTTAATGTTCAAAGAAGAGGAACTGGAAAGGATATCTAAGGCTCGCCTTAAATATGAAGAGGGCGTAAAGAAGGCCACGCAGAGGTATCCTGAACGCAAAAGCACGTTTACCACTAGCGGAGGGGTTCCCGTAGAGAGGGTTTATACGCCGGAAAACGTCAAAGATTTAGACTATGTCAAGGATTTGGGTTTTCCAGGAGAATATCCCTACACACGTGGCGTTCAGCCTACAATGTACCGCGGTCGTCTTTGGACTATGCGTCAGTACGCGGGATATGCCTCTGCCGATGAATCTAATGAAAGATATAAATATTTACTGGAACAGGGCCAAACAGGTCTTTCAGTGGCTTTCGATTTACCTACGCAGATTGGATACGATTCGGACCATCCCATGGCCCGAGGGGAAGTCGGCAAAGTCGGTGTGGCCATAGACAGCTTGGAGGATATGGAAATTTTGTTTGATGGGATCCCTTTAGATAGAGTTTCAACCTCCATGACCATAAACGCACCTGCTTCCATCTTGCTCGCCATGTACATAGCCGTGGGAGAAAAGCAAAACATCCCCATGGATAAGTTATCCGGCACGATCCAAAATGATATTTTAAAGGAGTATATCGCAAGAGGGACATATATCTTCCCGCCAAAGCCTTCTATGCGGCTTATCACGGACATCTTTGAGTTTTGCAGCAAGCATGTGCCTAAATGGAATACAATTTCCATTTCCGGATATCACATCAGGGAGGCAGGCTCCACGGCCGTCCAGGAGGTCGCTTTCACCCTGGCCGACGGGATCGCTTATGTGGAAGCCGCCGTTAAAAAGGGCTTAGATCCCGACGTTTTTGGTCGCAGGTTGTCATTTTTCTTCAACTCCCACAACGACTTCTTGGAGGAGATAGCCAAGTTCAGGGCTGCCAGGAGGCTCTGGGCCAGGATCATGAAGGAAAGATTTGGCGTGACTAATCCAAGTGCTCAAAAACTTCGTTTCCATACCCAAACGGCAGGCTGTACACTCACTGCTCAGCAGCCGGAAAATAACATTGTACGTGTAACCATGCAGGCTTTAGCCGCGGTGTTGGGCGGGACACAGTCGCTTCACACTAACAGCTTTGACGAGGCCTTGGCACTTCCGACAGAAGACAGCGTTCGCATAGCGCTAAGGACGCAGCAGATAATAGCTTACGAATCGGGCGTTACGAGCACAATAGATCCTCTGGCTGGAAGCTACTATCTCGAGTGGCTCACTAGCGAGATAGAAAGAAGGGCTCAAGAATATCTAGATAAAATAGACGAGATGGGTGGCATGCTTGTAGCCATTGAAAGGGGTTACGTGCAGCAGCAGATACAGGATTCAGCCTATGCTTATCAAAAGGCGATTGAAAGCGAGGAACAAATAGTCGTTGGCGTAAACAAATTCCAAATTGAAGAAAAAGGGACCTCACGGGAAATCTTGAAGGTAGATCCCTCCGTGGGAGAAAAGCAAATCGCAAGGCTAAAGGCTTTAAAGGAGCGCAGGGACAATGTAAAGGTCAAAGAAACGCTTGAAGAAATAAGGGAAGCGGCCAGGGATGAATCCATTAACCTCATGCCCAGGATTTTAGATGCAATAAAGGCCTACGCTACCTTGGGAGAGGTCTGCGGTGTCCTGCGGGAAGAGTTTGGCGAATATAAGGAAAACATAATCCTCTAAGTATGGAGGCAAGAACGATGGATGAGAGAAAAATACGTGTAATAGTAGCAAAACCAGGGCTCGATGGTCACGATAGGGGAGCCAAAGTGGTGGCAAGGGCTCTTAGAGATGCCGGCATGGAAGTCATCTATACGGGCCTAAGACAAACTCCAGAGCAGATCGTTGCGACTGCTATACAAGAAGACGTTGATGCGGTTGGATTAAGCATTTTATCTGGAGCTCATGAACATTATTTCAGAGAGGTCATTGAGTTGCTCAAAAGCAAGGGAGCAGAAGATATTATCGTCTTCGGCGGTGGCGTCATACCTGAGGACGATGTCCCATCGCTTAAGGCGATGGGGGTTAAAGCGGTTTTCGGACCCGGCACGTCTACGTCTGAAATCGTAGAGTGGCTCAAAAACGCAGTCCACGAAAGGAGAACGAAAGAACGCGTTTAATTTAGGCCTTTAACAAAGAGCGAAGAGGAAGGAGGGTGAATTGTACGAAATGAAAGTAACAGATGTGGATCATATTGGCATAGCAGTGAAGTCTATAGATGAAGCCTTGAAGCTCTGGGAAGAAGTTTTAGGCATCAAATGCACAGGCAGAGAAGAAGTTGAGGAGCAAAAGGTCGTTACAGCTTTCTTGCCCCTGGGGGACACCGAGATTGAACTTTTAGAACCAACTTCTCCCGAAAGCCCCGTATCAAAATTCATAGAGAAACGAGGCGAAGGCATTCATCATTTAGCGCTTAGGGTTGAAAATATTGAAGCAGCCTTGGAGGAGTTAAAGGGCAAAGGCATCCGACTTATCGACGAAGAACCACGTTGTGGCGCGGGGGGCGCAAAGATTGCCTTCATTCACCCAAAAGCTGCCGGCGGCGTTTTGCTTGAAATATCAGAGCGGTAAGATGGATTGCGTAAGGAGGACATGATAATGGCCGAAAAGACGATAGATCAGCTTTGCGAGGAACTAATGGCGAGAAAAGAAAGAGCGCGCTATCCCGTAGGAAAAGACGCTATAGAAAAGCAGCACAAACGTGGCAAATTAACCGCTAGAGAAAGGATAGATAAACTGCTTGACCCAGGATCCTTCGTTGAACTCGATGAGCATGTAGAGCATCGTTGCACGCTTTTTGGGATGGAGGATCGCAAGCTTCCCGGCGATGGCGTGGTTACCGGTTATGGAACGGTAGAGGGCCGTTTGGTTTACGTGTTTAGCCAAGATTTTACGGTCATGGGCGGATCCCTGGGCGAGATGCATGCGAAGAAAATATGCAAAGTACAGGATATGGCCCTGCTCAACGGTGCGCCTGTAATTGGAATAAACGACTCAGGCGGCGCGCGCATTCAGGAAGGCGTTGATTCCCTATCCGGTTACGGGAATATATTTTTTAGAAACGTAAAGGCAAGCGGTATAGTGCCGCAAATATCCATCATAGCTGGTCCCAGTGCCGGAGGTGCTGTATATAGCCCGGCGTTGATGGATTTTGTCTTCATGGTGGATAAAATAGGGATAATGCACATCACTGGACCGGCCGTCATAAAGGCCGTTACGGGAGAAGACGTCACGAGCGAAGAAATAGGAGGAGCCATGGCTCACAACCAAGTATCAGGCGTGGCTCATTTCTTTGCATCAGATGAAGAAGAATGTTTTCTTCAAGTGAGGAAGTTGTTAAGCTTTTTGCCGAGCAACAACATGGAAGAGCCTCCCTTCATCGACACGGGCGATGATCCCGAACGGTTGGATATGAACCTTAGGGAACTGGTCCCAACCAATCCCAACAAGGGTTACGACGTGATAGACGTCATAAAGTGCGTTGTCGATAATGCTGACTTTTTTGAGGTTCAGCCCTACTGGGCGAAAAACATCGTAACGGGCTTTGCCAGGCTGGGTGGCAGGGTTATTGGTATCATCGCCAATCAGGCGCGCTTTTTGGCCGGGTGCTTGGATATTGATGCCTCTGATAAAGCCAGCCGCTTCATAAGGATATGCGATGCTTATAACGTACCGGTGGTGAACTTCGTGGACGTTCCTGGTTACCTTCCCGGGAGGGCTCAGGAGCTTGGTGGCATAATACGCCACGGAGCTAAGATGTTATATGCCTATTCCGAGGCCACAGTTCCCAAGATAACGGTGATTTTAAGAAAGGCCTACGGCGGATCTTATCTCGGCATGTGCAGTAAGGACCTTGGTGCTGACGTAGTTTTAGCCTGGCCTCAGGCGGAGATCGCGGTAATGGGCGCCGAGGGTGCGGCTAACATAGTGTTTAAAAGGGAGATAGAACAAGCCGAGGACAAGGAAGCCTTGAGGCGCCAGAAAATAGAGGAATATCAGGATGCCTTCGCGAATCCTTACGTCGCAGCGGCGAGGGGATTCGTTGATCGCGTGATATTCCCTGAAGAAACACGCAAGGAGATATATCAAGCCTTATTGTTGACCGAGACAAAAAGAGAACTTCGCCCGAAACGAAAACACGGCATAATACCTAGCTAAGGTGGTGAAGTCAATGAATTCAGTCTTTGAGCAAGGTTTATACGGGGGGCTGCAGTTGTCCATCATAGCCTTTAGCATGGTTTTTATCGTATTGGGAGGCTTGACCCTTGTCATCATGGCCATGAAGTTTATAGGGCGCACTTCCAGTAAGAAGTTCGAGAAAACAACCCCAGGCGGCGGCGAGGCATTGGTTGAGGAAACCACGATACCTTCGCCTCCGGAAGGGCAAGGCGTTGCTCCGCTGCATATCGAAGAAGGCATAAGTGAAGAGGAGATTGTCGCTATCACTGCAGCCATCGCGGCCTATGGGTCAGGATCCTTTGAGATCAAATCAATTAGAAGAATCGTGCCTCCGCGTGCGAGCTTGTGGCGGAGGGCATCAATCTTTGAGAGCCTGGAAGGATTGGAATAAAAATAACATTAAAGTTTTAGGAGGAATTGTTAGGATGTATAAAAGGTACAGAATAGTCATAAACGGTAGAGAGTACGAAGTTGCAGTCGAGGAACTTGGGGCCGCGACATCAAATTATGCTCAAGCTTCACCCATGGCGCCACAGGCTCCGTCAGTCCAAACCGTTGCCCAACCGCCAGCGCCAGCTCCTGTGCCAGCAGCTCCGGCTCCAAGCGTCCAAGTTAGCCCGCCTGCTCCCAAACCTACACCAACGGTACCTACAGCACCTGCGCCTCCCAGTGGGGGTGCTACAATATCGGCACCTATGCCTGGTAAAATCCTTAAAGTGTTGGTTCAGCCTGGCATGCAGATTAAAAAAGGACAGAATATGTTAATTTTGGAAGCCATGAAAATGGAAAACGAAATTTTAGCTCCTTCCGATGGCGTAGTGAGGGATGTAAAGGTTAAAGAAGGTGACAATGTAAATACCGGCGATCCCATGGTAATAATTGCTTAGCCCTTAAGGAGGGTCTGTAAAATGCAAGTATACCTCAGAGCTCTGTCCGGCGTTCTCGAACAATCCGGTTTTGTTGGGTTGACGTGGGGAAACGTCGTGATGATAGTTATTTCGGCAATCCTTTTGTACCTTGCCATAGGCAAGGGCTTCGAGCCCTTATTGTTGGTTCCTATATCGATTGGGTGCCTATTGGTCAACTTGCCCCTGTCTGGGATAATGGATGAAGGAGGATTTTTGAAGTACATCTCCTTTGGGATCGAGCACGAGATATTTCCGATAATAATATTTATGGGGATAGGCGCTCTTACCGATTTTGGCCCTCTCTTGGCAAACCCGGTAACGTTTTTACTTGGCGCTGCGTCCCAGTTAGGCGTCTTCGTCGCGCTTTTAGGTGCTGTGGCATTGGGTTTCACGGTCAAAGAAGCCAGTCCCATAGCTATCATTGGTGGAGCGGATGGCCCAACTACGATATACGTCGCCGCTAAGCTGGCACCGCACTTGCTGGGTGCTACTGCCGTTGCGGCTTACAGCTACATGTCCTTGGTCCCAATTATACAACCGCCCATCATCCGTCTGCTGACCACTAAGCAGGATAGGCGAATTCGAATGGAACAGCTGAGGGCCGTATCCAAAAGAGAGCGCGTCTTGTTCCCGGTCATATCAACTCTGTTGGCTGGACTAATTCTACCCGCCTCCGTTCCTATTATTGGTATGTTAATGTTTGGCAATTTGCTCAGAGAATGCGGCGCCACCGATAGGCTTTCATTGGCTGCTCAGAACGAGATCCTTAACGCCACTACCATCTTTTTGGGCATATGCGTGGGAGCCACGATGGATGCAGCGGTGTTTTTAACGCCAGCAACGATAAAAATAGTACTTTTGGGACTAATTGCCTTTGCTTTCAGCACGGCCGGAGGGGTGCTTTTTGGTCAAGTAATGAAGGTGATATCTGGCGGCAAGATCAACCCCATGATCGGTGCAGCTGGTGTTTCGGCCGTTCCCATGGCCGCCAGGGTCGTCCAGCGTGTCTCTCAAAAAGAAGACCCGGGGAACTTCTTATTGATGCATGCCATGGGGCCCAACGTCGCCGGCGTCATCGGGACCGCTGTTGCCGCCGGAGTCATGATTACATTGCTTTCTTAAGCAGCGAACCGAATTTGCGGTTAGCGGCAAGACAAGTTTCCCTTTAAGAGATACTTCTGCGAAAATATTTTTACGTCAAAATACCCGGAAAGAATGTCTTCTTTCCGGGTATTTTGTAAAAAGGAGAGACTCGCTTGAAAGAGATAAATTCAATTGAAATTGCTGATTTAATAGAAGGTTTATGTATCAAGGCAAATATATGTGCTCCCGAGGATATCGTGAAGAGCATAATCCTGGCGAAGGCTCATGAGGATTCCTTTTACGGGCAGGCCGTTTTAGAAGACCTGCTTGAAAACATCGAATTGGCGCGGAAAGAGAGGATGCCTCTTTGCCAAGATTGCGGGATGGTGGTTGTCTTCGTTGATTGGGGACAAGAAGTTCTTCTAGTCGGCAGCACTCTGCAGGAATCTATCGATGAAGGCGTAAGAAAGGCTTATCTCGAAAATTATTTGAGAAGATCCGTGGTCAACGATCCTCTATACGAAAGAAAAAACACGGGCGATAATACCCCTGCAATAGTGCATTGTAGGTTAGTTAGCGGAAATGAAGTGAAATTTACCGTAGTTCCTAAGGGCATGGGAAGCGAAAACGCCTCAGCTTTGGCCATGTTATCGCCCGCCGATGGTCAAGAGGGAGTCATCAATTTCGTGAAAGACACAATAGCACAAAAGGGACAAAACGCTTGCCCTCCCCTCGTTGTGGGCGTTGGCATCGGAGGCAATTTTGAAAGCGCGCCCATTTTGGCCAAAAGGTCGTTGCTCAGGCCCACAGGCAGCAGAAATGCAGATGCTCGTTACGCGCAGTTGGAGGAAAAACTTCTTGAAGAGATTAACGGTTTGGGCTTGGGTCCGGGAGGATATGGAGGAAGAATTACGGCTCTTGACGTTCACGTTGAGTTTATGCCCACTCACATCGCGGGTTTGCCTGTGGCCGTAAACGTTTGTTGTAACGCCCTACGGCATGCAAGCGGCCATCTATAGGCCGTTTTTAGAAATGCCTGCTTTGGATGCCTTTAAAAACAAAAAGCATGTTGCCTTCTTTGAGGGCTTATGTTATTTAAATAATAAAGTAGGGGTAATGTTTTCGGATGTAAGGTCTTGAGGTTTTAATTTTTCGAAAACGCTAATTTGAATTGATCAGGAGATCTTGGATGAATGTAAAGGTTAAAAGAATAAAAACTCCCTTGAAGGATGAGCTTGTCAAGAGTTTGCACATGGGGGATAGGGTATTGTTATCCGGTTTTGTTTATACAGCTCGCGATGCAGCGCATGAAAGGATGTTGAAGGCAATAAGACAGGGTGATCCCCCTCCCTTTGACCTTCGAGGCCAGGTCATCTATTACGCAGGTCCTGCTCCGGCGAAGCCGGGCGCACCCGTTGGATCCATTGGGCCGACCACGAGTGGACGCATGGATAAATATGCACCGGTGCTCATTGAAATGGGTTTAAAAGGCATGATCGGCAAAGGAAAAAGGAGCGAACCGGTGATTGCCGCGATAAAATCTCATAAAGCGGTGTACTTTGGCGCAACCGGGGGAGCAGCAGCTTTGTTGGCTATGAAAGTAAAATCTTCCAAGGTGATAGCCTACGAAGACCTGGGACCAGAGGCCATTTATGAGATATTAGTGGAGGATTTTCCTTTGTTGGTGGTAACAGATTCCGAGGGCAACGACTTATATTCCTTGGGGCCTGAAAAATGGTCTGCCCTTAAGACGACAGAGGAGGACAAAAGGTCATGAATTCAAAAAACGGCAGCCCAACGATCGGACTGACCTTGGGCAGTGGAGCGGCCAGAGGATGGGCTCATATAGGCATACTGAGAGCGCTTGCCGATAGGAACATACATCCCGATATAGTTTGTGGGTGCTCCATGGGCGCCCTGGTTGGAGGATTTTATGCAGCTTTAAAGCTTGACGAATTGGAAGAAGCTTCTTATTCGTTGAGCAAAATGGGCATGTTGAGGATGATGGGTCGTCTTATTTTTCGTGGCGGTTTTTTCGATAACAAGGGAATTATGCAGTGGATACGGGACGTTTTAGGAGACGTAAAGATAGAGGAATTGCCCGTTAAGTTTGGCGCTGTGTCGGTAGACCTTTCCACCGGCATGGAGATATGGATGACATCCGGCGATCTCGTCGAGGCGATCATGGCCAGCATATCTGCTCCCGGCATGTTGATGCCCTTTCAAAAAGATGGTTTACTGCTTGGAGACGGAGCTTTGGCAAATCCCGTTCCTGTATCGCTATGCAGGGCTTTGGGCGCGGACATCGTAATTGCAGTGGATTTAAACGGAGAAAGAGTTGGAAGATACTTTGGGCCACATTGGGGTTTACCCAAAACCAATGAGGCAAATTCGCTTGAGGAAGGCGGGGAGAAAATGCCCCACTTTTTGGAAATACTTGCCGTTTCAAGCCAGATAATTCAGACGAGGTTGACGAGGCATCGCCTGGCAGCCGATCCGCCCGATGTCCTGATATCACCCAGGGTACGGAACATCCGCATGTTGGAATTTGATAAAGCATCAGTAGCGATCGCTGAAGGTAGAAAGGCAGCGGAAAGGAGCATGCACACCATCGAGGAGTTATTGGAATAAGAGGCTATTCGCCGATTGGGGATGGTGTATATGTTAAAGCACGTAAGCGCTTTGCTTTTATGTTATATCATAGGCAGCATCCCCTGGAGTACGATCGTGGCCAAGCTCTTTATGAGGGCCCCGATCGATCTCGCCGAAGAGGGGACTAAAAATGTGGGAGCGGCCAATGTATGGCACTTGGCGGGCCCCGTTGCGGGTTGCATTGCCGCTTCGGGAGATGCCCTCAAGGGCGCCCTTGCCGTCTTGGTCGCCAAAGTTGCAGGTCTTCCAAGGTTTTTCTGGCCTTTATGTGGGTGGATGGCGGTAGTGGGACATGCATGGTCGATATTTTTAAATTTCAGAGGCGGCCGCGGTGCATCCGCCACTGCAGGTGTCTTCGTTGTTATGATGCCCTGGGAAGCAATGGCAACGGGCTTGCTGATTGCGACAGCCCTGCTTACGTTCGGAGGTTGCTTGCTTTCCTCGCTCGCCTTAATGTGGCCCTTTACGATCTTGATCTCCCTTGCCAGGGAAACCATCGACTTTAAAACGGCCTGCACTGTGACCTTCTTGGTTGTTTGGGTGCTCGCCTTAGGGTGGAGTCGTTTGCGCAATGATTTCAATGATTTTACCAAAGCCTTGGGCCAACACTTGGTCAGGCGCAAACTTTACAGATATTCCGCGCTAGCATTTCCCGCACTCGTCTATCCTGTATTTGGCTACTCGGTCCTTCGCAAGGTGCTTCTTGTATCCGCAGGTATTGCCATTGTCATTGAGTTTTTGCGACATCGCTCGGCCAAGTTCAACGAAGGCGTAAAAAAACTTTTCGCTCCAGTTGGGAGAGCGGAGGAGGCGGAGCACATTTCCTCGACCACCATGTTTTTGTGCGGTTGCGCCCTTGCCTCTTTCTTTCCCGATCCCTTAGGAGTCTTCGCTGTAGTCATGTTGATCTTAGGCGACGCATGGGCAGTCTTGTGCGGATTAAAATTTGGAAGGACCCCCTTGATTAGGGGAAAGACGCTCGAAGGAAGCCTCGGTTGTTTTGTGGTTTGCCTGTTATCCTGCCTCATGCTGAGCAAACTGTTGGCCTTTCCCTTGTCCTTTCTTGCAATGATCGCGGCCTCCTTTGTCACCGCATTAGTTGAAGCAGTTACCCCAAGGAGGCTTGACAATCTAACAATGGGTCCTTTGGCTGCTCTGACTTTATTCATACTGAGTTAAAAGACATACCGGGCTTGCAAACGCAGGGTTGTATATCGATCGCTCCACGGGTTCACCCGGAACACCCCAATATTTTTGGCGGAAAAGAGCAGCCTATTACCATTCATCATAGAGGTAGTTAATTACTGCTTTGGCATAAAGCTTTGTTGTTTCAATGAGCTGACTTATCTCGACGTATTCATCTTTTTGATGTGGGATATCCTTTTTACCCGCACCCGTAACGACAAAGGGAATGTTCTTCCACGCCCATAAAAAGGTCCCATCCGTAGCGCCCGGCACGCCGCTGTAAATCGGATCTTTGCCCGTAATTTCCCTATATGCTTCGTCCATGGCCCTGACAATCGGCTCGTTTTTATCGGTAAAGGCGCAAGGTCTGCTTTCGATGATCTCCATTTCGGCATCAAATTGTTGGTCGCAGGCTTTCAGCTCTTTGAATATATTCTCAATCTGGTTCGTGATCATTGCGTCATCTTGGCCTGGCACAGTACGTATATCGAGATAAATCAAACTATCTTCCGGAATCACGTTTAACTGTCCCTTGCCGCTGGAAGGCGACATGACTACTGTGGGTGTTATGCTTGGATATCCGAGATATTCATTGAACCCCAGCCTATCAATCTCTCTTTTTTCCAGTTCATGAAGTTTTATTATGAGCCTGGCCATTCTCAAATTTGGATTTATGCCCGAAAAGGGCATGGCTCCGTGGGCCATCTTTCCCTTTACCCTTATTGCGATCCTAATGGCGCCCTTCATTTGAATACAAATTTCATTATTTTCCGGCTCGCATATAATTGCTGCATCGACATCATCGGCCCACCCGCGGTTGATAAAGTGCTTTATGCCCGTCATCATTCCCTCTTCGTCGACAGGAATACAAAGAATTATTTTGCCCGGAAAATCGATGCCGGAGTCTTTTATGGCCTTGACGGCAATTACAGCGGATGCCAGGTTGCCTTTTGTATCGCATGCGCCACGACCGTAAATTTTGCCGTCAACCACCTCGGCACCAAAAGGATCGTGTTCCCAAGAATCCGGATCTCCGGGAGTTACGACATCGGAATGTGCTTCCAGTAATATCGTCTTACCGGGACGATTGCCCCTAAGAATGGCTATTATGTTGGGCCTGTGGGGCGATACCTCCTCGCAATACACCTCAAGCCCCATTTCTTCCAGTTTTTCTTTTATGAACATAGCCACTCTTTCTTCGTTCCCGCTTTCATCTTCCTGGTCATGGACGCTTGGAATTTTTATCAATTCCCTCGTAAAAGACAGGAGTTTTTTTTCGTCAATAAATCTTAAAACATCAACGTTCAACAAGATCGGCTCCTTTTAATACAAGTCCTTTAATATGAGCTATGCGCCCCAAAACTTCCTTATGGTTTCTTCCTTTGGCGGAGTGGTTACGTAAGTTGCAATCACGAATGCGATCAATCCCAATACCAAGGTTAGAACGATTGGATGAGTCCCAAAGGGTCTGGGCCAAAACTTGCTTATAGTGATAAACCCCACGATTCCGGTTATCATGGATGCAATGGCTCCATATGCATTTGCCCTCTTCCAGTAAAGGCCAAGTATGAGCATCCAAAAAAATGTGGCTTCCAATCCTCCAAAGGCATATAAATTAATCCATATAATGAGCGATGGGGGTTTTATGGACGCTATTATTATGATTAGCCCCAATATAGCTGTGCATATCATGCTCAAATTAGTCAGTCTTTTCTGGTCTTCGCTCGCTCTCGGATTTATATAGTTTAGATATAAATCTTTTACTATAGTGCTTGACATCAGTATGAGCTGTGAATCCACCGTGGACATGATGGCCGCTAATGGTGCGGCTAAAAATATGCCAACCAACCACGGAGGCAGTAGTTTTATGGCAAGCACAGGCATGATGTTATCAACCGTTAGCCCTTCCGGTATCTTCTCGATAATCCCCCTTGAAAGCGCGCCCGTTAAATGAAGCCCCAACATCAAAATACCGGATACTACAGTTCCGATGACAATGGCCCTGTGCATGGACTTGCTGTCTTTGTACGCCATAACTCTAATGGCGTTTTGGGGCAAACCGAGAATTCCTATGCAAACGAGCACCCAATAGGAAGATATCCACGGAACAGCTATGAAGTTATCTACCCCGTAAGGGGTGAGCAAATCGGGATTAATAGAATTTAAGGTGCCGAGTATATTAGACACGCCTCCGCCTGCTATTATTGTGACGACTAATATTAATATCGTGCCAAACAACATTACGGTGCCCTGAATAGCGTCGCTCAGCACGACTGCCCTAAAGCCCCCGATGGCAGTGTAAATCAACGCGATTCCTCCAAATAAGAAAAGTCCCCACATATAAGGAAGCCCCGTTATGCTTTGAAAAAGCTTGGCGCCGCCGACGAATTGTCCCACAACTGCAACAATTAAAAATATAATTGCCCCAATAGATGCAAGCCAAACCACCCACAAATTGTCCTCGTACCTCTCGCGGATGACATCGATGATGGTCACTGCCTTGACCTTTCTCGATACTATGGCAAATCTTTTGCCCAAAATGCCCAAGGTAAGATAAGCTGTCGGCAGCTGAGTCATTGCAAGCAGCACCCAACCAAGACCTTGAGTATACGCAGCACCCGGACCCCCGAGGAAGCTGGACGCACTTACGTAAGTGGCCACCAATGTCATTGCCACCACGTAGCCGCCAAAACTCCTGCTGCCCAGGAAGTATTCGCTTAAAAATTTGTCTCCCTTTGAAGCGCTTACAATCTTATTGCTGTAATAACCTATATAGAGCATTGCTATAAGATATATTGCCACAGGAATCCATATTTGAGGTAAATGCTGATTGGCTGAATTCATCTTCTTCCCTCGCTTTCTTCGCCGTAATCGGTTCTAATCTAAAGGTATATCTTTAAACACCAATGATATTACGAGCCATACCAATACGCTAAAGAGCACGCAACTCATGATACAGCTCCAGAAAAACCAAGCAGGGAAGCCCATAATGTAGGTATAACTTTCCGGAGGGCTCGATCCCAAGCCATAGGCGAATATGAACCACCACGCTATATTTGCAATTAGCAATATGACCATCGATAACGTCTCTTTATTGGTCTGCTTGTACCTCGGATCTTCGTCAATGATATATTTTTTTGTCATAACTTCACTCCCCGTCATTAATTTATTGTTAAAACTAATTATATCCTTCAGCCATCCGAAGTCAGAACTTCATTTATTTCAGACCTTGAGAAGCGCTCGGTGAATTCCAAAAGATTCGCTGATAAAAGTATACCTAAATCGTCATCTGTGAAACAGCGCATTGAGTGCTTCAATATTTACCTGATAACGTGAATAGTAACAAGGCAGGACCTGTAATCATAGAATGTGAGTCCTGCCTTGTCATGCTTAAAGAGGAGTTTAACACATTTTTCAAAGGGGAAACTTTTGTTTTTTTAATGCCACATGCTCAAGTTCGGTTACCTTGCATCTTGCGCTATTATCGCGAATGCAGCCCCGTCGCCGCAATGAAGGAGAACCCTCTTTTTGTGAGTTCTTCCGCCGTGCGGTTTAACGCTACGTGCTTATAAATGAAGTTTTGCTCAAGCTTTTCGAAGTCTCCGGCTTCTTCTATCTCCGCTTTAGCCCTGAAGTAGTCAAGTATATCGGAAGGATGGTCGAGTTTTACTTCGTCTTCGGGGTCGCCGCCTTCGTGCTTGGCCGAGATGTTGGGCACGCCATGCTCTAGGGCTACAAGCAAGTCGCCTCTACGGCAATAAGGCTGTATGACGATGCTCTTGTAAGCCTCCGTTATGTGATGTTCTATCCTGACCTTGTCCTCCAAGCCCAGGTCTCTGCGCATCTGTGCCATGGCAAGCAGTGTCTTGGCGTTTACGGAGTTAGATATGTTTATCCCGGACAAAGAGGTTGAACCATCCTCTCGCGCAAGCATCTTCGCTAAGGCGAATAGAATGAATAGATAATATAAGTTGTCGGTGCCCATGAAAACGGAAATCTTGAATTTGATGTCCACGCCCAGCCTGTAAAGAATTAGCCCTGCCAATACCGAGCCGGGATTGACGTTTAATACCTCCTGGACGCCGTAGTTTATGGCGTAATATAGATATTCGTCGACCCACTGTACGGGGTGGTCGTTTGGCTGTCCCACGCCGGTGAAATAGCCGGTCAAAGTTTCAGGTCCTCCCAGGTGGATATTGGAGCCGTCCGTCCCCTTGGTGTCCAAAGTCTCTACCAAGCTTGCGCCCACGATTTGAGTCGCTGCGGCGACGGCCATTATGTCGCCTTTGTCGCGTTCTTGTTCTTTCATGTTCCTGACCCTGATGAAACGGCCCGGCATAACTTCGCCCTTTTCAATTGCCCTTTTGGCTTCGGTTATAAACCAAGGGAAATATTGAAGGGCGCTGATTTCAAGCGTAACGGCGGTTGATTCGTCAAACTGCATCAAATCGGCTTCATCCCCGAGAACTTTCCTTCTGAACTCGCTTATGGAGATGAAAGCCCTCTTTTCTTTTTGTTCCATCAGCCATTCCAAGTCCTTGAGGTAGGGTGAGTCAATCTTGCCCAAGCGCTGCAGCAGATTTGAAACCTTCCTGGCTTCGCGAGCTCTTTCGTTTATCTCAGAGGGAGAGCCGTATTTTTTAATCACATTTGCAATATCCCTGATAAGCTTGCTCTTTGGATCTGCCAAATAGCAATTCAGGGATTTTAAAGCTTCCTGGCACAAAATTTCTCCGCAACTCACGATGAAAAACCTCCTTTGCTCTCAAATTACTGCCAAGCTCATTTTCTCTTTACGAGAGCTTGTAACTCAAGGGCCCTTTACTTTTTTAAGCCTACCTTCTCAGCTCATCCAACATCTTTTGATACTCATCCGCCGTCTCCGGCAATATGTGGTAGCAATGTTCGTCCGTGGGGAACCTTCCCTTCTTCACGTCGTCCACGTATTCTTTGAAGGCTTTTATCTCAATTTCAGCGACGTTGGCGTATTTTTTAACGAACTTCGGGGTAAAGGCCTCAAACAGTCCCAGCATGTCTCCGCATATGAGAAGCTGTCCATCGCAAGGAATGCCAGCTCCGATGGAATAAACGGGGATGGTAAGGTCATTTGTTATGAATTCCGTCAATTCGGGGGGCACTGCTTCAAGCAGCAGCGAGAAAGCTCCGGCTTCTTCAATGGCCCGGGCATCCAGTATGAGGTCTCGCGCGCTCTTGGGATCCCTTCCCTGGGCTTTAAATCCTCCAAGGACCCCCGAGCTTTGAGGGGTTAAGCCAATGTGACCCATGACCAACATGCCCGCGTCCGCAATGGCCTTTATCCTCGTTATCACCCTCCTTCCTCCTTCAAGTTTCACCGCGTCCATGTCGGCTTCCTTTAAAAACCTTCCTGCGTTGTAGACGGCGTCTTCGTCTGAAATCTGGTAGGACATGAAGGGCATATCTCCTATGCAGAATGTGTTTGGAGCGCCGCGACGGACGGCATTACAGCAGGTGATGCATTCTTCCATGGTCACCGGTATCGTCCCCTGGTAACCGAGCACGATCATGCCCAAGCTATCGCCCACCAAGATCATGTCCATGCCGGCCTGCTCGGCAAAGGACGCCGTGGGAAAGTCGTAAGCCGTCACCCAAGCCACCTTTTCGCCAGATTTTTTCATTTTCATGAGGTCCAAACGAGTCTTTTTTGCCATACTGATCCTCCTCCGCTAATATAATTTATTAAATAACTCATATAAGAAGACAAAGACTATATTCACATTACAACCGATACAATTCAGCGGAAGGTCGTGATAAATTAAGGCGGGTTCTGGCACGATTTGAGCGTGTCTGTATTTCTTGGAAAGTTTCACGCCTATTAAAACACAGCACTTTAATAAATTAAGATGGGAGGAAAACCTCCCATCTTAATTTTAATGCCTGATCTCGAATTTGTCCTCCAGGTTTTCTAGCCTTTCTACTATACCTCCATATTCGAGCTCTCCGTAGGGCAGCATGGCGTTTCCGTAAAAACCCTGTCTGCGCAGTTCTATTGCTTTCTTAGAGGCCAATTCTCTTACGTAATCCCAGAAGGGATGATCAAAGGCGTCCGCTTCCTCTGATAACTTTCCTTTCTTAACGCAGTAAGCGGTGCAGCTTATGATGGGCGGGCCGTCAAAGAAGGATACCGTGCTGTTTCGCTTTACGGGCATTAGAGGACCATTGTGACTTCCCCTCATAAAACCTCCTACGTAGGGAACCATGGCGTAGGGTTGCAGTATTTCACCCGTAGCCGGAAAAACTCCCTGGACCCTAACCAAAAGAATGGGGTCGTCTTTGCCCACATATCTGCCCGCGATGTTGTGAAGCCTGGTTGTGCTTGCAACGGCCGATATTTCATCCGTAGTCCTCGAGTAAATGGCTTTGATCACGTAGCGCTCGGGGTCCCTTAAAAGCGCTGCCATGTCGTAAAGGTCTTCAGGGGCCACCAGCGTTATGACCTTATCGCCTTCAGTGTGGTTTACGTCCATGATCTCGAACTTAAAACCTTTGAACAAATTTGGCGACAAAAGCAGTCCGCTGTTGTACATGGGATCGCAAAATGCCAAATACAAAGGCAAATTGAAGGCGCCTGGATCGGTCTTGTCGGCTGCAAAAAGCAGAAAGGGCTCGCTTTTTCTTTCCTCGAATTCCATCTCGGCGATGCCGGGTCCCAGTCCCCTTATGTTGCCCGAAAAGGCGTCTTTGAGCAGGTCTTGTCCGGCTCCGTACAATCCCTCCTCTTTGGCTACATCAGCGGCAGCCTTGAAAGCATCCCAGGCCATTTGATGTATGAGCGGGTTATCCGTGCCATTGGCGTGGGTCATGAGGATCGCTATGTCATCTCCGGTGAAGGAAAGGCGAAAGTCGATTATATCTTTGCCCAAGTGAGGTTTTAAGGACTTTTCTACTTCATCAAGAAGCGATACGCTCGGACGAATGTGTCCTCCGATGCTTCCTATATCGGCCTTGACCGCTGTAAGGGTTACTCTCAACATTCTCTCCCCCTTTTATTTTGTGATCAAGACGCAAAAAACATCGTCCCTTTCTAAAAAAGGCTTACGCCAATTATCTTACACTAAGTTGCACAAATGTTAAAGTTGATCAAACACCAGCTTTTGTAGCAATATAAAAAGCAGCTTAGTCAAAAGTGCAATCATATCAAAAAACACTTCTTGCTTCAGTCATGAGGGCCCTTCGTCCCTTCTTACAGCGGTTGCAGCTTTCTTTATTGTCACATTAGCGCCTCAGCAATATCCTTATTTGCTCTTGACAATCAGTTACGTAGAGTGTAGCATTCTTTTTTGAAGGATATCCTTCATAAATATATAACTTCGTAGCCTATGCATCATTGTATACGTCATTTAATTTAACGTTAAGTTTTTTAAGTCGAATCTTGGAGGCGAGGGATATGGGGGGCAAAGTTTTTCAACGCAATTTTAAAGCAACAATGTCATTGGTTGCTAGAGGTGAAGGAATATATCTTTATGACGAGGAGGGTAAGCGCTATTTGGATGGTTGCAGCGGAGCTTTGATATCTAATATAGGGCATTGCGTCCCAGAAGTCATCGAGGCGATAACCGAGCAACTGAAAAAAATAGAGTTTGCCCACACTTCCCGATGGCGCAATAAGGCAGCTGAGGAAGCGGCCGACGAAATCGCCAGCATTGCTCCGGAGGGAATGGATTATGTGTGGTTTGTAAGCGGTGGGAGTGAGGCCGTGGAATCCGCCGTAAAACTTGCACGCCAATATTTCATAGAAAGAGACGGCATGCATACGTCTAAAGCCCTTGTCATAGCTCGATGGAACTCATATCACGGAAGTACCGTCGGTACTATGGCTTTGGGGGGCAGCATCCCCAGGCGTCGTATTTATTCCCCTCTTTTTAAAGAATTTCCCAAAATTGTCGCTCCTTATTGTTATCGTTGTCCCTTTGACAAAAAATACCCCGGGTGCGGCGTTGTCTGCGCTCATCAGCTCGAGGATCTCATTAAAAACATCGGATCGCAATACATTTCGGCTTTCATAGCTGAACCGATAGTGGGCTCCACTGTTGGAGCTTTAACTCCTCCCGACGAATACTGGCCGATAATTCGCGAAATATGCGATCGTTACGACATTTTGCTCATTGCTGACGAAGTGATGACCGGTTTTGGCAGAACTGGCGCAAACTTTTGCGTAAACCACTGGGATGTGGTCCCGGACATTATTGCTACGGCGAAGGGCATGGCGGCAGGCTATGTCCCGACCGGCGGAATAATTGTTCGAAACGAGATCGCCGAGACAATAAGAGGCGGCAGCGGCGCCTTTGTTCATGGCTACACCTATAACGGCAATCCCGTCAGTGGAGCAGCAACGACAGCTGTCTTGCGCTATATGAAAGAACACAACTTAGTTGCGAATGCTCGCATTCAGGGCGAAAAACTTGGCAAAGGACTCAAAGAGATAGAGGCATCCAACCCCATCGTTGGGGAAGTCCGAGGGAAAGGCCTGATGTGGGGCGTGGAGCTTGTAATGGACAAAGAAAGCCGCAGGCCATTTCCGAAGGGCAAAGGCGCTGCCGGGTTGGCCACAAAAGAGTGCCTTGAAAGGGGCCTTGTCATTTACCCGGGCGGCGGAATGGTCGATGGAATCGACGGAGATAACTTCTTGATCGGTCCTCCTCTAGTCATAACTTCCGAGCAAGTGGATGAATTACTGGCCAAGCTTGAAGAGGGCTTGGCTGAGGCGGCAAAAAAGTTGTTAGGTAGCGTAGAGTGATTTACTAAATTTGCAATAGCAATTAATTAGTAAGAGGGAGGAGAGCAAGCCATGAAGAAGAAGGTGCTGTTAGCAGTTGCAATGGTGTGTTTGGTTGCATTCGTCGGTACAGCTTACGCCGTTACTTACATTACGATAGTTTCCGGTGGCTTAGGTGGCACTTACTACCCCTTAGGTGGTGTTTTAGCAGAAGTCTACAATAAAGCTGGAATCGATGTCAAAGCTACTTCACGGGCCACTTCTGCGTCGAGGGAAAATTGCAGGTTAGTGGCCTCCGGAAGGGCAGATGTCGGGATGTCGATGGGTTCCACTCTTTATCAAGCATATACCGGTACTGAAGCCTTTGAAGAAGATGGGGCTTTGCCGCTTAAGATACTCATGCACATGTACCCCGCACCACATCACATAGTTACGGTAAAGGGCACGGGAATCACCAAGTTTGAAGACATCTTGGGCAAAAGGGTTTCAGTTGGCGCACCTGGCGGAGGAGATCAGGTGCTGACCAACATGATACTGGATGCAGCGGGGATAAACCCCGAAAAGGACATCAAAAGACAGCAGCTAACCCAACCGGAGGGCGTAATGGCCCTTAAGGACGGGAATGTGGACGTGGTGTTCTGGAACTTTGCCACTCCCGGATCTGCAGTGTTAGAAGTAGCTGCCGTTCGCGAGGTCGTGCTCATCCCCATTCCGGAGGATATCGTGGAAAAGGTCGTAAAGAAATACCCCTTCATGTTCCCCTATAAGATTCCAAAAGGCACCTATCCAAAACAAGATAAGGATGTCCTTACAGTCGCCGATGGTAATTTTCTTGTAGTCAACAAGGACATGGATGAAGAGCTTGCCTATAAGCTCGTTAAGACCACCATCGAGCATCGAGAAGAAATTATGCAATCCATTCCTCAAGCATCACACTTCGTTCCGGAAGAAGCTAGCGTGGCTATTATCCCGGTTCACCCGGGCGCTGCGAGGTACTTCAAGGAACATGGCATAGAGGTACCCGTAGAGTAGAGGATGACTTGGGCCCAATCAATCAAAAGATTGATCGGGCCCAAGTTTCCTCAGATCAAGGGAGGAGGGATATCTTTAAATGGCGGATGACGAACGTACCAATAATACTCAAGCATCTGCAAATCAAGAGCAATCTCGCGAACCCGTCGTTGATGTAGAGGATATTGACGTAAAAAAAATTGAAACGAAAAGACGTGATTTGCATGGATGGCAATGGTGGATAGTTGCGGGTATTGCAATTTCCGCGTCGGCTTTTCACCTGTACACCGCTTTATATGGACTATTGCCGGCCATGTATCAAAGGAGCATTCATTGGATGTTGATGGGCGTTCTCCTTTATTTGCTATACCCGATTTCCGGAAAGCGACCAAAGGACAAAATAGATATATGGGACTGGGGCTTTGCGATTCTTTTAGTGATAGGATGCTTAAATATCCTGCTAAACTGGAATGCTATTTCAGATCGTGAGGGCATGCCTACAGCTTCTGATATTTACCTCGGAATAATGATGATAATCTTGGTAATTGAAGGCGCAAGGCGATCCATGGGTTGGCCCCTCCCCATAGTTTCCATCGTAGCTCTTCTTTACGCCCTTTTTGGACCATATTTTCCGGGACTTCTCGCTCATGGCGGATTTCCGTTTAAGGAACTTGCGCCATTTGAATATCTTCGCACGGACGGCATCTTTGGAGTGCCGCTGGGAGTTTCCGCCTCATTCATATTTTTGTTCGTATTGTTTGGTGCTTTTTTAAGCTCCTCGGGGGCAGGCAAATTTTTCATCGACTTAGCCATCGCCCTGACCGGGCAAAGCCAGGGAGGTCCGGGAAAGGCGGCAGTTTTGGCAAGCGGCTTGATGGGAACGGTCTCCGGCAGTTCCGTCGCAAATGCCGTGACGACGGGAGCATTTACCATTCCCTTGATGAAGGAGTCAGGTTATAAAAGCGAGTTTGCAGGAGCAGTTGTTGCAGCTGCATCTACAGGAGGACAAGTCATGCCTCCTGTCATGGGAGCAGCAGCATTTATTATGGCACAGTTTTTGGGAGTTTCTTATTGGGAAATAGTGGTAGCGGCCGCTGTGCCGGCTACTTTATATTTTGCCTCAATATGGTTTATGGTTCATTATCGTTCGGGCAAAATAAGATTGAAGGAATTTAGCATTGAGGATATGCCAAAACTCAAGACCGTTTTAAGGGAAGGCTGGCATTTGCTCTTGCCAATCATCACCCTCGTCATATTTTTGGCATTGGGCTACTCGCCTGTAAAGGCTGTATTTTGGTCCTTAGCGCTTTTAGTCGTGGTATCGTGGGTAGGTAAAAAGGAATACCGCATGACGCCAAGGCGCATTTTGGATGCCTTGATCAACGGGGCTATTGGTGCCATAGAAGTTGCGGCAGCTTGTGCCTGCTCCGGGATAATCATAGGAGTCATTGGCATTACGGGAGTAGGGCTTGCCTTTTCTTCCTTCGTCTTAAGCCTCTCTCATGGCATTCTTCCTTTAGCATTGATCTTGACCATGATAGGTTCAATTATCCTTGGCATGGGCGTGCCAACGACAGCTCAATACGTCATTACATCTACGCTTGCAGCCCCTGCATTAGCACAATTGGGCGTTCCCTTGTTTTCGGCTCATTTGTTCTGCCTCTATTTCGGTGTTTTGGCAGATGTCACCCCACCGGTAGCACTTGCCACCTATGCTGCTTCAGGCATCGCTAAATCAAATCCCATGAAGACCGGTTTCGTTGCCTTGGCCACAGCTGCGGCGGGGTTTTTGGTCCCCTACATGTTCGTTTATAACCCTTATCTGCTTCTTAAGGGCGAGATATTTCACATTATCTTGGGGTGCGTAACGGCCATTGTAGCAGTCGTAGCCTTATCCGCCGGAATACAGGGCTATTTCCTTTCGAAGCTCAACATTATCGAAAGACTTGCTTTTATGATACTTCCCTTCGGAATAATATATCCTTCTTTATTGGCCAATTTCTTGGCCGTGATGATAGTCATCGCAGTTTTCCTGCTCCAGAAGGTTCGCTTGAGGCAATATGTCCTATAAACACAATAGATTATTATTCGCCTAAAGGGCTAGGAGGTGTAGCATTTTGGCTAAAAAAGTGATTAAGCCTGTCGTATCCGCGGCAGAGGCCGCGAAATACGTTAGGCCCGGAATGAGCATCATGATAGGAGGATTCAATTACGGAGGCGTCCCCTATACGTTGGTCGAGGCTTTAGTGGAAGCAGGAACGGGAGATTTAACGCTCATATCAAATGATACCGCCTATGAAGATGTGGGGCATGGGAAACTGGTTGCAAAGGGGCAAGTAAAAAAAGTCATAGCTTCTCACGTAGGTCTGAACAAAAAAACTGGACAGTTTTACATGGAAGGCAAGCTGGAGCTGGTGCTTTATCCGCAGGGGACGTTTGTGGAGTGCATTCGCGCGGCGGGATTTGGGTTAGGCGGAGTACTTACGCCGACGGGAGTGGGCACCGTGGTCGAGGAGGGTAAACAGGTCATAAAAATAAACGGGCAAGACTATCTTCTCGATTTACCGCTCAAGGCCGATGTCGCCTTCATTAGGGCGTATAAAGCAGATAGGATGGGCAATTTGACCTATTTTGGGACAAATAGAAATTTCAACCCAATAATGGCGACGGCAGCGGATTATGTAGTAGCCGAAGTAGATAGCGTAGTCCCTATAGGGGAGTTGGATCCAAACGAAGTCGTGACCCCGGGTATTTTGATAGATGCTCTGGTTGTAAAGGGGGATAACTATTATGCCAATAGAACTTAGCGAAGAAAGAACAAGACACAGGATAGCGCGGCGTATCGCGAAGGAATTTCATGACGGGGATGTGGTGAACCTGGGAATTGGAATTCCCACGCTCGTCTCAGATTATATCCCCGAGGACGTTCGCATTATTTTCCAAACGGAAAATGGCGCGATTGGTGCCGGTCCCGCCCCCGAGGTGCCG
Source organism: Acetomicrobium sp. (assembly GCF_059026225.1). Lineage (NCBI taxonomy): Bacteria > Thermotogati > Synergistota > Synergistia > Synergistales > Acetomicrobiaceae > Acetomicrobium > Acetomicrobium sp. The sequence continues at coordinate 344,088 of NZ_JBWQOQ010000002.1, forward strand.
GATCTCAGGTTCATAGGAGCAGGAGGAAGGCCCTTTGTCATAATGCCCGGAGGTTGCTTTGTGGCAAGCGACCTCAGCTTTGGATTAATACGGGGAGGCCATTTAGACGCAACGGTATTGGGTGCTTTGCAGGTTAGCCAGGACGGCGATCTGGCAAATTGGATGGTTCCGGGCAAGATGGTGCCCGGCATGGGAGGAGCCATGGACCTGGTCGTTGGGGCTCGAAGGGTCATAATCGCTACGACGCACACCACAAAGAGGGGAGAACCCAAAATAGTAAGAAAGTGCACACTGCCCTTGACGGCCAAGGGCGTTGTAAAACTCATAGTAACTGAATTTGCAGTATTTTCCATCGAGAAAGGACAAATGAAATTACTCGAGATAGCCCCCGAAGTTACCCTGGAGGATATAAAAGCAATGACCGATGCGGACTTTACTGTGGCGGAACCGCTTATCACTATGCAGGGAGTAGAGGAGGAGGAAGAAGAGGAATGAAAAAAGTAGTCATACTTAGCGCCTGCAGAACGGCAGGAGGCAGGTTTGGTGGCGGTTTGTCCCGGTTTGAGGCATCAGATCTTGGAGCCGCGGCTATAAGAGAAGCCCTAAAGCGCAGTGGGGTCCAGGATGAAGCCATAGAGGAAGTCATCATGGGCAACGGTTGGCAAGCCGGAGTAGGAGCAAATCCCGCAAGGATAGCCATGTATAAGGCCGGATTACCCCAGAGCATACCTGCCTTTACCGTGAACATTCGCTGTGGTTCCGGCATAAGATCGGTCATGCTTGGGGCCGATAAGATACGTCTGGGCGACATCAAGGTCATGGTAGCCGGTGGGATGGAAAGCGCCTCTAACGTTCCCTACATTTTGCCCGAAGCAAGATGGGGCATGAGGATGGGTGACAAAAATGCCATGGACGTGCTTCAAAAAGACGGATTTTTATGTCCTCTTGCAGGAATGTTGATGGGTGAAGCCACCGAGAAATTGGTAGAAGAATTTAACATAACGCGAGAAGAACAAGACGAATTTTCGCTAAACAGCCATAGAAAAGCTTGTAAGGCGACGGAAGAAGGGTTTTTCAAGGACGAAATCATCCCAATGTCATACAGGGACAGAAAAAAAGGCGAAATAGTAATCGATAAGGACGAAATACCGCGTCCGGACACCAGCATGGAAGCTTTGAGCAGGCTCTCTCCGGTGTTTAAAGAAGGAGGGACCATCACGGCAGGTTCCAGTTCGGCTCTGTGCGATGCCGGAAGCGCCCTTGTCGTCGCAGACGGGGATTGGGCCACGGCTAACGGACTGGAGCCCATGGCTGAAATCCTGGGATATGCGGCAGTTGCGCTTGAAGCAGAACGTTTTGGCTTATCGCCGACGCTGGCAATGCCGAAAGCCCTCGAAAAGGCCGGGTTGTCCTTGGAGGATATGGATTTAATTGAGATAAACGAGGCCTTTGCAGCACAGGTTATAGCCTGTCATCGCGTTATGCCTTTCGATATGGAAAAACTAAACGTACACGGCGGAGCCATAGCGCTGGGCCACCCGATAGGTGCCAGCGGTGCAAAGATTTTAACCACCCTACTTTATGCTTTGCAAAACTACGATAAGGAATTGGGAATTGCCAGTGCTTGCATTGGCGGAGGCCAAGGAGTCGCGATAGTGGTTCGACGCTTGAAATAAAAAAATAAAATGTAGCCAACTGCAGATCGCCAGATTTGGTGGAGAAAAGAAAAGCGGGGTATAATGCACAAAAGAGCATGTTTTACCCCGCTTTTTTAACGGTTTGAGAGAAGGTGTACAGATGCCCTTGAGAGATTTAATTCAAAGAAAAATAGATCGATTGCCCAGGGGTCAAAGGGCAGTGGCTCAATACGTCCTGGAACATTCGAGTGAAGTGATGAACCTCACGGCCGCAGAGTTGGGCGAACTCGTGGGGGTTAGCGAAGCCACGGTCATAAGGTTTGCCACTTCCCTGGGCTTTCCGGGTTACCCCGAGTTCAAAGATGCATTGCAGGAATCGTTGCTCGATCAACTAAAAGCACTAGAAAGACATCGACTCTATCAAACGATTGGAGAGGGAGACAACTTCCTTCAAAGCGTGCTTCGCCAAGACCTGCAAAAGGGGATGAGCATTCTATCTATGTTGGATGACGCGTCCCTGGAGGAATTCGCCCGCGTTCTTTGCGACTCATCTTCCATAAACTTAATTGGCCTTAGAAGCGCCAAAGGCCTGGCTATGTACTTCGGTGCCTACCTTTCATGGTTTCTCCCTGAAGTTCATGTCTTGGAAGCCGATATGTTCCTTGAACATGTGATAAATTCGCGAGAAAACAGCTTTTTCATAGGCATTAGTTTTCCCCGCTATACTAAACAAACGGTTGAATGCCTGGCGCTAGCACATGAACTTGGAAGAAAAACGGCTGCGATAACGAACTCCCCCTTGAGCCCCTTAGCGCCTCACGCCGATTTTCTCGTCTACGCTCCCTGTTCTCATATTTCCTTTATCGATTCCTTCGTCATACCCATAGGCTTGATAAATGCAATCCTCTTAAAAGTGGCGGATAATTTGGGTGATTTGGCGACGAAAAAGCTGCAAGAGTTGGAAAAAACCTGGGCACAGTCCGGAATATATGAAGATTCTTTATGACAGATTCTTATATTTAGCTAAGGCTCTGCCGAGCCGCCTTCCTGCCTCTTCGGCCACTTCGGGCGGAGTCTTTGCGAAGGACAGCCGAAGCGTTGAGTTGTCAGCGCTTAAAGCATCCGGATAAAAGGCTGCCCCGGGAACTACCCCCACTTTTTCTTCGAGCACGGCAAATTTAGCGAAGTCGTAGCAGTCCTTCATCCAAGGCACGCGAGCCCATATGAAAAATCCTCCCTGAGGAAGGTCGTAAGTCATGCCATAGGGCGCGGCATTTTCCCCCAAAGACGCGTCCAAGGCGTTTCGCCTCATCATATATGTTGACTTTAAATTCGACAGGTGTGTTTCCATGTCAAGGGAACATAAAAGTTCGTAAACGGTTCTTTGCAGGAAAGCCGAAAGCGATAACTTTGTAGCAAGCGCCAATTCACTCATGTGCGACGTGATTTTTGAAGGTATTACCATGAATCCGCACCTGATGCCCGGGGCGATGATCTTGGAAAAACTGCCCAAGTACAGGACCGCGTCCTCGTCTTCGGCCAAGTTGATGTAACTTCCCTCGTGTTTTCCTTCGTACCTCAAATATCTGTAGGGGTCATCTTCTATTATCAAAAAGCTGTATCGCTCGGCAAGTTCCAAAATTTGTTCCTTTCGCTCGTCCGTGGTTACACAGCCCGACGGGTTTTGGAAGTTGACTACGGTGTAAAATAACTTTACTTTGTCTTTGGCCAGGACCTTTTCCATCTCCTCTATTATCGGGCCGTCTTTGTCCACGGGGACGCTTACAAACTTTGCGCCTTCCTTGCCGAAGGCGAGCAAGGCCTCCGGGTAGGTCGGGTTTTCAACCAAAACGACGTCGCCCGGCTCTACGAAGGCCTCCGATACCAGGTTCAGGCCGTCTTGAGACCCGTTGGTGAGTATTACGTTTTTTCCGCTAAAACCCTTTGGCAGAAGCCCGTCTTTTTTCATCCATTCGGCGATCCACTCGCGGAGCTCAACTATACCCGTAGAAAGCGGATAGTAGCCCAGCAGGTCAGGGTCCGCCAAGGCCTTTTTTGCGGATTCCCTTACCATTTCCACGGGGTAAACATCGCTCGACGGTTCTCCCGCCGTGAGCGAAATTGCGTTGTGCTCTTTGACGAGTATCATCATTTCCGTGATCGCGGATGGTGTGATCCTTTCAGTGACCCTTTTCCCCAGCATTGACATAACGTCCAATTCGACTCCACTCCTTTTTAAGAAATTGACTTTGACATTACGCTTTAACCGCTAAGATAGACGTAAGTTGAAGTGCGGATTACGCCATATAGATATTAAAATAAAATTACAATAAAAGATAGAAAAAAGATAGAAAGGAGTAAAGAACATTGAGGGCCTGGATTAAACGTTCATTGGTTATGGCAGTATTTTCCGCGCTTTTTTGCTCGTTTCCTTTAACTTCATCGGCACAGGGCGTTTTCATAGAAGAAAAAGACGTGTTGACCTTAGCGCAATGCATTGAGATAGCACTTCAAGTCCACCCTGACGTGGTGGGCGCCCAGAAAAAAGTAGAAGCCCAGGAAAGCAGGGTTGGCCAGGCGTCGTCTCAAAATTACCCGACCCTTTCGGCCTCGACCAATTACGCCAGAACTTCCCCCGCCGGCGGAAGCGTCCACTCCAACTACTCAAGCGATGTCTCGCTGTCTCAGCTCGTCACGGATTTCGGTCAAAGGGAGACACAAATCGACATCCAGAAGGAAAACGTGACGGTCACTGAGTTTCAGGCCAACGATAGGCAAAGAAACGTCGCTTACAGCGTGTCTGAAGCTTACTACGGAGTGCTCGCCGCCAAAAGAAACGTGGCTGTGGCCGAGGAAACGGTAAAACAATTTGAGGAGCACCTGAGACAAGCCCAAGGTTTTTATGAGGCAGGCACCGCTCCCCGATTCGACGTCACAAAAGCCCAGGTGGATTTAAGCACCGCCCGCCTTGACCTCATAAAGGCTCGGTCATCCCTTGAAATAGCGTGGAAAACCCTCAACAACGCCATGGGTTTTATGGATGCGCCTTCCTACGACATAGCTGACGACATGGATTTCAAAGTCTATGAGATAACGAAAGAGGAAGCCCTAGAAAGGGCGATGGCAAACAGGCCGGATCTTAAGGCTCAGGAACACAGCGCGGTCTCGGCGCAAAAATCTTTGAGGCTTGCGGCCAAAGGGCAATCTCCAACTCTTTCGGCCTATGCGGCCTATAATTTTGAGGGCAGGGACTTCCCCCTCGACGAAGGTTGGAATTACGGCCTGTCTTTGAGCGTACCGGTTTTTGACGGACATCTCGTCGAATATAAGACGAAGGAGGCCACAGCCAACCTCGAAGAAGTTAACCTGGCTACCGAGTCCATGAAAAACGATATAATTCTCGAGGTGGAGCAGGGGTATTTGTCCTTAATAGAATCCGAGGAGAGGGTGAGAGTCTCTGGTTTGACGGTCAAGCAGGCCGAAGAAAACCTGGAATTGGCCCTTGGAAGGTATGAAGCCGGCGTGGGAAGCCCGATCGAGGTCACCGATGCAACTGTGGCCTTAAACGATGCCAGGAGAAATTACATTCAGGCCCTTTACGATTACAGGATGGCCAGCATGGCGCTTAAAAGCGCGATGGGAGAGAGTATGCCGTGAAAAAAAAGATTGTGGTCCTTCTCATCATAGGCGTTGTATTGTTCGTCCTTTTCGGCAGAAACATGTTTGGCAGCAAAGAAAGCGTAATTTATGAGACGGCTGTGATCGAGCGTCGCGATATAGCTTCTTATGTGACTGCCATCGGGACTGTTTCGGCAGTTACGACCGTGGAAGTGGGGACCCAGGTTTCGGGGACGATTAAAGAGATCTACGTCGATTACAACTCCGCCGTAAAAAAGGGGCAGATGATAGCCCTCATAGATCCCACCACCTTTGAGGCCCAAGTCGAACAGGCGAAGGCCAACCTGATGCAGGCCAAGGCGGCTTTGCAGAAGGCAAAGGCCACGCTTGAGGATGCGCAGAGGAATTTAAACCGTCAAAAGATGCTTTGGGACAGAGATCTTATCGCAAGGAGCGAACTGGACGCGGCTCAGACCAACTACGACCTTGCCCTGGCTGGAGTTAGCGAGGCCGAAGCCAACGTTTATCAGGCGCAGGCCGCTTTAAAGAGGGCGGAGACCGACCTTGGCTATACGAGGATTTATTCTCCCGTGGACGGCATCGTGGTTTCACGCGACGTGGACGCAGGACAGACGGTGGCCGCAAGCTTTCAAACGCCCACGCTTTTTACGATAGCCCAAGACCTCACCAAGATGCAGATCGAAACGAACGTCGATGAGGCAGACATAGGGGAAGTCAAAGAAGGCCTCAGCGTGACCTTTACCGTCGATGCCTATCCCGACACCGTGTTTTCGGGCACCATAAAACAAGTTAGGATAGCTTCAAGCGTGGTGGAAAACGTGGTGACCTACCCGGTGATAATAGACGTTGCCAACCCCGACCTGATGTTAAAGCCGGGGATGACCGCAAACGTGACCATAATCACCGATAAAAAAGAAGACGTCCTTGCCGTACCGAGCGCCGCACTGCGATACAGGCCTTCCGATTATTTGGGAAATACACTGCGAGGCAGGGTCATTTGGGTTTTAGAAAATGGCAAGCCCTCGCCCAAAGAGGTAAAGGTCGGCATAACGGACGGCGCCTACGTGGAGATACTACAAGGCGATTTGAGCGAAGGCCAGCTCGTCGTAATTGGCGAGGAAGCGAATTCTGCTAAGAAATCCAAGGCCAACAGGAGGATGCCCTTCTAGGGGGCGACGAAAAAATGCCATTGATAGAAGTGGAAAATGTGCGAAAGGTCTATAAGATGGACGGCGTGGAATTTGAAGCCTTAAAGGGCGTCTCCTTCACGGTGGAAAAAGAAGAGTTTGTCATCATCATGGGACCATCAGGATCGGGGAAGTCGACTCTCATGCACATATTGGGCGCCTTAGACGTTCCCACCTCCGGCAAATATATCTTAAACGGCAAAGATATCACCAGCATGACCAGGGACGAACTTGCCCGCGTGAGGAACAAAAATATAGGTTTTATATTCCAGGGCTTTAACCTCCTTCCCAGGATGAGCGCCCTGGAAAACGTGGAACTGCCCATGCTTTACGCAGGCTTGCCTGCCGGCGAGCGAAGGGCCAAGGCCAAACAGGCCTTGGATTTGGTCGGACTGCTTGAGTGGGCCGACCACAGGCCCAATCAGCTGTCAGGAGGACAACAGCAGAGAGTTGCCATAGCCCGCGCCCTGGTCAACGACGCTCCCCTTCTTTTGGCCGACGAGCCCACGGGAAACCTTGATTCAAAGACTGGTGTTCAAGTCATGGAAACGCTGACGTATCTAAACTCCGAGCGGGGAATAACCATAGTGCTCGTGACCCACGACAGCGGCATTGCCCGGTACGGCAAGAGGATCGTAAGGGTCCTTGACGGCATGATCTCAAGCGACACGCCCAAAGAAGAAGCCGAAGAGCAGGTGACGATGGGATGATATCTTTTACGGAGACCTGCCGAGTGTCCTTTAGGGCCATAATTTCCAATAAAATGCGCTCAGGTCTTGCCATGCTCGGCATAGTCATAGGCGTGGGCGCCGTGATAGCGATGCTTGCCTTGGGCGCTGGGGCCACTGCGCAGATAAAAAGCGTCATGTCAAGCATGGGAAGCAATTTGCTCGTCATACGCCCCGGCACGGTGACCTCCGGCGGCATCCGCATTGGCGCCGGAAGCGTTCCTTCTTTGACCTTAGATGACGCCAAGGCCATAAAGGCGGAATGCCCATCGGTTGAAGAGGTCCTGGCACAATTTAACGGATCGGCTCAAATCGTTTACGGAAATCAAAACTGGTCCACTCAAGTTACGGGCGTGACGGTAGGCGTTTTCGTGGTGAACGATTGGAAGTTGACGTCTGGACGTCCCTTTACGGATCAGGACATGAGAAGTGCCACCAAGGTGGCCATATTGGGCTCTACCGTGGCGCGTGAGCTCTTCGGCTATTCCGATCCGGTTGGGGAGATAATCAGGATAAAAAAGATTCCCTTTCAGGTGATAGGTGTATTGGAATCAAAGGGGGAATCAAGCTGGGGGAGGGATCAGGACGACATAGTCATGGTGCCCGTCACCACGGCGCAAAAGAGGCTCTTTGGCATGCCCAGGCCCAACATGGTTTCCTCCATTACGGTCAAGGTCAAGTCCGAGGACCTCATGTCCGTGGCGCAAGAAGAGGTAACTTTGCTTTTGAGGCAGCGACATAAGATAACTTCTTTTCAAGACGACGATTTTACCGTTAGAAACATGGCCCAGGCCATGGAGGCGGCCCAACAGTCAACTAAGGTGATGTCCCTGCTCTTGGGCTCCATAGCCTCGGTCTCCCTGCTCGTGGGCGGCATCGGCATAATGAACGTCATGCTCGTCTCGGTCACCGAGCGCACCAGGGAGATAGGCATACGCATGGCCGTTGGCGCGACGTCCAAGGACATAATGCTTCAGTTTTTGGTCGAATCGGGCATGCTTTCCATGACGGGCGGTTTTGCCGGGGTCCTTTTTGGCACCCTTTTGTCACGCATCTTATCCGGTGCCTTTGAGTGGCAGACGGTCGTGCTCCCCGGTTCCATAGCGTTGGCCTTCGGTTTTTCCGCCCTGGTGGGCATCGTCTTCGGTTTGTACCCGGCCTACAAGGCGTCGCTTTTAAATCCCATAGAGGCCCTGCGATACGAATGATTGTTAATATCCCTTCGCTATTATGAGGCAGCTCATGCTCAGCGGGCCGCTTGACCTTTGCTTGTTAGGCCCTATAATAATAGTACTATTTATTGGTCCCTATAATTGGGGCTTAAAGGAGGGTTATTATGAAACAGGTCAAAATTGGTCTTGACGAATCACACATAAATTTTCTTGCTCAGTTTAAGCGTCTGGGCTTCAGGGATAAAAGCGAAATGGTGCGCTTTGCGCTGGAACGATATTTGACGGAAATGACCGAACAGCGGCTGCGGGAGTCGGCGTCGCTCTATGCCCAAATTTACGAAGAGGACATCGAAACCCGCGAATGGACAGAAGCGGATACGTCAGAGTGGCCGGCATGAGCGCGCTAAAGCGGGGAATGGTGATCGATATCGACCTGGATCCCGCAAAAGGTTCCGAAACTGGAAAAATAAGACCCTGCATAATCGTTACGAACGACGTTTATAACGAGCGCGTACCGGTAGTTCAGGTGGTGCCCCTAACGTCATGGAACGAAAAAAAGGCCAGGATCATCACAAATGTCGAAATAAATCCAACTTCCCAAAACGGACTGACTAAAAAATCCGTAGCCGATTGCCTGCAGACAAGGCCCGTGGATTACGGCAAACGCTTCGTCAAGGTACGGGGGGAGCTTGAAGAAGACGTATTGTTAAAAATCGACGAAGCCTTAAAAATTGTCTTTGATCTCAAGTAAACTTTCTCTTCTGCGACCTTATTGGCGGGAGGTGTAGTATATGCTTGTAAGCCATGAATTGCGCACGAAGGCCCGCGAGGAGTTTGTTGACATAACGCGTACTGTAGAAGAGGACGTCAGGTCTTCCGGCCTGAAAGAAGGCCTTTGTGTGGTTTACGTCCCCCATACCACGGCGGCCGTGACGATAAACGAAGACGCCGACCCAAGCGTCAAAGAAGATATACTGAGGCAGCTCAAAGTCTTAGTCCCCCGCGATGGCAATTATTCCCACGGGGAGGGCAATTCCGATGCCCACATAAAATCAAGCCTGCTTGGCGTCTCGCAAATCATACCCATTCACGAAGGCCGTCTCGTGCTCGGCACATGGCAAGGTATATTTTTCTGCGAGTTCGACGGGCCGAGAAACAGGCGCTTTTATGTTTTATTAAAATAAAATGTTCACAGATAAAGTACACGTGGCGGACACATATAGTTCCCCTGGATCTAGTTATATGGATCTAGTTATATTGGATATAGTTATGGGGTCACCAGGTGACCCGGGTTAGGTCACCACGTGTCCCAGGGTGGGTCATCACGTGACCCCGAGGGGATCACCACATGTCCCGGTGTGGTGCGTCAGGCGACACAGGTGTGTATTCCCGGCGAACTTAAGTTAAATTTTCAGGCAGAAAAATTTTCATTATTTTGAATTTTTTGCCCATTTACCTATTGCCAAAAAAACTCTATCGTGCTATAAAGTAGAAAAATACATATGATAACGGGGAAGCGATGAACCTTTCGCATTTTTAAGACGGGCGCAAGAGCGAAGGGTGAGCGAAATGCGCGACCGGCCCCTTGAAGGTAATGGTTACCTCAAAGGGCTTTATTTTTTGGGACTATACAGCGTCGAGCAATCAGAAATTATGCCGGTTTGGCGGAGCATGAGAGGCAGGTAAGACATAAATCTTTTATGTAGTCAGGTTTTGCAGTGCTGTTCATGTACGATGAAGCTTTAAAACAAAGCCTTGTCATAATATCGCTTATTTGATGCGATTTAGATAACGACCGTTTTGGGGGGTCTTGAATGAATAAGAGGGAAATACAGTATGAAAAAAAGCCGCTTATAGGCCAGATACTCGTCGAGCAGGGTTACATCCTGCCCGAACAGTTGGATTTGGCCCTAAAGGAGCAGACCGTGACCAACCTGCGCATTGGCGAAATCCTGGTCAAAAACGGGTGGGTTACGGAGAAGGACTTGGCCGAAGCCATATCAAAGCAGACAAATCTGCCCTTCGTGTCCTTGTCCATGTTTCGTCCCATGGAGGAGGCCATAGACGCCATCCCCGAAAGTATGGCCAGAAGGCTCGAGGTCGTGCCCCTTTCGATTGATGAAAACGCAAATAAGCTGACCGTTGCCGTCTCCGATCCCTTCAATATTTTAGCCCTTGATGAGATCAGAATGATAACAGGTATGGATGTGGACGTCGTCATAGCCACCCTTTCCGACATCAAACGCGCCATAGAGACTCTTTACGCCTTAAGGTCGAGCATAGACGAAGCGCTGGTTGAGGTAGTGGAAGAAAGAGGGGAGTTCGACTTATCGAAGGGGGAAGAGGCCGTCTCCATAGACGACGCTCCCGTCGTCAAGCTCGTAAACACCATATTGGGACAAGCCGTCGATAACAGCGCCTCGGACGTGCACGTTGAGCCCTTCGAGAACGAGACGCGAGTCAGATACAGGATCGACGGCGTCTTATTTGACATGCTCACCTTCCCAAAGCACCTTCATCCCCCCGTGTCATCGCGAATAAAGATAATGTCAGGCATGGACATCGCCGAAAAGCGCCACCCCCAGGACGGCAGGATACTCCTTCGCGTGGCCGGCAGGCGCATAGACATAAGGGTCTCGAGTTTGCCCGCCATTTACGGCGAGAAGCTGGTCATGCGCTTGCTCGACCAGGCCACAGCCATGGTGGGCTTAGAGAAGCTCGGACTGGACTCTGACGAGAGAGTGGTCCTGGATAAAATCATAGAAGTTCCCTACGGCATCATATTGGTCACGGGTCCCACGGGAAGCGGAAAATCGACGACTCTTTATTCCGTCATTCAAAACCTTAACTCCTACGAGGTCAACATAACGACTGTAGAAGACCCGGTGGAGTACACCATAGCCGGGGTAAATCAGGTGCAGATAAACGAAAAGGCGGGGCTTACCTTCGACACGGTCTTGAGGTCCATCTTGCGACAGGACCCCGACATAATACTGGTGGGCGAGATGCGCGATACCGAGACGGCCCAGCTGGCCGTCAGGGCAGCACTCACGGGGCATTTGGTTTTGTCAACCCTTCATACGAATGACGCTCCAAGTTCCATCGTAAGGATGATCGACATGGGGATACCTCCCTTCCTGGTGTCTTCATCGGTGGTTGCCGTGATGGCTCAGAGGTTGGTAAGAAAGCTTTGTCCCCACTGCAAGGTGCCCTACGAATTGCCCTTAGACGTGGCCGAAAGCCTTGGGCTGGACGGTTTTACGAAGGTTTACAAGCCCCTAGGCTGCGACGAATGCCGCGGGACGGGCTACAGGGGGAGGACGGCAATTTTCGAGATCATGCCCATGTCCGAGGAATTAAGAAGGGCCGTGATGACGGGAGCAACTTCCGATGATCTTCGAACCATGGCCATAAGTCAGGGCATGAGGACCCTTCGGGTCTCGGGAGCCAAAAAGGTGACGGAGGGAATAACCAGCGCCGACGAAGTCCTGTCGGTGACGCTTTGATATCTGAGGGGTGAGGAACTTATGGCATTAGAAATCAGTCTCAGGGAATTGTTCGGTGAGGCGGTGAAAAAGAATGCCAGCGATATCCACATCTCGGTTGGCATTCCTCCAGTCCTGCGCGTGGACGAAAAACTGCACCCCCTCAAACATCCCCCCCTTGATCCGGGGGACGTGAGGGACGTAATAACTACCCTGCTCACGGAAGAGCAATTTGAAAGTTACCTGAATAAAAAAGAGCTGGACTTCAGTTTGCATTATGCCATCTCAAGCGAGGGCATGAGCGTTCGTTTGAGGGGTAACTGTTTCTTCGAGCGGGGCAACATGGCCATGGCATTCAGGGTCATTCCCAAGACAATTCGCCTCATAGAACACCTCATCCTCCCAAAACAGCTCCACGAGGTTGCAAGAAGACGTCAGGGCCTTTTTTTGGTGACGGGGCCCACGGGCCACGGCAAGTCAACGACCCTGGCCGCCATAATACAGGAAATTAATATATCGAGAAGTTGCCACATCGTGACCATCGAAGACCCCATAGAGTATTTGTTTCACTCGGACAGGTCGATAATACACCAGCGCGAGATAGGCATCGACACCACGAGCTTTGCCGAGGCCCTAAAGAGAGTGCTTCGTCAGGACCCCGACGTGATAATGATAGGCGAGATGAGGGATTTGGAGACGGTGCGCGCCGCTCTCACTGCGGCCGAAACGGGACACCTGGTTTTGGCGACGCTTCATACGCCCGACGCTCCTCAAAGCATCGATCGGATCTTGGACGTCTTTCCTCCCCATCAGCAGGACCAGGTCAAGCTCCAGCTTGCAAACGTCCTGATAGGCATATGTTCACAGCAGCTCATACCCCTTCCCGGCGGAGGCAGGATGGTCGCCACGGAGCTCATGTGGGCCGTGCCGGCCGTGCGAAACTGCATAAGGGAGCGAAAAATCCACGGATTGAAAAGCATCATCCAAACCGGGCTGGACCAGGGCATGCACACCATGGACCAGGATTTGGCCCGCTTGGTAAAGGAGGGCAAACTGCCCTACGAACTGGCCGCCTCTTATGCCTTCGACATCAAGGACCTGGACAGGATGGTCTTCGGCGAGGGCACGTCCGCCTTTGCGGGCGAAGGCGTCATGGGGAGGAGGTGAGCGGTAAATGCTTTATCGCTACAAGGCAAGGTCAAGCGACGGCAGGATAGTTTACGGCAGTCAGCAGGCGCAATCCAACGCCCAGGTCCTTCAATGGCTCAGGGAAAGGTCTCTTTATCCCATAGAAGTTGAGGAGGCAAAGGAGCGCGCCGCTAAGTCCCTGAAGGAAAGGCTGGAAACTTACTCGACCATAAAGCTCAAGGACAAGGCCGTTTTCTTCAGACAGCTGGCCACGATGCTCGAGGCTGGCATCATCTTGGGCAGTGCCCTGGACATGCTTGCCGAACAGACGGAAAACAAGCGCTTTGCCGGGGCCATAAGGGAAATAAAGACCATGGTTGACAGAGGCACATCATTGAGTGCCGCCATGGCGACGAAGAAGGAATTTTCAAAGCTCATGGTGGCCATAACCAGGGCAGGAGAAGAGGGAGGAGTCTTGGAATCGAGCCTGGACCGTCTTGCAACCTTCCTCGAACGGGAGGACGAACTGAGGAAAAAGATCGTGTCAGCTTCGACCTACCCCGCCGTGGTCATGAGCTTTGCCCTGCTCGTGGTGTTTCTTTTGGTGACGGTGATAATGCCCCGCTTTGCCGACGTGTTCACCGACATAGGCGTAGAGCTTCCCCTGGTGACGAGGCTTTTGTTCACGGTTTCCGTGTGGTTGAGCCACCACTGGTATTTGCCCCTAGGGCTGGTCTTATTGTTAATTTTAGGAATTTATGCCCTGTCAAAAAACAAGGGGACAAAGAAAAGGCTCGATGCCTTGAAGCTGAAACTTCCCTTGTTCGGCGACATATCGAAAAAATCGGTCCTTGCCAGGACATTCAGGACCTTTGCCGCCCTTGTCCAGGCCGGCGTTCCCATACTTTCTGCCCTTGAGATGACGGCAGACGTCTCGGGAAACTCCGTCATCGAAGACGCCTTCATTCAAATGTCAGATCAGGCAAAAAGGGGAGCTTCCCTGGGCGAGACGGCAAAAAAGATCATGGTGATCCCCCCGCTGGCGTCTCACATGATCACAATAGGCGAGCAAACGGGCAGGCTTGAAGAGATGGTGGATAAAGTGGCCGACTGGTTCGAATTTGAGCTGGACGAAAAGATCAAGAGGCTTACTTCCATACTTGAACCCGTGCTCATAGTCTTCGTGGGCGGGGTGGTGGCCCTCGTCGTCTTTGCCGTATTCATGCCCATAATTGGTTCGATTCAGGGCTTGCTTGCGGGAGCGTGAGGTGATAAAATCAAGCCAACTAAAAATTCAATAAGGCATCACGGGGAAGCTTTAGACCCCTTCTTTCTCTTAAAATTCGGGCGCCGAAAGAAGGGGGGCGAGTGGCGCGACCGGCCCCCAAAGTTTCTTAGGAAGACTTTGCGGGCCGGTCTTTGTCTTTTAAAAGGAGGTGGTCTCAGGACACGTGGGCGGATTTATCTTTCACAGGAGTTTAAGAGGGCAAGAGCTTGAAATGCAAGCAGGATTTAAAGGAGGATGGTAAAAGTGGTTGGTGAGATGAAAAAAAGGCTTCAAAGGAAGGGCGCAAGAAGGGGCTTCACGCTGGTTGAGTTGCTGATCGTTATCATCATCATAGGCATACTGGCGGGAGCGATGATGCTGGTGGCGGGCGCAAGCAGGGATTCTGCGGAGGCGTCGAAGATAATAAGCGACCTTAGGAACGTAAAAGCCGCAGCTGTGATGCTGTTGGCAGAAAGTCCTGAAGGTTTTTCGGGGGAAACTTGGGAAGGACTTGAAGCAAACCCGGCTCCTATTAATAAATTTCTGGATAGACCATTGATAGAAGGTAAGCATCGTTTTAAATTTGTAGTGGGAACCGTAAAGATAAGTGAGATAGAGAAGATTGTAGAAGAAGAGACAATTACAGAAGATGTAACGCAGGATGCCTGGTATTTGGGATACGATTTAGACGCTAAAACAGGCACATACGATGCAGTGAGGAGCGGTGTGAAATCTAGTTTGGCGAAACAAGCTCAAACCGCTGGTCTGTATAAAAATACAGCTATCGATATGACTGAGGGCGACCCGGGATTTTTCACGGGTGCCGATGCAGAAAAAGTAGTTTACATACTCATCCAATAACCCGGGTGGCCTGACATGAAGCGGCGCGGTTTCTCCCTGATAGAAGCTTTGGTGGCGCTGATGCTGTTGGTTGTGGCGCTGATACCCATGGCGGCTGTCCCCGCGGCCACGAGCAGGCTCTATATGGCCTCGGCCGCCAGGGAGCAGGCCGCGCTGCTTGCCGTTCAAAAGCTGGACGAGCTTGAGGCAAAAAAACTCAGTGAACTATCGGGCGGGTCTCAAACGACCGGCGGTTACAAAATAGATTGGACCGTCGGAGACGTAGTAGACCAGCAAAGGGAAGTGGCGGTTACCGTCACATGGGGCGGCGGACGCAGTAAG
This sequence comes from Acetomicrobium sp., assembly GCF_059026225.1. Classification (NCBI taxonomy): domain Bacteria; kingdom Thermotogati; phylum Synergistota; class Synergistia; order Synergistales; family Acetomicrobiaceae; genus Acetomicrobium; species Acetomicrobium sp. Next base: position 359,513 of record NZ_JBWQOQ010000002.1, read on the forward strand.
CTTGAAGTCACAAGGCAGGTGAGCGCCGGTGCTTATAAGACGTCAACTTAAACCGCGTCAGGGCTTTACGCTCGTTGAAGTACTCATTGCCGTGGTCATTTTGTCCATAGTGTCCATTGCGGCGACAGGGCTGTTTTTTGCCTTCACAAAGCACTTCGAGCAGTCTTCAGACCTTACTGCGGCCCGCCAGCGAGGCGAGATGGTGTTGTCCCGCCTGGAGACGGCCGTCCTCCAGGCAGGGCTTTCCATGCCAAACAAGACGTCCGACTTTGAGAAGGTCTTCGTCGTGGGCACGGACATCAACCTGATCACGTCCTTGAGGAATGCCATCAGCGGATGGAACACGCCCATGTACCCTGCTGACCTCGTCACCGGGACGGATTACTACAGGCGCATCGGTATAGTTTACTCCCTGAGCTCAAATATAGGTGTACTGGAAGACGAGCACAACGTAGCCGCCAATAGCGAGGCCGTCCTGAAATTGTCGGAGGCTTGTCCGTCGGGCTGGATAGCACAGACTTCGACCGGCAGGAGGACCGACGGCTGGGTGACATTTTCGGGGTGTCAGACTCCTTTTGCAGTAACTGGCATTAATAATACAGCTGACCCGCCAACGCTGGCCGTAAAGTCGTCGCGTGTTGACCTCATTCCCTTTTTTGCCGAGCTTCAGTACGTGCGGGCTTTATGCGCCTACGTCGAATCTCCTGGCGGTACGTCACCGCACTTTTATGTGGAGGACGTGACGCGAAGTCCTGCACAGCCCGTATCCGAAGGCGTATCTCAGGTGCTTTTTTCCTTCGATGACGATAGCAATGTTTTGACGGTCCATTTGTTAGTGCGGGGAAACCGCAAGTTTCCCGGAGAGGTCACCTCGGGCGATGTGCCGGGCTGGCCGCTTACGGGCACGGTTACAAGCGAGGACAGGCATTACAGGCTCGTTGCCATGTCAGCCTCCTGGAGGGTGAGGAACTGATGAGAAAAAAAAGAAAGGCCATAGCACTGCCTCTGGTGTTGGTGATAGTGCTCGTTGGAGGTGCTCTCGTGGCGGCGGCCTTTTATATAACGGAAAATTACTATTCCAGCGCCAAGCAGACCGTGACCGGCACCCGCCTTTACAACGCCGCCGTGAGCGGCATCGAGGAAGGCAAGGGGTGGATTTATAAGAACATGAAGCTGGGACATATCCCGCGCTGGACGGATATAGACGGCGACGGCATGCTTTCGTCTGCGGACAAGCCTGACGGCGCTACATACACTTACGAGGCTCTCATTGCAAGGGTCAGCTCGACCGACAAAGGGGTTTTTGATATTACCACCGAAGACGGGATCAAATTGCACGTTGTGGTTTACGACCTGGCCTACGAGCCGCATCCCGATCTGATGGACGATTACAAAAAGGGCTTTCCTCCTGCCATTCGTCCCCAGCTTGAAGAGGGAAGCTCTGTAGTAAGGCCAAGCTACGCAGTCGTTGGCAGGGGCGGAGGTTCCACGGGCGAGGGCGCACCGGGCAGCGATATAGGCGTTTATCTCATACGATGCACCGCCACTTACAAAGACAGGACGAGCACCGCCGAACAGGCGGTCGCCATGCGGTTTTAGAAACCGCAAACGGGGGTGTAACCCATGAAAAAGTTTTTATCAAATATTGGTGTTTTAAAACGCGCCTTTGTACTGGTGGCGGTGGCCTTTGCCGTCATTGTCGCCGGCCAACTTGGGATTTTGCCTCAAGCTGCTGCCGAGCCGCCGGTCCTGCCCAGCTGCAATAAACCTCTGCCTGAGGGTTATGCTCAATCCGTCCAGCCAAACGTCCTTCTTCTTTTGGACACGAGCGGGTCGATGACGTTTAGGAGCGACAAGAACATATCGACTTACGGGGACGGCAGTAAGCCTTATAAGTACGGTAATAATGTTTACAGGTACTTCGGGTGCGATTTGGATAGTTCAAATAACGATCCCACTAAACCCTTTAACTACCATCCTAACCTTGTATATATTGATGGCGCAGATTTACCAGGATGAAGCATGCAATATTTTGATCAATACGACGATGGACGATACCTTTATCCGAACGACAGCCGCATGTATAAATTAAAATTGGTCCTGTGGGAGATCTTAAACGATCCCGGACTGGTTTCAGGATTGCGAATTGGGTTGGCCACGTACTTTCAACAAGAATATAATAATGTTCCTTCGGTGACTTCAGGTTCATGGTACAGGTGGAGTCCTACCTCAAATGGAACATTACAAGCTATTTCTTGGAAAGGTAGCACTACTGGAGATAAAGATCGTATGAAAAGAGCTTTGCTTAGAAGGTTTTTTAGATCCACTGACGAGCCAGGAAGTATAGAAGAGATAACACAGTGGATAGATGGTGTTGAAAGTTCGAATAACCCCGAACTGCGTGCCCATGGTGACACGCCGCTTGCAGCGTCCATTTACGGGGCGGACAAGTCTCAAACCAATAATGCACCTTATTATGGCGATACCAAGGATTTTTTCCTTCTTAAAAATATTAAAAATCCCTTCGATGATTCTAGTGATGATTCTAGTGATAAGAAGATAAGTGCCATAAACGCCTGGTGCCAGCAAAACTGGCTGATTGTGCTTACAGATGGGGAGGATACTTTAGGGGGTGATCCTGTAAAGGCTGTACAAGATCTTTACAATGAATACAACAAAAACGATTGGCCTGTTTTTAAAGACAGCAAAGGAAAGGAACACAAGGCCCAGCCGGTCAAGACCATGGTAATTGGTCTTATAGACCCCGAGGCACAGTGTTTCGAGCTTAGCGAAGACTTTGAACCGCATGGCCGACATGGGAGACGACGGCATCGAAAACAACGACGAAACCGAGAACAAGAACCCAAGCTATGCCTATTTTGCCACCAATGTGGAGGAACTCATGAAGGCCTTCAAGGACATATTTAAGAAAATTCAGAGCTTCAATTCGACCGGGAACGCTCCACTCGTGAGCCCGCCCATAGGAGGCCAGGAAGGCGGGGTTTACGTGCCTAACTTCGTGCCTCGTGTGGAAAGACAATGGGCCGGCCATTTGTATAAATATACACTCGATACGAATGGAGCCATGTCCGAATCTTACGAATGGGATGCCGCAGACAAGCTAAATGCCAAACCCTACAGCGCTCGAAACGTTTTTACCGTGAACTGGAAGGACGGAAATTGGAAGCTTGACTTCAAGGAAGGCAATGCTTCGACTTTGGCCCCGATGCTCGGGCTTACCCAACAAGATCAGGCTTCTAAGTTCATAAAATGGGTCCTGGGCAGCGACGAGTGGGACGAAGTCCCAGGATCTGAGAGATCTGAGAGATACAAGCTCGGAGACATATACCACAGCGGTATAGCGGAAATAGGACCCCCGAGGGGAAGCAACCCTCACGAGCTTTACATGCAGTTTAAGGCGGACAACGCCAACAGGGAAAAGCTGGTCTATGTTCAGGCGAACGACGGAATGCTTCATGCCTTTAGCGCCGACACTGGAGAGGAAAAGTGGGCCTTCATTCCTCCAAACGTGCTGGCAGAGGGGCGAATGGCGGGCATGAAGCAGGACATTTCACAAGACGGGACAGTAACGTGGTTGAATAAGGAAAAATCAAACCCGCGGTATCTGCTCGACGGCACGATGACGGCAGAAGACGTCTTGCTTAGCGATGGCGACTACCACACTGTCTTGCTTGGGCTTTTGGGCTACGCCGGGCCGGGCCTTTATGCCCTGGACGTCACCGACCCCGATAAACCTGAGTTTATGTGGGCTGTGGAAAACGCCATATACAATCGCAAGGGAGACGAAGTGCTTCCGAGCGCAGATAAAAATTTCTTTGTTTCCTATTGGGCGAGAAGCGGTGATGCCGTTACACGCACGAATACTCAACGCGAGAATATAGAAGATTCAAGCGACTTGAACTACAAAAGCCTGCGCTTTACCCAGAGCACGCCCGCAATTGGTTATGTACCGGTCCCGAATGGAACACTGCCAAATACGTGGGTGGCAATCATGGGAAACGGCTCCCAGATGCGCATCAACGAGGGCTTTTCCATTGCAAGCGTTTACGTCATAAACGTAGAAAATGGCAAATTGCTCAGGGTGCTTTGAAAAAGAGGGTTCTATGAAGCAAATGATCACACCTGCTGCAATAATCTGGACCGGTTCTACCCGCCTGGCCAAGTATTTTTACATCGGAGACGATAACGGCATCATATACGAAGGAAATTTGACGAGTTCGACCCCTAGTGACTGGTTGTTGGAGCCGGTCTTCGATTTAGAGGGCTCCGTAGGACCCTCCTACATACTGGATACTGCTTATATTGACCGCAATAAGTGGATTTTCATCCTCACCGGTGATTATGAAAATCTGATGAAGGACGATCCCGAAAAAAAGGCCGACTACATGGTAGCTGCCAACATTTCTTCGGGTGCAAGTGAAGAGAACAAGCTTATGAAAATGAACGAGCTTATGAAATTGGACCCTGAAGATGTAAAAAGTGTCAGCACAAGCGCCAAAGGGTGGTATACGGAGATACCCAAAGGAGAAGGTGCTACGACACCCCCGGTTTACTACAACGGCCACATCTTCTTTTCCACCTATATACCATCGCAAGGATCCCTGCAGCGTTGGAACAAGCCGAATTTACGTCTTAAACGCCACTACCGGCAAAGGTGCCTGGTCTGGAGGTAAAAAATACGTGGAGCTGGAGGGCGTCAAGGTCTCGGGCATAGTTATTTCCGAAGGGCGCGTTTACGCAGGCGTCACGGATTATCCACAGGTTGATGCTGAACTTCCAGAGGAATTGGGCGAAGGGGTTGAGTATCCAGAGTGGATTATTGGCCTTTGACGTTCCGCCCGAGGTTGCAAGCTGGGATTCTGCATACCCAAGCGGCGTCATGGTGCCCTCTTACTGGAGGAGGTGGATACCATGAAGATAATTAAGCTCTTTATGATCTTTTCTGTCCTCTTTCTTTTTATCGCTGTCCCCATTGCAAATGCCGGTCCTTCCGAACCGGACGTTTACTACGGCATGCTGTCAAAGCTTCAATTGGACCCGCCATACGCTTTTCTTATCCACTGCAGTGGCACAGGGCTTAAAAAATTTATATGGGCTGGTTGACGAGACGCTTTTCATTGGAGCAGACGACCAAGAGATGACGCCCAGACAGTTTGCCCAGGCTTACCAGGGGGAAAGCGTAGAAGTTACAGCAGAAGGCTCTAAAGTTAAATTCGTAAAACGGGTTTTTTTCTAAGGAGGGGGTGTGATGTTTGGAAGAAAACGGCACTACGCTGGTCTTTCCATAGAGGGAGGGGCGATCAGGTATCTTGAGCTTAGGCCCTCGTCACGTGGGTTTAGGATCGCAAGAAGCGCGAAGGTTTCGGTGGAAGAGGGCACGATAGCACAGGACAGGATCGTGAACATGGATCGTCTTTCGACGGCGCTCGGCAGTTTGAGGACCAAGCTGGGCGGCAAGTTTGCGCCCTCGGTGGTGGTGGGATTGCCGCCGCAGGACGCCATCATCAGGGTGGTCGAGATGCCCAAGATGAACATGGAGGATGCCAGAAGCGCTTTTGGGTGGGATTTTGAACATTACTTCTCTTTTCCTTTAAAGGATGCCTCCTTCGACATTGTGCCCGTTGATGTCCCTTCGCCGCTTTCCGACGAAAATATGAGCGTCATGATTGTCGCATCGCGTCTTACCGTTGTAAACGGAATATTGGATATGGTGGCAAAGGGAGGACGCGAGGGTCACGGCGATTGAGCCTGCAGGCATCGCGATCGTTAGAGGGGTTGTGGGTTCTCGTGGCGAAAGCTCGAGCGGCAGTTTGATTTTATCTGTCGGCGACAGAAGCTCGCAGATCATTTTGGAGTACAAGGGCAACGGCTTGGTCTATAGGACGGTCTATGTTGGGGCACGCAGCGAGTTTCAAGGAGGAGCGTCTGTGTATGAGGTGTTGATGCAAGAGGTAAGAAATTCCATTGTTTTCGGAAGCTCCCAATTTAGGGGGTGGAACGTGAAGGAAATTATTCTTTGCGGTGAATACGGTGGTGATGAGGGTCTTCAAGCTGAGATACAGGCGGCCTCCGACGCGTACATGTGTCATGTGGCCGATCCCTGGATGGCGTGGTCCATCGAGGGAGAATTGCCTGAAGAATACGGGTGGGAAGCCGCAATAGGGCTGGCTGTGAGGGATAAATCATGACTGTCAAAATAGATTTAAGGCCACTGGGTGTAAAGATAGCCGAGAGGAAAAAGGTCGACCTTCCGAGAGTGATCGCCATAGCGCTCATCCTTGTCTTTATTGTAGCGTCATGTTTTACTTCCGCTTACGGTATATTTGTTTTAAGGGAACTTACGGCTAGAAGACAGGCTTTAGAGGCGAGCGTGGAAAAATTGACGCTTGAGGGCAAAAGGCTCGATGGTTACATTGCACAGAACAAGGAGAAACTTGACCTGTACGAAAAAGTGCTGTCTTTGCTGAGGGAAGACATCCCTTCGGTCGAGTTTTTTTCTGCCGTTATGGCATCCCTGCCCAACGAAGTCTGGCTTTCCCAAGTTCGGCTGGTCCCGGGCAGAGCTGACGTCGAAGGTTATGCCTTCGCGGAAAACGATGTCGCCGCCTTTGCTTTAAAACTGCTTAACGCCAGCGTCACTAGCTCCATTAGCCCTTTGGTGACGTCTAAAGAAACCAAAAAGGGCAAAGATGAATATGAAAGAACCCTTGTGAAGTTCAGCTTCACCTGCGACATTAAAGACTTCCTGGGGACCTTTGAAGTGGCCAAAGGAGCTGAAAAGGATGAAGTTGAGCGTTAAGAAAGCACTCATAATTTTTTGTTTTTGCCTTGTGATGGGGGGATTTCTGTGGTTTCAGCACGCCTTGAGCGCAAGCATCTTGCAGGAAAGGGATGCCATAGAGGGCCTTGCCAAACAGGAGGTGAGCTTGAAGGGCGCCATTGCGCAGAAAGTACGCGTTGCTCGAGGTTTACCGCGATGCCTTGAGCGAAATGGAGCAATCTCGCGTTGAATTTCCGGCGGACAACGTGGCGTTTTTCGCGGCCATAGAAAAGGTCATGGCGGGGAATAAACTTAAGATCAACAAGGTTAATCCTGTCAAATCGACTACTCCGGACAGGACCGCCGTGTTGGTGTCTTGTGAAGGCGATTACCTCAATTTCCTTTCGGCCATCTCCGATATGCGGGGCAATAAACCGGCCGTGCGCTTATTTTCCTTGTCAGTTAAAGGGCAAGAAAAAGGGCTGGTGAGTGCCGATATGTCGATAGAGACCATCATGAAAGGGGAGTGATTTGGGCGTGGGTGAAACGTGGAAAGATGCTTTTGCTTCATTGTGGAATGGCCTTCTTTACGGAAGGGGCTCCCTGCGGTTTTTGCGTATACTGCTAGCCCTGTTGCTCGTCTTGAGCATTGGATGGTCGATCTATCTTTACAGACAGATAATAGCCTTATCGCAAATAACTCCGTTAGAAACTCCTCCGATAAAGCGGGGCGTGGAAGAGGAGAAGAAATTTGCCGAGATGGCCAAGGGGTTTGAGGAAATCGTTCAGGCGAGGTCAACCAGCGGGGAGTTTGTCTACATCGCCTCTACATTGGACAGGTACCCCTTTAACGAACCTCCCATGCCTGTGGTGTTGGCTGAATTAGCCAAGACTGCGGCAAGAGAAGGGGAAGTTTCTCCGGCATACGAAGAAGTATATCTGCCGCCCTATATGGAGGTCCGTGCCGTCATGATATTGGACGGGAAGCCCATGGCGCTAATGTACATCGAGGGAGAAGGCGACGGACTGATCGTTTCTCCGGGATATAAATTCGACAACGGAAAAGGCAAGGTGGTCAGCATTACCCCGACGAAGGTGGTGGTATTATGGGCAGGAACGAAAATGGAATTGGGGATGGATGTGCTATGAGAAGCACAAAGAGAATGGCAGGTTTTATGTTGGTCATTGTGTTTTTATGCTTTGTCTTTGGCGTTTATTCGTGCGAAAAAGCACTGGCTCAAACGAGCGTCAGTACGACTGCCGGAGAAGTAGTACAGGATATGCCTATATTTGGAGGAGTATTGGTACACCAGGCCGGTTCGTCCCTTTTGCTGGTGGAGGTAAAGGGCACAAAATTGCCCAGTCCCAAACTTTTGCATTCCGATCCCGGAAATATGGTCTTCTTTTTTGCCGGGACCATCAATGCCGGCTCAACAGTGGTCCAGAAGCTACAGCTTTCCCCTTTTGAGGGGGATCGAAGTGGTAAACGTCGAAGGCGGCCTTGAGCTGCGCCTTTTTACGAATGAGCTCCTTGAAGTTAAGGAAATAAAGGGAACGGAACCGGCGCCGGTTTACAGGCTGCACCTTGGGCCCGTCGTTTCTAAGCCTGTCGAAGAACCCGCGAAAGAGCCTGAGGAGCGCTTGCCCTTATCGCTTAAAACGGGGCCTAAAGACCCGATGTCCGTCGCTTCGCCGGTTACACTTGAGCTCAGAGACACAGAGCTAAAGGACGTCTTGAGGATGCTTGCCAAGTTCATGGGCATAAACGTCATAGTGGATCCTTCGGTGCCTCCAACCACTATAACATTAAGCGTAAAGGACGCACCCTTGAGGGAAGTTTTGGCCTATATAATGCGGATGAACAACTTAAACTATGCCATGATGGGAAACACCATACTGTTTGGCACTCCGGAAAGCCTCGCTAAATCCCTTGGGATGGAGCAGACGAAGTCCTTCAAGATAGCTTACGCCGATCCCAAACAAATTCCCGCCATCCTTCAAAGCCTTGTGGGGATAACTAACTGTGGCTGTGGACGAGAGGCTTCGGACGGTTTACGTGACGGGAAGGCCCGACAATTTGCATGACGTGGAACAACTTCTTCAAAGGATCGACCACCCGGGACGTCAGGTTATGCTTCAGGCGCGCCTCATCGAAGTGAGGGACACGGGCAGGAAGGAGCTTGAAAGTATTGTAGATGCCGTCTACAAACACTGGTGGTTTTCCTACGGAGCCGGCGGCGGTTCTATAGGTTACGTGCGATTCCAGCGAGCCGGAAACTTTTGACCCTGACGATGACAGGCCTACCTCGCCCCTCGATGTGGATCTCGTAGACATCACCAACGGGACGCTTCGAATGCTCGATGTGGGCATAAGAAACTTGGTCGAATCCAACAAGGCAGATATCCTGGCCAGCCCGTCGGTCGTCACGGTGGACGGACAAAAGGCGTCGATCGCCCTGACCACGAACATCAAGTACATCTCCGAACGTGACGAAGCGGGAAATCCCGTATATACGGAGGAACGGATCGGACCGACACTGGAATTTACGCCCATTGTAGGCAGGGATAACACCGTCACCATAAACGTAGCGATTTCGACGGGTGAAGTCGTCGAATGGAGGGCCGGAGGTATGGGAGAAGAAGTTCCCGTCACCAGCTCCCGAGACGTCAGCACCATGGTCCGAGTCAGAAATGGCGAACCCTTCGTCATAGGCGGACTTTTTGACAGGAGAAAGACCGATACCGTTTCCAAAGTTCCGGTGTTGGCCGATATTCCTTTGTTGGGCGAGATCTTTAAAACCCGCACGAAGCGCGAAGAGGAGTCCGAAGTTGTCACCGTGGTCGTGCCTTACATTTTGGATGTTCCCGATACCTCCATAGAGGTGAGCGAACTCGGGACTTTAAACACAAATGTGACCGCTAAATGACAACGGCTAATTTAAGATATCGGTAGGTTGATCTTCATAAAAGGCCCCCGCCCACATGGGAGGGCCTTTTTTGCATGTATCTTACTGCGTGCCCGATTTTTTCTTCTTATAAAGGATTATACCTTTCCTTTGATTGTTTATCCTGTTTACCTCAATGTAAATCAATGCTAGAATCAATGAACAGAAATTACTTTTTATCATCACTTTTCTAAGGGGGAGATTGGAGATGAAAAAAGAAAAAGTGTGGTTTGCCGATGCGCATGCGGCAAATTGGGTTGAGTCTCTCGTGCCAAAGGCCAAGGATCTTTTCTACGAAGCCAAGCTCAATGAATGCATTGAAAAAGGTGACAGCGTTGCCATAAAGATACACTTTGGCGAGTGGAACAGGACGAGGTGCTTGCGTCCCGAACTGGTTGCCGCCATAGTCGAAGAAGTCAAAGCTTGTGGTGGAAGGCCCTTCGTCTGCGATACTACTACATTGACTTACCATGCTTATAGCTCCAGGTTTATTGGAAACCTCGCCCTGGAGACAGCGGCGCGACACGGTTTTACCGAAGGCGCCATGGGGTGTCCGGTCATCGTTGCCGATGGCTTTTCCGGCGACGATGACGTGAGAGTCGAGGTGCCAACCGGCGTTATCTTGAAAGAAGCTTATGTGGCTGCCGCCATTGCTCATGCCGACGCGATGATTAACCTGGCACACGCAAAGGGACATCCGGTAGCTTCCTTCGGTGGCTGCATCAAAAACATCGGCATAGGAGGCCAGTCAAAGCGGGGCAAATACCACGAACACCTTGCCCATTGGGGAACGCCTGAGGATTTCATCGGTTGGCCTGCCAGATACCCCGAGAAGTGCCTGGGCCTGGATTGTCCTTTTCATAATCTGTGCGAAGATTCCTGTCCCAGAGGCGCCTTCCATATCGATGAGAAGGGCCATCATTTCGATGCCGAAAAATGCTGGTTATGCTATTCCTGTCAAATCACTTGCATGTTCACGGGACATGAATGTCTCGTCTTCATCCCGGATTACTTCCCCTATGCTCAGATAGCCATGTCCGATGCCTGCAAAGGGCGTCATGCTTACCTTCGAGCCGGGAAAGGTTGGCCACATGGCTTACTGCATCGATATCGATCCAAACTGCGACTGCATCCCCTGGGCGACGCTGCCGGTGGCGCCTGATATCGGGGTGTTTGCTTCTAAAGACCCCGTCGCTATCGATACTGCAATACTTGATATGATCGACGCGGCTCCCGCATATCCCGGAGGAGCTAATAAGGCCTTGGAAAGCGTGGAGGGCGGTTATAAGCAGGGCCAAGACAAGTTTGCGATCACTCAAGGCACGTCACCGCGCTATCAGCTCACTGCCGGAGTCAAAAACGGACTTGGCATCATGGAATACGAATTGATAACCTACAAGCCTCCTTACAACGAAGAGCACATCGCGAAATGGCAGATCAGGCCCACCCCGACGACGCTCATTCAACGTGAGATGTGGAAGAAGCGCGATTTTGTGTTGGAAGCTGTACCCTACAAGAAGGTACCCTTCGAGGAAAAGCCCAGTCACGAGGACTTCAAGCCGGGGGACCGTACCGAGTACTTAAAGAAGCTCCCCGTCAAGGAATGGGCAGATGCCGTAGGAAAGGACTAAGCCGATGCCTGCGGTGCATTTTGTGGGCGCGAGGGAGCGTTATACTTCTTCAAACATGATTGAACGATTTAAGGGGGCCTTGGAAAAAGGCGAGCTTCACGATCTTTTTTCGCAGGGTGATCTCGTCGCGGTAAAGTTTGATGTTGGAGAGAAAACCGCTTTAGGTTACGTTAGGCCACCGATTGTAAAGGCAATAGTTGATGCAATTTATTCCTGCGACGGTTATCCCGTGCTTTTAGATACCTTAAATATGAATACCAAGGCCTCCGATGTCGGCCGCAATTGGCTTGAAGCCACTGCTTTGCATGGCTTTAGCGTGACCAGCTTAGGCAAAAGCCCCATGTTGGCCGATGGATACACAGGCGAGGAGGATCTCTTGGTGCCCGTAGAAGGAGGAGAGTTGGGTGGCGTTGAGGTCGCCAGGGCCATCGCAGAATCGCACGCTCTTGTGGTGGTATCTCATGTTGCGGCCCATCCCTTTGCCGGACTGTCAGGGGCACTTGTTTCGTGCAGCGTGGGATGCGTGTCCTTGAAGGGAAAAGGCAGGGTACATGCTCCCTTGCGCCCCATTTTCTTGCAGGACCGCTGCGATGGTTGCGGAGAGTGTGAGAAGCATTGTCCTCACGGTGCGGTTAGCTTAGAAAACAATGAACCACAACTGGATGAGAAAAGCTGCATTGGTTGTGCTTACTATTGCACGGCCGCCTGTTCAGTGGGAGCAATTGTGATCGGCAGAAGTTCAACGATGCGCTTTCAAAAGCGGGTTGTTGATTCCGCCATGGCTGTAAATACTGCCTTAAAAGGCAAGGTTTATTACGTCAACGTCTTAATAGACATTTGCCCATATCCGGATTGCTATCCCTTTTCAGATGTTCCCTTCGTTTCAGATCAGGGAATTTTAATGTCCTCAGATCCTGTGGCGCTGGATAGTGCCACTTTAAGCGTCATAGATGAGGCTCCAGGCCTTCCCGGCTCCATCGCTGAGGAGTGCGACGCCCTAAGCCCCGGCCGGGGGAAGTTATTCCATATAACAGGCGTCGATCCCAAGGAAATGATCCTTTATGCGGTGAAACAGGGCTTGGGACAGGGTGATTTTAGAGTCTTCAAGGTGTAATATAAACAAATCAGTCGAAGTGCCGTTGCAAAAATTGACCAAGTCGACTGAGATGGGCTCAAATTGTTCTTTCGCTCGCGATTGCGTGGGTGAATGTGTATGGCCTTTAAATTTTTGAAAGTACAAATTATGCAAAGGTGGTGGCCCTATGAATGTTGACATCGGAAGAGAACAATTTGAGGAGATGAAGGCAAAAATAAGGGAAGAGACGTTGAAGACCAAGGGTCCACTTGCCTTAGCGCTCAAGGACGTCCGCCACAAGATCGCTATTTTAAGCGGCAAAGGTGGTGTCGGAAAGACGGTTGTTACCGTCAACCTGGCCGCGGCGTTGAAGAAGAGAGGTTACGAAGTTTGCATTTTCGATGCCGATCATTCATGGCCCCGCCGTTCCCAGGTCATTGGGCTTGTCCGGCAGGATGGACGTAGTAAGCGACCATGACCACCCCGGTCACCATGACCTTCGCTTTAACCCACTCGTTACCTCAAAGGGCATAAAAGTTGTGTCAGTGGCCTCCATGTGGGCAACGCAGGATCAACCCATAATGTGGAAAGGCGCCCATAAGATGCGGGCCATAAGACAGTTGATTGCGTCAGTCAACTGGGGAAGCGCCGATTTCCTGCTTGTAGACCTTCCCCCGGGCACGGGCGACGAGGTCCAGACCGTGATGAGATCGATCCCCAATCTTGACGGCATGCTTGTTGTAACGACGCCTCAAAGGCTTTCGGCCATGGTTTGCTCGCGGGCCATAAGCGCCACAAAAGAGTTAGAGGTGCCTTTATTGGGCTTGGTGGAAAACATGAGCTCGCTCGAATGTCCCTCTTGTGGGATGGAGATGTTCCCCTTCGGCAAAGGACAGGGCGAAAAGCTCGCCAGTTTGATGCAAATTCCCTTTTGGGGAAGCGTACCCATCGAGCTTGACATGGGAGAATGCATCGACGAAGGGGCCCCTCTCGTTGACAAAAAACCGGATTCCGCCTTCAGCCGGATTTTTGACGAGATCGCCTCTAAGTTAATAGCTTCACTTAGTGAGAAGTGATGTGCCATGACAGATGCTAAAGGTGTGGCCGAGAGTAAAGGAAAACACGGTGATGACTTCATTCGAAGCGTCATGCGCATCGGCAAGAAGGCGCTTAAGTTGCTTTATCGCCTGAATACCGACGAGATTACCTTGGACGAGTTCGTCGAAGGCCTGACCTCCCTCAACGCTGCAGATATGTTGGCTGAATATTGGGAATATGATGAAGGTGAGGGCTACGCCCTAGACGTAGGACGACAAATTTTGTGGCTAATAAGCTCACTCGAGAAGGACGCTTACCATCAGTTTGAACGTTACGGGATTACCGCCTTCTACGAGGATTTCCGCGAATTAAGGGATTACCTCCTGTCTTTAGAAAAGCAATGCGGTATGAAATTGTAATGCCCGCATTTTCCGTCAGTTTATCCCAAAACTTGTGTTTAGGGATATTGTATAATTGCTAGAGATTATAAAAAGAGGGGACGACCCAGTTGTGTCAAGCCAAGACATTTACCATTTGAGAAAGCAAATTGAGTCCGTTGACGAAGAAGTGCTTCGCCTTCTTGAAAGACGGGTCGATTTGGCCAAGAAGGTAGGCGAAGTCAAAGGTGATGCCTCAGTTTATGATCCTTCCAGGGAGATGGAGATCATAGAGAGGCTTTGCAATTTGACTAAAGAGTTGGATCCGAAGTTCGTCAGCCTGCTTTTTCGAGAAATTATATCCTTTTGCAGGGCCGTTCAAAAGCCGATAAAAGTTGCCTGCATGGGACCTGAGGGTTCCTTTTCCCATGAAGCAGTCGTTTCTTTTTTGGGAAGGTTCGTAGATGTAGTTTTTGTCGAAAACCCTGCAGAAGTGTTTGATCATGTATCGAAGGAAAAAGCCGGGATAGGGGTCGTGCCCGTTGAGAATACCACAGAGGGCACCGTTTACTCCACCCTGGATGCCTTTGCCACGGCCGAGCAAAGCATATCGGTGATTGGCGAGGGACAACTGCCCATAAGGTTGGCCCTGGCGAGCGAAGAAAAGACGACGGCTGACATCGAGGAGGTCTACTCTCACCCCCAGCCCTTCGGTCAATGTAGGAACTGGCTTCATAAAAACTTGCCCTGGGCACGGCAAATACCCACCTCAAGCACAAGCTACGCCGCAAAGATCGCAAAGACAAAAAAGAAAAGCGCCGCCATCTGCGGAAGGCTCGCAGCGGAACTATACGAGCTTAATATTTTAGACGAAGGTATAGAAGATCACCCCTATAACGCTACGAGGTTTTGGCTCATAGGTCGTGCCTTCGCAAGGTCTTCCGAAAGGTGCAAGACCTCGATATTGTTTAACGTAGCCCATAAGCCGGGGACTTTGTTTCAAGCTTTGGAGCCATTATACAAAGCAGGACTCAATCTTACCTTGATCCAATCGCGCCCTCTTCCCGGGAACCCCTTCGAGTATTTCTTTTTCGTGGATTTCGAGGGCGACGTTGGGGAAGAAAAGGTAAAGGAGGCGCTTGCGGCGATGAGATCCAGGGTCGAGCGCCTGCGCGTCTTGGGTTCCTACCCTCAGATAAAGTTTATAAAATAAGGGCCTGCAAACCCGTCCGAGTCGCGATAATGCCTTTGGGCCCCTTTAGCGCACTGCCGCTTGGTAAGCATTTTTGAGCAGCTCTATCGAGATTTCTTTCACTTCGCACTTTTTGCCTTCCCTTGGAAGCACCATTGTGGGCTTTCCGCTTATGAACTTTTTATCTCTTTGTATGAAGGGGAGTGCCTCGTCAAAGACTTTATATGGTCTGGTGGGCAGGCCAAAGTATTCGAGCAGATCTTTAAGCTCGGCCAAGATATCCCGCTGGCAGGTTCCAAGCATGACTGCGAGGTTAGCCGCCACGACCAATCCGATGGCAACGGCGTCTCCGTGTTTTATCTCGCTGTAATTAGAGCAGGCTTCCAGGCCGTGAGCTACGGTGTGTCCCAGGTTTAGGCGGGTCCTCGCGCCCGAAGTTTCTCTTTCATCTTCTCCCACAACTGAGGCCTTAAGCTCGATACAGCGTTTTACCATTTTGAGCAAGGCTTCAGGTTCTCTTTCAAGGACCGATTTTCTGTTCTCCGAAAGCCAGCGGAAAAATTCGCGGTCTTCGCCCAGGCCGTATTTGATGACTTCTGCCATTCCCTGCCTGAATTCATCGTCGGGCAAGCTTAGAAGACAGTTTACGTCCACGATCACACAGCAGGGCTGGTGAAAGGCCCCGACCAGGTTTTTACCTTGAGGCAAGTCTACGGCTGTCTTCCCGCCGATGGAGCTGTCAACTTGCGCTATCAGAGTTGTAGGTATTTGTACGATGTCTATGCCTCGCATCCAAGTGGAGGCCGCAAAGCCCGCCGCATCTCCCACGCATCCTCCGCCTATGGCCAGGATTAACCCCTTTCTGTCGATGTTGTGCTGGGCAAATTTTTCGTAGATGAGCGAAACTTGATCTAAGGTCTTTCCTTCCTCGCCTCGTGGAAGCAGGTGTGTGCCCGATATTTTTTTGATTTGCCTCGAAAATAGAGTGAATGACAGCGGATCGCTTATCACGAAGGGTGCTCCGCTGTGCTTATCTGCGATGGTATCCAGGATATCGTTAATATCATCGCAGGAGGTTAATATGCCTCTGCCTATCACTATGGGATAGCTGATGCCCTTCTTTGTCTTGACCTGCACTATTTCGTAGCTTCCGCCGAGATGTCCTTTCGGGCTGTATTATGTCTTTGCCCAGATTATCGATGATGATGGAAGCAACCTGATCAATGAAGATTTCGTCGGTCGAGACGCGCAGGTGGGCGTCCTTGTAAGCTTCGCGTCGTTTATTTAACAGCTCTGCAACGTTGTCTTCTTTAAGAAGCGGCCTTTTCCCCGGCTGGCGGGATGCGCGCTCCATTATGGTCTTTACGGCCGCGTCTAACATTATCAGCGTCCCGTTGGCGAAAATCTTTGCCTTGTGCTCGGGGTTTACCAGGACGCCGCCGCCCAGGCCAACTATGACGTTTTTCAGTTTAAAGGTTTCGTCGAGGGCACGTTTCTCAAGTTGCCGAAAATGGGGTTCGCCGTAATTTGCGAATATTTCGGCAACGCTCATCCCGGCCATGGCTTCTACAAGGTCATCGGTATCGAGAAAGGGCAGTCCCGTCATTTCGGACAGTTTGCTTCCGACCGAGGTTTTGCCGGCCGCCATGAAACCTCCCAGGTACAACCTCAGAGGATGACTCCTTTGCTCAAGTTTTCCTTCTTTCGTCTCTTTTATTGTTTGTACGTACTAGACATGAAACATCCTCCTCGTCCTGTTTACGTGTTCTTCAAAGCGGTGCTTTAAGTCTTCTACTCTATCGCCGCCGAACTGCTCGCATATGACTTGGGCCAATAGGAGCGACGTCATGGCTTCGCCAACGATGCAGGCAGCTGGGACGACACAAACGTCGCTTCTTTCCACGTGGGCGAGCGCTTCTTTTTTTGTCCTGATGTCGAAGGTGCGAAGGGGTTTCCTTAAGGTCGGGATGGGTTTTAAGGCCACGTGGACAAATATGTCTTCTCCGTTGGTAACGCCGCCTTCGATTCCGCCGGCATTGTTTGTACCTCGTCCCCACCGGTCGGAGGAAAGGATGAATTCGTCGTGTACCTCGCTCCCGCACATTTCAGAAAGCGAAAAACCTCCTCCTATCTCGACGCCTTTGGCCGAGGGTATGGACATCAAAGCCTGGGCTAATCGGCCGTCTAATCGTCTGTCCCATTCGCTGTAAGACCCTATGCCGGGCGGCACGCCTTTTACGGCAACTGCAAAGGTGCCGCCAAGGGAGTCGCCTTCTTCCTTTGCCCTGTCTATTGCCCTTTGCAGGCGCGGTTCGTCTTCTTTTCTTGGGATTCCCATGTCCGAAGAGCATGCCCTCGCCCATTCTTCGTCGCTTTCGGGCAGATCGACTTTTTCTTTTCCTATGGACGTGACGGCGCTTTTTACGGTAACTCCGAGCTCCTTTAAGAGCATCTGACAAAGCGTCCCTGCTATGGTCCAGGCAGCAGTGCACCTGGCGCTGGCCCTTTCTAAGACGTTTCTTGCGTCTTCAAGGCCAAACTTTGCCATGCCCGATGCATCGGCATGCCCCGGCCTGGGCCGCGTGATGGCCTTTTGCCCGGCGTCCATGACGTCTTTCCACTTATCCCATTCGCTGTTGTGAAGGACGACCCCGATGGGGTTTCCCGTGGTGACGCCTCCTCTGAGGCCGCTGTAAAACTCAAATTCGTCTTTTTCAAGCTTCATTCGGTCGCCCCGGCCGTAGCCGCGCCTTCTTCGAGCCAATTGGTTTTCTATGTCGTCTTTTGAGATCGCAAGCCCGGAAGGCATGCCCTCGATGATGATCAAAAGACCCTTCCCGTGAGATTCGCCGCTGGATAAAAAACGTATGGTCATGGTTGAATCCCCTCCCTGACTTCTGTGTTTTGGGTCAGTTTTCTCAAGGTTTCGAAAAAACTGGGATAGGATATGCGGACGCAGCTTTCTCCCTCCAAATGCAAGGGGCTTGTCGCGGCAAGGCCCGCCACGGCCAGGGCCATGGCTATGCGGTGATCTCCGTAGCTTTTTGTCTTACCGCCTGCAAGGGGGGTCTTGCCTTTGATGATCCAACCGTCCTTTGTTTCTTTTATTTGTGCTCCCATCTTTTTTAAGCCCACCGCCATAGTGTGAATCCTGTCGCTTTCTTTGACCCTTAATTCTTGAGCTCCCGTGACTTCGGTGATCCCTTCTGCCTGGGTGGCGGCCACCGCCAAAAGGGGAAGCTCGTCGATCAAGGAAGGTATCTCTTCGGGCATCACCTTTGTTCCCCTTAAGTGACGAGGACTTGACAGCGATCGTTGCCGTTTTTTCGCCTCCGCTAAGGCTTTCGTCCTCGACGGAGTAAGCTAACCCCATTCTTTTTAGTACTTTGAGCAACCCGGTCCTCGTGGGATTTACGTTTACGTTTTTAATTCGCAGCTCGCTTTCCCTCGTTATGGCCGCCGCCACTATCCAAAATGCAGCTGAGGAAAAATCACCAGGTATGGTCCAACTTCCACCGTTTATGAGAGAAGTCGGATAGACCGTCGTCTTGAGATCGCTTTTGAAGACGGGAACGCCAAGAAATTCAAGCATGATTTCCGTATGATCCCTGGTGGGCGAGGGTTCTATCACGGTGGTGGCCCCTTGTGCTCCGAGGCCTGCCAAAAGAATCGCCGTTTTCACCTGGGCGCTCGCCACCTGAAGTACGTGGATGCCGCCATTTAGTTTTTTGCCCCTGACCGCTAAGGGCAGCTTTTCGCCAAATTCCCTGCCGTCTATTTTTGCTCCCATGGAAATTAACGGTCCCGTGACCCTTCCCATGGGCCGCCCTTTAAGGCTTTCGTCGCCGTTGATGACGGCGAATAAATTTGGGATCCCCGATATTAGTCCCAACAAAAGCCTGGCCGTGGTCCCCGAATTTCCTGCGTCCAGTATGTTTTTCGGTTCCCTTAAGCCTTGGGGTGCCTTTATCGTTACTTTGTTTTCAAAACCTGCCGTGCCGGATCTGAGATGATCGGGATCCCTTAAATCTTTCGCCCCGGTTTTGTCGTCTGGCTTTGTTATCTCGCAGCCCAATGCTTTAAGGCATGCCAACGTGGTCTCGCAATCTTCTCCGGTTGAGAAGTTGCCGACAGTTATCCCCTCTTTTGAGAGGGCGCCTAAAATTGCTGCCCTGTGCGATATCGATTTGTCTCCAGGAACGTTTATCTCGCCCCTTATTCCCTCTACCGGTCTTATTTCAATCATTTGCTTTCACCTCGTCCTGCAAGCAGAGATTCCCTGGCCCTTTTGGCCTCGGTTGCCATCTCTGCGAGGCTTTTTGAGTCCTTTGAGGACATTTCGGATAAAATATTTATGAAGTCTCTTTAATGCCTCTTTTATAAAGCCTTCGTTTGTTTCCCATACTTCGGATATCAGCCAGGGTTGACAGGAAGCCACTCTGGTCGTATCCCTAAAGCCTCCGGCGACGAATTTGGAAAGTTTGGGATTTTCTGAAGCTCTTTGCGAGGCCAACGTCACCAGCGCCGTGGCCAAAAACATGGGAAGGTGGCTTGTCACGGCCACGATGGCGTCGTGTTCTTCGGGGGTTAGGGTGATCGGGACCGAATGCAGTACGCAAACCAGATCTGTTGCCATTTCGACTGCTTCCTTGCTCGAAATAGCGCTCGGGACGACGGCCCATGCGGCGCCCTCAAATAAATCTGCCGAAGAGTTATCGATGCCCGCCCTTTCTTTGCCGGCCATTGGATGAAGCCCCACGTACTTTTCCTTCCAGATTGCCGATAATTGCTTTACTATTGCAGATTTGGTGCTCGCCGTATCCGTTACGGCTTTTAACCCTTTGCCGGCAAAGGGCGCTACTTTTTCGCTTAGCAGTTCCATTTGGCTTGGGGGCACCGCCAGTATGAGCAGTTCGGCTTCGCCCGCCATCTTTTCGGGTTCGCAGGCGTGCGTGACGGCGCCTGACGCGAGCGCGACGTCTATCGCGTCTTCATTTACGTCCCAGCCGAGCACCCTGTGAGACGCCTCGTTTTTTAGCAGGCTCTTGCCTATGGAGCCTCCTATGAGCCCCAGTCCTATGATGCCTATGCTGCTACACTGCACTTTGATCCCTCCAGGACTTTGCCGGGCATTATGGAAAGCAGCCTGCTTACGGATTTCATGAGATCGCCAAATTGTTCGAAATCGAGCGACTGGTCTCCATCGCTTGTCGCTTCTTTGGGATTCGGATGCACCTCGACGATCAAGCCGTCGGCACCGGCCGCCAAAGCCGCAAGGCTCATGCTGGGGACGAGCTCGCTCTTTCCCGTTCCGTGGCTGGGGTCTACGATTACGGGGAGGTGGCTCAAGCTCTTGACCAGGGGTACGGCGTTTAGATCCAGGGTGTTGCGGGTCCTTTTTTCGAAGCTCCTTATTCCACGCTCGCACAAGATGACGTTGAAGTTGCCGCCTGCCATGATGTATTCTGCGGCTTGAAGCCACTCGTCTATGGTGGCCATCATGCCCCGTTTGAGCAAGACGGGTTTGTCCACCTTCCCTAAAGCCTTGAGAAGCGAGAAATTTTGCATGTTGCGGGAACCGACCTGCAGGATGTCTGCGTGAGGCAGCATGAAGTCGATGTCTTCAGGCGTCATTACCTCTGTAACTATGGGAAGGCCTGTAGCTTTTTTTGCCTCCGACAGCAAGGCCAGCCCTTCGGCCCCAAGGCCTTGGAAGGAGTAGGGACTGGTCCTTGGCTTATAGGCACCTCCCCGAAGGGCAGTGGCACCCGAGTTTTTTATCGCCTTTGCTGTCTTTACGATCTGTTCTTCCCCTTCAACTGCGCAAGGGCCGGCTATGATTAGAACGTTTCCTCCTCCTACTGCGACGCCGGGGGCTATCTCTACTATGCTGTCTTTTTTGACTCCATTCCCTGCTGACCAAGGGAAAAGGTGCCTTTACTTCGGTCAGTTGGGCGACTTCGGGCATGGTTTTTATCTTGCCTTCATCGATCTGTCCTTCTGCCAGCACGATTGCCTCCGGCTCGTTTTTTGTGATGCGAGCCGTTATCCCCATTTGATCCAGTTTCATGAGCAGCTTGCCTGCCGATTCGTCTCTTTTTGTCTTTATAATTGCTCTTGTCGCTTCCATTTTTCTTTCCTCCTTTTAAAATAAAAAAATCCGGGGTTCGGCTTGAGACCGAACCCCGGATTTAACTTGCTACTATGATACTTTACTTTATGGTGTTACAGTAAATGCTCCCGCCCGGCGGCCGGTCTCCATAAGAAAATTGGCCAGAAGCGTAATAATAACGCCACTGGCCGTCGCTAAAATAATAACCGCCGGATATGGAGGCGCACATCGTGCTGATAATACTAACGCATTGTCCAGATGTAGCCAAAACGCGTTCACCTATCACCACTTAGCGCCTCCTTCTTTCCGCAGATTTTTTTAATTAAAGATAATCATATATGACTTATTGTAGTTTGTCAACATAGGAGGGGCAGAAAAATAATTGAAAATATTTAGCCACAGCACTTGTCAATTGACTCAATCGCCTTATAGGGCTTTATGACTACTGTTTCTTTAGCTTCTTGAAATCTATTTTTGTCTTTTCTCAGATAAAACTACAGGCAAGTACTAATTCACTTGCATCTTGACATTGAGAATATTCAAATATATCATTTAAAATAATGGATATATATGCATACCCACAATCCGGAGAGTGCCCACTTGCGGGAATGCCGCTATTAGAAGTGAAAGATCTGAGAACCTGCTTCTATATTGAAGGTACAGCTGTTCCGGCAGTAGATTCCGTGAGCTTTGCCCTTCAAGCGGGTGAAACGTTGGGAATCGTCGGAGAGTCAGGTTCCGGCAAGAGCGTGACAGCACTTTCAATAATGCGTTTAATTCCTTACCCTCCTGCGAAGATTGTCGGCGGCAAAGTATTATTTAAAGGCGAAGACCTTTTGCTCAAGGACGAGGATGAGATGAGGCGAGTTCGCGGAAAGGAGATTTCCATGGTTTTTCAAGAACCAATGACCTCATTGAACCCGGTTCTCACCATTGGCACTCAGATTTCCGAGGCAATAATGCTCCATCAAGGAGCGTCTAAAAAGGAAGCTTTGAAAAAGAGCGAGCACCTGCTACACCTTTGTAAGGTTTCCCTTCCAAGAAAACGTTTACGTCAGTACCCACACGAGCTAAGTGGTGGCATGAGGCAGCGCGCTATGATTGCCATGGCCTTAGCCTGTAATCCGAGCCTTCTGATAGCCGATGAACCTACAACTGCGCTGGATGTGACGGTGCAAGCTCAAATCCTTGAGCTAATGCTGGAACTTCAAGAAAAAATGGGCACTGCTGTGTTGTTTATCACTCACGACCTTGGGGTCATTAGCGAAGTGGCCGATCGCGTAGCCGTAATGTACTGCGGACGCATCGTAGAATACGGCCTGACGAAGGATGTGCTCAGGGCCCCGCTTCATCCCTATACAAAAGGGCTTTTGGCATCTTTGCCGTCCATAAATGGACCCAAAAAACCATTGAAACCTATCAAAGGCACTGTGCCATCGCCACAAGATATTACTACGGGGTGCAGGTTTGCTCCTCGTTGTGATTGCACAAAAGCTTACTGCAAGCATATCGAGCCGGTCATCACAAGGCTGGATGGTCGTCTCGTGCGATGCCATAACGTCTCATAAGACGAGAGAGGAATGATCATATGCCGGATCATTTGCTCGAGGTACGGGATTTATGCGTTAACTTCTCCGTGCCAAGTAAATTTTTTGGCAAAAAACAATATATAAGAGCTGTCGATGGCATCGATTTTGATGTGAAGGCGGGCGAGGTCCTTGGCCTAGTGGGAGAGAGCGGATGTGGCAAGTCTACTCTCGGCAGAGTCATTGTCGGGCTTGCGGATGCTCAAAAGAATAGCAAGGTCTATTATCGTGGAGTTAACGTACTAACGCTTGATAAAAAACAACTTAAAGAATATAGAAAAAAGGTTCAAATGGTCTTTCAGGATCCCTTTGGTTCGCTTAATCCAAGGCTTACGGTGGGCGATGCGATTGAAGAAGTGCTCATTGTTCACGAAAAGGCAACGAAATTAGAAAGAAGGAACAAAGCAGAAAGACTGATGGATGCAGTCGGTTTGACGAGGCATTATCAAACTCGATATCCACACGAATTAAGCGGAGGGCAAAGACAGCGTGCGGTCATTGCAAGGGCGTTAGCCATTAATCCTGAGTTCTTGATTTGTGACGAGCCTGTCTCAGCTCTGGACGTATCCATTAGAGCTCAAATAATCAACTTGTTCGAGGAGCTTCAAAAAAAGTTTAATTTGACCTATTTGTTCATCTCTCACGATATGAGCGTGGTAAGGCACATAAGCACTCGGGTTGCCGTGATGTATTTGGGAAAAATCGTGGAAATTGCGGAGACCGATGTGTTATTTGAAAACCCCCTTCACCCATATACAGAAGCGTTGTTGGAGGCAATACCGGATGTATCATCGGACAAGAAGGGAAGGCGCAAACTCCTTGAAGGAGATGTCCCAAGTCCTTTATCTCCTCCGAGCGGATGTAGATTTCATCCTCGGTGCTTCAGGGCCAAAGAAAAATGCGTAATTGACGAGCCGGCTCTAATAAAAAAAGGGGCAAATCGATTTCGTGGCGTGTCATTATGCTTGATCAGAAAGAGAAGGAGGCAGGGATTATGAAGGAACTTAAAGGGTTTTCAAAAGTACGAACTTTTGTAGCCTACATTATGATCGCGCTATGCGTTTTTTTGGGGATTCTTGGCATGGTGTTTATGGAGTCGCCTTCAGTAGCTGCTGAAAGAAAGGTGATCGTTCAAGCCATGGATAGGGATCCCGATATTTTAGACACCATTAAAGCTGCGTGGTATTCCGATGCTCTAATTTATTTGCACGATCGTCTGATATCGAGGGATTATGATTTTAGATATCGCCCAGGCCTTGCCACAGGTTGGGAGGTATCGGAAGACGGATTGATATGGATCTTTCACCTGCGAAAGGGCGTTACTTTCCATGACGGGACTCCCTTTACTGCGAAAGACGTAAAATGGACCATCGATACAATAAAAGACCCGAAGACTGCGTCTCCTTCCGCCGGCGATCTAAAGGCAATCGATGAAGTCAAAATTATTCGACGATCATACGGTCCAAATGGTGCTAAAATATCCCTTTCCTAATCTTGCTCTTTAATCTATCGAACACAGCTTCAGGAATACAAAAGGCCGGTTGTTATGAAGAATATGGAGAATATTATGGAATTAAGACGGTGATGGGAACGGGTCCATTTATGTTCAAGAAATGGGTACGTGGAGACAGGATAGTGCTCGTCAAAAACCCTGATTACAATTGGGGTCCTGAATGGATGTCCAATCGGGGGCCGGCCCTTTTCGACGAGCTGGTCATTCGGACTATACCCGAGGAAAGTTCCCGCATTATGGAGCTCGTCACCGGCGGGATTCACGTACTACGCGATGTGCCTCCTTTGCAAGCTGACAAACTAAAAGAAAACCCTGACATTAATATATTTATCGATCAGATCGACGAAGTTGGGGTACCTTGCTTATGCTTGCGATAAAAAACCATTTGATGACGTACTTGTCAGGCGGGCAATTAATCATGCCGTCGATAGGGAAACGATAGTGAAATACATCTTTAGTGGCTATGCTACCCCGGCGTACGGCTATCTTCCCCGGCGCTGAAAGATGAATATCTGGAGGAGAGCGAGGAGTTGGGCTACAAGTACGATCCGGCAAGGGCGAAGGCCTTGCTTGCCGAGGCGGGATTTCCTAACGGCTTTGAAACAACCCTTCTGCCGAAAACGACTCTACATCGAAAAGGCTTGCAGAGGTCCTTCAGGCGCAACTCGCTGAAGTTGGCATCAAGGCCAAGATTCAACTTTACGATAGTGCAAGCTATGTAGCCATGCTAAAAGCGGGTCAACAAGACCTTTTCGTCCGCCTCTATAGCTGGCCCAATGCGGATATTCTCGATTGGTTCTTGTTGTCAGCGCAGTTTCCTTACCCGAATCACTCTCGCTGGTGTGATCCCAAAACTGACGAATTGATCAACTCAGCGGCAACTGCCCCCACGTGGGAAATTCGAGCAGAAAGATATAAAGAAGTGCAGCGGTATCTTATAGAACAGGCGGTGTGGTGTCCGATCTACATTCCCGATAAGATGCTTGCTGTGCGCAAAGAGGTAATAAACTTTAAAAACCATCCGTGGATGATTCAATATAGCGACGGAATTGACATCGTAACGAAATAAGGTTTGTTTTTTAGTTAAACTCACATTTTTGGAGAAAGGGGATTTCGCAAGGGTCTCCTTTCTCCAAAGAGTAACAGGAGTGGTTATAATGCTTCGCTATTTCGTTAGACGAATGGCATTTCTGGTTTTAACTTTACTCGGTGCGACAGATCGTCATATTCTCCATGCTCCACCTGGCGCCTGGAGACCCGATAGATTTGATCGTCGGTCCCAATGTTATTCCGGAAGTGAGGGAAAATATACGTCATCAATACGGTTTAGATCGACCGCTGGCAGTCCAATATCTTAGCTTTATGAAATCGTTATTACACGGCGATCTGGGTAATTCGATAATTCAACACAAACCAGTTTCAGAGCTGATAGTGGAGAGGTTTTTTGTAACTCTTGAGCTAAGTTTGACGGCTCTGGTCATATCTTTCTTGATATCAATTCCCATCGGCATAAAGGCCGCGCTAAAGAGAAATACGGTCACAGATTATGCGCTCATGGCTCTTTCTTTAATCGGCATCTCAATGCCAACCTTTTGGTTTGGCCTCATGCTTCTTTATATTGTTGCCTTTAAGCTGAGGCTTTTCCCCGTCTCGGGTTATGGAACGTGGAGGCATCTATTTCTGCCTGCATTGACGATTGGGATAACCGATGCAGCTTTGCTTGCTCGAATGGTGCGCTCAAGCATGCTCGAAGTCATTCGTCAGGACTACATACGCACTGCCCGAAGCAAGGGCTTGCCGGAGCGAGTCGTGATTAATCGCCATGCCCTGAGAAATGCCCTGATTCCAATAATTACGCTGTTGGGATTGCGCATAGGATGGGTGGTGGGCGGTTCTGTCGTCGTGGAGATCGTCTTCGCCAGGCCAGGCCTGGGAAGGCTCATGGTAGATTCCATTTTGGCCCGCGATTACCCCGTCGTCCAGGGGGTCATGGTAGTCTTGACGACGTGCATCATACTGGGAAACCTCGTTGCGGATATTTTGTATGCGGTTGTCGATCCGCGAATAAAGCTGAAATGAGATTTGTCGGGTGAAAAGGTGGCGATTATATGGCTGAGGGGATCGCAAGCACGGAACTTACTAAGAGCGGTAACGCTTTTTACGGGTTAATGAGACGATTGCTTCGCAGCAAGGCCGCGGTTTTCGGGTTAGTCATTATAAGCTTGATGCTCCTATGTGCCTTATTTGCGCCGTTAATAGCTACCCATGACTATGCTAAACAGGATCTGCCGTCCATGTTGCAACCACCCTCGAAAGCACATTTGTTTGGCACTGACGAGTTTGGTCGCGATATTTTCAGCAGGGTAGTTTATGGTTCCAGGGTATCCATGAAAGTTGGTTTTCTCGCGGTCGGCATTTCCTTGCTGACGGGTTTGTTCTTTGGGTGCATTGCCGGTTATTACGGTCGCCTTTTGGATAGCGTCATATGTGCACTGATCGATATTGCCTTGGCCTTTCCCATGACATTGCTGGCAATCGCTATCATAGCTGTCTTAGGCCCCGGGCTATTCAACGTATGTTTAGCAATAGCACTTTCGTCTTGGGGGTCATTTGCCCGCATTTCACGAGGTCAGTTTCTTTCTTTAAAAAACCAGGAGTTCGTAGAAGCAGCCAGGATTCTTGGATACTCAGATGCACGTATTATATTTCGTCATATCTTGCCTAATTCATTGGCGCCCCTGGTTGTTTTAACGACACTTGAAGTGCCTAAAGCCATAATTGTGGAGGCAACGCTGAGCTTTCTCGGGCTGGGCATACAGCCTCCTTTGCCCAGCTGGGGCTCAATCATGAGCTCGGGTCGTTCCTTTCTGTTTCATGCGCCTTGGATTACCATATTCCCCGGGATAATGATCATTTTAATCGTTATGGGTTTTAATCTGCTTGGGGATGCTTTGCGAGACTCCCTGGATCCAAGGCTTCGAAATTAGTGCTTCTCAATCGATGCTTTGGCCATTTTGCTCTCGAAATCAAGGGCCCTCTTAAAACTCAGGTTTAAGGTCAAAAGCGGCGCGAAATTAAGAAGATGTTGCAGTAAATTAAAATTCACGTTAAATAACCTCTTTAGGATTGAACCGTAGGAATAAAATTCCCTCCAAGCCCAGCTCATGCCCTTTTGCAATTCTTCAGGCGTCATTTGCGCCGGCATAAAAACTGCGTTGCCCATGTCATACTTCGACCAGTCTGTATCGATGATGCGGTTTTCAGAAGATAGCTTTTCGTGCAACCTCGTTCCGGGCAAGGGGGTTAGAATGCTGAATTGCGCTAAGTCTAACCTCGATTCCATCGCAAAATCTAAGGTCCTTTTAAAAACGTCCTTGTCGTCATTATCAAAACCGAAGACGAAAGCTCCCAACACGACGATGCCATGATCGTGCAAACGCTTTATTCCAACTTTAAACTCCTTGATATCATTTTGCACTTTGCCAATTTCTTGCATGCTTTCTTCCGAGATGGTTTCAAGGCCTATGAACAACCCCGCGCAGCCGCTTTTTCTAGCAGCTTTTAACAAGTCCGGGTCTCGAATTATGTTGAATGAACTTTGCCCAACCCATCGGATTTTATAGGGAATAAGGGCTTTGAATAATTCTTTGCTGTATTTTGGATTGCCCACGATATTGTCATCGATGAAGGCTACGAATTTGCCTTCGAGGTGCTCTATCTCCCTGATGACATCGGCTATGGGCCTGTGTCTGTAAGTTTTGCCGAAAAAATTTGACACGGAGCAGAAGGAGCAATCAAAAGGACAGCCCCTGCTTACTTGAAGGCTATTAACAAAGTAATATGCTTCCTTTTTGTATAGATCCCTTCGAGGCTCGGGTAAATTGACCAGGCTCGGGGGTTTTTCATTGAAATAAAATTGCTTTAAATCGCCGTTCTTAAAGTCCTCCAATAGCTTTTCCCATGTACCTTCAGCTTCTCCGATGACCACGGCATCGCAATGTCCTATGGCTTCTTTGGGGAGAGCGGAAGGGTGGGGACCGCCCAGCACAACCTTTGCGCCTCTTTTCCTGAACTTGTCTGCGATCCTGTATGCCCTCGGTGCGACTGAGGTCATAACCGTGATACCTACCAGGTCAGGTACGTCGTCATAATTGATGGGTTCTACATGTTCGTCTAAAATAGCGACTTCTATGTCCGGTTTTGTCAAAGCCGCGATCGTGCTCAGGGTGAGAGGTGGCATTTTAAGCGCCAGCTTTAACCTTTTTTTGTAGTATTCGTCCTTGCCTGGAGATATCAATAAAACTTTCACTTTGGATGACCGCCTTTCTTAACCTTCTCATTTTAGCTCTTGACGAGCATTCCTTTAATTATAGCCTGCATATACGATGAATTCCGTAATTTTGCGCTATTTCGATGGCCCTTTTGAATTCCATCCGCGTAATGGGCCTTGAAAGCTCCGGATATTGAAATGCTTTATGAAGAGGGCGGTACTGGTCCATTATGTTTACGAAGGTTTCCGTCGAAATTTCCGTGGCTAAAAACTCCATTACTTTTTCTGTCCCGGCAAGGTCGTTTGGAAGTACCAAGTGCCTGATCAAAAGCCCTTTAACGGCGATGCCTCTGTCGTCCGTCTTTAAATCTCCTACCTGTCTGTGCATTTCCCTGACTGCACTTTTTGCCACAGAAAAGTAATTAGGAGCCGAAGAATAACGAATGCCCCTTTCGTCGTTGCCGTACTTTATGTCCGGCATGTATATGTCTACGATGCCTTCAAGGAGCTTTAGCGTGTCAACGGAGTCGTACCCGCCGGTGTTGTACACGATTGGAACCTTGAGGCCTCCTTCGAAGGCATACAAAAGAGCTTCCATGATTTGGGGAACGCAATGAGTAGGGGAGACCAAATTTATGTTATGACAACCCATCTTTTGAAGTTCGAGCATCGTGTTCGCTAATTCTTGAGCGGAGACTTCCTTGCCCCTGCCAAGTTGACTGATGTCGTAATTTTGGCAAAAGACGCATGCCATGTTGCAATGGGTGAAAAATATCGTGCCCGAGCCATGTCTTCCTACCAGAACTTTTTCTTCCCCGAAGTGAGGTCCGAAGCTGCTTACAACGGCATTCCTTCCCGTCTTGCAAAAGCCTTTTTCGCCTTTAAGGCGATTTACGTGACACTTCCTCGGACACAGTTCGCAATCCGACGAAATTTCTAAAGCCTTTTCTAGGCGTTCTGATAGCTCTTTTAAGAATTCTTTGTCCTCTTTCATGATGAGCACCTCAAGTAAAAAGGAGCTAAATTTACGCCCCTTGTTTGCTGTAGTTGGTAAAATTCCAGTCTAGACTGACGCGAGATGGTTTTCAATAAAACTTCGATACCTGCATTGCAAATTTGCTGCCCGATCATTGACGCCTCTTGTCTTGTAAAAAGTGAAGTTATCTTATTATTTGCATGAAAGTAACGCTACTCGTATTATAACAGACGCATTGTTAGGCCATCCGGCTCCTTGGCGAATCTGGCGAACATCTTTTGCTAAAATGATATAGCAATATATGCTTGGAAGATAGCGAGTGAAGTCACAAAAAAATCTCGACAGCAGCACGGCCATATCGAAAATAGGTGTGAACCATTATTTGCCGAAAAAGTGGTGATTTTATGAATAAAACAAAGTTAATAATCATGCTTGTGGCATTAATATGTTTAGGAACGGGAGGGTTTTCCATGATGACAGGAGCAGGATACGGAAGTGAACCGGGGAAGCGTGTCAATGGAAAAATAAAACTGCCTGAACCCAAATACGAGAGCGACACCTCTGTTGAAAAAGCTTTGCTTGAACGAAGATCTGTTCGCAGGTACAAAGATGAACCGCTGACTCTTAGCGAGGTTTCACAACTTCTTTGGGCTGCGCAGGGAATCACCGGCCAAAGATGGGGCTTTAAAACGGCACCTTCCGCAGGCGCGCTTTACCCGCTTGAATTGTACGTCCTGGTGGGCAATGTAGATGGCATCGCAAAAGGCGTATATAAGTATGTGCCTCGTGGACATGAACTCTCGAAAGTCATGGACGAAGATTTGCGAGGCGGTCTGGCTGCCGCCGCTCTCAGGCAATCTTGCGTCAGGGACGGCGCTATTGCCATGGTATTTACCGCAGTTTACGAAAGAACAACCGGGAAATACGGCGATAGGGGCATCAGATATGTGCACATGGAAGTCGGGCACGCCGCTCAAAATGTTTGTCTGCAAGCCGTTTCTTTGGGCCTCGGCACAGTGGTCGTTGGAGCCTTTAGGGATGAGGAGGTAAAAAAAGTTTTAAGCCTTCCAAAGGATGAACGTCCATTGTATATAATGCCCATAGGAAGGATATAAGTGTTTACACGGAGGTTGTTATCGGGATGAGCGACGAGATTTTGCCGGAGAAAGAACTGCTTGACTTCATGGTGGCAAACGCCATTTATCCGATGTGCAGCAAAAAAGGAAAGGTATATTTGAGATGTCCAAAAAAGGGGTTGCTTACCGAAGAAAGGTCGAGTGACATCATTCGGCAGTTAAACATCAATACAGCCGATGAATGTGAAAAGTTAAGGGGAAAGATTAAAAGAATGGTAGCGGAGCGGAAGTCAACCCGACCGATCAAAGAATGGGTGAAAGAAGAAAGGCCAAGGGAGATGCTCGTGCAACTTGGAGCGGAAAATTTACCCTTGGCCAAGCTTTTGGCGATAATTTTGAGGACCGGAAAAGACGGCATGAGCGCCGAAGAGCTCGCAAGGACTTTGCTCAACCGTTTTGGATCGCTTCGAGGTATAGATTCGGCGCCCATATCAGAGATTTCCAAAATCGATGGAATTGGCCTTGCCAAGGCGGTGCAAATAAAGGCGGCCTTTGAGCTTGGCAAGAGACTTTTTAAGGAAAAGGCCGAGACGAAGAAAAAATTAAATAAACCTGACGATGTGATCGGCTATGTTTCCGAATTTTATGCTCCCTATCTGAGGGATAAGCAAAAGGAAGTTTTTAGCGTCATTCTTTTGGATATTAAAAATAAGCCCATTGGAAATGTTGAGATAAGCAAGGGCAGCGTAAATGCCACCGTGGTCGATCCCAAGGAAATCGTAAAGGCTGCGTCCTTAAAATCCGCATCTTCCGTCATACTGGTTCACAATCATCCTTCGGGCGAGTGCGCCCCATCGTCTGAGGATATTGAGTTAACCAGTCGCATAGCGTACGCCTGCGACCTTTTGGGGGTAAATGTCCTTGATCACATCATCATTGGCAAAAATGCAGACGACTTTTACAGCTTTGCAACAGAGGGGTTGATATAAATTGACCGAGAAAGAACTTGCAGAATTATTGGGTCTGGGCAGAATTGAGACTATATAGCTGGACATCTTCAAGCTTATTTTATGGACTGATAGCTAGAGAAGCAGCTATTTGCTTTTCCGTAGAGCATTAGAATAACATTAATAAATGAAATACTACAATGCTTAAAATCTCTTAGAGGAGTGATTGTTATATGAGAAGAATAATACTATGTATGATGATGGTTGTAGTATTTGTGTTGTCGGTCGTTGGATATGGATATGCTGCCGATGACAATGTATTATGTATATTGCGCAATATTGATTATCAGATAAGTGATGAAAAACAAATAGTTGAAAAGAACAAAGGGAATGTAACAATTACTATAGATGAATATGGCGACATAGTATTTATTACTCCAGATCAGCAGTATTGGACTGCTAACTGTTTTGCGCTGTTAGATATATTACCATATTTTGATATATTCGAGGATGGTCAACTTAGATTACACGCAATAACAGATGAGAACGATATTACATTTCAAGTTGGGATTAGTAAACATGAAGGTATATGGTGCTTAGGTATCTTCAATCAAGAAAGTGCCTTAATGTTACATCCAAATGATAAAAACATAGGAAAAATAGAGCAGTTGAATAAAAAATTAAGAGATCTTTTTATAGAAGGGATTAATTAAGCTGAAAATATAGTAAGATATGTTATGGCAATGTTATTGGGGCCCATACTGACAATCTGTTTAGTAAATATGGGCCCTTAATGGTAAATTTTGCTGGTCAAGTCCAATTTCTCCTGTGAAAAGGATAGTCTATGCATGATTAAGATACTTCCGCCAGTTCACGATCCGGTTGCAAGTTTTCTTCAATGCCCAAATTTGCCCTCAACCGATCCAGGTTATCCTTGGGGCTTATATACTCAGATGTTTCCCTGGAGCGCTCTTTACCTTTTTTCCCTAGGTTTCCCTTTTGCTTCGAGCATCTCCTGAAATACGATGGCAGCCGCTTTTTCAATCACTTCGCTTTCCAGGCCTTCAATCTCCTCCCCTAGCTTTTCGAGGATTAGAGTGTATCCTGCCACTTCACCATCCTTTCCTTGAGGTCTATTGTCTCTCCGTCGACTACGAAAGTTCCGTCTCCGTTGGCATGGCATGTCCTGCGCTCTTTGCGGTCAGGGTCGATCCACGCCCTCACACCCTCTAGGATGGATAACCCGTATTTATCGGTGAGAGTGGTATCGACCACGCGACATTCTATGTTAGCTAGACACTCGGCGATGAGGGGAGCCTGGACGTCTTTGGCCGGCAGGGGCGTAAGGTCAAAGCGTGCAAATTTATCTATGTCTCGTCCGGAACAGTTTCCTATATCTACAACCTTTTCTAAGAGGTCGACCGTGGGCACGGCGATAACGCACTCCTTGGTCGCCATCAGTGCGTTATAACTCCAATCCCAGGGACCTATAATGCAGCCTATGAGTGGCGTAAAATCCACAACCATGTGCCAACTCAATGTCATGACGTTGGCTTTTCCCTTATGAGCGGTAGATACTAGAACCACCGGGCCTGGTTCGATGAATTGGAATGCCTTAGAAATTGGAAATTCTATCATGTCCTTTCACCTCGTCTAATTATTTTGTCTAGCTTTGAAGCTTTCCCCTCGTTTTTGCCAACCTTGGGCCACAAACCTAGCAAATTTGAGTATTTTAATTTTAGAAGTCTCAAATATAGTGGCAATATGTTGCTTGACCACCCAGCGTCGTTTATCGTTTTGTTAAAAAAGGAAAGCCAGTTGCATTATAACAATAATGAAAGTTTACAAAATCGTCGTATCCGATTTAACTCAGGCGACCTAATAAAAACAGGACTTTTTTCTTCGTCAAGCTGTAGTGTAATATATGGAAGTATGGACCTGAGAGGGCGTATAATACAATCAAAGTATAATACAATCAAATTAGAAATAATTATAAAATTCTCAATTAGCATATAATTAGCTTATTTTATGGATAATTAGGAGGCATTTTAAATGTCAGAAGTTAGAGTAGAAAAGGAAATGGCAAAGAGAAGATCTGCCGTAAGGCCGATGAATAGCCGCATTGCGAAGTTGCGTGAAGAAAGCGTCGGCGCCGAGGTAAAGATCTCAAGCGAACGAGCGAGGCTCGTGACCGAGTTTTATAAAAGCGGCGTGGCAGACGGCAAATCGGAACCGGTTAGGCGCGCCATGGCCTTCAAGTATTTGATGGAGCATGTAAGTTTACCCGTAGAAGAAGGTCAGCTAATAGTAGGTCTTCGCGGCACCGGGCCTCAGGAAGTGCCAACCTATCCCGAAATATGTACTCACGACCTCGAAGATTTAAAGGTCTTAGATACAAGAGAAAACATGCCCTATAAGGTTGACGAGGAGACCAGAAAGATATACGAAAAGGAGATCATACCCTTTTGGAAGGGCAAGACTACGAGGGAGATCATCTTTGAAAGCCTTCCCGAAGAATGGATCGATGCCTACGAAGCCGGAATATGGACCGAGTTCATGGAGCAGAGGGCGCCCGGTCATTCTGCCGGAGGGGAAAAGATTTTCGCGACGGGCGTTTTAGACATCAAAGAAGATATAAAAAGACAGATGGAGATGTTGAACCCGGCTGATCCTGCTTACTACGACAAAATGGAAGAGCTCAAAGCCATGGACATCGCTGCAGACGCCATATTGATATACGCAAAAAGGTACGCCGCAAAACTTAGGGAATTGGCCAAAGTTGAAAATGACGTAAAAAGAAAGGCCGAGCTTGAAAAGATGGCTCAAATATGCGATAAGGTGCCGGCCCATGCGCCCGAGACCTTTTGGGAGGCCCTGCAACACTATTGGTTCGTCCATGTTGGCATCGTGTATGAGACAAACCCCTGGGACTCCTTCAATCCAGGCAGGTTGGATCAGCACCTTCTTCCTTTTTATGAAAGGGAAGTTTCAAGCGGAATGCTTGCTAGAGATGAGGCAAAGGAACTGCTCGAGGCGTTCTGGGTTAAGTTTAATAATCAGCCGGCAGTGCCGAAGGTGCGCGTTACGGCAGAAGAAAGTTTCACATACAACGACTTCACGAAAATTAACATAGGAGGCCTTAAAAAAGACGGTTCTGACGGAGTGAACGAAGTCTCCTATTTGTTACTCGAAGTTCTAGACGAGATGAGGACTCTGCAGCCAAATACTGCGGTCCAGGCGAGCGTCAAAAACCCTGAGCGCTTCATCGTGGAGGCCTTAAACGTGGTGGGACCTGGGTTTGGCGAACCTCCATTTTTCAACTTCGACGGCGTCATCGTTAAGGCTTTAAGACAGGGCAAATCTTTGGAGGATGCCCGCACTGCGGGTGTAAGCGGATGCGTCGAAACCGGCGCTTTTGGAAAAGAATCGTATATTTTAACCGGCTATTTCAACCTGCCGAAAATACTTGAGATCACCTTAAACGATGGAGTTGACCCCGGCACCGGCAAAAAACTGGGTTTGAGCACCGGAAATCCCCGAAGCTTCAAGTCCTTTGACGAGCTGTGGGATGCCTTCATGAAGCAGGTTAAACATTTCATGGACATCAAGATGAAGGGAAACGACATAATAGAGTCAATATTTGCTAAGCACTTCCCTGTGCCTTTTATGTCCCTTTGGATATGCGATTGCGTGGAAAAGGCCAAGGACTACAACTGCGGAGGCACGCGCTACAACACCCAATACCTTCAGGTTGTAGGGCTTGGCACTATGGCCTACAGCTTGACGTCCCTTAAATACCACGTGTTCGACCAAAAAGCTGTATCGATGGATGAGCTGCTTGATGCCTTAAGATACAATTTTAGCGGGCAATATGAGATATTGCGGCAGACTATCTTGAACAAAACGCCTAAATACGGCGAAGACCAAGATTACGCTGATCTCATAGCCAAAAAATTGGTTGATCAAATCGTCAGTATGATCGAAAGTTACCCACCTTCTCCGATAAGAAGGGCATCTAAAAGGGCCTACTTTTTGCCCACAACTGCTCACGTATATTTTGGTAAAGTCACGGGTGCAACGCCCGATGGCAGAAAGGCAGGTTTCCCGGTATCGGAAGGCATTTCACCCGTCCAAGGAAGTGACAGAAAAGGCATCGCTGCGGTCTTTGGGTCAGTTTCAAAATGTGACTGGGACAAAACCGGCGGGGCCTTGTTAAACCAAAAGTTAAGTCCCGATTTGCTGGAGGGTGAAGAAAACGTAAAAAAGCTTGCTCAAGCAATCAGGACGTTTTTCATGATGGGCGGCCATCATGTGCAGTTCAATGTAGTTAGCACGGAGTTGTTAAAGGAAGCGCAAAAAAGGCCCAAGGATTTCCAAGACCTGATGGTAAGAGTTGCCGGCTACAGCGATTACTTCGTCAACTTGCCCAAGGGTTTGCAAGAGGAGATCATTGCGAGGACCGAACATGAAAGAATATGAAACATGTCAGGGATCTGGCCATACAAACGATGAAAGCAATAGCCCCGTAGGGTTGATATTCGATGTCCAAAGGTACTCCATACACGATGGGCCCGGCATAAGGACAACAGTGTTCTTCAAAGGATGTCCCTTGCGATGCTGGTGGTGCCACAATCCCGAGGGGATAGATCCCGTCAAAGAATTGATGTATTTTGATTACAAGTGCATGCGCTGCGGGGATTGCGCGAAAGTGTGCCCCACGGGGGCAATTGAGTTCAAAGGCAAACCAAGGATATTTCGACCGCTTTGTACAGCCTGTGGTAATTGTTCTGACGCATGTCCTGCCGGTGCCTTGAGGCTCGTTGGAAAGGAATATACCGTGGAAGAGCTCATGAAAGAAATAGAAAAAGACGTCCTGTACTTCGATAATTCAGGAGGCGGTGTGACATTTTCCGGTGGCGAACCTCTTTTTCAGGCTGACTTTTTGCTAGAAGTGTTAAAAGAATGTAAAAACAGATATATCCATAAGGCATTGGATACCGCCGGATTTGCCTCGCGTGAGGTGTTGGCCTCCGCAATGGGTTACGTCGATCTTTTTTTGTATGACCTTAAGTTAATTGACGAAAAAGAGCACATCAAATACACTGGTGTCTCAAATACCTTAATCAAGGAAAATTTGCGTTTCTTAGTGGATTCAGGCAGGGCTCAAGACGTAATACTTCGTTTTCCCGTCATCCCGGGGATAACCGATACGCCCGATAACGTAGATGACGTGGCAGAATTCATATCTAATTTGCGCGGTTTAAGAGAGATCAACTTGCTTCCCTTTCACGATGTAAGTGAAAAATATCATAGGCTTGACAGGGAGTATTTGATGACGGTCCGCAAATCTCCGCCTCAAGAAAAGTTGCTGGAAATCAAGGAAAAGTTTGAGAGCATAGGTTTACGCGTAAAGATTTAGCGGCTCGAAAAATCTATCAAACAAAGGCAAAGCAAAGACTGGAAAAGCTTTTAAAACAACGCCCCAACCTCATGTACTTTTGCTGGAGTAAAGTAGAAATTAAGATTACTTTGCACGGCAAAGCACAAAAAGAAGCGTCTTAGTTGTTGGATTTAAGTGTCCCGGATTACGTTACAGTACGTACCTAGAGTCTTGGCAAGAAGAGGTGAAATTATGAGTAAAGAACAGAGGTTCTATGATGCGCTAGAAGACATCTTTGTTGGCGCAAAGGTGGAGGGCGAATCGGGATATATTAATTTGATGAGGATAAAGTCGCGTTACTACGAAGAAGGTGTCTTCCCCAAACTTAAAGAGGACGTAGACAGGGCGTTAGAGCCTTTCCCCGAGTTCAAAGAGGAGCTTTTTGATAAACTGTATACTTTCTTTAACCGCTATTTTTCGGAGAGCGGTTCGATTTACTTTAGATATACTCCAATCCATCAAAATGTCTATGAAAAGGTATACACTGACGATAAGGATGTAATACTTTTCTGGAAAACGCACATGCTTTATTATGTCAAAACCGACAAGTTGTTTAAAAACTTGGAGGTTAAAACAGAGGAATTTAAATTTTTCTTTGACGTTTCTGGGCTTGAACATAAAAAAGCAAACGAAAAAAGAGCCATTATTTACGAGTTTAAAGAGAAGAGAAAAGACGGAGTAATTGTTTTTAATGTTTTATATTCTGAAAGAGGCAGGATAACTAAAATTAACGATATTTTAAGAGACCTAAGAAAAGAAGGAGTAACAATTACCGAAGACGCTCTGGAAAAGGCATTTAGGGTGTTTGAGAAACAAAACGATGTTGACTATTTCATAAACAAGAATGCCAAAGAGTTTTTGCAAGAGCAGTTCAATATATGGCTTTATCAATATGTTTTTAGCGGCGAAAGTGGATGGACAGAGAAAAGAATAAAGCAGTTGCAAATTCTGAAAGACATAGCATTTAAGATAATTGATTTTATAAGTCAATTTGAAGACGAACTCGTCAAGATATGGAATAAGCCCAAGTTTGCCTTGAACTCTAACTATGTGATAACACTCGATAGGATTGCAGAAAAAAATATCGAAATCATAGAAAAAATACTAGAGCATGAGGGATTTAAGGATCAAGTAAAAGAGTGGGAAGAATTAGAGATCGCAGACAAAGAGTTTGACAAAAGAAAGGTATTTGAAAACCCGCTTTCGGGCAAAAAGTTAAGGAAGAAATACCAACACCTGCCAATTGATACAAAGTACTTCAAGGATTTGGAGCTCGAAATTTTGGGGCTTTTTGATGATTTGGATAATTCTTTGGATGGGTGGTTGATAAAGAGCGAAAACTACCAAGCGCTAAATACAATCCTTCCTAAGTTTAAAGAAAAAATACAGACCATTTATATCGACCCACCGTTTAATAAAGAACAGGATGCAGATTATTTTTATTCTGTAAAGTATAAGGATTCGAGTTGGGCAACTCTGCTTGAAAATAGATTTAGGCCGGCAAAAGATATCTTAAATGAGAAAGGAAGCATCTTTGTAAGGTGCGATTACAACGGCAATTGGATCGTCAGGCCGTTGATGAATGAAGTTTTTGGAGGAGAGAATTTTAAGAATGAGATAGTAGTAAATAAATCTGTCAGGATGAAAACCGAGGGAAATAAATTTCCCTCGTGGCATGACTCTGTTTTTTGGTATTCAAATAATTCCGATAAAGTTTATTTCCGCCATATCACGGAATCAAGACAGAAGGAAGAGTGGCGGTCCATTGATATGGAAGGTGAAAAATGGGACGTCATTCCTCAAGATATGATTAAGCTTTTTTCTGCAAAAAATATAAAGTACGATGAGAATGGAAATCCTATTTCCAGGGCGAGGATAATATTAGGAAAAGAAATTTTGCCGAGAGATGGAAGGCGTTTTCCTTCTCAAGAGATTATTAATGAATTGGAAAAACAAAATAGAATAAGATTTAGCAAAACCGGGAACCCCCAAATGTTAAAACCCGCAGAGATTTATTTGACAGATGACTGGACTGGCTTTTACGGTTATTCTTTCACGTGGAATTTCCCTACCGAAAACTCCGAAATTCTCTTAAAACGCGTCATAGAATCTACCTCTGACGAAGGTGATTTAGTCATGGATTACTTCCTAGGTTCTGGCACCACAACTGCAGTAGCCCATAAACTGGGGAGGAAGTGGATTGGCGTAGAAGTGGGTGATCATTTTTACACTGTGGTCTTACCAAGGATGAAAAAAGTTTTAGCCTATGATAAATCTGGAATTTCAAGAGAAAAAGATGTCAAAGAAAAATATAACAAAGATAACGCCGGTGGCTTCTTCAAATACTACGAACTCGAACAATACGAAGATGCGTTGAGAAAAGTAAAATATGAAGATGCCGACCTCTTCGATAACCCTTATGAAGACCCATATAGCCAATATGTTTTTATGAGAGACCCAAAGATGGTTGAAGTATTAAGGATCGATTATGAGAATAACAAAGTAAAAGTGGATTTATCGAAGCTTTATCCCAACATAGACGTTCCGGAAACCCTCTCAAATCTCTTGGGCAAGTGGATTAAGAAGGTCAGTTCAACTGAAGTGGAATTTGACGATGGCGAAAAAATAAATCTGGAAAATCCGGATTACAGGCTCATTAAAGATTTAATATGGTGGTAAAAATGAATAAATTATATTTACGTGATATGGCCGAAGATTTGAAATACGAAGATCTGCCTCCCAATTGGAACACCTTTGATCTGGAGACTTTTTCAAAGGATAAAAAACTTTGGGATTATCAGCAGGATGCGGTAAGAAACGCAATAAAAGTTCTTTGGAAATATTATGAGGATTTTGTGGATTATCGAAATAATGAAAATGCGACTGCTAACAAGTATAGAAAAAAACTTTTCTTTGAATGGTACGAGGACAATGGATTGGACCAAGAAGACGATTTGGTCATCAAATTGGATAAGAGGAAAAGGAACATCTATAAGCTTTTAACGGAGTACTCTGACGATTTTCCTCAAGAAAATGGCAAGATCTCCTATGAGCATTTCATAAATCGAATGTGCTTTTGGATGGCGACGGGCAGCGGGAAAAGCCTTGTCATAATTAAACTTATTCAAATCTTGATACAGTTGATCGAAAGAGGTGAAATTCCTCCATACGATATTTTGATCTTGACCCATAGGGACGATTTGATAGAACAGCTTAAAAATCATGTGCGTGAGTTTAACGGTGCTAACGAGAATCAGATAACCTTAAAGGAACTAAAGGAATACCCTGAAGTTAAAAGGGAGCCCTCTTTATTCGGCACCACTGTCTTTTATTATCGTTCTGATAACTTGAGCGACGAACAAAAAGAAAAAATTATTGACTTTAAAAACTACGACAATGACGGCAAATGGTATGTCTTCTTGGATGAAGCGCACAAAGGAGACAGAGAAGATTCAAAAAGACAGCACATTTATTCCATTTTATCGAGAAATGGTTTCTTATTTAATTCATCCGCCACCTTTGTAGACCCAAGAGATATTGCCACTTGCGCCTATGAATTTAATCTGTCGAGCTTCGTGAACGCGGGTTACGGAAAGCACATTGGCATTCTTAAACAAGAGATGAGGGCATTTAGGGATGAAGAAGACTATAGTGGAGAAGAAAAACAAAAGATAGTTTTAAAGTCTTTGATCATTTTAACTTACGTGAAGAAATTTTACGAAGATATCAAAAATATCAGGGCAGATTTGTATCATAAGCCCCTCCTTTTGACCCTCGTTAACTCCGTCAATACGAAAGATGCCGATTTGAAACTCTTCTTTAGGGAGCTGGAAAGGATCGGCCAAGGAGCAATTGACGAAGATCTTTTTAAAAAAGCTATCGATGAGCTCCTGAGTGAATTAAAGGATAAGCCGGATTTCATGTTTGAAGAAGGCAGGTCTATCAAGATAGACGAAGCAAGGTTAAGGAACATCACTAAAGATGACATCTTAAAATATGTGTATAATTCGAGCACTAGCGGAGAGATCGAAGTATTAGTGAGACAATCCGATAGGAAAGAGTTGGCCTTTAAATTAAAGGCCAGCGACAGGCCTTTTGCGTTGATAAAGATAGGTGACATATCTGGATGGTTGAAGGAGGAGCTTGCTGGGTATGAAGTGCAAGAGAGATTTGAGGATGAGAGTTATTTTGAAAATTTAAATAAAGAAGAGTCAGAAATAAACATTCTCATGGGATCGCGCAGCTTTTATGAGGGCTGGGACTCCAACAGACCAAACGTCATTAACTTCATCAATATAGGCATGAGAGAGGATGCAAAGAAATTCATCCTTCAATCCGTTGGGCGAGGCGTAAGGATTGAACCCATAAAAAACAAGAGAAAGAGGTTGCTGCAGCTTTACAATGCAAAAGAAATAGACAAATATTTATTTGACCTTCTTAAAGATAAAGCATTGCCGATGGAGACGCTCTTTATATTTGGGACGAATAGGGACGCTTTAGTTGCAGTGATCCAAGAACTGAAGAAAGAAAAGGCAAGAGCAAGCGTGGCGGAACTTTCCCTTTACGAGAACCCCACAATTCAAGGTCATACATTGCTTGTGCCCACATACGGATTAGCATCGTCTTATATTTCAATGCCCAAAGAGCAGCTAAGGTTTGAGATATCCGCTAAAGACTTTGAGGTGCTTAGAAAATTTAATGAATTTGTAGCAGA
Organism: Acetomicrobium sp.; assembly: GCF_059026225.1. Classification (NCBI taxonomy): domain Bacteria; kingdom Thermotogati; phylum Synergistota; class Synergistia; order Synergistales; family Acetomicrobiaceae; genus Acetomicrobium; species Acetomicrobium sp. The sequence continues at coordinate 401,186 of NZ_JBWQOQ010000002.1, forward strand.
CGACAGTGTGCTGATGATGAGATATAAAAACGCAGAACCAGCCAAAGTGAAAATCATGAGAGAAGGTATAAGTTCTAACAGTTGTTTTAAAATCAACAAAGACGTTAACAATATCAAAAATATCGATTTGCTCATCCAAAGATTTTTCGATTATCTTAGTGTAATTCCAAAAAAATTTGAGGAACTTAAGGAACTGGAAGACGAAATAAAGCACTTTAAAAATATTAAGGTCTATTTGGAGGATATCAAAGAACTAAAGAAAGCAATAGAGATAGTCAAGGAATACCAAGACCCTTCAGTATTGAAAACAGAGCTGAAGGGGAAGTTAAAACGTAATGAAATTGATTTGGATCAATACACGGAAGGCATCGAAAAATGCGCTCAAATGATTAAAAAGAAAAATATAGATTGCCTTGAAATTAAGCACATTGCAAATCACTATTACATACCACTTGTACTGTCTAACGATGAAAGAGTAGACTATATCAAGCACATTATCAAAGTCAAGAGTGAGGTTTCATTTGTAAATGATTTGGAAGATTATCTCGAAGGAAACAATAATAAATTTAAAGAATTCGATTGGTGGTTTTTTAGCAAGCTTGACGAAAGCTTGGATGAAATTTATATTCCTTACTATAGCGCCAATGTTAACAAGATCAGCCGATTTTACCCGGATTTTATCTTCTGGCTTAAAAAAGGAAATGACTACTTCATAGTCTTTGTAGACCCAAAGGGAACGGAGCACACAAGTGCTATGAGAAAAATTGATGGATACGAAATACTGTTCGGGGAATTAGGGAAAGAAAAGCTGTTTAATTACAGAGGATACAGAGTAAGAATAAAATTGCTACTGAGATCAAGAGAGGGTTCAGGATCTTCAGGCAAGTATAATAAATATTGGTTTAATGAAATTAGTGAAATGTTGGACAAGATTTTAGAGGCTGTATAATGATTATTGAAGTTGCATGTTCGCAGGATTTTCTGGGCATGGATACAAGCTTGGCCCCATATCGGGTAAACTGGTTGCCGAGCTTATCGCCACAGGATCCGTTTCATGTAGTTTGAAGGAACACTACTTCAAAAAAGGAAGGGTGAGTTACAATCACTGACGAGAGATTTGTATTTAATCCATTTATTTTAAAAGTGGCCCAAGATTTGAAAATCGTCCTAATTGACTTGCCCGTTGAAAAACTTCCCGGCTTTCATCATTTCTTGAGCAGTTGGTTGATAATTGACGAAAGTTCGAGCCGGACAATCCTTATAGATGTAGGACCTGTCTCAAGCGTTCCCGTTCTCGTTCAGTCTATTGAGGCGGTTGGGGTTTCAAAACTTGACTTTATCTTGCTGACTCACGTACACCTCGATCACTCGGGAGGATTAGGACACCTTCTAAAAAAATTCGAATCGGCCAAAGTGCTAGCGCATCCAAAGGGCAAAAAGCACCTTTTGAATCCTAAGCGCTTGTGGGAATCCAGCGTAGAAGTCTTGGGGGACGTTGCATTAGCTTACGGCAGGCCGATTCCAGCAGAGGAGAGCTCGTTTCTGCCCGACGAGGCAAGTTTGGAAGGCATCAAAAAGATAGAAACGCCCGGACATGCCTCTCATCATTATTCGTTCCTGTATGAGGCGGAATCGAATTTGCTTTTTGCGGGCGAGGCTGCAGGTACTTATTACAAAAGGGGATTTGCCTATCCAGGCCCCGATAACGGTACCTTCATATTGCGTCCTGCCACGCCACCCAAGTTTTATTTACAAAGCGCTCTTTCAAGCATAAGAAAGCTAAAAAGTTTAAAGGCAGATGTCTTGTGCTACGCTCACTTTGGCTATACCACTGAAGTTTTAAAATTCCTCGACTTGGGAGAAAAACAGCTTTTGCTATGGGATGCCCTTATACGAGACTACATATCAAAATACGAAGGCGCGACCATTATGCCAGAAAACATGGCTGAATACCTGCTTCAGAAAGATCCGCTTTTGGCCGATTTTTCTAACCTACCCAAAGATATCAAGATCCGTGAGGGAGAAAACATACTTTCTTCCGTTAGGGGATTTTTAGATTATGTTTTTCAAAATACAAAGGCATCATAGGCCTTTGAAAAGATCGACGAAGTTAAAGTTTAAAGTATCTACCAATCCTCTATTGGTTATTCTAAGTTCCGGTAGAACCGGCAGGGAGAGCAGAGCCATGGTCATGAAGGGAGATTCGATAGAACATCCCAGCTGTCGCCATGCTTCGTCTAAGGCCTTCACTTGGGCGTCTACATCTTCTACTGGTTCATTGGACATTAAACCTGCTATGGGTAGCTTTACTAAAGCCAATACCTTGCCATCGCACACGGCGACCATGCCTCCGCCGCATTCGTGCAGCACATTTCCCGCATAAGCCATGTCGGGGTCGTTTGTACCCACGATTAGAAGATTGTGGCTGTCATGCGCTACGGTGGATGCAACAGCACCTCGCTTTAAGCCAAAACCACTGACAAAACCGATTCCCATGTTTCCGGGCCCGCCGTGACGTTCTATGACTGCAACCTTTGCCACGTCTTGGACAGGGTCGGCCGGGATTGTTTGGTCATGGACCGAGAGCTTCGCCGTCTTGTGCAAAGTATTGGTCTTAGCTTCTATCACTTGTATTATCCTCACAGTTGCTTCCTTATGTGGCCCGAAATATTTAACTTCGAAATCTGCCCCTGATAGTTCTTTTCTAAGATGTACGGTGTTAAGTGCCCAATCCGGATATTTTGGAGTTTTAAGGCTTTCCGTTAATTTTCCTTCCTTGGCGACGATCTTGCCATCGCTCATTACGATCTCAGGGACAAAGTCCGCCAAATCCCTCACAAAAAGTATGTCGGCGCACCTTCCCGGCGCTATGGCTCCGATCTCATGGCTTACCTTGAAGCACTCCGCTGTATTTATCGTGGCCATTTGTATGGCGCTTATGGGGTTCAATCCTTCTTCTATGGCCCTTTTCACCACATGATTCATGTGCCCCAGCGTCAAAATAGTGTGAGGATGGGTGTCGTCGGTAACGAGCAAGGCCCTCCTGTCATCCGCTCCCGTCTCGGTGATGCTTTTTACGGTGGCCTTTATATCCTGCCATGCCGACCCTTCTCTCATTTTGCTGTACATGCCAAGACGCAACCTGGCCAAGGCGTCTTCCTTTCGCGTGCCTTCATGACATGATGCTACTCCTGATGCTGCGTAAGCTTGAAGGCCCATGTCCGTTTCGGGAATGGAATAATGGCCGGTCACGACTTTGCCCGCCTCCATGGTAAGTTTGAGCATTTCGTGTACTTTCTCATCGCCGCTCAGCACTCCCGGGAAGTTCATCATCTCTCCAAGGCCTATTATTTCCTCCCACTTCATGGCCTCGGCGATGTCCTTGGGAGTGATTTCAGCCCCTGCGTCCTCAAATCCCGGTGCCGAGGGCACGCATGACGGCATGGTTGAAAATACCTTAAGGGGCAAGCCCTTGCCCTCATCTATCATAAGGCGGACCCCTTTAACCCCCAGTACATTTGCAATTTCATGGGGATCCATGAAGATGGCGGTCGTGCCAAAGGGAAGCACTGCTCGGGCAAATTGCGTGACTGTCACCATGCTCGACTCTACATGCATGTGACCGTCCAGCAATCCGGGAGTTAAATAAAAACCTGTGGCATCTATAACCTGCGTTTCCGGGCCAACTGTATGATCGACCTTGCCAACCAAGACTATGCGACCCTTGTATATGGCGATGTCTGCGGGCATTATCTCCCTAGTGAAGACGTTTACCACAAGACCACCCTTTATCACAGTATCAGCTTTGCGCTTGCCTTGAGCTGCAAGCGTCAAATCGCGAGTCATTTCGTAAAGGGCATTTCTTCCCAAGAACTTCGCCATCCTTCATCACTCCTTTTTTCGCTGCTTAGTTTAAAATAGTACTATTATTATATGTCAGAAAGCAGAGGCAAGGTGATGGGAAGTGAAATGGGAAGATGTTTTAGGAAGGGCCAGAGAGGCATTGAAGGGGATATGTAATTTGTGCCCCATTTGTGATATGAAAGCCTGTGCCGGTAGGGTGCCAGGCATCGGCGGAATCGGCACGGGTTCTAGCGCTAAAAATAACTATGAGGCGCTTCGTAGTCTAAGATTTAAGATGAAGACCCTTCATGACGTCACTGAACCCGATATAAACGTTGAACTTTTTGGGCAAAAGTTAGCCATGCCCGTGATAGGGGCAGCCGTCGCAGGAGCTGCGATCAACTTCAAGGACAGGATGGACGAGGCCGATTTGGCAAAAGCTCAGGTTTTCGGGGCCCTGGAGGCAGGTACCATAGCCATGATAGGAGACGGCCCTGGCGATCTTTACGATAAAACGATCGAAGCGCTAAAAGGAGCAGGTAAAGGCATAGCCATAATAAAACCCAGAAAATTAGACGAGATGATAAGGCGCATTAGGATGGCTGAAGAAGCCGGTGCGGTAGCCGTTGGCGTAGATGTCGATGCTGCCGGCTTGGTCAACATGAGGAGATCCGGCGAATACGTGGGACCTTTGGGTCCCGATGCCTTAAGAAGGATATGCGAGAGCACAATGCTTCCAGTTATAATCAAAGGTGTCATGACAGAAGAAGAAGCCCTAATGGCCTGTGATGCGGGTGCGGGCGCCATCGTCGTATCAAATCATGGCGGCAGAGTGTTGGATGACCTGCCCGGGACGATCTCAGTCCTTCCAGGCATAGCCTCAAAGGTAAAAGATTGCTGCATCCTATTGGCCGATGGTGGAGTGAGAAGCGGATCGGACGTTTTGAAGTTCATCGCTTGCGGGGCCGATGCCGTCTTAGTGGGTCGTCCCGTCGTGTGGGGGGCCTTTGGAGGCGGCAAGGAAGGAGTCAGGTTGCTTTACGAAAAATTGGCCGACGAGTTGCGCATAGCGATGATATTAACTTCAACGCCGAGCATTAAAGATATCTCGGCGAGTGTTTTGCAAAGTTAAGTAGGAGGTAGGTTAGATCATGATTAAAAAAAATGGTATCCTCTCTTTAATTTTACGGACCCTAATGTTCGTGATCGTCTCAATTTCCATGGCTGCTTGTCCGTGGTCGGCAGAGGCCGTTGAAACGAGGGATTATGACGTTATTGTAGTGGGGGCGGGAACGGGAGGCGTTGCAGCAGCAATCCAGGCCGGACGATTGGGAGCAAGGGTGGCCCTATTTGAGGATACGAACGTTTTGGGTGGCCAAATGGTGGCATCGGCCGTGTCCACAATGGACGACATGTACGGCACCAGATGGGGGCTTTATGGAGAGTTCTTGGATGGCATTTTGGAATATTATTCTTCTCTAGGGAAGTCGGTGGGGACTTGTTACTGGACTCCCATTACCGTTGCTTTCGAGCCCGATGTTGCCGACTACATCCTGGCAGAGATGATAAAAGACGTCCGCGAGGGAAGGACGACCGTTGACGGAAAGCCCGGTATTTTAGACGTTTATTTCAAGTCCAAAGTGCAGAGGGTTTTGAGGTCAAGCGACGGAAAGACCGTGACTGGCATCATCGTTGATGTGAGGGGCAAGAAATTTCAATGTAATAGCAAGGTCTTGATTGATGCCACTGAATATGGGGATTTGCTTCCCTTGGCAGGTGCAAGTTATAGGGTTGGTCGCAATGTAGTAGGCTCCGATTCAAAGGACTTTGATGAGGATGCGAGAGTGCAGGATATTACCTGGGTAGCTGTAATAAAGCACTATCCGGGCGGTGTCCCCGACGATTTAAAGGTCAACACTCCCCCTCCGAATTACGAACAAATGAGGGAATCTTTTAAGTCCTACGTAGCTCGTGATGGTTTTACCTTTAAGGGATACCCGATTAAATTTCCTGTCGATTGGCCAACTCACAACGCTTATCGGGGCTTGCCTGACAGTTTGGCTCCCGGGGATGCCGACGCCAGTAGCCCTTTTACATGGCTTTTGCTCACCAAGACTGAGATAAACTGGGCTAACGATTATCCTGGCAAGGGGGGTTATGAGGAAAAAAGCGGCCTGCCCGTAACGTACTTTGAGGATCCCAATTTCAGGAAGGAAACTGAAGCCAAGGCAATGCTCGTAACTATTGGGTTTATTTATTACCTGCAAAATGAGCTCGGTTGCGATTGGTCCGTGGCGTCTGACATTTTTGAGTCCGATTCGACCTATGAAAAGGTAAAAGATTTTGTTCCCTTCGAGTACGCCTCAATTGCAAAGCACTTTCCTCCCCGACCCTACATTCGTGAAAGCAGGAGGCTCGTTGGCATAAGCACATTGACTTCCCATGAGCTTCGAGTGAATTCGGAAAGCTATATTAAAAATGAAGGAAGAGAAATTCCCAACTCTGTCGCCGTCGGTCGTTATGTTTTGGACCTACACGGTGCGGACGAAACTGCTCAACTGGAAGAAGAGTTTGGCGAGACAAAGGAATCCATAGCCAAAAACAAACCCGTTGGGCCCTTTCAAATACCCTTTGAAATCTTTATACCCAAGGATCTGGACGGTTTTTTGGCGGCGGAAAAAAATTTATCGGTGACCCGACTGGCCTCGGGAGCGCTTAGACTTCAGCCCATAACCATGCTTACGGGACAAGCTGCAGGGGCAATAGCAGCCGTGGCTGTCAAGGAAGAGGTTCCTCCCCGCGAGGTAAACGTGTTAAAAGTACAAAGGATACTTTTGGAGGCAGGAGATAGGCTTTCTTTATGCGTTTTTTCAGATGTCCCGCCCAATCATCCCTTTTGGCCGGCAGTGCAAACGGCTACCATGAGAGGTTGGATGAAGCCAAAGAGTTTGCCCACCTTTGCTGCCTCAAGGGCGGACAATTATAACGATATCCTGCAGGCATCGCGAAAGGGACGCACCAAGGGCATCTTTGGCGTGGATGAGCCCTTGAGCTGGAAGAGTGCAAACGAAATGCTTAATGCTGTACTAAGTGACCTGGGGAACCGAAATAAAGTCAATTTGCACTATGGCATGAGCGATGAACCTATATCTAAAGGAGAATTTATGCTTGCTTTCTGCCAGGCTCTTTATCCCGATAAAACTCCCAAACCCATAACCACCGAGAGGGAGAAAATTTCATGGGCCTGTAAAAGACTATCGCCATTTTTAACTGATGAAAACTTGAATTTCCAGGGGATCATTTTAAGGGGGGAAGCCCTCGATCTTGTTTTGAAGGTTTTGACCGAGCATAGATAGCAAAAGGAAAAAGGTACGACAACCATAGTTTCTAAAGCCGTGCCTATCTGTGGTGCGTTAGTAAAAACAGTTTGCGCCGGGTCTTTAGCGCAAGAAGGCACGATCTTCTTGAAAGAAACAATAAGGCCTGGCGCTTTTTTTGGCTTTATACATAGCAATGTCGGCGTGGCGTATGAGCTCATCGAAGCTCGTCCCATCCTTAGGGTACAGGCTAATTCCTATGCTTGGCGACAAAAAGACGTCAACGCCTCCTGCCTTCGTGGGCGTTTTCAACGCCGAGACGATTTCTGACACCGCATGCTCAACGTGTTCCGTGTTTTTCATATGTGGCAATATCACGATAAATTCATCGCCACCAAATCGACCAACTAGTCCGTTACACACCTTTTGGCATAGGCGCTTGCCGAACTCTATCAAAATCTCATCGCCAACATCGTGCCCTAAGCTGTCGTTGTAAAATTTAAACCCGTCAAGATCGAGGAAAAAAACGGCGATGAAAGAATTTCCATCTCCCTTTGATGTCATTTCGCTAAATTTCATTTCGAGCATTGCTCTGTTGGGAAGCCCCGTCAAATAATCGTGGTAAGCATAAAATTCCAATCGCTGCATGGCCTTAACTTCTTCGGTTATATCGCGCGATATGATCAATACCGCCTTCTTGTTATCTTGAAAGGAAACAGGCACGATATTATGCTTGAAGTATCGGCCCTTTCTGGCGTCTTCAAATGACTTAACTTGGCCCGAATGCAGCGCTTCCTTGATTGCTGCCATGCGATGTTCATATGTTTCAGCGTCCAGCACTTGCCTTAAGTTTTTACCGATCAGTTCTTCTCTTTTTTTCCCTAAGCTATTGGCCATAGCCCGATTTACAGATAAAAACACCCCTCGCTCATCGAGCAGAGCCAAGGGGCCGGGTGTAAACTCAAATAATCGTTCATAAAGGTCTTTAAAGTAACCAAGTTCCACAGAAAGTAAACCATATTTGGTCACGGCCAGCACCATTCCTGCCAACCATATTAAACCTGCCAGGCAAGCGATTGGGGGAACTTGAAATATTTCGAACATTGGCGCCACAACATCTGAAAAAGTGCCTACAAAAAACCCGGCAACAACCGTGAAAAAAAGTATTTTCCCCTGAGCTCGCTGTTTTTGCTCTTCTGCATTGAGCCAAAACTTAAGAGCTAAAAAGGCGCAAAAAGACAGAATCGCACTATAATAAATTACAAATAGGTAAGATGCGGGTGAATTGGCCCAGAAGGCAACCCAACCAAAGGGGCCCCTTTCGACCTTATTTATAAGACCTCCTCTCCACTGAGCTGTTATTAAAAAAAGACATAAAAAAGACGGAGTCAATACAGCCCTAAAATTCGGTTTTATGCCTCTCGTGACAGCTAGATAAAAGAAAAGGACGGGCAAAGGAAAGATTATCCAACCAAAGGAACTGATGTTAAACCACATTAAGGCCCCATCAGGAGTTGGGGAAAGGTGCGCATAGGCTTCGCAGAAAGACCATAGTGCAAAGCACAACACTATACTCATGCACAAGTTGCGTTCTGTTGTAGGAGTATTGTATGCAAATAGGGATATGGCAGCAGCTGAATAAACTAAAAAGACTAGAAAATCAACTTGCGGTAAAATTTCTGACATTTTTGTCCCCCGACGATCAAGGTTTTGTCATTTAATGCTATGTCTCAAAAAATAGGCCTTGACATTACAGCCCTGTCATAAAAACTAGTGACCGACGCAGGAAGGGCGCACATCAATAGTATAGAGAATAACAGAAATAAGTGAAGCTAAATTCTTCCTTTTTATAAAAAATTGCAGACTAATCGGTCCTACATATGTTCAACCGATTATAAGTTAAAAAAGCATTACAGACAAGTCAACCCCGTCATCTTATCGCGTGCTTGACGCTTAAAGACAAACCCTGTACACTGAAAAGGCACGAAAGGGTTAGTTCACCACAGTGACCGTAGTTCGTGCCGTATGTAGAGAACTCGGGCAATCCACGCAATAGTACCTTAAGTATATGAATCTGCAAAATTAGCAATGACGTTTCGCGGTCTATGTTCGGTATCGTGTGCTTTTAAAGCATGTAGGCTACCTTTTTCGCTATCATAATCATTTAGAACAAGGAAGGAGGAGATTGAGTTTGAAAAAAACACCGCTTTACGAGAAGCACATTGCACTGGGCGGTCGTATTGTTGATTTCTTGGGGTGGGCTCTTCCCGTGCAGTATAGTGGGATTGTCGAAGAACACTTAGCCGTGAGAAGCGCGGCTGGCTTGTTCGACGTATCTCATATGGGGGAGATAGAGGTTAAGGGAAAAGATGCCTTGAACTTCATTAACTACATCGTTACTAACGACGTTTCCAGATTGGTGCCGGGCAAGATCATGTACTCTCCTATGTGCTACGAACATGGTGGAGTGGTAGACGACATTTTGATATACATGCATGACGAAAGCAATTTGCTTTTAGTCGTCAATGCCGGCAACAAGGATAAAGATTATCACTGGATCTTGGATAAATCAAAGGACTTTGATGTTAGTGTTCTGGATATGTCCGATTCCTATGCTCAAATTGCCTTACAGGGACCGAAGGCCGAAGGCATACTTCAAAAACTCACCGATATTCCCTTAGGGGATCTGAAGTTTTATGCCTTTAAAGACGAAGTCTTGGTTGATGGTGCGAAGGTTTTGCTTTCGCGAACAGGATACACGGGCGAGGACGGTTTTGAGCTTTATCTGTCCCCCTCCGATGCCGTTCATGTTTGGGACAAGCTGCTTGAAGCTGGCAAAGAAGAAGGCTTGCTTCCGGCCGGATTGGGCGCGCGAGATACCTTGCGTTTTGAGGCTAGTCTGCCCCTCTACGGACAGGAACTCTCCGAGGAAATAACACCCCTTGAGGCCGGTCTTGGTTTCTTCGTCAAGCTCGACAAGGAGGATTTTATAGGAAAGTCCAGCTTGCTTGAGCAAAAGGAGAATGGGTTAAAGCGGAAGATTGTAGGATTGGAAATGATTGAAAAGGGCGTTCCAAGGCACGGCTACGAAGTAAGATCTCAAGGCAAGACGATTGGCACGATCACCTCCGGGTCGTTTGCTCCTTACCTGGAAAAATATCTGGCTTTGGCCTTACTTGGCATAGACTATACGGAAATGGGCCAGGAAGTTTATGTCAATATAAGAGGAAGAGAGAGGCTCGCTGAAGTTGTCGAGACTCCTTTTTATAAGAGACGTTACAAACGCTAATTAAAAAGTAAAATTAGGAGGTGCTGTAGGACATGAACATACCTGAGGACTTGAGGTATACGAAAACGCATGAGTGGGTTAGGGTTGAAGATGGCAAGGCCTATGTCGGAATAACTGATTTCGCTCAAGAGCATCTAGGCGATATAGTTTATGTGGAACTTCCCGAAGTGGGATCGGAGGTAGAGGCGGGAGACGCTTTTTGTTCGGTCGAATCTGTCAAGGCGGCCTCCGATGTATATTCGCCCGTTTCGGGCAAAGTGATTGAAGTTAACGAATCCCTGGAAGATGAACCTGAATTGTTGAATGAAGATCCCTACGAAAATTGGATCGCAGTCATCGAAATGAGCGATCCGGGGGAGGTGGATGCCCTTCTCGATGCCGAAAGCTATGCGAAGCATTGCGAAGAAGAAGAGGAGGAGATGGCTTGATGTGGAGCTATATTCCCCACACGCGCGAAGATAAGGAAAAGATGTGCAAGGCCCTGGGCATCGCATCTATTGACGAGTTGTTCGAGGATATTCCTAAAAAGGTGCGAATGAAGGGAGATTACGATATCCCTGGTCCCATGACCGAAGATGAATTAATCGTGCACATGCAAGAGCTGGCGGGCAAAAATTCACATCTGGATAGTCACGCCTGTTTTTTAGGCGCAGGGGTTTATGATCACTTCGTGCCTTCCGTGATCGACGCAATGGCATCTAGGGGCGAATTTTACACGGCTTACACACCCTACCAACCGGAGATTAGCCAAGGGACTCTCCAGGCTATCTTCGAGTATCAGTCGATGATATGTGAACTTACGGGCATGTATGTCTCTAACGCCTCCATGTACGACGGAGCTTCGTCCTTTGCCGAGTCGGCCTTCATGGCTTGCACAGCTACGAAAAGGGAAAAGGTACTTTGTGCTAGGTCTGTACATCCGGAATACAGGATGGTCTTAAATACCTACGCTCATTTTAGAGGTGTCCAAGTAGAGGAGTTTGGCTACAAGGACGGGCAAGTCGATGTAGACGACCTTAAAAGTAAGTTGAACGAAGAAATCGCTGCGGTAATGGTCCAGAGTCCCAATTTCTTTGGTGTCATCGAAGACGTGGCATCAATAGCCGAATTAGCACACTCAAAAGGCGCTTTGCTGATCACGAGCGCAGATCCCATCTCTCTTGCAATCCTGGAAGCGCCTGGAAAGCTTGGCGCTGACATCGTAACAGGCGAAGGGCAAGCCTTGGGCAATCAACCTTCCTTTGGAGGACCGCACTTTGGCTTTTTGGCCGCGACAGAGAAGCTCCTTAGAAGAATGCCGGGACGCATCGTGGGACAAACAGTTGACACAGAAGGTCGCCGCGGTTTTGTCTTGACTTTACAGGCAAGAGAACAGCATATACGCCGCGAGAGGGCTACTTCGAATATATGCACTAATCAAAGCCTATGTGCTTTGATGGGTGCAGTGTATATGGCCACGATGGGTAAGGAGGGCCTTAAAGAAGTGGCGAAACTTTGTTACAACAAGTCTCATTACGCCATGGAAAAGCTGGTCAAAGAGGGATTTAAACGTGCCTTTGATGCGCCCTTCTTTAAAGAGTTTGTCGTGATCTCGCCTAAGCCGGTGAATGAACTTAACGAAAAGCTTTTAAAACAGGGCTTCATAGGCGGCTACGACCTTTCCAAGCACTATCCCGAGATCGATAAGGGCTGGCTAATTGCCGTGACCGAGCGCAGGACGAAAGATGAGATCGACGGGTTCGTTAGTGCCGCAGGGGGTGAAGTGCGATGAAAAAGCCCGTGGAGCTGATAGTTGAACTAAGCAAGCCCGGCAGGAAAGCTTACTCACTTCCCGCTTGCGATGTGCCTGAGGCGAGCGAAAAAATTCCGGAGAGATTTGCAAGGAAGGCTGACGCGAGGCTTCCTGAGGTTTTTGAAGTGGACGTGGTTCGTCATTTTACCAGGTTGTCTCAGCTTAATTACGCCGTTGACATAGGGTTTTACCCCCTGGGCTCGTGCACCATGAAATATAACCCGAAGGTGAATGAAGTTGTGTCGCGACTTCCCGGATTTTTGCGGATCCATCCCTATCAACCTGAGGAGATGGTACAGGGCGCTTTGAAGCTAATCTACGATTTGGAAAGGATGTTGTGCGAGATTACCGGTATGGAGCGAGCCACACTGCAGCCTGCCGCAGGGGCGCACGGGGAACTGACGGGACTCATGATAATAAAGACTGCCCTAGAACACCGAGGCGAGGGCCACAGAAACAAGATTATAATACCCGATTCTGCTCACGGCACTAACCCGGCGTCAGCGAGCATGGTGGGCTATGAGGTAGTGGAAGTAAAATCAGACGAGCGGGGAAATGTTGACGTCGAAGATTTAAAGAAGCTCATGAGCGACGAAGTGGCGGGCATCATGCTAACAAACCCGAATACGCTGGGCTTATTCGAGGAAAGGATCGATGAAATCTCCAAGATAATACACGATGCCGGAGGGCTTTTGTATTATGACGGTGCCAACCTTAACGCCAACCTTGGTAAAGCACGACCAGGCGACATGGGATTTGACGTGGTGCACTTAAACCTTCATAAGACGTTTAGCACTCCACATGGCGGCGGGGGCCCCGGGTCTGGTCCCATAGCCGTGACAAAGGAGCTAGTTCCCTTCCTTCCCGCACCACTTGTCGAATACGATGGTAACCGATACTATCTTGACTATGACAGGCCTTCGTCCATAGGAAGAGTCAGGTCCTTTTACGGAAACTTCAACGTGATGATAAAAGCCTACGCCTATATTCTCACCATGGGACCTGAGGGCTTGAGGGAAGTGGCTGAATGCTCTGTCTTAAGCGCCAACTATCTCATGAAACGATTGCGCGATTACTTCGATCTGCCCTACGATCGATGGTGCAAGCACGAATTCGTAATTTCGGGCAACAGGCAGAAAAAATCCAAAGGCGTGACTACGTTGGATATGGTTAAGCGCTTGATAGATTACGGTTTTCATCCTCCGACTGTGTATTTCCCCTTGATTGTTCCTGAAGCCATGATGGTGGAACCCACGGAGACGGAAAGCTTGGAGACCTTGGACGCCTTTGCGGAAAGCTTGATAACGATTGCCAAAGAAGCCGAGGAAAACCCTCAGCTGGTCAAGGAATCTCCGAAAACCACTCCTGTCACGCGCTTAGACGAAGTGACAGCCGCTAAAAGGCCAATTGTTAAGTGGGAGTTTGAATCGTAAAGTTTAAATTTAATCGCAAAGCGTCCCTCACCGGAAATTAAAAGGCGTGAGGGACGCTTTGTTAGTTGAATTGCTATTGCGTCACGATCCAGCCGGGTTTTAGACCGTTGTTATAACAATTTTTTGATGGAAAGGAGACATTTGCATGGCAAACAGCGACCTCATCATCATAGGAAGTGGCCCTGGGGGATATGTAGCCGCTATTCGAGCCGCACAACTTGGAGCCAAGGTCACCATCGTTGAAAAAGAAAAAATAGGCGGGACATGTCTCAATTACGGTTGCATCCCCACAAAGGCTTTGTGCCAAAGCGCTTCGAGCGTTCTTTTGGCTAAAAGAATGGAAGAATTTGGCGTGATCGTCGGCGAGCCTCGAGTTGATATGTCCAAGGTACATGCCTGGAAACAAAGGGCTGTGGATGAGCTAACCGGAGGAGTGGAAAAGCTTTTAAAAGGATACAAAGTGAACGTTCTTCACGGTGAAGCGAAATTAATTCACAAAAACAAAATCTTGGTAAATATGCCAGACGGCAAATCAAGTGAACTTGAATCCAAATGTATCTTGATAGCTACCGGATCCAAGGAGACCATTCCAAATGTGCCTGGCATGGACCTGGAAGGAGTCGTCACCAGTAAGGAACTGCTGGGATTTGAAGGCTTGCCGGAAAGACTTTTGATATATGGTGGCGGCTACATCGCTATGGAATTTGCGAGCATTTATAACGCCTTGGGCTCAAAGGTGACGGTCATGGTGAGAAGCAAGGTGCTTCGCTTGATGGACGGCGAGATATCCAAACGCATGAACGTGTTTTTAAGGAGAAAGGGCATAACCCTTTACGAGGGGACGCTCCTTGACCGCATCGAGGAAGGCCAGGATGAATTAGTAATTCACGCTTCAGGCAAAACGGGAGAAGTTGTTTTAGGTGCCGACATGGTCTTGGTTGCCACGGGAAACACCCCCAATGTTGAAGGACTGGGTTGCGAGGATGTGGGCATTAAGACTGGGGAAAAAGGCATCGTAGTGGACGAGCTTTACCGCACTTCCACAGAAGGAATATACGCCATAGGGGACGTATTAGGTCCTCCCTACCTGGCTCACGTGGCTTCCGCGGAGGGTAGGGCTGCGGCAGAAGCGATGTTTGGGCGACCAACCAAGGTTAACTATGATGTAATTCCTGCGGCGGTATTCACCATTCCGGAAGTTGGTACCGTGGGAAAGACCGAAGAAGAGCTCCAAAGTGAAGGAATACCTTACAGAGTCGGCAAGTTTCTCTTTGGAGGTAACGGGAAAGCCGTTGCCATGGGGGAAGAAGAAGGTCTAGTAAAAGTTTTGGCTTACGAAGACGGAAAATTAGCGGGAGTTCATATAATTGGCCCTCATGCAAGCGACCTGATCCACGAGGCGGCCATAGCGATGCATGCCGGTGTAACTGCCGAGGAGATGGACTCATGCATTCATGCCCATCCAACACTAGCCGAGGTCTTTCATGAAGCAGTGATGAACGTTACTGGGCAAGCCATTCATCAACTGCCCAAAAGGCGGTAAACTCCCGTTGGCTGTCTCTTAGATCTCGACTGGATAGACGTTGCCGAAGGAGTCAACGAATACGGCAGATGCCTTATTGTCTTTGTCCTTGCGCAGAGTTATGAAATGAGTGCAGCTAGTTTTAACATAATATTGTAGCGCTTCTTCCGTAGCGCATGCCTCGATCTTCTCTTTACAAAGTGGACAGGAAAAACTATAGCAAATTTGTCCTACAGAATCGAGCCTTACGGCCACTTCTTCTCCGAGGTCATTATAATAAAGGACGAGCGATTCTTCCGGTAAAAATCTATTAAAGTGAGAGCATTTAGCTTTGGTGCCCTCTTGTGCAGAAGATATAGTCTCAGCTCCACAAGTTGGGCACTTGATTTTCCAATAGTGTGCTATCTTTCTCACCTCTTTTGCTCATGTATCGCAAATGTAATATAGCACTTATCGGTTATCCCTGCAATAGAATAAAGGTTCTAATGAAAGCAATATAACGGCAATACAAATAAATATTCCGCCCAAAACGGCTCTTTTTTCTGGCACTTCATGAAGCAAGACAAATGCCCACATCATCGAAAAGGGGACCTCAGTCATGGATACCACAGAAGCTATGGAGCTTGACATGTACTTAAGTGCTCGTGAAATCATCCCGAAAGCCAGCGCAGAGGTGCAAAGGGCCATGTATAAAAGGCCAAGGTAAGCTTTTAAAGGGGCCTTAAATAACATCCCGGCTTCTCCCGTGAACAGGGCAACTACCCAACAGATTATTGATGCCCACATAAAGTTCTGTAAGTAGGCTTTGAAGGGGGATTCTTTGCCCACCCCATACCTTCCGTTGAGCAGGTATAAGGCATATCCGGCTCCTCCTGCCAGGGCACACAATATGCCTATGAGGTCAAATTTCAACCCCTCTTTGGGATCCCATACTGCGAAGTAAACACCCAATAAAGATACTATTAGGGCCAAAATCTGTACTATGGTTGGACGTTCCCGTGCTATGGCCCAGGCGCCTATCATGGCCCAAATTGGCGCGGTGTAATATAAAATCAACGTTAAGCCTATGGATATCCGTAAAAAAGCGATGCTCAAGCCTAAGTTGGAGCTGATCAAGCCAACAGCGCTTAACCAAAAAAGAGGTTTGCGCATCTCTGCTTTGCGGGGCATTATCAAAGAGCTTCGTGGTTTTGGAGCAAGGAAGATGATAATGCATGTGCTTACGGTGAGGCGAAAAAGGGTTATGAGAAGAGGACTGACCCCAAAGCTGTTGATAAATCGGACGGCAGGCCCGTTTGTTCCCCATATTAATGTCGCTCCAAGGGCTAATAATATTCCCTGCATAGCATGATCATACCTCATTGTTTTGAGCTTTTTGCTAGATGTCAAAGATACCCACCATAATTGTATGGTCTGATGGCCGTTCCCAAATGCGCGGTTCTCTGTCGATGTAACAGTCCACAGATCGCTCCGCTAGCGGCTGCGTAGCCAATATGTGATCGACGCGCCACCCGATGTTTCGTTCAAAGGCATTTTTGACGCGATAGTCCCAAAAAGTGAACTGCCCTTCTTCGGTATGATGTTTTCTGAAGACGTCCATGAATCCCCAGGATTTCACCGTATCGAATAAATCGCGAATTTCCTCGTGGAAACAGACATGATTTCTCTTGGTCTCAGGTTTTGTGACGTCCTTTTCCTCCGGTGCGACGTTCATGTCACCCACCCACAGTATTTTATCTTCGTCATTAAACTGCGATTCCAGCATCTCAAGAAATCGCATCAAAAAATCCTTTTTGTATCGGTAGTCAGGGTGAACTATCGATTTTCCCTGTGGCACATATGTGTTTATTACCCAGATATCGCCAAAACGAGCTATCATGAGCCTGTCGTCATCTCTGGGGTTTTTGTCATCGGGGAAGCCGTAGATTATTTCTTCAGGCTCATTTTGACATGCTATTGCGACGCCGCTATAACCCTTCTTGCCTCGAAAAAATACATGGTATCCCCACGATTCAAAGGCAGATAGGGGAAATTGGTCGTCACTAACCTTAGTCTCTTGCAAGCAAAGCACATCGACTGGATTTGCAGAGAGCCATCTTTCTAAGATGTGAAGCCTACTTCGAACAGAATTCACGTTAAAGGTAGCTATCGTGAAAAACGGCATTTGTATCATTACCTCCCTTGAGCAATTTTAAAACAGGCTCACTCGGAAACTGTCATTTTCTTGCAGGAAAACCCTGTAACTTGATTTCGATATACTAAATTATTTTAAGACATTCAACGTTAAATTCAACAATATTATTTCGGGCGTTGATCCTATGCGCACGGGCGGTCCCCATGTTCCGTATCCGCATGATACATAAATGAGGGTATTTCCTTTTTGCAAAAGCCCCCAACTTTTTTCAAATATCAATCGCGTAATTAAGTTAAAAGGCCACATTTGGCCGTTATGTGTATGTCCTGAAAGTTGGAGTGATGCGCCTTGCGAGGTCGCTTCTTCGAGATCGATCGGCGTGTGATCCAAAACGATTATGGGGAGGTTTTCGGGAGCTTCTCGAAGGATTTCAGAAAGGGGCTGGCGTTTCTTTTCCCCCAAGCGATTTGCCATTATATCCTCACGCCCTACCAATATTAGCGAATCCTTGATGACTACAAATTCGTCACGAAGCAATCTCACTCCCCCTCGGGACAAGTACTTTTGAACGTCCTCTATTCCTGCGTAATATTCATGGTTTCCGGGAACGGCATAGATGCCCAAAGGCGCTTTTGTCCTTTTTAACTCTTCCGCCAGGCCTTCCTCTGTAGCTGCGGTTATGCTCTCGTCGACGATGTCGCCAACCAGGAATACGATATCGGGAGACAAGCCGTTTATTTTATCCACCAGGCCTCTAATGCGAGAGCTGTTAATAAAAGGCCCTACGTGCATATCAGAGACGGCAACTGCACGAAGAGAATCTATGCCGGGATTGCCAAGTGGTATTTCAAGGTCAAGAGTGATGACTTGGGCTTTTCTGGCGTTTAGGCTGCCGAAGGCAATCAAGGCGATTATAAGACAAATGCCAACTTTCCATATTTGTGCTTGCAGTGTGGTGCCTAAAAGCGGGAGGAAGGAAAGTATTGAAGATAGAAGCTTGTAAATATCCATAAATAGAGCTAGGGAAAAGGCGTAGGCCATGAAGGCGAGGTAGTAGGAACCCACTACAATGATTACCTTTATAATAACCCCGGGCGATGTGAAAGCTTGCAATATACGACCGCCAGGATAAGCTGCCATGATCAATAGCAATAACGGGATGAGTATTTTGCCCCGGGGCGATAGGCATAAAGGAGCAACGTGTATATAAATATAATAATTCGTTAGAGCGTAAATTAATGATACGATGCCTAGTAAAATTATTAATCTTAAATACATATAACTCCCCCTTTTAATCATAGTATAATGCGAGTAAAGGAAATGAAGGAATCAGAAATTCATATAAGTCTTAGGGGAATCGCACTTTTAAAAAAGTGATATTGAGGTCAGCTTACTGTAAAACTTCTTTTGCCAGGGAATGGGAGGTGTCAAGATGTACGACGTGGTGGTCAAAGGAGGTAAGCTCGTAAGCGGCTTTCGCGAAACCATTAAAGCCGATTTAGCCATAAAAGGAGAGAAAATAGCCGCGATCGGCGACGATTTGGACGGAAAATATGTAATCGATGCCTCAGGGAAGTTGGTAATGCCCGGCGTCATAGATGCTCACGTGCACATGGGACTTCCCGTTTCCGGCACCCGTTCAAGCGATGATTTTTCCTCAGGCACCAAAGCGGCTGCCTGCGGAGGCGTAACGACGATCATAGATTTCACCGTTGGCAGCAGCAAGTCAACGATACCTGAGGATATCGAAAATAGGCTCAGGGAGGCCGAAAAATCTCACATAGATTACGCCCTTCACGCCGAAGTCATAGGTTGGCATAGATCAAGATCACAGGAGATCCTGAAGGCAGTCCAAATGGGCGTGACTAGCTTTAAATTTTTTACCGCCTACGGTTCTTCTGGGAGGAGAACCGATAGGGGAGCCTTATTTGAGGCGTTCCAGATAATAGGTGATTTGGGCGCGCTGGCAGTTGTGCATGCCGAGGACGAAGAAGTCATCAATTACCTGATGAACGCGTTGGAAGAAGAGGAATTAAAGAACATGGTATCTTTAGCGAAAGTCAGGTCTCCTTTGTGCGAGGCGGTTGCAGTAAGTGACGCGATCTACTTGGCAGAAAGGGCTAACGCGCGCCTGCACATAGTTCACTTGTCTTCCGCCCTGGGACTGGAAGCTTTAAAAAGGGGGAAAAGTTTTTATAAAAATGTGACGGCTGAGACCTGCCCTCAATATCTTTTGTTAACTCAGGATGTGTACGAAAGCACGGATGGTCATTTATACTCGGCTTCTCCTGCCCTGAGATCGCCCTATGACTTAGAAGCCCTTTGGGACGCCCTTTACAACGAAGAACTTTCGATGATAGCTACGGATCATTGTCCCTTTACCAGAGAACAAAAAACTTGGAAGGGAAACTTTTTGGACCTCCCTTACGGCTTGCCCGGCGTGGAGACGGCTTTGCCCTTGATGTTTTCCGAGGGTGTTTTTAAGCGACATTTGCCCATCAGTTTGTTAGTAAGGTTTTTATCCGAAAATCCAGCCAAAATTTACGGCCTTTTCCCTCAAAAGGGTGCGCTTCAAATCGGCTCGGATGCGGACGTGGTGGTGTTCGATCCGAATGCGGAATGGACCATCACTTCGGGTGATTTGCACATGAACACCGATTTTTCTCCCTTCGAGGGCTTGAAGGTGCATGGACAGATTTACACAACTTTGTCACGGGGAGAAGTGATATTTGAAAGGGGTTCCTTTAAAGGACGTGAGGGGAGAGGCAAATTTTTGAGGAGGAGCTGTTAGGACCCTTTTAATTTTTATAAGTAGATAACTCGCACATTATAAGCATCCAATCCTTGTTGAGGTTTCTTATCTCGTAGAATGTGTCACATTGGTCTAACATCGAGGTGATTTTGGCGCCAATACTGCAGCATATCTTTTATGGTAACAGCAAGGTCATATTTGGGCCTCCAGCCCGTGGCGGACACGAGCTTCGAGGAATCTCCAAGTATTATAGGTTCGTCTTTAAGCCGTAGCAGCGTTGTGTCTGTACGTACGTCAAAGGAGATGCTTGATTCCTTCTTTATGATATCAATTATTTCACATACTGCGTACGCTTTTTGGGCGCTGATGTTATAAGCTTCACCGGGTGTGCCTTTTTGGGCAAGCAATATAAGGGCAGAAATCAAGTCCCTTACGTCAAGTATGGCCCTGCGGCTTTCCCTGTTTCCTACTTGCAGTATCGGCGGGGTGTAACCCTTTTCTATCCGGACAGCTCTCAAGGTTAAGTCCGCGCATACATCGCCCGTCTTTCTTGGACCGGTGGTGTTGAATATCCTGGCCCTTATGCCTTTGATGCCATATGTGGCCCAATATTGATAGGTAAGAAGATCTTGGGCGGCTTTACTTACCCCATACGGATGCAGTGGAAGCAAGGCATGGCTTTCCGATATGGGAACTTCTCGTTCATTTACGTAACCGTAAGCGGCGCTGGAACACGCTACGATCACTATCGGGTCGTAAGGTTCCTTGGCCCTTATGAGCTTTATTGCCTCAAATAGATTTGCCGTGCCTATCACGTTGGTCTCAAGGGTTTCCTGTGGCTTTTCCCACGAGATGGCTGGGAAGCTTTGGGCTGCTAAATGATATATGAACTGCGGTTTGTATCGTTCGACTAGAGTGTATAAATTCTCAAAATAACGCACGTCCGTCTCCACGAACGTAGCTTTTCCCTCGATTTCTTTCATGTCGATCGTAGGTTTGTAATAAGAAGCTATAACATTACCTTTCCCTGCGAGGCAAAAGAGCCTGTCTATGAGATGGCTCCCTATCATTCCACCAGCTCCTGTGACTAAGATCATGAACATCGCACCTCCCAAGTATGTAAGCCTATCTCCGTGAACGAATAATTGACTATTTGGATACCTTCTTCTTGAAGCGCTTTGGTTACGGCGTATCTCTTGTCAGGTTTCGTAAAAAAGAACATGAACCCGCCGCCACCTGCTCCCGAGATTTTACCTCCCAAAGCGCCGGCTGATTTGGCTTTTTCGTATATGACGTCGATCTTTGGAGTCGTTATGCCTGCAGTGAAGTGCTTTTTGGACTCCCATGCCTCACCGAGGAGAAGCCCAAAATCGTCGAGATTGTCGGTAAGTAGCGCGGCCTTCATCGCTATGGCAAGCTCCTTGGCCTTGTGAAGTGACGTTAACGTTTCCTCGTTGCCAGAAGCCATGTTTTTTATCTGAGAGCCTAAGATCTTTGACGAATCGTGAGAACCGCCTACGTAGGCCAAAACTAATCTGTGGTTGAGCTCACAAACTACATCATTTCGCAACCTCAACGGGTTTACTATCGTCTTCGTGCTGTTAAATTCTATGAAGTTAAAGCCGCCAAAGGCAGCAGCATATTGATCCTGCTTGCCGCCTTTGATGCCCAGCTCTTTTCTTTCTATGTAATAAGCAAGCTCGGCCACTTCATAGGGGGTCATGGGAAGGTTGAGCCAATGTCTAAATGCCCCAACGACGGCGACGCAGACAGCAGAAGATGATCCCAAACCTGAACCGGGAGGAGCATCGTTATGAATTCTAAGCTTAAAGCCGTGATGTACATCATAAGTTTTCCTCATGTAGTTGACCACGCCTTTTATTAGGTCGAGATGTCCATCATAAGCCAAAAATTGATCCACATCGTATTTCAGGGCTGCGTCGTAATCTATGCTTTCTATCTCTATGGTCTTATCGCTAAACGGAAAGAGGCTCACAGTAGCATAACGGTCAATGGTGGCGTTCATGACAACGCCTCCGTATTCCTCGCAGTAAGGGGATACGTCAGTTCCGCCGCCGCCAAAGCTTATCCTCAAAGGCACCCTTGATCTTATCAGCATGCTTCCTAACCTCACTTTAAAGCGGCTTTAAACTTACTGTTTGCCATCTGTGCTATGGCATAGTAATAATTTCTAACGGGAATGCCGTTTTTTCTTACAACCAGTTCTTTTGGACCTTCTACGTTCCAACCATCTTTTGTCAATTCGTCTAAACATAGACTTTTAGAATTTTGGCCGACCAACAGGAGCACGTCGCTATAGGCGCGTAGACCTTTGTCATTCGGAAACCAGTATTTGAACATAAGACTTTCGTGCCCAAAGAAGTTGGGACCGGCAGTGTATTTTACGCCTTCGCGGCAATCATGGCCTTTGCCGGCTAGCTTCGTTCTGTAGAAAGAAAGTTCGCTTGCAATCGTGTTTTTGTCCATGCCCAACACCAAAGGCTCATGTCCCGTAGTCTGTTCAAGCGTATCTTCTATGTCCTCGACCTGTCTTGCCAGGTCGCTCCATCCAAGCAAGGGCAGATCATGCGGATAACCTACGAAGGGCAGGCCTAAAACAAAATAGTGCAGTGCTGTGCCAAAGATAAGATAGACGACTACAACCGTAGGAATCCAAGCTTTTCGTAGAAAATAGACAATTCGTGACGTTATATCGTTTTCAGTCGTCTGATATGCCATTAGAGGGATGAGACAAAGCCAAGCTGGCCCTGTCCAATTCAACTTGACTTCTCGAAACAGACTAAAGGCCAAAAAGAAGCACACCGGTAAAAGTGCCATTGCCATGCAAAACCGAGATCTTCGGTCGCCTTTTACCCCTAAAAAAGTTCCTAAGACGGCAACTAAACCGACGGGTGAAAGGAGGGCCGCTACATAACCTAGAAATTGGGGCAGGCAAAACTCAAAAGAATCGTTGAACCTGCCAGGCCCCTGATAGACGAAAGATGCCCATCCGTGTTTGGCGTTCCAGATGATGACCGGTGAAAAGATCAAAAGAGCAAGGATAGCAACTAAGTATGGTTCCTTTTTCTTTAACCATTGGCGGGACGTTGGGTCTATGGCCATGAACAATAAACTTGCCGGCGCTAAAAGTGTGATGGTGTATTTGGAAAGCAAACCTAGCCCGGCACAGATGCCAACGCCCCGCCAGGATGAACGTTGTTTGCCAAAAAATACATTGGCCAGAAAATAAAGCGTACCCGCCCAGCAGGCAGCAAGTGGAGCGTCAGGGGTCATTAGCATGCCTATCCCGAAGAAAAAGGGAACTCCGGCTACGAACAAAATAGAGGTGAAGGCGGCCCCCCTACCGTAAAGGTTTCGCGTAAGGGCAAAGACGAACGCTCCCATAACTGCCCAGGAAAGCAGTGCTCCTATCCTTACGGCAAATTCGGTGTTGCCTAAGATGGACGTGAAAAAGGCTATGATCCAGGCCACCGTGGGAGGGTGGTCCAGATAGCCTATATCTAGGTGCTGAGCGTAATTCCAATAGTATGCTTCCTCATAAATTAGCTCCATCACTCCCATATAAAACAGGCGCAACGCGATGGCATAAATGAGAAATATGACAGAGACAGCCCGCCAACGAAGCTCCTTGCACTTAGGCTTCAAGGGAAATACGAAAAAGGCATTCCCTACGTAATTTGAGACAGCGGCAGCAAAGATTCCTCCTATTACGGCTAAAGTCGGTGGCCAACCCAGCAGTTGGTTTAAAGTAGCAAGCACTCCTCCTCGCAGAAAAAGTGACATCAAAGCCAAAAGCGGGAAACGCCCGAAACTAGAGGGAGAGATCCGGTATGTCTTCCCCTGGGCAAAGGACCATTTGGCGTTGCAGGTGAAGTTAAATATTGTAGAGGCAAAAAAGCTCATCACGTGTGATTGCCCTATGGGAAATTTCAAGCCGGTAAGTATAGAAAATACAAGCAGGTCCAAAACCATGGCAAGAAGGCCCACGATCACGAAGCGGATGCCGCTTTTTGCCGACATGTTGCCCCCGGCTAAAGCAGCCAAGCGACACAGGTAAGACCAGCCCATCTTGATGAGATTGATCTTCGAATGCCCGCTCGCCCTGTCTTTGAAAATGATGGGGATCTCGACGACCCTCAAGGAAGGGCCTCCTGCTATGAGCGACTCCATGCACACCTTAAAACAAGCTTTTTCAGGGTCGAGTGAACGAAGCAATTGGGGACGCACGGCAAAGAAACCGGACATGGGGTCACGTACATCTACGAAGATCCTCGCTATGGCTGTGGCGATAAAGGACGCCAAACGTCTGTAAAAGGGCCATCCTGGTGTGGATCCTCCTTTTACGTAACGGCTTGCTATGGCTATATCGCATGTATCTTCCATTAAAGGCTTGGCCAGGTCGGGGATGACCTCGGGCGGATGGCTCAAATCGGCGTCCATGACCACCAGGATGTCGCCGGTGGCCGCACGGGCTCCCGCTATTACGGATTTGGCCACGCCTCTGTCGCCATCGCGGGCAATGAGTCGTACGGGGTATTTTTCTTGCCATTTAAGGACGTGTTCGCGCGTGCCGTCGGTGGAACCGTCGTCTACTATCAATACTTCAAGGTCGTATGAAATCTCACCCATCAGCGCGACAATGCGGGAAAGAAGATCATCAATATTTCCTACCTCGTTTATGGTGGGAACGATTATTGAGACCTTGGACAATTCTTATCCCTCCAAGTATTTATTCCAAAAGGTACAAAGCTGATTTTAGCCACCCGACGATGAAGTTTTCGTGAAGATTGCTTCTTTCAATTGAACTGCCGTAATCTAAAAATGCAGGGACAGCTTCCCATATTATTCTTTTAACAATCTCATGACGGTGGGGATACTAGAAGATTGAACGATAAATTCGAATTTTATGAAGTTGCAGTTATGAATGGGGTAAAATTACATGACAAGTCATTGGTATATAATTTACTAACGTTAACATTACTCCAGGAGAGTGGCGTGATGAGGATTTTGATAGTAGACGATGATATCTCTCTACTTGAACAAGTACGAGAGATCTTGGCCGGCGAGCGCTACATTGTAGACACTGCAAGCAGCGGAATCGAGGCCATGGACAAGCTTTATGACGCTGTCTTCGATATGGTGATACTGGATATCATGATGCCCCATATGGATGGGTTGAGTCTACTTGAGCAAATACGAAAAGGCGGGATCGATATTCCGGTGTTAATGCTTACGGCAAAAGGGGACGTGGAGGACAAGGTCAAAGGGCTTGATCTCGGAGCTGATGACTATTTGGCAAAGCCTTTTTCTATCGACGAATTGCTTGCTCGCGTGCGCGCGTTGTTGAGGAGATCCGGTGGCCAGCATAGCGCGATTTTGGATGTTAAAGGACTAAGATTAGACACTGTAAGCCGCAAGGTCACGAGAAATGGAGAACCGATAGAGCTTACCCAAAAAGAATTTTCAATCCTCGAATTTCTGCTTTACAACAAAAACAGGGTCGTATCGCGTTTTAGTTTGGCCGAACATGTATGGGGAGATGCCTTTGATCCCTTTACCATGTCTAATTTTATAGATGTTCATATTAAAAATTTGCGCCGTAAAATCGGTGATGCGGGGAACGATAAAATCATTCAGACCGTACGTAGCGTTGGTTATATGATCGAAGATGGTGAACAATGACCGTAAGAAGAAGGATTATGCTTCTCATCGTTGGAACAGGTTTGGTATCAGGCTTTCTCTTCTCCGGCGTAGTGTTTTATGAGTTTGTAGAACAATCGTTCAGGCTTTTAGATTCCATGCTTGAGGAGGAAGCTTATAAGGTTATAGAGTTGTTAGAACACACAAAAGGACAGCTCAATTCGCATATAGATGACAGATATTGGATCGTGATTTACGATCGACAGGGCAGCGAAGTCATCTTTCGCTCGAACATGGCCGACTTTGTCAGGCTTCCTTCGGTAAAGCCAAACTCTGCTGTCACCATAAGACACGTAGTCGTAAACGATGCCTCCGGCAAAAGTAAAGTCGAAGCGTTCAGGCTTAAGGCCTTTCCGGTCTCCTTAGGCGATAAAAATTACATCGTTCAAGTCGGTCGTTCCTTAGGAAAGGTTGAAGAGGAGATAAGAGAGCTGGTTTGGGGTATTCCACTAGGTCTCCTTTTTTCTACCTCGGTTTTGATCCTCATCAGCCACTTCGTAACAGGTAAGATACTAAAACCCATAGGGCAGATGAAAGATTTGGCGCGAGATATAAGCGAGAAAAATCTGGAACAGCGGCTTCCTGTAGATGAACAAGGGGATGAATTTAACGATCTGGCGGTGACGATCAACCAGATGCTCGACCGATTGCAGTATTCTTTCATGAGACAGAGAAACTTTCTTTTCGATACTTCTCATGAGCTTAAAACCCCGCTTGCTACCATAAGATTGGCCATCGGCGAAATTTGCTCTTCGAATATGGAAAGCCTTTCCCCTTCGATAAGGGATAACCTTCTCAGATTGAACGATCAAGTGTTGCGAATGGAGCGGCTGGTCAAGGATCTCCTCGACATGTCGTCACTGGAAACGCTTTCTGGTATCGATTTAAAGCCGGTCCATTTAACCGAATTGCTTTCCGCTTTAATAGAGGATTACCGACTTTTATCCGACGCACGCAACATCATGATGGAGGTCAATCTCCCGGAAAACTTGTGGGTTAAAGGCGACGAGGAAAAATTACGTCGTGCCTTCTCAAATCTTTTAAACAACGCAATCAAATATAACGAGGATGGCGGGCAGATAGTGATAAGGGTCGAACGAGATGTCGCAGAAACGGTAGTAATTATTGAAAATACCGGTCCGGGAGTGCCGGAAGAAGACCTGCCCAAGGTGTTTGATCAATTTTACAGGGTCGAAAAATCGAGATCCTTAGATTATGGAGGGTCAGGTTTGGGATTGCCCATCGTTAAAAGAATCGTTGAACTTCATAAAGGTAGGGTCGATATCGAAAGCAAGCCAGGTGCAAGGACGCGCGTTATTGTTCGATTGCCCGGATATAATGCAAGATAATGGGAATAACTTGCCCTTTGTATCCCTTGGGGATTCCGATAAAGTCAAGCTGGGCGAGGCTATTTGCGTCATTGCTTCGCAGCCGTCTGCAGCAGGCCAGATAAGCACCGGTATCGTGAGCGCCGTGAGGGAATTAAAGGGTGGACTTAGGGCATTGCAAATTACGGCACCTGTTGCGAAGGAAAGCATCGGCGCACCGGTTTTTAACAAGAAAGCCGAAGTCGTTGGGGTGGCCGATGTTTACTCCATCGGAGACGGACAGGTCGTCAGCATCGCCATTCCTTCTAATGTCGTAAAGGAACTTTTAAAACAAGCCAAGGCCGAGGTGCAACCCTTGTCAGGGGACTACTTCGCACCCTTTGCCCATGTCGCTGCGCAAGCTGAATTGGATAAAACCTACAAAGAAGCCCTCCAAACGCCTCAGGCAGGTGAAGACGAGCTTATTAGGGCTCTTATAAAAATTGCTCAATCGATGGCAAAAGCGGGCCAGACTGATCGTGTCCTAGCAACTTTTAACATAGCTTTGCAGTTTTCACAGAAAATTAGCGATAGAGATTTGCAATCATGGGCAACGACAGAAATAGCCATAGGATTAGCAAGGGTAGGACAGTTCGATCAAGCGCTGCAAATCGCCCAAAAGGTTTCGGATGCCAGAATTAAGTCAAATACGTTATCCGAGGTAGCAATAACTATGGCCAGGGCAGGAAAGCTCGATGAAAGCTTAAAGGTCGCTCAAACGATACAAGACCCTCTGGCTCGCCTCGATGCCTTGGCAGGAATAATAAATGCCATTAATGTGCAGAAACAACAGTAAAGTGTGCCTAATAAAACGACTATAACCAAAGGCACAGGGACAACTTTGCACGTTATTCTTTTAACTATCCCATAACGGGGGGGAAATTTTTGGGGTTAGCTGATAAAGCCGAGTGGTTGTTTGATGGCTTTAGGATTCCGCCAGTTGTGGTATGGGATAGATTAAAGAGTCATAAAAACGTTTGGCAGGAACGAATATCTCTTATTATGCTAAAGATGAAATTCAATTCTGATGCTCTTTTACCGCTTTCTTATATCACCTTGACATTAGTCGCGCGTAATTGTAAATTACAACTAACTCATGAGCATGAAGGCATAAAAAGTGTATTGGAGATAGACATTGTTTGCGCTGCATGAAAGGTATATGGAAATTATGCAGTGTTCAGAGATTGTGAAATTTAGCTACAAATAAAGGCATGAGCAGAAATGTATGGTTGTGCGAAAGGCAAAGAAAAATAAATTGCGGTAGCGATTTACATTACTACCAACTAGCATGATATTAAGTCAACGAACAGATGGAACAAATTATACGTACATAA
This sequence comes from Acetomicrobium sp., assembly GCF_059026225.1. Classification (NCBI taxonomy): domain Bacteria; kingdom Thermotogati; phylum Synergistota; class Synergistia; order Synergistales; family Acetomicrobiaceae; genus Acetomicrobium; species Acetomicrobium sp. The sequence continues at coordinate 429,690 of NZ_JBWQOQ010000002.1, forward strand.
AAATATAAGATCTATATTGCAAGCAAAAGATTTTCGGTATCACTCTAAGCACATTTGGACATTTGAAGGTTTTGACCTCAATAATAGTTTATAGCCCATTGTTTAGGAAAAAGTTAAGGGCGTTTTGTTGAGGACAAGTCTTTATGATTGAATTAAAAAGGAGGGGATGAGCAATGGGTATTCCCAGCTATCAAGAAATTATGCTTCCTCTTTTGAAATTAGTAGGAGACCGACAGGAGCATTATATGCGTGATGTTATCGAAATCTTAGCTAAGCAATTTGATCTCACGCCAGAGGAGCGTCAAACCCTTCTTCCAAGCGGCAAGCAGTTAGTGTTCGATAACCGCGTTGGATGGGCACGTACTTATATGAAAAAGGCGGGACTTCTCGAATCAACGCGCAGGGGTTACATTCGAATCACCGATCGTGGCATTGAGGTGCTTAAACAAAAACCTACCCGTATTGACGTTCAGTTTTTGAGTCAATATAAAGAGTTTCGAGAGTTCAAGTTTGGACAGGAAACAAACCAAGAGATTGTTGTCGATTTTCCAAAGGAAATTAACGAGACGCCAGAAGAAATTCTTGCTACTACATACGAAGAGCTGAAGCTGGAACTTGCAAGTGAACTTCTTGATCAGATCCAAAAAACTTCACCTGAATTCTTTGAGCGCTTAGTTGTAGAGCTGCTCGTTACGATGGGCTACGGTGGAACATTCAAAGAGGCAGCACGGGCTGTGGGGCGCACAGGTGATGGTGGTATTGACGGGATAATCAACGAAGATCGCCTTGGTCTTGACGTAATCTACATCCAGGCAAAACGCTGGAGAGATTCTGTCGGACGTCCGGAATTACAAAGGTTTGTGGGAGCCCTTGATGGGAAAAGAGCCCAAAAAGGTGTATTTATAACTACGTCATCGTTCACTAATGAAGCTCGGGAATATATATCAAACGTACAAAAAAAGATCGTTCTCATTGACGGGCAGATGTTAGTTGATTTTATGATCGAATACAATATAGGGGTATCTACAACAATGACCTACCAAATAAAGAAAGTAGAATACGATTATTTTATAGAGGAATAGCTTATCGTATTACACGTCCACTATTTAATGTGGTTCTCAGTTGAGATATCCGAGTTTTTAGGATTATATTCACCACCTCTTTTTGAGGATAATAGCAGGAGGTCATTATAAATGAAGGACCTCATTCAAGGTAATGTAATAGTGGGTCATTGTACCATAAAGACAACTGCTTTAAGAAATTTTGCAATTTTGCAAGGGAGAGTCTCGTTAAGATCTTGAAGGCAGAATTTTGTGAACCATTGCAGGTTTAAAATCAGGATGGAAGCTAGTTCCGAAATCTTTAAGTATATTGAGGTCTTTGCAATCCCACTAGGCTGTTTTTGATGCTTAGCTACAAAAGCCAGAGTAATTTGAGAAAACATATGAAAATCAAGTAAAAGCGATTTAAGGTGATGTTAAATAAAGCTTTGGGATTTCTAAGACTTCAGATACATAAAGTCCAAAAGGTGTCAAATACGCTTAAAAGATGGCGTGAGCCCATCTTAAATTACTTCGACAACAATACTACCAACGCTTTTACTAAAACGTACAACACGAAGGTGAAGATGCTGAAACGAATCTCTTTTGGCCTTAGAAACATAGAGGCTTACGTCAGGAAGATTAGCCCCTATTCTTACCACAGAAATTTTTCCACACTGTTTGAAATAGAGCCCAGGTATCTTGAGTTTTGCATCACTTGGTGGGTTAAAAGAATATTATTAAATGAGAGTTGAAATTATTGTTTTTTGCACTATTGTTTAAACAGCTTTCATTTCTGTTGATCATCATTATTCATTGAAATGGCTTGCTATCCTGTCCAAGTCAATAAGAATAAGCATCAAATACAAAAGACCACATCCATTCGCAAAGATAAGCACATCGATGACCAATTCCGGAAGCAGGTGAGCAAGCAACGCTGATGTTCCAAACATAATAGACAATAAACTCATTAGCAGCTGAGTAATAAAAAGCTTTTTTATAGTTGGATGAACTTTACCGCCTGAATTGTCCGACTTTTTAAATCTAGATAGAAATGTTCTCGCCAGTGTCATAAAACCGTTAATAATATTCAATAACCCAATAAGAATGATTAGCGGTTTTACAAGGATCTCCGGAATAATGCTGGATATGATCCCCAGCGATGCAAACAAAAGTCCAAAACTCACCATTAACCAGTCCCGGGGGAAAGGGCCAATCGGAGTGCTTCCAGATGCCAGCATCTGAATGGCAAATATGACCATCAGGAGTCCGAGCTGAGCACTTCCCGAAAAAGGAAGTTGATCCAAATTAACTGGAATTAACAGTGCTCCCAAAAGCATCATAAAAATAGCAGTTACTAGAAGCATCATTTTATCGGTAGGAAGTGTAACTGCTCCCGGATTGGTATTCTCAGCCTCGGGATATGTATGATAGATTTTTCGAAGGACTAAGGATAAATAAATAATCGCAAATCCATCGGTAATCCCTACTACCGCTGTCATGGCAGTGCTTAACAGACTATGTATTAAAATAAGAAGTCCAATTAATATAGATAGCACATATACTGCACCGCACCCAAATATTAAATGATTAAATATACCCCCATATTGCTTCCATAGACGGAGTTTTTCTCTTGAAAAAACCATCTTGAGCAGAAGTATAAAACCTCCTGGGGCAAAACAGATAAACAGCAAGATGCGAGGGATCTGACTGAAGATATCGGGAACAAAACAGGTCATAATACCAACAGCGGCTATAATTATTCCGATAACGATCAAAGGTCTTGACCGGCTCATATCACCGAAAGGAGTCTTCCCCAGGGTGATCATCTGCAGGGCGAAGACGAACAGGAACAGGCCATATAGCCCATTTTCGTAATAAGGAAATGTTCCAGAAGATACTGGAAAAAGCAAAATCCCGGTGATGAGCATCATTAAACCGGCAATGAGCAAAAGAGCCACTTCTAGTGGAAGATATGCCTCTTGGTGGATTCGGTTTCTGGCCATATCCGATAAAATCTCCATCAGTAATACTTACTGATATGTTCCCTTGGTACGATAGCTCTCACGGCGTTCAGCAGCAATCTGACGCATGATCTTATCGAATTCCGGCCGATTTTCTCTATAAAGCTCATCAAGTTTCCGTACCATTTCAGGAAAAATTATGATGAGAGATTTTTTTTCAAGTTCTTGGAAAATATAGGCAACTGCCTCATCAACGCTGATTGAATCGGGCGGCGGTGTCATATCTCCGAAAATTGCCGTTCTGACATTTCCGGGACATATTACGCTGAAGTTCAATCCTTCTGTTTCTAACTCATACTGCAAACTCTCGGTCATTGTAATTATCGCGCTCTTGCTGGCGGCATAGACTGCTTGATAGGGAATAGGAACAAGCCCGGCAGCAGAAGCAGTGTTGACTATGTGCCCAAATCCTTGTTCCCTCATAATGGGTATTGCTGAATAGGTGCCGTATACTACTCCCATAAAATTTAAGTCCATGATAAATCTCCATATTTCAAAAGTGATTTGTTCGGTCGGAAGCGTCATGCCCATGCCGGCATTGTTGAATACAAAATCAAGATGACCGTCAAAGGCTTTAGCGGCGTGGATGAGTTTTTCAACTTGCTCTAATTTGGTGACATCAGTGATCTGTGCAATAGCCTTCCCGGGAAATTTTTTGTTTAATTGTTCGGATTCTTTGATGAGGTTTTCTTCTTTTACATCGCCCATAAATACTGCCTTCGCTCCCTTGGAAAGCAAGTGCTCGGTGAGTCCCAAACCAATGCCTGATGCTGCACCGGTTACCACTGCAACCTTGTTTTCAAAATACCCGCTCATATCTACACCTCCTTTTTTGTAATTTATTAGGGTAAAATTTTCGAGTCGCCGACGTTGAGTTGTGCCATACACTTTATCATCATGGCGTTTGTATACTTAATCAACGGCAGCTCCGCCAAAGCTTTAATAATATGACTTTGCAAAGGGTGCTGCTCCTGAGTGAGCTGCGTCCACTCTACGCTCCCATCTCCAATCCACGCCTGCTTGACTTTCACTTCTTGCGGGTAAAGGGTGGCATGACTTAATGCGGCTCCTCCCTTTCCGAGGTTGGGCAGGTAGCGCCAGCCAAATAAGTTGATCTTGGAGTTTTCATTTATTTTTTCTATATCTTGCTTATGCAGTTCATCCTTTTTTCGAAAATCGATCTTAAGAAAAGTATAGCTTTCATAGCTGGCAGCTGTGAACCAATGGTCACCAACGTGACGTTCAGAGGCGATATCAGCAAAAAGCTTTGGGACACCATCTTCCTCCCGCCCTCCAATGATGGGACAGGTTTTATTTTCCCATATCACTAAAGCATAGTCACCACAAAGTCCCTCTGTATTTCCTAAATATTTTACCGGTGCAGTAACCTGTATAAGCCGATATTCTCCGCCTGACATCCAATCCACATCTCGACAGTTGCTAAACTGAACGCTAACTATGGGTTCCTGGAGTTCAAAATCCTCTGGTATGAATTTAAGGAGTGCTTCTTGTTCGGTTTCATATTTTAAGGTAATGCCCAACATATCCCGATACACCGGTCTTCCAGGATAAAATGCGGATCCTCCAAAATGGACTGGCATCTTGTAGATATAATCGTCTTGAAATTTAAATTTCCCTCTCACGTTTCCCATCTCCTCATATTTATAGTTATGCAGTAGATATAGCTACTCTATATCATCCGATACATCTGAGTATATTTAAGATTGAAACATAAGAATATTTTCGTCCGAGCTATGAATGATTCATATAAAAAATGAGGCTATTTAATTATTTTTTAGCTTCAATCAAACAAGCTTTATTAAGAGGTTTTTCCTCCAACAACCGTTGATGAAAAAGTCTAAAAAATTACCATTTTTAAACAGCCTCAAAGTATCTTTATTTTAAAATTTATAAAAAAGCTTTTTAATCATAAAATTTACAACTTGTCTTGCCTAAATAACTCACTCCTCACTCTTAACCTATAAAAAATTAACTCCGTAACTAATAATTATTATAATCCCTGCGTTCACACTTTCTCCCTTCTGCCCCATTATTGATTTGGCAACGAATAATCCATGTCTGTAGATCAGATCAAAGACGCGTATATCTATATCATTTGTTTTAAATGGTCTAAGAGATGTAACGATATGATGATGAGAGCTTCAACTGTCAAAAGAAGTCTTGATGAGTATAATAACAATTTCATTTTATAGCACATTAAAATAATTATGTCAACAATGGGAGGCTCTATAATCTTTAGTGTGGAAATTTGACATAAAAAATATAATGGTGGTAAGAACCAACCAAACCCATTAAGAAAGGAGGCTCCTACCACCATGGCCAAAGGCCATTTAAATGATATCACTAATTTGCTTGGGTTGGAAGGTCTAAGGGTCATACAAGTAGTTAAAGAGGAAGATTTTGTAGTAATTAAAGTTCAGGCCAAAGGGGAAAGGGCGTTTTGTCCTCATTGCGGCTTAAAGCACCTTTACAGACACGGCCATGCAAGACCAAGAAGGGCGTTACATGCTTTTATCTGTGGCAAGAGGGTTGGACTTCCCCCGCTTTAGCGGACACCAACCTAAGTCACCTTTATTGGATTTTTATATGTTCTCTCGAATTCCTCCGGGCTTTTGTAGCCAAGGGTAGAATGCAGTCTAGTACGGTTGTAGAATACCTCAATATACTCAAAGATTTCGATCCTGGCTTCAGCCCTGGTTTTAAACCTGCGACGATATACAAGTTCTGCCTTCAAGGTCTTAAAGAAGCTCTCCATTGGAGAATTATCCCAACAATTGCCCTTGCGGCTCATTGAACATATATATCCTTCCTTTTCTAGCAGTTGTCTGTAAGCAAAGCTGCCATATTGGCTGCCCCTGTCGGTATGAACGATCAGCCCTGGCATTGGACGTCGGGCATGTATCGCCATATTCATGGCTTCAACGACCAGCTCCTGGGTCAACCGCTGTTTCATGGAGTATCCTACGATCTTCTTGGAGTAAAGGTCCATCACAGCCGCTAGGTATAGATATCCTTCGTAGGTGTGGATATAGGTTATGTCTGCCGCCCACTTCTCATCCGGACAGTAAGCGAAAAAATTTCTGTCTAAGACGTTATTTGCCACTGACATATTAGAACCCGAGTCGGTCGTGACCTTGAATCTGCGCCTCCCTACGGCCTTTAAACCTGCTTTTCTCATTATTCGTTCTATCCTCTTTTTGCTACAGTGAATGCCATCTTTTGCCATTTGTCTATGTATCCTGGGACTGCCATAGGTACGGCGGCTTTCGTTGTAGATATAAATTATACGTTCTTTTATGATTTCTTCCTGAATTTGCCTTTGGCTTAAAGGCTTTTTTAGCCAAGAATAATATCTACTACGAGATACTTTCAGGACACGACACATCGTCTTTACGTGAAATACCTTCGAGTTATCCAGGATAAAACGGTATTTCATTTCGGGACTTTGGAAAAGATGGCTACAGCTTTTTTTAGTATGTCCCGTTCCTCCTGGACGAGTGCCAATTCCTTCTTTAGGCGACGGTTTTCTTCTTCCAGATCCGTTCCCCGTCTTGCCTTGCCCAGGCCGGGGAATGCCCTATCTTTATATTCTTCCTGCTCTCTTTTCCATCTTGCGAGCATGCTACAGCTGATTCCCAGATCTTTAGCTATTTCACTAATGCTTTTGCCGCTGGTATGGCATAAGTCTACTGCGTTGCGCTTAAATTCCTCATCGTAATGTCTCCTCGCACTTCCCATGAAAGAAACCTCCCCCTTTAAATTGGATTATATAGCCTTAACTTCGTGTCCTGCAAATCGGGGGAGGGCCAGGTATATCTTGAAATATGGGGACTGCAGAGGTGGAAGTGCAGGTCCTGTGGTCGCACCTTCACTTGGAGGCTTGAAATCCTAAGGCCAAAAAGCAGGCTTACCAATATGGCCGAGATGTGGGTACTGTGGTTGCTAAAGTTCATGAGCTTCAAAGAGGTGGCAAAGCTTCTTCACATATCCTACGGCAAAATTAAAAAGGTGTTGATGGACTTCGTGAGGATGGCTGACTTACCGGGATCAATGATAGACGACTTAGAAGAACTTCACCTAGGGATAGATGAACACAGTTTCAGGCATCAGGACATGGTGATAGTGGTGACAGACGTAATGGCAAAGAGGGTGCTTGGAATACTAAAGGACGATCGCCTTTCTACCCTGGAGGAGTTTTTAAAGAAGATCCCAAGCCAAAGGGTCAAGGAAGTATGCATAGACATGAAGGAGGGCTTTAGAAAGTTGGCTCAAAGGCTTTTCCCCAAAGCCAATGTAGTCGTAGACCATTTCCACATCATAGCAGACGGAAACAGACGCATGGACGAGGCAAGGAGGATAGAACAAGACGTACGTAACAAAAGAAAAGTAAGGATACCCAAAAAGATATTCCTCGTGGGATTTGAGCGGTTAAGCGAAGGCGGAAAAGAAAAGCTAGACGAGCTTTTAAGCCAATACCCAAACCTCAAGGACTTTTACTGGGCTAAGGAAGCTTTGAGAAAACTTTACAGTGCAAGGGACAAAAAAGAAGCTTTAAGGCAGTTGGAGCTAGTCATCATAAACTTAAAGGCCTCTGACGACGCTGAAGCCCGAAGGTGGGCAAATACGCTTAAAAGATGGCGTGAGCCCATCTTAAATTACTTCGACAACAATACTACCAACGCCTATACAAAAATGTGCAATACGAAGGTGAAGATGCTAAAACGAATCTCTTTTGGCCTTAGAAACATAGAGGTCTACGTCAGAAAGATGATGCTAGGGTTCTTACCACAGAAATTTTTCCACACTGTTTGAAATAGAGCCATCGTGCTCTTGACAAAAGCAGAGATCAGCAATACAGTTGTCATGTTATGTTTATGATACAGTATCTCGATTATTGAGACGAGGAAAAAGATGGAAAGAGATAGCTATATCAACCAATCAATTTCGAGAGCTATTAAAGTTCTTGAAGCTTTATGTCAAGGAGAGGGCGAGGCGGGTGTCTCTGAGCTCAGCAGGAGAGTGGGTTTACATAAAAGCGTCGTCCACAGGATCCTTGTAACCTTAGAGAAAAATCAGTGGGTTGAAAAAGATAATAACAGTGGCAAATACCGCTTGGGCTTAGGATTGCTCTCAATCAGATCTTCGCTCACGCGACATCCCCTAATTGCTTTATCCCGACCAACTATGATGAAACTCTTGGAGCTCACAGATGAAACGATAGTCCTAGCCGTTGAAAGCAAGATCGGGGCGATATGTATAGAAAAACTCGAGACGTCACGTAGTGTAAAGGTGACCTCAGAAGTAGGGCGATATTTCCCTCTCCATGCGGGTGCTACCGGAATTGCAATATTGATAGGCATGCCAGAAAGCAGGATAAGATCTCACCTATTATCTAAGCCTTTGGAAAGGTATACGGAAAGGACGTGGACTGATCCTCATGAGGTGTTAGAGAGGGTTTTAAAGCTCAAGGAGTTCGGATATGTCACCACAACAAGTGAGGTGGACGAAGGAGCAACCGCCATAGCTGTTCCTTTAGCTATTCGGCATGGAGAGATTTACGGAAGTCTGACTATTAGTATGCCAGAATACAGATTCAGTGAGGAAAAAGAAGAAGAATTTGTACCACTTCTATTTGAAGCTGCTAAAGAAATCGTTAACAGAGTAGAGACATTAGGCGCATAGACTGTAAAAAGGAGGGTGCCAAAAAATGTCATTTGATCTCGTTGTTAAGGGTGATGTCGTAACGCCTGTTGATATCGTACGAAACGGGTTTGTGGCTGTTTCCGGAGGCCAAATTGCGGCCATTGGGTTTGGAAAAGAAGTCCCGTTGACTGAGCAGGTTCTGGACGCGAGGGGCAAATTAATCCTGCCAGGTGCTATTGATGCACATGTCCATTCGGCAAGTGTCAAGGACAAACCTGAGAAACTTTTTAACACAACTCGCGCGGCTGCTTCGGGCGGCGTGACGACGGTAATCGATATGCCTTTCGATGCAGCTGGCCCCGTGATAAATCGGTTTCGCCTTAAGGAAAAGATATCTGAAGTCAACAATGAAGCCGTAGTAGATGTTGCTCTTTATGGCACGATCGCTAAAAATAGTGGCACCGAAGAAATAGAAGGATTGGTAGAAGAGGGTGCCTGCGCCTTCAAGATGTCAACTTATGAGACTGACCCTTATCGTTTTCCCAGGATAACAGATCGTGAATTAATGAAAGCTTTTTCAGAGCTAAATAAATACGGAGTAGTTACCAGTTTTCATGCTGAGAATGAAGAGTTGGTTAGAGCTTTTGTAGACGAGTTAAAAAGTTGCGGTTCTGGTGAACCATTAGATCACTGTCGCAGTCGTCCTCCTGTGACTGAGGCGACTGCTATAGCGCATTTGCTTGAACTTGCGCTTGCATGTAACGCCAAGGTTCATATAGCCCATGTTAGCATACCTAGGGGATTTGATATTGTAAGAAGTTATAAAAATTGGGGACTCGATGTAACTGCTGAAACGTGCATCCATTACCTAGTTCTTGCCGAAGAAGACATGCCGAGGCTCAAAGCTTTCGGTAAAATAAATCCTCCCTTGAGACCCCGCATCACTGTTGAAGGGCTGTGGCAAAAACTTATGAATGGGGAAATAGATTTCGTTACATCCGACCACGCTCCCTGGCCTTTAGAAAATAAGACCTGTCCCAACATTTTTGATAACGAATCTGGCGTCCCTGGTGTAGAGTTGCTCCTACAGTTACTTTATAGCGAGGGTGTGGTTAAGCGAGGTATGAATATTAAAACGGCTGTGCAATTGGTTAGCGAAGCACCTGCACGTCGTTTCGGACTCTATCCCAAAAAAGGAGCTATCCGCGTGGGCGCTGATGCAGACATAGTTGTGTTAGATCCAGGAGTCAAGTGGAGATTTAGTGCCGATAAAAGTTATAGCAGTGCCAAGTGGAGTCCTTACGATGAAATGGAAGTGACGGGGCGTGTGGTAACTACTATGGTGCGTGGGCAAGTGATCTATGATGGTAAAGAGGTGTTTAGTAAGCCTGGATGGGGAAGATTTGTAGGGCGTGTTATTTAGGGAGAGTTGCGATATGTTTAGCTTCCTTGAGTAGCCTCACAAGAAGTGATGCGTTGCATTAAAGATGGGAAATTTGGCCATGAGCAGAAAATTATTTGTTAGGGTAATATGTATAATTGTATTCGTATCTTTCTTGTTCTTTACAGGATTGACCCGCGAAACTAAAACAATAACTATTAAATATTTGGATCACGATCCGCCAGGTGGTTATGAGAACTAAATTTTCAAGCGAAGTATGGTTCCCAGAAATTGTGAAGTAAACTGAAGGAAAGATAAAGATGCAGGACTTTTGGAGTGGTGTATTGCTTTCCTCCCAAGAAATGCTTAAGGGTATAGGTGCTGAAGTGGCCCAAGTAACTTCGAGAATATGGCATGGCTTTACCATAAAGCCCAGAGGAGATCCCTGAGCTGTAAGAGGAGCTCGTCAAGGCTAATGTGATGCCCTTGCTCTTCACACTTGGGTTACCTGGTGCCTTTTATAGCACAAAGCTGATTAAGAGTATTGACGGTATAAAGAGTCAGAAGTGGCGAGCTGGCGACAAGTGGGCATATTGGTTCCTAGAAAGTGCGTGGGCCGTTCTAGTTTCCGTTGCATGGGAGATGTATTCGTGGCTTTGCAGACTGGCACGATACTTATAATATTGGCTTCTGGAATAAATTGCCCAAGGATGTGCAAGGAGGAACTCTTAAGGCGAGCGAAATCGTGGAAAACGCATTCTCCATAATAGTATATAACGAAACAGTAGGCGGGCTGCCGGTTGCTCTGTGACGTTCATATCTGGTGGAAATGTAGCGAAGTGGGAAAACGCAGAGAAATTGCGAGATTTACAAGAGTAATGGATTAAAGCGACTAAAGAAGCAGGCCTTGAGACCGCGCCATCAATACCTGGTTATGATCCTATCTGGTTTGGCGTGATAGTGCTGAATTTGACTGAAATGGGATTGATAATGCCACTGGTAGGTTTGAATATATTCGCCATTAAGGGGGTAATACTACCTAAATATAACGTATCGCGAATCGTTCGAGGATATTTTTAGAGGGTGTGCTCCTTTGTGGCGTACAACATAATAGTGTTGGTTATACTTTTTATATCCCAACAGATTGTCACATGGCTTCCAAACTTATTACTGGGATAATTTTTTAGATCTTTTAACTTATGTGATAGAGGTGCTGACATTGGCAGGTCGAATAGATGGTAAAACTTTAATTAGAACTATTGAAAAGATGGCCACCTTCACTGATCGGAGCGATCCTCCCTTTACGAGGCGTGCCTTCACAGAAACTTATTTAAAGGGAAGAGAGTGGCTCAAAAGCCACTTTGAAGCATCTGGTTTAGATGTAAAACTTGATGCTGCGGCAAATTTGATTGGACGCAGAGAAGGACTTGATCGCGACAAACCGCCTATAATGATAGGCTCTCATACAGACACAGTCATTGGTGGCGGACGCTATGACGGGATCTTAGGAGTGCTGGCTGGTGCGGCGGTAGCATCTTATCTTTATCACTCTGGTCAATCTTTACGATTTCCCTTGGAGGTTGTGGACTTCTTATCAGAAGAGGTAAGCGACTATGGCGCCGTTTCCTGCGTAGGAAGCCGCGCTATGGCTGGAGTGTTATCCCAGGAGATGCTGTCGCGGACTAATCCCAACGGTGAAATGCTTAAAGACGCCATAAGACGAATGGGTGGTAACCCCGATAGTTTGCGTGCTCCTTTAAGGAAACGTGGCGATATTGCTGCATATCTTGAGCTTCACATAGAACAAGGGCCAGTATTGGATGCAGCTGATATTCCTATAGGAGTTGTCTCTGGCATTGTGGCAATCCGCCGTGTGAAGATTACCATAAAAGGGCAAGCAAACCACGCTGGGACTACTCCAATGGAGGCTCGAAGTGACGCATTGGTCGGGGCTTCTCAAGTAGTTTCGCTAGTCTACGACATTGCTTTAAATTGGCGCGGTCGCTTTCCCTTGGTAGCTACAGTTGGTCGCGTGGAACTATTCCCCAATTCACCAAATGTAATACCAGGCTTATGCATTATGGACTTGGAGGTTCGAAGTATCTCGATAGAAGAAATCGACGCGTTTTTATCTCACCTCCAAGAGGTAAGCACTTCAACAGGCATAGCACGTCGTGTTTTAATCTCCTTTGAACGTGTAAGTGATGCTCCACCTGCTCTATGCTCGAGAATGGTTGCAGCTGCTATAAAAGAGGCTTGTTTAAGCCTGGGGTACAAGTATATGGAAATGCCAAGTGGGGCAGGACATGATGCTATGCATTTGGGTTCGATAGCACCTATAGGCATGATTTTTGTCCCCAATGCCAAGGGCTTGAGTCACTGCTCCGAGGAATTCGTGAAGGAGGAACACGCTGTGGCAGGAGCAGAGGTGCTTTTAGAAAGCCTTTTTATTTTAAACGATAAGTTTGATGTCTAATCTATTAGATCAGCTAACCGGAGTGCATTATTCTTAAAAATGCGTGAGGGCTTTGGCTATCTCTTTGACCCTCTTGTCTGTATCTTTGGAAGTTAGGCCCTTTTTTCCTCTTCCGTGGGAAACGGTGCGTTGTAAACCATCGCGGGCGAAACTGGAGGGCCAAGCTTTATTTCGTCTATTTCTATGTCAGCAGCAGATAACGCCATACTATGCGTCCTTTTGTTACCGCCGGCGCATAATTGGCCCACCTCTAGCAGATACTTCCTCTGAAGAGCAATAGATCGGAGGGAAATAAATGCTAAGGAGTGGGTCTGTGATCATGTTATATGAGCTAAGGGCAAAGGAAGTGGGCATTCATGAATAGCCAGGAATACAGGTCATTTTAAGAAATACGGTAAGAAAGTATTTGAGGGCAGAAGGGATACCGGAACGTCGCCTTTCGCGCAAGCGAGGTTCCAAGCTCGATCCCTATAAGGAGACCATAGGAAAGCTAACCAGTCAGGGGATATTTAACTGTGAAGTCATCTACGAAAGGATAAAGGCAGAAGGCTATACCGGCGGTCGCAGTATCCTGCGCAATTACGTAAGCTGCTTTAGGCTACCCAAGCAGACATCAGCCGGTACTGGCCCTACGAGACAAAACCAGGAGAGCAAGGGCATGAGATTAGGGGGGTACATATACATCGATGAGGGGACGGGCGAAATAAGAAAGCTGTATCTTCTCATAATGGTCTTGGGGTATTGCCAGCCTATACATGGAATTTACCAACCGATGTAACGTGGATGTCTTTAACAGGTGCATGATTCATGCCTTCGAGTACTTCAAGTTGGAAGAAGTTCACGAACAACCTCAAGACATCGTATATCTCGTTTAATATCTCCACTTCATCGTCCGTATTGTAGCGAGCATATCCTACGGTACGTCTTACTACTGCCAGTTCTTCTGTTCCACGTAGCAACAGTCGTTTTTGTTGCCAACCCTGGACCTGGTAAAGGTTATCTCCTTTTCTTCACAATAACGCAGCATGTGGGCGTTTATGAAAACATTGTCGTTATCAAAGTCAAGCCCTTAATTGAAAAGGGTAACCTTTAACTATAGCCTCAAAGGTCCACTTCTGTGCCCTATTTTTTCACGGCCCTATTCTCCGTCCAGTCGGAAATACATCAGTAAGGGGTCGGGGTAAAGGCGAACTGCCCTCTGGGGTTCCTTCCTTCGTGAGATACTAAATCCATCTCCATAAATCTCACCTTGGACGTCTCCCAATCTGCGGAGGTGCGCACGCTTATTTGGTTTTTGAGGAGGCTTCCCGGCTTAGTGCTCTTTCTTTTTCCGATATCGATCCTTTTCTTCTTGTCCTTCAAAAGACGGTCCATGCTCGAAGGAGATATAGCTAGTAGCTTCTGCCTCGTATCATCGGAGGCTATCTTTATCTCCCCAAAGGCTTCAAGCATCGGCACGAGCCAACTCATGCAAGGGAAACGGCGCTTTCCGCAAGGGTAATTCATGATTGCCCATATCTGTCTTAGGATCCCAAATACTTCTGCATCAATTTTTTCTTCTCAGAGCGTTTCTTCTTTCTCCTCACATCGGCGATGAGCTTATAAGGCCTTCCGGCTCTGTCTTTAACGTAAATGTACTTGCCATGCTGGGAAAGCAGTCGTGACGCATAGTCACGGTTGTAGCCGGTGATAGCTACAACGTTGTCAAGCTTTCTACCCTTTTCTTTCTTTGATAGCTTGTTATATCCTTTACTTGCCCCATAGACGATTTCCCTTCGAATCTACATTGACATCCTCACCCCGATTCCCCCTTACAGATGCCTTTAAGGGGATGATAGTTTCACTTTGATTTTTAGGTGAGGCAACTCGTCCTATTGACAAAAGCATAGATGAGCAATAAACTTATAGTACTATATTTATGATACAGTGTCTCGATAATCGAGACAAGCTAAAAATGATATTACTGTTAAAGTAATGAATAGTTTGAGAAGTGTAATGATATGAACTTTGAAAAACATATATTGTAGTGTGGGATAACACAAAAATGGCATAATAAAGCAAGCTTCGAAAGAATAATTTTTGAGACGAGATATTAAGAATAAAATGAACCAATATCTACCCTATTGAGTTGTCAGTTTCTAAATATAATAAAACCATCAAAATAGAATCAGATAACACAATACTATTTTGAAGGGAAATGCATTAAAAAATTATGCCGTAAAATTAATGTAGATTAGGTCAATATTCCCATGTATCTCGGTAATACTTATTTCAAAATTAGGGTGAAGCTTTAAAGCTAGCTCTTAAGGTAAAGTAAATATTCTCGGATTTTTCGAGAGCATACATAAAAAGAAGGGAGGGATTTTAGAATGTGCACAAGTGAATTAATGCCGATGTTACAAAGAAGTTATTAAAGTCTAACAAGTTTCAAAAGACAGCATTATTTATATGCATATCTGTATACAAACATGTTGATAGTATTCTGCAGTAACAATTAGGATTATGTAAAAATATGATTTTTTCTTTGAGTGAAAGGATGATAAGTGTGTTTGATTTAATAATTAATGGAGGATTCATAATCACAATGGATCCTAAAAATACGGTTATAAAAAATGGTTCCATTGGCATAATTGGAGATAGGATAGTTAAGGTGGGTAAATCGCAAGAATTTGAGGGTATTGAAGCTAAGAGAAAAATTGATGCTTTTGACAATATTATAATGCCTGGATTAATAGATGCTCACGGTCATGCTGGTCATGGGTTAACAAAGGGTTTTGGTACTTGTCTACAATCAGGAGACTGGCAACGACTTATGGAATACATTTATTTTGAAAATACTACCGATCTTTTTTGGTACGCAGAAGGATTGCTTTCTGGGGCAGAACGAATAAAGTTTGGAACTACTTGCGGATATTCGATGCTTGGTGCCGCACCTCGTTGTGATGAACCGATATATGCTGAGCAACATATGGAAGCTATGAGGGAAATAGGAATTAGGAATATTATAGGAATTGGCCCTTGTAGGACAACATGGCCAAGACGTTTCGTAAGATGGCGTAACAATAGCACTGAAGAGATTTTATTAACTCTAGAGGAGGCAATTAAGACTACTAAATATGTTTTAGAAAAGTGGCATGAAAAAAGTGATTTAAGTTTTGTGCATGTAAGCCCTTCAGGTATTGATAGAACTATGGGTGCCTCAACAGAGGAGGTTCAAAGTTTATTTAGAAAACTAAAAAGATTATCTAAAGAATATAATACAAAAATTAATGCTCATGCATATGCAGGACATATTAAGTTTGCACATGAATTTCTAAAGGATGTACTTGGCCCTGATACAGTTTTAGCGCATGTAACAGGAATTGATTCTGAAGAAATTAGCATATTGGCAGATACAGGAACCCATGTTGCTTCATCTCCTAGTTCACGTGCATTTATAAAACAGCGTTGTCCAGTTCCAGAGTTAATTGAAGCAGGAGCAAATGTTGTTTTATCCACAGATGGTAATGCACCAGATCGTACTTTTGATTTATTTAAGGAATTAAAAGTAGCTATGATAGAACATAGGTCACATTTTAGCGATATAAGTTATTTGCCACCTGGGAAAGTATTAAAAATGGTTACAATAGATGCTGCTAAAGCTCTAGGGCTTGACTCGATTATAGGTTCACTAGTCCCTGGCAAAAAGGCTGATATAATTCTCATTGATTTAAATAGTCCACACCTTGTGCCTAAAATGTTAGAACCAATACGAGCTGTTTATGAGGTTACAGGTCAAGATGTTAATACGGTAATTATAGATGGGGAAATTGTTATGGAAAATAGAGTTTTATTAACTGTAAATGAAGATAAAATAATTAGTTTAGCTGAGGAAGAAGCAGAGAAGATGATAGAACGCGCTAATTTAGCTAAGATTCCTTTTGAATATGAAGATGAGAGTTTCTGGGAAGGAAGTAAATATAATATTGTAGAATTAGATAAACACATTAATATATCTACTCCGAAATCCAAGATCTTTAAGTAGATGGTAAAAGTATATTATGTATATTATATTGTTCAGCGAGCAGCAGAAACTTGGTAGTAGTAGGATGATAAAACAAATTATTAAAAAAGGGGGTTTTTATAGTGCTAGATAAAGTAGTTCATCCGAAAACTACAAATAACGTATTAAAACCCAGCAAGTTTCAAAAGGTTATTTTATCTGCAGAAAGGCTTGGTAATAAAATACCACATCCACTTACAATATTTATTATACTTATAGGTATTTTATTTATAATTTCTCATTTTACACAAGGAATTGTTATAAAGCTTCCTGGCACTGATGATGAAATTATTACTCAAAGTCTTTTAAAAGCTGATTTTGTTAGAAGGTTTTTAAAGGATATACCAAAAAACTTTGTTGATTTTCCAGCATTACGTTATGCACTTGTTATAATTTTGGGGACTGCCGTATGTGAATATTCTGGCTTATTCAATGCTGTTATGAAACGATTTGTTGCGAATGCATCAAACACCTTAATAGCTACCATTGTTGTATTCTTAAGCATGAATGGAAATCTCATAGGGGATTCTGCTTTTGTATTTATACCAACATTAGCAGGGGTGGTATATGCGGCTAAAGGAAGAAATCCTATTTTAGGAATAGCGACTTCGTATGCATGCGTAAATGGAGGACATTCTGCTGCAATTATGTTTGGAAGTAGTGATGCTATTTTATGTGGCATTACAGAATCGGTTATGCAATTGCTCCCAATAACACAACACTATCCTGCCCATATAGCTATGAATTGGTATTTTCTTGCCGCATCAGCTTTATTATTGACTCCTATTGCAGTATATGTTTCAGAAAAGGTAATTGCTCCAATTGTTGAAGGAAGCGATGTATTTAATGTTGACGAAGACATCGATTATTATGTAGACGCAGATATGAGTGAATTAAAACCAATTGAACATAAAGGGTTGAAATACGCTGGTATATCTTTATTAATTTATATCGTTATAATATTAGTTTTAACAGTTCCCCAGGGTGCATTTTTTAGGAACACTGATACGGGAAATATCTTACCTAAATCACCTTTCATGGACAGTATAGTAATGCTGATGACATTCTTATTTCTAATTCCTGGTATTACATATGGAATAACCGTTGGCAAGATTAAAAAAGATAGAGATGTTGCAAAATATATGGTAAAAGGTGTAGCCTCAATGGCAGGATTTATTGTTATAGTATTTGGCGCGTCTCAATTCGTTGCATGTTTCAAAGATACAAATCTCGCTACTTTAATAGCTGTTAGAGGAACAGAGTTCATAAAAGCTATTAATTTAAAGGATGTACCTTTAGTAATAGTTTTTATTCTCTTTATGTCCTTTCTTAATCTTTTTGTTGTTTCAGCTTCTGCAAAATGGGCAATGGTTGCTCCGATATTTGTTCCGATGTTTGCATTATTAGGATATTCCCCTGCTTTTGCCCAGGCTCTTTACAATGTAGGTAATTCTTGTACAAATATTATTACACCCCTATCATCTGGACTAGCTATTGTCTTAGGTATGATGACAAGATATAAGAAAGATACGGGTCTTGGAACTTTAATATCATTAATGATACCTTTTAGTTTAGCATTTTTACTCTTTTGGACTGCTTTGTCTATCATATTTATATTATTTAATCTACCTCTTGGCCCGAATGCAGGAATATATTTGTAATACAAGACATTTATATAATAATTCTAGAAGAGTCTATTAGAGCTATTAAGTTCTAATAGACTCTAAATATAGCGAAATATTTAGCTTTGTTTATATAATTAATCTACATTTGCATTGGAGATGAAATGGTCAAGCCCTTATTTTTCTGTAAAATCGCCCTCTGATTAAAATCATGGTTAAACTTCAGTCATTACTAGAGCTACTTCGTCTATCTCACACTGTTGTTCCTGTTCCTGTTTCTTCCACTCCCAATATTCATCTATCTCGCAGTACTTCTTACCCGTAGACCATGCTTCGTCCTGTTCCATCAACAACGCTTTTACCCGCCTTAGTGCCGATTCGCGGTTAGGAAATATCCGAATCACCCCCTCTCTTCGCCTTATTTCCTGGTTTAATCTTTCCTGTCCGTTCGTGGTCCGAAGCCTCTTCCTGTAACGTGCAGGGAGGTTTAATACTGTTACGGCGTCGTCAAAGCCATCTTCCAGGATCTCTGTAGCCCTAAGGTTTGGGCAGAAAACACTTCAAGCGTCAGATTTAGCATGTGTCGTGCCGTAGATATGTCAGGTGCTTCAAAGATCGCCCTCAAGGTACGACTTTAGGTCTTTTTGCATGTTCTTGGGACACGAGTTAAACGACCTAGCGAAGTGGGTCTGACACCTCTGCCAGGTCGAACCTTGAAAATGCCTTTCTACGGCGTTGACCAGACTTGCAAGTTATCGGATACCACTATATCGACTCACCTAAGCCCCCTTGCCTTTAAGTCCTTGAAAAACTTTGACCAGCTTTCCTCTGTCTCGCTATTTCCTAACTCCATCCCCAAGATCTCCCTATATCCTTCCTGGTTGATTCCTGTAGCGACGAGTAAGCTGAAAGGCCTTACCTTGCCGTCTTCTCTTGCCTTTATTACAATGCCGTCTAACATCAGGAATGGATAAAGGGTTTTAGATAAATCCCTCTCTTTCCAGATCTGCAGCGAAACGTCAAGGTCTTTGCAAAGCTCTAGATATGGTCGATGCTGAGCATGTGTCCCGCAAAGCTCCTCCGTTGTCCTGGCGACCTTTCTGGTCGAAAGGCCATTGACGACCATCTCCATCAAGGTGGCGATTAACGCCCTTTCGCTTCGTTGATAGCGCTCGAATAATCTATAGTGAAAATGCCATCTCTTATCTGAGGTACTCTTAACGTCAAGGTCCCAACCCTGGTGGTTAACCCTCTTTCTTTGTATCCGTTGCGCATTCCCTGGCTTTTCCATGCGTTCATAAGGCTTTAGCGTTGATCTGCTTTAGTTCGCTGTTGCTCCAGTACCTGATTTATAAATTGTTCTATGACTTCCCTTAAGCTTTCGTCATTGCAGGAAAATAGAGACGTCAATCCTCCTCATTCAAGGTAATATAATATTGGGTCATCGTTGACCCTTTCGATAGTTTGGGTCTGTGATAACTTTATTCTATCAGAGGGCAATGACCCTTCCTAGTTTATTTGGGGAAGTGTCATCCTAAATTTTACAGATGATATCATGCGTAACTTTTGCTGCTCGTGAAATGGCTTTTACGAGTCACAAATTATTGTTTTGAGTCAATATAAACATGCTGCCCCTTCCACCGCCCACCCCGCAAAATAACTTTCACACATGCACCATGTCCACCCGCTTTGTAGAGGCATATCACCGTGGAAAAAAGAAATATCAAATCTTTCTGTCGCCAGCAACTAGCGGGCAGACCCCAGCTGTGACGCGATTTAGAGATGGCAGAAAGAAGAGCACAGAGAGAAATCAGCCTTCATTTCTCATATTTGAGAAAATTTGTCATTGACAAATAAGTAAGAAGCCCTTATATTATCTAATATACCAACTTGGATATTAGTATGGATACCAACATATATCCTTGTATTTCTTTTGATTTCGAAAATGAGGGATTACGTATGGAATGTCGTTTTGGATTATTGTTTGGATTATTGAAGGAACTAAAGTTAATACTATTACAATTGGTTTCTGAAAAGTTCATGATCTCGATTTTACAAACGTCGGCACGACCGAATCTTGATGTAGCCTTGCGAGTTTTTCTTCGTGTGATCCAAATCCCTCAATATTGCCCTTCCTTTCTTAACAAATCTCATCAGTTCAAACCAACTCATCATAGTGCACATTTACGATATCGTTATTCTTTTAATGATTTGGCATGAGAATGGGTGAATTGCGGGTGTCAAAATTTTTCTTAATCTTGAAGATGAAAAATCTGATGAGAAGGAAATGTGGCAATATGGCATTGTTTGAAAATGCCTATTTATGTTACTAGTTTTTACGATGTTGTTTAGTTTTGAAAATCACAGTTCTTAGTGATCTTTAAAAAGCATAAATATTCAATTGGTCTTTTGCCAGTTGCAAACAGGAATTTTACTTAACAGCAAAGGAGAAAAAAGTGGAACAACTACCAAGTAAGTCAGAGATTGCTTATCGGAAGATTAAAGAAATGATACATAAAGGGATTCTAACGAGGGATCAGCCGATTTCAGAAAATCGTTTAGCGTCCGAACTCAAGATGAGCAGAACTCCTATCAGATCAGCGCTTAAGCTTTTAGAAAAAGAAGGATTTGTCAAAATTGTACCGAAATTGGGTATTTATTTGCAAGAGCTTTCAGATGAAGAGGCGAATCAGTTATATGACGTTAGAAGGGCTCTTGAGAGATTTGTTATTGAACAAATAATTGATGTTATTACTGCCGAAGACATTAAGAAATTACGAGAAATGATTGATTCCCAGAGGAAGGCTTTTGAGCAAAATGATCCAGTTGCATTTATGGCTTCGGATCAGCAGTTTCATAGCTATTTTTTTAAAATTTACAATAATCCTAAGATGAGTGAATTGCTGGAACAACTTCAAGATCGTTTTTTTCTCATTGGTTTAAGGGCGTGCAAATATGGTAAACGAATGGAGCCCTCAATCCAAGAGCACACTTTACTTATTTCAGCGCTGGAAGAAAGAGATTTGAAGGCAGCTCTAGAGTACATTACCAATAATATAAGGTGGCAGTCAAGTTAGGACAGACAAAGGAGGAATCGTGCGTGATCCAAAAAATAGCCCTTTTACAGATGGATGTAACATTTGAGAATCCAGTTGCGAACAGGGAAAAAGCTGAACAGATGATACGTGAGGCTGTGAAGGGAAATCCTGATATTATTTGTTTGCCAGAAACTTGGAATGTGGGTTTTTTCCCAAAAAAGAACCTGAAAGATTTGGCAGATGTGAATGGTCAACCGACAAAAGAGTTGCTAAGTGGGCTAGCGAGTAAATATAAGGTCAACATAGTTGGTGGCTCTGTTGCTAATAGACGGGGCGACAAGGTTTATAACACTGGTTTCGTTTTTGACCGGAATGGGAAATGTATAGCCGAATATGACAAAATTCATGGCTTTTCTCCTTCTGGCGAACACACGTATTTCGAGGGTGGCTCCAGACTTTGTACTTTTGAATTAGATGGCATTAAAGCTGGAATGATTATCTGTTATGACATGAGGTTTGTTGAGCTGGTTCGCACCTTGGCGTTGGATGGCATCCAGATTTTATTTATACCTGCTCAATGGCCCCATCCCAGATTGAAACATTGGGAAATACTAGCAATGGCGAGGGCTATCGAAAATCAGATGTTTGTTGCTGCCGTAAATGGTGTTGGCACAGCGAATGATTTGAAGTTTTGCGGTAATTCTATGCTGATAGACCCTTGGGGGGAAATACTGGCCCATGCTGGGGAAGATGAAGAAGTTGTAATGGCGGAGGCAGATTTTTCCATAGTTAAAGATATTCGCGAGAGGATTAACGTCTTTAGAGATAGAAAAACTGAATTTTATAAATTATAGGGAGATTAGACACATGAAAACGATGGATCTTATGTTGGTCACCAAAGAAGGACGTAAAGAACTGCACATTGATTTTAACAAAGTATTGGCAATAGGATTCGCGGGAAGAAATCAGGCCAAAGCTATGGAACATATCCGCGAGCTTGAGAAACTTGGTGTAAAAGCTCCAGAAAGCATTCCTGTGTTGTATCCAGTAGCTGATCTCTTGGTAACGGATGAGGATTATATTCAGGTTCTCGGAGACAGAACCAGCGGAGAGGCAGAATTTACCATCATACTGCAGAGAGGGAAAATATATATAGGTCTGGGCAGCGACCATACAGATAGAGATTTAGAATCAGTGAGCATTGCTAAATCGAAACAAATTTGTGCAAAGCCATTGGCTAATGAAGTATGGCTATATGATGATGTGAAAGACCATTGGGATGATTTAAAACTCGTTTCTTGGCAGGTTTACAACAACAAAGAAGTGAAGTACCAAGAAGGGAAAGTCAGTGAGATTTTGAGAGTTGAAAAAATAATAGAGGAAGTGGGCAAGACTTACCCCAATATGGACAATATGATTATGTTCTCTGGCACTGTGCCTTTGCTTGACGGTTTTATTTATGGCGATTCTTTTAGATGTGAGCTTCAGGATGAAGTATTGCAGCGAAAGATAGCTCATGAATATAAAGTAGAGGTTCTTGGGTAAAGCTCTTACTGTAGTATTTGTAATTTTAACATCCTTCATCTCTTAAGATAGTTATAAGGGCGATCTATTTGCTATATAAAACTTTAGTAAAATACTTGGAGGAATCAAAATGAAAAAGGTCTGGTTTGATGTTGAAGACAAAAACGGAAAAGTAACACATATGGGGTTTGCTATCCGAAACTGCTGCCTTTTCGGATGGGCCGGGCGTAATAAGGATGAAATCAGAAAACATGCAGCAGAATTGGCCGAGCACGGCATAAGAGGGCCCAAGAGCATGCCAGAACATTTTTTTTGTTCTCCGAATGTTGTAACCCAAGATGATGAAATTACAGTAGTAGGCGATAGAACATGCGGGGAGATTGAATTCTTCTTCCTCGAGAGAGAAGGCAATATATATGTAGGCGTTACAAGTGAGCATACAGATAGATCTCTTGAAGCTGTAGACATGGTTAAATCGAAAGCTATTTGTCAGAAGCCTATGAGTAGCAAGCTCTGGAAATATAAAGATATAAAGGATCACTGGGATGATCTCGAACTGATTGCATGGCAGACAATGGATGGCAAAGAATCTGTCTATCAAAAGGAAAAACTTTCCGCTCTACTATCCCTAGAGACTCTTCGGGAGGAGGCCTTAAAACTCTATCCGAGCCTTGAAGATTGCATTATTTTCTCTGGCACAATTCCAGCTTTGAATGGATTAGTTTACGGGGAAAAGTTTAGAGGATGTTTGAAAGATGATGTCCTTGGTAGGAGTATTGGTTTTGAATACAGTATTAAAGTAGTTCCAGCTGACGAAGGTTAGGATGTTACGTAATGCTTATGGCATGGCGCGAGTTGGCTTATAGTAAAATTTTCAAGCTTGGTCTTGGTCGTGCCACGGAAAATAACCCGCCTTGCCCTAGGTAATGGCTTCTCTGGTGGGGCTGTAAGGAGTTGAATGGGCGCAAATGAAAAAGATATTTAATAACATCGAAGAAGTTTTATCAGCAATTGTTATGTTTTTTATGCTGGTGCTCACATTCATAAACGTAATTTCAAGATATTTCCTTAGTTCGTCTATTTCATTTACCGAGGAAATTACTACATCGCTGTTTGTTCTCTTATGCACACTTGGAGCTGCTATTGGGGTAAAACGTAATGCTCATTTAGGTTTGAGCTTAGTCACAGGCAAACTGAGCGAAAAATGGCAAAGGAGATTTTATCTTTTAGCCAGTATTTTAGGCGTGATCTTTTCTCTTGTACTTCTTTACAAGGGAATATTTATGGTAATTCAAGAGTACGAACTAAAACAGATTTCTATAACGCTGCAGTGGCCGGAATGGATATACGGTTCTTTTGTCCCCATAGGAGCGTTGTTTTTAACCCTACGTTTTATCCAGGCTATTTTTGAGTCTTTAAGGCGGAAGGAGGCGTAGTTAATGGTTGCTACCATATTGTTAGGATCATTCCTAGTGATGTTGTTGATAAATGTTCCTATTGCTATTACTATGGGCATTTCGAGTCTACTGGGTCTTATGGCTATGGGTATGAGCTTCGATATGATCCCCATTAATTTTTATGCAGCTAGTAGCAAGTTTGTTCTTCTCGCTATTCCTTTCTTTATTTTGGGCGGAAATATTATGGAAAAAGCAGGTATTTCCAGGAAATTGATCGATTTTGCCATGGCCCTAGTTGGTCATCTTAAAGGCGGACTTGCAATCGTATGTGTTCTTGTTTCCTGTTTTTTTGCTGCTATTTCAGGATCCGCTCCCGCTACAGTTGCAGCTCTCGGTATGATTGTCATTCCTGCAATGGTTAGTGTGGGGTACAAAAAAGATACAGCCTCGGCCTTAATGGCTGCATCAGGTGCCATAGGCCTCATTATCCCTCCATCTATTACTTTTGTTATATACGGTTCAATTGCTGGGGTTTCCATAAGCAAATTATTTATGGGCGGGATTATTCCTGGGCTTCTTATGGGAGCATTTATTGCTGTTTCATGTCTTTTAACGACAAGGAGAGAAGATATAAAAAGAATACCTAAAGTTCCTCTGAAACAGTGCTGGGTTGCTTTTAAGGATGCTATATGGGCAATTTTAATGCCTATCATCATATTAGGTGGCATTTATGGAGGAGTGTGCACACCTACTGAAGCGGCGGCAATATCTGCTGTTTATGGTTTAATTGTTGGAGCCGTTGTCTATAAGAGTGTTAAATTTAAAGATTTATATCAAATATTGGTTACATCGGCAGTCCAATCCGCTGTGGTTATGTTTATTACTGCTACGGCAAGTTTGTTTGCATGGATCATCACAACAGAGGGTATTGCAGCTGCGGCAAGTGAGCTACTCGTAAATATGGCGGGGGGAAATATCCTAATATTCCTTTTGATAGTGAATATCGTACTTCTTTTGGCAGGATGCGTTATTGACGGAACGTCAGCATTTTATATTTTCACGCCCATTCTTTTGCCAGTTGCAATTCAGTTGGGATATGACCCTTTGGCATTCGGTGTCATCATGGTTATGAACTTGGCAATCGGTAATGCTACGCCGCCTGTCGGAGTTTGCCTTTATGTTGCATGTGGAATCGGCGACGTGTCTCTCGAAGAGATATCCAAAGCTTCTTTGCCATTCTTGGCGGCATCGGTTTTGGCATTGCTTATTGTTACCTATATGCCCGCAATATCGCAGTTTTTACCTAATTTGCTGATGTGATGTCAGATTAGCAAGCGGTAGAAATAGGGACTAAATATGCAAGTTGAAATACAAGGGTGGAATGGAGTTTTTACTCCAGATTTTTAATATACTATTTGCTTTTAGCGTTTCTAATTCATATTCATAAGAAAAGGGGAGAGAATTGTGAAAAAAGTAATGTCTTTTATCCTTGTGGGTGTGTTTGTTCTTGCGTTTGCTCTTTGCTATGGCAATTCGGTAGTGGAAGCAAAAGAAAGCGGTTCCGATGATTATGAAAAGCTGAATCTAAAACTAAGTACGTCTGGAACAAATCTTGGTGTAGATGCCATTACCGCTCAGTACTTTGCTGATGCTGTCAAGGAAGCAAGCGACGGTAAAATTAAGATTCGAGTCTATCCCAACTGCCAACTTGCCGGCGGCAGTATGCCGAAAAGCATTGAACTTTTAATCGTTGGTGGCAACTATGAACTTGCAGTGTTCTCTGGTTCTGTTCTTGGTAATATTGATGCCCGATTCCTTACGCACTCTGTTCCTTTTATATTCTCAAGTTATGCCGAGGCAATTGCGAAGATGGATAGCACTGGTGGAGAATACTATACTAATTTAATGAAAGAAAAAGGATTGGTTTACTTAGCTGGAATTCATAATGGACTTCGTCAGCTTACTAATAATAAGAAAGAAATCAGAACACCAGAAGACCTTAAAGGGCTGAAGATCAGAGTTCCGAGCGGAGAAGTCTACATGAAAACATTACGTGAATTTGGTGCTGACCCAATTGCTATGAATTGGAGCGAAGTCTTTACCGCACTTCAGCAGGGGACTATTGATGGTCATGAAAACGGATATCAGACAATTGACTCAGCTAAAATTTATGAAGTGCAGAAGTTTATAACCGAGTGGAATTGGAGTTACGATGGCTATTGGCTGATGGCCAATAGCAAAGATTGGTCTAAATTCAGCGAAAAGACTCAAAAACTTTTATTGGAAAAAGCCAAGGAAGCCGAGGTGTATGGCAGACAGTATCTTGAAAACGCAGAAAAAGAGATAAAGAAAGACTTTATTGAAAACAGAGGAGTTACTATCACAGAATTGACACCGGATGAACTTGCTGCGTTTAAGAAAGCTGTAAAACCTGTGCAAGAATATTTCATAGAAAAGTTTGGTGAAGATGCAGCTTCTGCTTGGGGGCTTAAATAAGAAAAGTTCTCTATAAATTAGTTTTAAAGGGGTAGCAGAGATGCTGCCCCTTTTCACCCTTCCCTTACCTGCCAAATAATTTTCTAAATGTCGTTCACCCCGAAAACTTCAAAAATTTTTCACTTTTTTATTTTTTCGTTGCCATGGGCACACTTATACACTTATACATGTAGAGACTCAATATTTTAAAACCATTAGCAAGTTCGAGCGTCAGGATTTTTTTGAGTGGGATATCGAGCTACATTTCCGGTGGATATGGGCCCAAGTTTCAGATTCAACATCAAACTAGAATCTCAGGCCGAATGTAAATTCGAATTGCCTAAACAGCTAGAACTGATCGAACGCAGGAAATATTTTAAACTCACTAAGAGTTTCTCTTGGCCGTATTATCTCAGTTACATGATATTTCATTAGAGATAGTGCAAGTCCCGTGGCAGATTAGACACTTCTTAACGATTCTCGTGATTTTTGGTGGATGTGTGTAGACAGGTGCGTCATTCGTGACAGAGATGTTTTACCTATCGATAAAATGTCTACGCCGGTCTTTGCAACCTTGCGTCTATGAGTGAGGAAAAATATTTTTCCAAAGTGACAACAATAGCCGCGTATGTGGGGTGTTCCGTGCGCTTCACTCAAGAGAGCTTAAAACGAATGTAGTCGGAAAGATATTTGAAGTGAACCCCTCGATACAAAATAAGCGACAGCTCTCTTCGGAATATGTTCTCATTGATTGCCGAGCGACGCAATATATTCCTAAAGCGACAGTGGGACTGGAAGATACTCCTCAAGTAATGCGCGCGACTGTGGAGTATTTCCTGCTCAAAACGGGCAGAAAAGAGACTACCCCCCCACAAGGATTTTTCCACATTCAAAGCCATTGAGAAAATTCATGTCCTCGCCCGCGTGAACCATGAGATCGCAAGGGCGGTATCGAGATACGGAAAAAATGAGCCGTCCGCTCCACGTTCTCACCCTCGAATACATTTACGAAAGCTTGAAATACCAGACATCGAGGCGAAGGAACAAGTCTGAAGCTCAAGAGGTTTTCACGTCTGAAGATCCATGTGAAAAACAACAGGCGGCCGACTTGAAAGAGTGGGGCGCCAGGCGACAGGAAGCCATGATTGAAAAATACGGAGGTGAGTTGACATGACAAAACAAGTTCTTTCGTACGTGAGGTGATTTTTCAAAAATCCATCTATAAACGGCGTCAGATTTATACAGTTCCATGGGAGATTTCATTCAAGCTGAAGAGCAGCAGCGATTTTGCGCCAAGTGTCCGGGAATCGCATTGTGCAAATACAGAGGGCTCCGATGGTCGATTTCAGTGAAAAAAATCTTTAGACGGCAGATTATTGTGGCCGAGGTGGGAAATCGTGTGAATCGCGAGAGTAAAAACGGCAACGAGAAATGGAACAGCTTATTCGGGCTAGCAAGATCCAAGAAGCCATGAAACACTGCACTTTTGACACCTTCATAATGGTTGGAGACCCCCATTATCAGGAAGGCGAAGAGGCCTGCAATGGTGTGTATAGAAGACGGCACCTCCTTGATTTTGGGTGGCGGAACGGGTATGGGGAATTATGTAAAGCTTTATATAATGACAAGACGCACCTCGCTACGGCCATAGGGGTTGAGACTTGCAGGAAGGACCTAAACGTAAAATTCTACCGCACAGCCGCGTTGGTAAATAGGCTACGGGAAGCCAGGAAGGAAGGTGAGATATCAAGGATTTTAAAGGCGCTTTCCAAGTTGGACCTTTTGATCTGCGACGAATGGGGATACGTACCGCTGGATCGCGAAGGAGTACAGCTATTGTTTCAGGTCATTTACGACTGCTACGAACGAAGAAGCGTGATAATAACTACGAACCTTGAGTTCAGCCGTTGGGGCAACATATTCTGCGACGAACAGATGACGGTAGCGATAATAGACAGGCTGATACACCATAGCTACCTATTGATCTTCGACGGACAAAGCTATCGCATGAGGCAGTCGCTCATGAACATGAAGCAGTTGGAGTAAGTTTCAGACAAAATTCCCCACCGGTGCCTGGGGAAAAACCTTTGCAAAACTGGGGAATATGGGATCGTTAAAAACACACATGATAATGTAATAGTGGGTCATTGAACCATAAATGAAACTGCTTTAAGAAATTTTGCAAGGGAGAG
The DNA here is from genome assembly GCF_059026225.1 of Acetomicrobium sp. Classification (NCBI taxonomy): domain Bacteria; kingdom Thermotogati; phylum Synergistota; class Synergistia; order Synergistales; family Acetomicrobiaceae; genus Acetomicrobium; species Acetomicrobium sp. The sequence continues at coordinate 458,565 of NZ_JBWQOQ010000002.1, forward strand.
TCTCGTTAAGATCTTGAAGGCAGAATTTTGTGAACCATTGCAGGTTTAAAATCAGGATGGAAGCTAGTTCCGAAATCTTTAAGTATATTGAGGTCTTTGCAATCCCACTAGGCTGTTTTTGATGCTTAGCTACAAAAGCCAGAGTAATTTGAGAAAACATATGAAAATCAAGTAAAAGCGATTTAAGGTGATGTTAAATAAAGCTTTGGGATTCCTAAGACTTCAGATACATAAAGTCCAAAAGGTGTCAAATACACTTAAAAGATGGCGTGAGCCAATCTTAAATTACTTCGACAATAAGACCACCAACGCCTATACCGAAGGTAAAGATGTTAAAGAGCGTCTATACTTTGGCCTCAGAAACGTAGAAGCTTACGTCAGGATGATGATAGGGTTCTTGCTACCGGAAGTCTTCCACGTTATTTGAAATAGAACATATTCGCGTCATTAAATGGCTTAATGAAGTTACGCCGGCGGATATGAATTGGTATATATTAAAGATTGAGGCAGTTAAAATAGGAGATTCTCCTGTAGCGCCTCTTTTTAGCATAATCGCTGGGCCCAGCGAGGAAGTGAGGGCAACCGATGATGTTAAGAAAGATTTGGCCGAACGGCACCTAAAAAGACTTTAATTCTGGAAGGGACTTCTGTCAGTGCTCAATGAATAAACAGACTTGTTTAGAAACATTAGCCCTTCAACGGATAACTGGTTATCAGCGGGTACAGGAGTAAGCGGGATCCATTATCAGATCATTATTAAAAAGGACAGCGCAGCCATACAACTTCTCATTTCTAAAGATAAATCTGGAGAACTTAACAAAAAGATTTTTGACTTTCTTTATGATAAAAAAGAAGAGATTGAAAGGGCATTTGGAGGTGATATCATCTGGAGAAGATTGGATAACCACATATCCAGTAGAATTCATCATGACATATATGAGTGTAAGTTAGGCGATGAATCTACTTGGGATCAAGGGTACAGAATAATAGCTGACAGACTGGTCGAATGGGATAAGGCTTTTAGTCCGTACTCCAATCAAATACGCAAATTAAAAAAAGTTCCCGAAACTCCTTAGGCATCCTTTTGTTTGCTGATATTATTTTTTTAATAGGTGGCCTCCGAAGAGAAGGCCACCTATTTTTACAGGAAGTATAAGACGCAACACCCCTGTTTTTGGGGAATCATGGCAGGGACTATTGGTTTTTTTCGCTTTGATAAGTCAAGGCGTGTGTATTTGTAAGATAAATTAGTATCAACCCAATAACAACCCCGATGCTCGAGACCCGGATCAGCAGATCGCTTATCTTCTTTGAAGCGAAAGTCATTATGGCAGCTCCTTGCTCTGCACCAGCAAAAAGACCAACGATATGCATCACAAAAATTGCAAAACCGCCGAAAAGGCTAATGGCCATACAAATAGCAAATATGTTAATCAGGGCTTTTTTAAAGCTCATTTTGCAACCTCCTTATAGCCTATAAACCTAATACTGGTAACAACTCTAGCATGAGCATTAAAGTCAACAGCAGGTGTGTCCCTGCCCATACTATGGACATATTTATTGCTTTCCCAATATCTGCCTGCGCGATACCTACAGCAGTATAAAGGGCAACAGCAACGGGGGGAACCATGCCGGATAAAGCCCCGGTTAATGCTGGCAAAACAGCAGCAATTAATACAGGGTTTACGCCAACTTCAGCAAAAATGGCCAAAAAACTGCCACCGAATATTGCTAACGAACCTGAGCCTGGCAAAATCATACCAATAACGGCAAAGAATAGAACTGTGACAATAATTAGGGCTAATTTTGGGAGCTGGAGTGATGTAACCACTTCAGCCAGGGCTTTATCCATGCCTATGTCGCCAAAGACGTAGGCAATAGAATATGAAAAATACACGGTTGCTGCGACAGGAACAATCTTTGGAACACTGCCTTTTAAAATATCAAATGTTTTCTTAACGCTAGTCTTACTAATTAGCATACAATATACTGCAGCCACACCAGGTACGAATATTAATAGCGTATTTGAGAAAGCCTTGGCTCCGGCACTAGTTACTAAGTTAGTCAATGTAGTTTTCATGGTAGCGTCTATCACAAAAGGAGCGAGAATGATAATTGGGAGCAAAGCAGCTGCCCAACCAGTCCTTAAAGATTCGCTCAAAGGCTTAACATCTTCTTCGGACATTGGCTGCACCTTATAATATTTGCAGTAAAGCCAAGTTGTTATGACTCGCTGTAAAATATACCAAAGACCTACCCCCCAAACTATCATCCAGAATCTAGACATGGGGATCTTCTGCGACGCTGGGAGGAATTCATTAAGAATTCCATATGCTAACAAAATAGTGCCCGAGGGCGGGATCATGGGCCCTAAACAACTAGCGCTTGTTTCGATATTGGCCGCTAGTTCTGCCGGAAAACCAGTTTCTTTCATAGCAGGAATAGTAAATACACCAGTTGCTGCTACGTTTCCGGGGCCTGAGCCTGATAAAGCGGACATGAAAGATGAGATAGCAATTGCTAAATATCCGGCACCTCCTGGTAATCGACCGACTAACGAAAGAACAATATCGATTACCTGTTGAATGACTCCAGTTTCATCTAGAACATGGGCTAAAAGCAAGAAGGCAACTACGGCGAAAAATAGCGAACTGGTAGAAGGCTTAATTAGGTTTTTCCAGAATACGTCATATCGTCCGGTGCATATAATCGTGACAATATACCCCAAAACCATGATTTCATAAATTGGCCTCTTGATTACTATAAAACTAACGAGGATAAACGCCATTAAAATAATCAGAGAAATAAAACTACTCGGCATATTGAAACCCACTCCTTCCAAGTTCTTTTTAAATACACCTCATTGCCACTGCTTTAAGGTCGCTATAAAACACAATCAGCGATCTTAACGCTAGTTGTGTAGCTGTTTTGGGCCAAGAAACTATCACTAAAAGAAGAAAGCCAGATCCTGAGCCACGTAAAAAAGAAACTTATTTGCGTATTTCATGAAACAACTAATGAGAGGTGAGTAAGGGCTTTGATTTAAGATAAATTGGTACTTATTGACGGATCTGGCCATTGGATACGGATAGACTTCAGAGCTTAATCTTAATGCCGTATTTAAGTTTTACGCTTTATACTTGAAGCTGGGTGAATATTCTGTGAAGAGGAACATCGATTTCTAAGACAGGCGCATGTTGTTGCATACCCAAAACGTCTGTGTCGTAAGGACTACCCGATGAGTGAGGTCGCCGGACATTGAATTTAATAGCCTTACCCGCATCGAAGTAAATAATGTCAGAGACATCATTTAAGTCGCGATTGTTATATATCTTTGCAATTACCTCCTTGTTTATGACGTTTAACTTTTTAACTGCATTATAAATTGCTAAACTATCGAAAATTATATCGACAGTAAACCAGTAAGGTCCCGCATTTTTGGATCGTATTACCGGAGCAAGTTCATTCATTTTCATTATTTTCCTACCTCCACTATTTTTACATCAAATAAGGATTGGTCTTTATCAATGGGCAGCAGATGATGTACGTTTAGCTGGTATGCTTCTCCCGCATCTAGAATGCTCGGTGAAAAAGTATAGCCTACGTTGCCAGAAACGGTTGTTCTTCCGGGGTAGTTGCACCATACCATGCCGTATTTACCGAAATAACTAATTTCATGAGCTAGCTCCTGTGTTTTTCCAATTATTTCCATTATGACTCCCAACTCATGAGGAGACTGGGGTTCCTTGGTTTCCAATTCACCCATTACAGCATTGCGTCCATAAACGCGGAAGATTACATAATAGTCTTTTCCTTCTACCAACCCCTTAGGGGAAAACTCATCAATGATTCGTTGCTTGGTAAAATTGATAACCCAATCAATGTTACGAATAAAGTTGGGATCTCTTGCACCGGTAATGAACAAGCAACGATGTCCAACCTTTTCAGCACCTTCTAATTTAACTTTGTACGAATGAGGATCATCTCTCCAGCGTGACCCCGAGACTTTTACACTTCTTTCGGTGTGCTGAGTAATTTCCACATTGGACATATCGAGAATTCCACCGGGTTCAGCTTGAATGTGGGGATCGGTTCGTTCGTAAAGTTCATGTCCAGTAACTGATCTAACTGTGCAAATCCAATCTGGGGTTGCAGGCTCTACAATGAAATGATCTTCGTAGAGGGTTGCAACCATAGGAGTTCGCATAATTTTGGAGCCTGGAAGCTGTATAGCGCATGCTGAACCACACTCCACAATTTTGCCAAGGTGCAATGCCAGCCCTTTGTCAAAACCTTTACGTACAGCATCCGCTGCAAAACAGGCGTTATCACAAGCTCGACCAGCCAAGACAATATCGGGGTTCATATCTAGCGCTTTGATTAGTGCTTCTGTTCCTACTTGGGCTACAATTTCTGTTGCATTATCGATGGCTTCTTCAGTGAGGATGGCGTCGTGTTGGCAACCTTCAATTCTTTCCTTGCGAACTCTTTGTTTTAGATATTCCTTATCTAGAGTTGTATCTACAATAGCGACTTTGAATGTTTTGCCCATTTCTTTGGCAACTTCATCCATGATATCGAGATGCCACTTGATATGTTTGTGCCCCCCTGACCCTCCTGCGCTTCCCATAACCATGGTTGTTTTATTTGTCAGGAGACCTTCCATCATGATGCGGCAGTCTTCTTTCATTTTGTATCTTGGAACATGTGGCAGTCCTGCTCCTAAATAGTATGGTCCCGGATCAAGAGAACCGGCATCAACAGCAACTGCATCGGGATCAAACGTGAGAGCTTTTTTGTATGCCCCTTCATGGATGCCTACTAGGCCCATGCAAGACGTTGGAGAAATAACAACATGTTTTTTCAATTACGACACTCCTCTACATTGTGAAATTTATAAAAAAATGACATCCTGCCTTTTTGCTATGTCTTTAGTACCACCACCTTCACTTAAATTTAAAATGCTGCTAATGGCCATTTGATAATCCCAATGTTTGGTCATAGAAGTTCCCCACCCGTATCAAGTAGCCCTGGATGGAGGAACTAGGAAACGAATTCTCATGCAATGGCTCCCCTCCCTTCAGAGTGATAACATGAACGTGATGTAGCAGACGATCAAGAACGGCGGCAATAGTGACTACCTCCCTTTTTTAAGGTGCATGAAGCAAAAAAAAGACGAGAAAAGTGCATTTGAAAGTCCCAGAACGGTAATAGGTGATCATAAACTAACGTTGAATCAATGTACTTTAACAATATAGAGCACTGGCATGAGTGATGTGATAGATTTTCTATAATGCTTTTCGATAGTTTCAATAGTAAGCGTGCATTATCGCGGTGCAGTTGAAATACAATATAATTAATATTTTATACAATAGTTCACGGATCATGACAACTCGATAGATATAATAAATGTTTTATCTCAATATTTCAAACATGCTTTTAAGCAAGTTACGTATGATATCATCTGAGAAATTCAGGATGATGATGCCCTTTTCTTACTTACCTTGAACGAAAAGGGTTGATGTCATCTATTTTCTGGCATGACGAAAGCTTGAAAAAGTTTTATAACAACTTGCCAATCAGGTGCTGGAACAACAGCGAACTAAAACAGATCAATTCAGAAGCCTATAAACGCACGGAAGAAAGGAAGGGTATGTGCAACCGATACAAGGAATGGCAGCTAACTACTAAAGTTGGGACTATGAGACTAAATGTGTCTCAAATACCGGTACGCTACAGGAAGAAGCTTCGGATAATAAACGGGCAGAAAAGAGACGTGAGCGGACGGCCTTTTTGTTTCCCCTCAGAAGGGTGTCATCTTAAATTTTCCAGATAATATCAATGCGTGTGATATAAAGAAAAAATTAGGGAGAAAATATTGACAATGAATTTGTATAGTTTAATCGTATATCATGTCATTATTCTCTCTCGTTAATTTCTTACGATAGCTTGACAGCAACTGAAACAACCGGTAAATTGTAGATGGCTACTTAAGAACGAAGATAATCAAAATCATCCATGCGGTAAGAGTTAACTTTATGGCGATTAAAGACAATGGCTTTGTGCCACCGTTTAATGTTTATTTGGTAAGCCAAAATGTAACTTTTTAAAAAATATAACAGGCATGGAGATAAACATGTGATGTCAGGACCTCTGATAGATCAAGTAATTCAAAGGATTAAGGAAGCCTCAAAGTCTTATTACCGCCTAGTCTTGATTGTGGGCCTAGCGGGAAGTGGAAAGACGAATGTAATTAAGGAAGTATCCACGTTAGCAAGTGTGCCACTCATTAACCTGAACCTCGAATTGTCCCGCCAAATGCTTGACCTTACCGAACGAAAACGGATCCTGCAGTTGCCGCGTATTGTTAGTGAAATAGTAGATAAAACCCAGGGGGAACTGGTCTTGTTCGACAATATAGAACTTCTCTTTGACGTTAATTTGAAGCATGACCCTCTGTGTTTACTTCAGGGGTTATCGCGAAACAAGACGATTGCGTCTACCTGGAACGGATTGATCACGGATGGTCATTTGACCTATGCCGTTTCAGGTCATCCAGAATATCGTCGTTATGCTGTCAGGGATTTTTTGACAGTTAGTGTGGAATAACGGGTTTTTAAAACAAAAGCAAATTTTTAGGGGGCAATTGAAATGAAATATGGAGACTTAATTCAATTTGAGCCCATTGAAACTGTGGTTCAGCTAAGGGATGCCGATGAAGTTACGAGAGCGAGGCAACTGGTAAGTACTTACGTCATATCGGATGAGATGGCCGAAAGGCTAACGAACCTTGTGTTTCCCCAACTACAATTCGATAGCCCTTCGGATAACAAGGCTTTGTTAATTGTAGGCAATTACGGCACTGGCAAATCTCATCTGATGTCGGTAATATCCAGCATTGCAGAGCATGAAGCCCTTCTTTCTGTTTTAAACAACGAAAAAGTTGCGACATCGGCGCAAACCATAGCCGGTAAATTCAAAGTGGTTCGCAGAGAGATTGGATCAACTACAATGTCTCTGCGGGATATCGTCACGTTTTATTTAGAGGAAGCTCTAAATGATATGGGTGTTATATATACCTTCCCAGGTGCTAGTCAAATACCAAGCAACAAACCGGCTTTTGAGGAAATGATGGCTTCCTTTCAAGCAGTGTTTCCAGACCATGGTCTCCTTTTAGTCGTAGATGAACTTTTAGAGTATCTCCGTACTCGTAAGGATCAAGAGCTTATTTTAGACCTCAACTTTCTTCGTGAAGTTGGCGAAGTATGTAAGTACCTGCGTTTTCGCTTTATAGCGGGTGTGCAGGAAGCGATTTTCGATAGCCCCCGTTTTATCCACATGGCCGATCAACTTCGCCGAGTAAAGGATCGCTTCGAACAAATCCTCATCGTTCGCAAGGATGTTAAGTTCGTAGTAGCTGAACGCCTTCTTAAAAAAACTGGAGAGCAGCAGGTCAAAATACGCGAATATCTCATGCCTTTTGCTAAGTTTTACGGCCACATGAATGAGCGAATGGATGAGTTCGTCCGCCTCTTTCCCCGTCCATCCCGATTATATCGACGTCTTTGAACAGATCAGGGTGGTTGAGAAGCGTGAAATTCTCAAGACCCTCTCCTATGCTATGAAAGAACTGCTTAACGAGGAAGTGCCGACGGACCGACCAGGGGTTATAGCCCATGATAGTTACTGGGTTACGCTTAAAAGCAATCCGGCTTTTCGTACGATCCCCGAAGTCAAGGAGGTTATGGACGTCAGCCAAACATTGGAGGCCAGAATAGAGCAGGCCTTCACGCGTCCACTGTACAAGCCCTTAGCTATCAGAATAATCCACGCCCTTTCCGTTCATCGTCTGACTACTGGTGATATTTATGCACCTTTGGGTGCTACGGCCAAGGAGCTACGTGATACGCTTTGCCTCTATCAACCAGATATTGAAGAGCTTGGCGGAGAGCCGGCAGACGACTTATTGACGCTGATAGAAACAGTACTCAGGGAAATTCAAAAGACTGTTAGCGGTCAATTCATTTCCCATAATCAGGATAACGACCAATGGTATTTAGATCTTAAAAAGACGGAGGATTACGATGCACTCATTGAAAGACGAGCCGAGAGTTTAGACGACAGTGCTTTGGATCGGGCTTATTACGAAGCTCTCCAGATTTTAATGGAGAAAAAGGATCACCCCACCTATGTAACAGGATACCGAATTTGGGAACACGAGGTTCTATGGCCTGAGCGAAACGTCATGAGGCAGGGATACCTTTTCTTCGGCGCGCCCAATGAGCGCTCTACGGCTGTGCCGCCCCGCGATTTTTACATTTACTTCATCCAGCCCTTCGATCCGCCACACTTTAAAGATGAAAAGAAGGCAGATGAAGTGTTCTTTCGCCTTTCTAACAAAATGGAAGACTTCAGGCCCTTGCTTGCAAAATATGCAGCAGCGCTGGATCAAGCCTCTAAGTCAAGTGGTAGTGCCAAGAATGCCTATGAGTCCAAAGCGACCGGTTTTTTGGGAGATATCGTTGACTGGTTGCGGGAAAATATGATTAATGCCTTTGAGGTGACTTGGCGGGGCCGAAATAGAAGTTTTGGTGAGTCATTACGCCATGCCTCCAGTCTCTTGAGCGGATTGGGAGCAGGTGCTCGCCAAGTCGCACATTATCTGCAGACGCCTGATACCTCCAGCTTTGGCTTTCGCGACCTAGTTAATGCCGTTGCTGGCGCTATGTTGTCTGCGCATTTTCAGGATCAAGCCCCAGAGTATCCAAGCTTTAGTGTATTGATCACAAGTCAAAACCGGGAACAAGCAGCACAGGACGCCCTGCGCGCAATTGCCGGACAAAATCGCACCAAACAAGCAACTGCTGTACTCGATGCCTTGGAGTTGCTAGACGGCGATAGGCTTGACCCCTCTCGTTCTAAATATGCAAAGCACATCCTAAATATCCTTAAAAAGAAGGAACATGGCCATGTCGTTAACCGCTCAGAGTTGATTCAGGGTGTAAGCGATGTAGAGTATTTTGCTATAGATAAGGGCTATCGCTTAGAACCTGAATGGGTTGTAGTGCTTTTGGCCGCTTTGGTTTACTCCGGAGATATTGTCCTTTCGATCCCCGGCAGGAAATTCGATGCCACCGCATTACCCGAGTTGGCCGCTGAACCAATAAGCGAACTGGTCAATTTTAAACACATAGAAAGACCAAAGGAGTGGAACTTACCGGCCCTTAGAGCCTTATTTGAATTGTTAGATCTGACGCCGGGCATGGTCCAGCTCATCGCTCAAGGCAAGGATGATCCAATTGTCGAGATGCAAAAAAAGGTAAATGAATATTTGGAGCGAATTGTTTTGGCCCAACAAACATTACGTCAAGGTGTTGTCTTTTGGGGTGAATATATTTTGGACGAATCGACGCAGCAGGCATACTGCTCAGCGCTTGAGCGAATGAAAAGTTTTTTGGAAAGCTTACAAACTTTTAATACTTCTGGTAAGCTCAAAAACTTTCATTACGAAGTTCAAGAAATTAAACGCTACGAGGATGATTTAAAATGTCTTTTGCAGGTCGAATTTTTACAGGGATTACTAAACCAACTGAAAGATATTATCTCGTATCTGTCTAATGCCGAAACTCTTATGCCAAAGGACCACGAATGGACAAAGAAGGCAAGAGAAATTCGAGCCCAAACAATAACTTCGATTAAGGGTAAATGGATGGATGCAGTAGGCGATAGGCTGAACTGTGGGAGTGGTGATTTACTGCCAAAGCTACGGCGAGATTTGACCGACCTTAAAGAATCCTACATCAATGCTTATCTAGATATGCACACCAAGGCCAGATTGGGCGTGAACGAGGACAGAAGAAAAAAAGAGCTGATGAATAATGACGAGCGGTTAAAAGCACTACGCGACTTAGCCACCATAGATCTCATGCCCCTTTCTCAACTGAGGGAGCTTGAAGAACGATTGGCCGACTTGAAAAGCTGTTTTAAACTTACCGAACAAGACCTCGCTACAAAGCCGGAATGTCCTTATTGTTCCTTCCGGCCGGCGGTAGAGACGCCCCTCAGATCTGCAGCGATTGAGCTTGAATCCCTAGATGAGAGACTAGATAATTTGTTTAACGAATGGACTGTTACGTTACTAACTAACCTAGAAGACCCAACAGTTCAGAATAACCTCGATTTGCTGAAACCGGAGGATCGAAAACAAATTGAGAAATTTATGGAAGAACAGCAATTGCCTGATGTATTGGGCAAGGATTTTATCCGCGTCATACAGGAGGTGTTATCAGGCCTCGTCAAGGTCGAAGTTAAGATCGAAGATTTGCACAAGGCCCTCCTTGCAGGCGGTTCGCCCGTGACGTTGGATGAAATGAAGAAACGTTTTGAAGCCTATTTGGCAGAGCTCGCCAGGGGCAAAGAACCCAACAAGGTTAGGATAGTATTAGAGTAAAGTCTATAAGTTTATATGTGACTTTTCATGGAAGGTGGCATGATTTAAGTGAGCGAAAAAACAAGACAACATCGTCAACAGATCTTGTTTGATTTAGAATCTATGCCCTCTGGCAAGTTAGACTTAGGTGCCTCTGTAAGTTGCCTGGGGATTACATTTGAAAATGACGAAAAGCGGCGGGAGTACTTCCTTGATCTGCTTCGCAAAGGACTGGAAGAATTAAATGCCAAGCTTAAAGGCGTTCCTTTTACTACGCTAGATGACACCATATCTCGTTTGAAGTCGCTCGAACATTGGCCCGTTGGCGACGATGAGGGCATTGGTAAACTTGCCCTTTGCATGACCGAAGCAGCACGAATTGCTCGCCGCGGAAACGTCGATACAGACCTTTTAACGCTTTATAAAGACGAGGTTGGCTTCCCTCACGGCAAGACCGAGGATATCTTGCACCTTTCCGACCCGCCTTATTACACAGCCTGTCCTAATCCATTTATCGAAGATTTCATTAAATATTATGGCAAAGCATATAATCCGGAAAGCAACAATTACCACCGTGAGCCCTTCGCAGCCGATGTTAGCGAGGGGAAAAATGACCCTATCTATAATGCTCACTCCTATCACACAAAGGTGCCACACAAAGCAATCATGCGGTATATACTGCACTACACTGAACCCGGTGATATTGTCTTTGATGGTTTTTGCGGCACGGGAATGACCGGCGTGGCGGCCCAACTTTGCGGTGACCGCAACACAGTGGAATCTCTTGGTTATATGGTGGACGATCAGGGCGTAGTGTACCAACAGGAAACAGAGGATAACGGAAAAAGCGCGTGGAAACCTTTTTCTAAACTTGGCCCTAGATACGCAGTGTTAAACGATCTGTCGCCAGCTGCTACATTCATAGCTTATAACTATAACACTCCGGTAGACGTCAAAGCCTTTGAGCGTGAAGCCAAACGTATTCTACGTGAGGTTGAAGAAGAATGCGGCTGGATGTACGCTACATTGCCTCGGGGGGAGACTGACAAAGCAGAAATTTGGGCCGATGAGCTTAAAATGTGTAAAAGTGCCGATGAGGCCAATAAATTGATTCGAGGAATTCCAAACCTAGGACAGATCAAGTATACGGTCTGGTCGGATGTATTTGTGTGTCCCGAATGTATGAATGAAATCATTTTTTGGGAATCTGCAGTGGACAAAAAAGCCGGCAAAGTCCATAAAGAATTCCTTTGCCCGCATTGTGGTGCGTTGCTCACCAAACGCAACATGGATCGTGCCTGGGTGGCCAAATATGATAGCGCCATTGGCAAGACCATCCGCCTGGCAAAGCAAGTTCCGGTGCTCATAAATTATAGTGTGGGCAAAAAGCGCTACGAGAAAGCGCCCGATGCCTTTGATATAGCGCTTATTGACAAGATCGAACAGCTCGATATTCCATATTGGTTCCCTACAGATCGAATGCCCGAGGGCGAAGAGTCTCGTCGTAATGATGATATTGGCCTCACCCACGTGCATCATTTCTATACTAAGCGAAATTTGTGGGTGCTGGGAGCATCACGGATAAGGGCTATTTCTCCGCAAATGCTACTAATGTTTAACAGTCAGCTAATAAACATTTCCAAGCTTAACAGATATCGGCCAAAAGTATCATTTCCTTATAATCCACTTAGCGGAACACTTTATATTGGATCCCAAGTCTCAGAATCAAACATTTTTATTGCATATTCGAACCGAATAAGACGGCTTGTTACTGCTTTTAATGAAATTGCCGGTCGCTCAACTATTTTTACTCAATCTGCAGAGTACTTTGAGGCTGATGCTCCATCTATCGACTATATCTTTACCGACCCTCCTTTTGGCGGAAATTTGATGTATTCAGAACTTAATTTCTTGTGGGAAGCATGGCTCAGAGTTTTCACCAACAACAAACCAGAGGCCATCGAAAATAAGGTTCAAGGCAAAGGACTACCGGAATACCAGCGACTTATGACGGAGTGCTTCAAAGAATATTATCGGGTGCTTAAGCCCGGTCGTTGGATGACGGTGGAATTTCATAACTCTAAAAACAGCGTATGGAACGCCATCATGGAAGCTTTGCAAACAGCTGGTTTTGTGATCGCCGATATTCGCACCCTTGATAAAAAACAGGGTTCTTTTAAACAAGTTACATCGGCCTCCGCCGTTAAACAAGATCTTATCATTTCATGCTACAAGCCTAACGAAGGTTTGGAAGAACGTTTCAAAATTGAGGCTGGCAGCGAAGAAGGTGTCTGGGACTTCGTCCGCATGCATTTAAAAAACCTTCCGGTGTTCATCTCCAAGGACGGCAAGGCAGAGGCCATTGCCGAGCGTCAAAACTATTTACTCTTCGACAGAATGGTTGCTTTTCATGTCCAGCGTGGAGTTACTGTACCACTTTCTGCAGCCGAGTTTTACGAAGGCCTTGCCCAACGATTTCCGGAACGTGATGGCATGTATTTCTTGCCTGATCAGGTAGTAGAATACGACAAAAAACGTATGAAAATCAAAGAGGTTATGCAGCTTGAACTTGCCGTTACCGATGAATCCTCTGCAATTCAATGGCTTAAGATAAATCTCAACAGAAAGCCGCAAACTTTCCAGGAACTACATCCGCAGTTCATAAAGGAGATTGGCGGCTGGCAAAAACACGAAAAACCGCTTGAACTTTTGGAAATTTTGGAACAGAACTTTCTTCGCTATGACGGGAAAGGGCCAATTCCTGCGCAAATAGTTTCTTGGATGAAACAAAGCGCTGATTTGCGCAAAATCATACAAGAAGAGCTAGCAAGAGGTAGCTTGAGGGAAGAAAATGGCCAATTATACACTGAAAACCAAGAGCTTATAAAACGTGCAAAGGATCGTTGGTATGTCCCCGATTTAAATAAAGCGAGCGATTTAGAGAGGCTTCGTGAGCGTGCCTTATTGCGCGAATTTGAGGAATACAGAGATTCCAAACAGAAACGGCTAAGGGTATTTAGACTCGAAGCTGTTCGTGCCGGCTTCAAGAAGGCTTGGCAAGAACGCGATTACGCAACCATCATCGCCATAGCGCGTAAGATCCCGGAGAAAGTTCTCTTAGAAGACCCGAAGTTATTGATGTGGTATGATCAGGCGCTTACAAGGCTGGGATTAGAGTGATTAATATGAAGAATGAAGATTATCCAGGACTATTTTTGGCGGCTGATCGTGCTTCGTTGTCAGCACAACGAATATACATCCGCCTTCAAGTGGCGTATTTAAGTTCTCTTATTTTGGGTAGTGTTGTTGGGGGAGTCACATCGTTGGTGAGTGATAAACAGAGCTCGTATCTGTACTTAGCAATTGCCCTTATTTATGTGTTTGGACTCCTGATCCTTTTGTTGGCTCGGGCACGACGAGATGATCAAACATGGTTTGACTGCCGCGCCATAGCCGAGTCAGTTAAAACAGCAACGTGGCGCTTTATGATGAATGTGCCTCCGTTCCAATGCATTAGCACAGCTGATGAACAGTTCATCAAAGTGCTACAGGAAATAAGGAAGGCAAGGCCTAACTCCGAAAAAGCTATTGCTAGTTATATTAATGCTGATGCACCACTAATTACTGACTTTATGTGGCAGGTAAGATCGTCGCCTTTTACCAAACGAAAAAAAATTTATATCTTGTCCAGATTATGTGAACAGAAATCGTGGTATTCGAGGAAGGCAAATATGAACGCTCGTAGTGGAGCAAAATGGTTTTGGATAATCGGTAGTCTGCAGGCTATTGCTGTCGCGATTGCAATGACCCAAACAACAATTGGATCATTGAAATTCAACCTCGTTCCCATACTAACTACATGTGTTGCTGTCATAATTGCCTGGAGTCACATGAAACGGCATGACGAGTTAGCTAAAGCTTACTCGCTTGCGGCACAGGAACTCGGTGAACTGGAGGTAATCGCTAAAGGTTTGTCACATGAAAGTGAATTTGGTCAACTTGTAGAGCAGGTGGAAGAAGCAATTTCGCGTGAACATACCTTGTGGTGTGCACGTCGAGATGTGCCGCTCGAGGTCCATGTAGGCGGAAACATTATGTAGAGGGGTGCGATTATGGGAGCAAGGAGTTTTAACCTATGTGTTGGGGGAATTACATTGCCTCTTCCTTGCTATGTTCCTTCTGTGTCAAGTGTTAAAACAAATTTGATGCCCGTTGATTATGTTGAATTGCTAAGTGCATCCTTATATCCTGTGTTTCTTGTGTCTGCTTTCGATATTGCCAATTCCTGTGCTGAACATAGGGAGCGTATATATAGAGCGCTTAAAAAGAGCAAGGAAGGATTCAAAGTAATATTCATGGATAGTGGAAAATATGAAGCATTCTGGAAGGGAGATGTCACCTGGACGGTAGATAGATTCCATGCCGAATGTCAAATCTGCAAGCACGATCTTTGTTTTTGCTATGATAATCAGGAGCCACCTGAAATAGCTGAAGAAATCGCTCAGAACGTAGTGACAGGAATACTTCAAGATCAGGAGTATACTGGAGGAACAATTGTTCCGATTGTCCATGGTCCGACTGAGCTTCTACCGTTTGCTGTAAAAACGGTAGCGAGACATGTATGTCCAGTTCTCATAGCTGTCCCAGAACGCGCTTTGGGAGAGGGTATTTTGGCACGCACTCGGTCGGTGCGTAACATACGTAGGGAACTTGACACGCTTGGTGTATATTATCCTCTTCATCTACTTGGTACTGGCAATCCAATTGCAATAATTGCCTATGCTGTGGCAGGCGCTGACAGTTTCGATGGTTTAGAATGGTGCCAAACTGTGGTGGATCACAGAACAAGATTGCTATTTCACTTTCAGCAATGGGATTTTTTTAAGCAGCAAACGAAGTGGGGCTATAATCAAATTTTGCCATATACCTATTCGGTATTGATGCATAATCTGGAGTTCTACAGCCAATTTATGCAAGGTCTTAGGATAGCCTTAATGGACGATACACCTCGAGGAATACTCGATAGGTACCTTCCAAAGGAGCATGCAAAAATGATTTTGGATATTATTTAGATAGAAGAGAAAAAAGAGGAGGTTAATCATGTTTTCATTCTGGCCACCAATTTCGAAAATCGAGACTGCCATACGTACAGTGTATAATGTCCTTGAACAAAGAGACCGCCACATACCTCCGTGGACGGACATGAGTGAGGATTATCTCTGGCGTGAGCTTGTTGCCTGTATCCTAAGTAGTCGTGTTCGATTTGATGTTGCCTATGCAGCCATTAAGCGAATGGATAGAGCAAACCTATTCTCACCGGCTTGTCGGTCCTCGGCAAATGATAAATATGAGCAAGATATTTTCCGTGTTCTGTCAGAAGTTACACAACAGCACGAGATCTCTTGTTTACAACGAGGTTACCCCTTCCCTAAACTCCGGGCAAATCAAATAAGAATGGCTGCTCAAATGCTTTATTCTAAATATGGCTCAATCCTAGATCTGCTGAGCAATGCTCGAGATCCTCATGTAGCACGATGTCGTCTGGTAAATGAGATACATGGTTTAGGTCCCAAGCAGGCGAGCTTATTCCTTCGTAACATTGGATATGCTGAAAATATAGCTGTATTGGACACCCATCTCTTGACATATATGAACTGGATGGGACTTGTTTGTACTTCAATAAAATCGGTTCGAACCATGCAGAAGTATGAGACACTCGAAAATTTGTTTATAGAACATTCTTATGCTAAGGGGTTCCGGGTGGATCTTTTTGACATAGCAGTGTGGGTTGTGGTTCGAACGGTAAAGGAGGAGTGCCGGAAATGGCGCTAGTTACGCTTGTTTCAGGTGGTCTTGATTCAATGCTCATGAGCATTTTGGCACATGAAGAAGGAGTAATACTGTATCCACTCTTTGTGGATTACTGTCAACTCAGCTCAGCAAAAGAGTGGTTAGTTTGTCAAGTGTTGCATGAGAGATATGGTTTGCCAAAGGTAACTCGAATGGATATGTCAGGGTTTGGCAAGATTGTACCCAGCGGAATTACCGATACTTCAATGAGGATCAATGAGGATGCATTTCTACCGGGGCGCAATCTGCTACTTTTGCTATCTGGTGCTGCATATGCATACAAGGTCCAGGCTGATGGAGTAGCCATAGGTTTGCTCAATCCCAAGGATTGTCTATTTCCAGATCAGACTAGTGAGTTCTTGAGTCAGTGCGAGATCATTATTAAGGCAGCTATGGGCAGAGCCATTTCTATAGTTGCGCCTTTGCTTGAATTTTCCAAGAAAGATGTCTTAAAGATGGCAAGTGCACGTGGATTGAGAGATACATATTCCTGTCACGCTGGGGCGGATGCTCCCTGCGGAAAGTGTGTGGCATGTGTAGAAATTAATAACGCAATGGAAAGAGGAGGGGATTGAATATGGGCGGAGGTGGAGGCGGAAGCTCAGGATTGACTCCTAGCGAACTTCGCAAACTCGAACAGCTGGCCAAGGAATCCTTGAGGACTGGCGCAGGAACTGGCAAGTGTAATGTATTCATTAGCTTTGCTTCAGAGGATTTGAAAGAAGTCAACTTGCTGCGTGGGCAGGCCCAGAATGAAAACTTGGATATCGAATTTAATGATTGGTCGCTTAAAGAACCATTTGATAGCAAAGATGCAGAATACATTAGACGGGGGATCCGTGAACGTATACGTCAGTGTTCTGTAACGATTGTATATCTATCTGATAATACACCGGATAGTAAATGGGTCGAATGGGAAATCCGGGAGAGTATTGCGTTGGGTAAAGGTGTTATTGCAATGTATAAAGGTGAGAAACCTCCCTCCCGTGTGCCTAAAGCCCTTACAGAATACGAAGTGCCAATAGTCCCTTGGAATCATGAGGAATTATCGAAGGCTATTCAGAAAGAGAGATTTGAAAAAAGTAATGAATGAGAGAAAAAAGTGGTCCGCAAAACATTGATAAGATTATTAATTGTATTTGGACATATTAGTAGAGTTGCGAGAACTTGAAGGGCTGCCAGATTATCGAGATTGAGACTTTCTGGACGAGATTGCCTGCTGTGTCTAACGGTTAGCCAAAGATACTATTAAGTTCTTTCACGGGTATTTGATCAGCACAAGAGGCAAATGTTAGTGTCGTGGATGGTATTACCAGTATCTATAGTGTGGTGGGTTAGATCCCGGAGAAAGTTCTCTTAGAAGACCCGAAGTTATTGATGTGGTATGATCAGGCGCTTACGCGCTCTCAAGGATAGCGATCAACGAAAGTAATGTCGGAGAAGCAAATGAATGTGGAAATTGGAAGAAAAAATCAAGATGATTGGCGCTACAGCCTCGACCACAACGATCTTTGCCGTGTAATTGAAACCCAGACACTTTGGGGCGAGACTATTTGCCGTGTCTGGATGCCTAATAAAAACGCTGTTGTTCGTATATCGGCCTCGCGACTTAAACCTTTATGTGAGATTACAATTGACAATAAGCACGAGATAGCCTATCTTGCTTCCGCAGCGAGGGTTGCCGATGCTTTAACTCAAGATGTCCTGCTTGCGCCAATAGAATCGTCAGTTATACCGTTGCCTCATCAAGTTAAAGCTCTGTCTAGGGCTGTTTCCTCGAATCGGGTTCGCTATCTTTTGGCGGACGAAGTTGGACTTGGCAAGACCATTGAAGCAGGGCTCATAATGCGGGAGTTAAAGCTCCGTGGCTTGATTAAGCGCACTTTGGTTGTTGTCCCTAAAGGATTGGTGGCTCAATGGATAGCAGAGTTGAGCTTTCATTTCAAAGAAGAGTTTCGCTTAATCATACCAAGCGATTTTTCTGCTTATCGGCGGATAGCCAGCGAAGAAAACCTCTGGCAAATTCATCCCCAAATAATCTGCTCCATGGATTCTGTGAAACCTTTAGATAACCGACGTGGATGGTCGATGGAACAGGTTGCAGAGTATAATAGGGAGCGCTTTGAGAATTTGGTCTCTGCCAGATGGGACTTAATCATAGTAGACGAGGCTCATCGCTTAAGTGGCAGCACGGATCAGGTGGCCCGTTATAAGCTTGGCTTGGGGCTTTCGGAAGCTGCTCCTTATTTGCTTTTGCTCTCCGCCACGCCGCATCAAGGCAAGACAGATGCTTTCCATAGGCTACTTTCACTCATAGATGCCCAAGCCTTTCCCGATGTCGGTAGCGTTTCAAAAGAGCGGGTGCAGCCATATGTAATCCGAACGGAGAAGCGTAAAGCCATAGATTCGCAGGGTCAGCCGCTATTTAAGCCGCGGTACACGCAGTTAACACCAGTTTCTTGGGGGTATCGCCATAGGCAGCAAAAATTACTTTATGAAGAAGTAACTGAATATGTACGCGAAGGCTATAACAAAGCGAAGCTTGAAAAGCGCAATTATATTGGATTTCTAATGATTTTAATGCAACGATTGGTAGTATCGAGTACGCGTGCCATTCGCACATCGCTTGAGAGACGTCTCGAAGTGCTCGAAGAACCGCTAGAACAGCTATCGCTATTCCCGGCAATTACCGAGGAAGAATGGGCCGATTTGGATGGTCAGGAGCAAATAGATATAGCCCTCAAACTCCAGTATGAAGCTTTAAAAGATGAAAAAACCGAGGTAAAGCGTCTTTTGGATATAGCTAAAGATTGTGAAAGCCAAAGTTTCGATGCCAAGGCTGAAGCGCTGGTTAGCTGGATTTACCGACTTCAGGCCGATGAGGGTGATCCGGACCTTAAAGTCCTGGTTTTTACGGAGTTCGTGCCAACTCAGGAGATGCTTTATGAGTTTTTAACGGAGCGGGGCATCTCAGTTACCTGTCTCAATGGTGCTATGGATATGGACGAGCGCGTTCGAGCGCAAAAGGCATTTGCCGGTGATGTACGTGTTCTCATTTCGACAGATGCTGGTGGCGAAGGGCTTAATCTCCAATTCTGTCATGTGGTCATAAATTACGATATTCCCTGGAACCCAATGCGCCTGGAACAGCGTATCGGTAGGGTAGATCGCATTGGTCAGTCACATACAGTCAGAGCTATTAATTTTGTGTTTCAGGATTCAGTTGAAGGGCGCGTTCGCGAGGTGTTAGAAGAGAAGCTGGATCTCATCTTTAGAGAATTTGGCATAGACAAGACCGCCGATGTTCTTGATTCTGCCCAAGCAGGTCAGATCTTCGACGATCTTTATGTTGAAGCGATACTAAATCCTGAAAATGTAGAAGCTAAGGTCGACGAGGTAATAAAAAGCATCCGAGAAGAGGCGATCGAGTCCAGGCAGAGCGCTTCTTTGCTTGGTTCTGCAGGAGATTTAGACCCTCGGGAAGCGCAACGGTTGTTAGCTCATCCTTTTCCGTATTGGGTGGAGCGTATGACTATAAACTATATTTTGGCTAATGGTGGCAAGGCTGAGAAAAAAGATGACGCATGGGATCTAACTTGGCCAGACGAAGAGATAATGACTGATGTTGTCTTTAGCAAGGAAGAAGCAGGAAAAAATCCGTTAAGCCACTATGTTACGTTTGAAGATTCGAAAGTGCGACGTCTGGCGATGCATCTTCTGCCCTTTGTGCCGGGACAGCCAATACCGGTAATCGCGCTTCATGAGCTGGCATCAGAGATCGTTGGTTTTTGGTCTCTATGGCGAATTTCAATCTCAACCGCCGATTGGAACCGTTATCGAATGATGCCCTTGTTTTTAACTGACAGTGACCAAATATTTATGCCAACTGGCAAGTACATTTGGGATCAATTATTGACCGCATATCCCCTGATCCTCCGGCACTTGGATATCGAAACCTCGTATCGGGCCTTTGAGCGGCTTTGGAAAGCAGGAGAACAGCAGGGCAAGATTGTCTATGACGAGCTGATCCAGGCTCATAAAGAACATCTTATCCGGGAGCGGGGAAAGGGCGAATATGCATTTGCTGCGCGACGCAGGACCATAATGCGCATTGGTCTGAAGCAGGTGCGTAGCCATCGACTAAAACTTTTGGATCAGGAAGAAAGATACTTCTATGAAGAGCTTGACCGTAAAGCTAAAGCCTTGCCGGAAATGGTTCCAGTGCTAATAGCTCGCGTAGAGGAGGGAACCAATGGCTAGTTGGCGTGATAAAATTCTTAGAGAGTTTCTGCCTCAAATTGCGCGCCTCACGTTAGTTGCAGATCCAGATGGTTTATTGCTTGAAGAGGGCATTTTCGAAGAAATGCGCGCAAGAGGCTTTGAATTGATACCATTCGATGACAATGTTGCCTTTAGATATATCTATGAATCTAAGTTTCGTTCTCGTTGGGATAATGGCGAAGAGGCCGATTCAATGGCAGTTCTAAGGCTGGCTTCAAGTGAATTAGATTTATTGCCATATGACTTGCTTCAAGCTGGGCGTAAAGTCTCAGTCTCCTTAAGTGATCTTTTTCCGAATTTAAGTTATCCAGTTATTGCGACACTTGATTTCATTTACCTTGATACTTTATTCCAAGATCAAGAAAAGTTTTCGCCTGGACGATTGGGAGATAACGCTACTAAAGGCTTCATACTTCGCTCCGTATTTGAAATAATCCCGGAGTTTATTAAAGAGCCTAAGGATCTGCTTTTGGTATTGCTTCGACGACATTATCGCGGTATGAGAATTCCATCGATCATCGATGAATATTTTATACAGTTGCTTCAACAGAATGAGATGTTCAAAGAGTGGCCCTTAGATTCCATAGTTCCAGATAGACAGGCATTTTTTGCATTTTTACAAGAACGATGGCCTGTGTTTTTAAATTCCTTAACACAAAAGGGCGATATAGCATGTGAAGGGTCCTCAAGTTATGGGTTAAGATTTTCAGGACCGGCACTTTTGCCATTCGATCATGGGGAAATTCGCATTTATATTGATGACCTATTTCTTGAAGGATTGCTTCATCCGGTTCCTTGCGAAGAAACGCAAATACCTAAAGAACACTGGATAGCCTTTGGCATAACAACTGACACTGAAGAAGGTTACTATCGTCGTATTGACGGATTGATCGACTCTATTGAAGAAACCTTAAGCGAAGATATCCGCTACGAGATGTGGCTTCGCTTTGCCTACAAATGGGCTGAACTTTTGGCCTTGGAATCTACAACTGACTTTGATTTACCTAGCGCATATGAAGAGCGCATGGTTGCATTAAAATCAAAGATCGATGAAATGTTTCAAGATTGGATTTTGAAACGTTACGCGAGTCTTATAAATCTTTCGCCGGTATCGCCCGCGATGTTGCATCACATCCCTAGGTTCCTTGCGCGGAATCTAAGGGATAAAAATAGCACGAAGATCGCCTTTTTGTTAGTTGATGGCCTAGCTTTGGATCAATGGATAACCTTACGCGAGGTCTTGAATGAGTTTGACTCAAGATTGCAGTTTAAAGAGTCCGCCGTTTTTGCGTGGATACCCACTGTAACACCAGTTTCTCGACAAGCGGCATTTGCGGGGAAACCTCCCATGTTCTTTTCGGCAAGTATTCGAACAACTGATAAAGAACAACGTCTTTGGACTCAATTTTGGATAGAGCAGGGGCTTAACGTCAATGAAATAGCTTATAAAAGAGGGCTAGGTAATGAAATATCTATTGAGCTTTGCGAGTTTTTAAGTCAAGATCAATTACGAGTTGTTGGTTTGATCATAGACAAAGTTGATCGGATAATACATGGTATGCAATTAGGTGCTGCTGGCATGCATAATCAGATTCGACAATGGGCTAAGCAGGGATTTATGCGAGACCTTTTAAGCATTTTAATGGACGGTGATTTTAGGGTATATATTACATCGGATCATGGGAATATCGAAGCTAAAGGAATTGGTAGTCCCAGCGAAGGGGCAACCGTAGAATTACGAGGAGAGCGTGTTCGTATATATTCTGACCCCGGTTTAAGATCCAGGTGCAAAGTATCATTTCCAGATTCTGTTGAATGGCCTCCTATTGGCCTTCCAGAGGATTATTATGCTTTAATTGCACCAAGTAGGGCTGCCTTTATTCGTAAAGGCGATGTCATCGTAAGTCATGGCGGTATTAGCGTCGAGGAAGTTATAGTCCCATTTATCGAGGTCGAACGGGTATAAAGTTACCAGATCCTTTCTTGGGGGTGAGATTGTGCCACATAACGGCCAACGAACGTCAGAAAAAAGATTTTCGCAAATTGGCTTTAGTAGGCTGATACGCCTTGAATGGTTGGAAAGAACAGCCAACTTAGTCCTTGCTGGAAACGATGAGTCATCCATTTACGATGTTCTTCAGAGGTTGCTTGATAATGAGCTCTCTGGAGGTAGAAACGTTAAGGGAGGCAGTAGGGAAAAAACTATTTATATTTTAATGAAAATTTGGGTTCGTCCTCCAGGCGATCTGGTTAGTCTTAGAGATGATGGCCTGAAAATTTTATCATGCATCCCACGCGAGGAGCATATAGCAGTCCATTGGGGTATGACCATGGCAGTATATCCATTTTGGAGTGCTGTGGCTGTACATATAGGAAGGCAACTGAGGCTTCAAGGCACAACGACAGTCAGTCAAGTGCAACGTCGCGTTCGTGAACAATATGGAGAACGAGGCGTAGTATCTTTGTCTGTACAAAAGATATTTCTTAGCCTTGCTGATTGGGGCGTGCTAAGGAGAACTACAAAAAGGGGGATTTACGCCTCCGGACTTTCGTTAGCCATGGATGATATAGAGATCATCGCTTGGTTGGTCGAGGCTTTTTTACATGCTCAACAAAATGGGCCAAGGAGTTTGGATGCAATAGTTAACTCGCCAAGTTTATTTCCGTTTCGCATAAGCCCGGTGTCAGCAGATCAGCTAACCAAGGCCTTTGGACGGCTCGATGCTTTCTCAGTTGGGCTTGATCAAGATCTTATTACATTGAAGGATTGCTCGCAATGATGTGGTCGATTCGTAATTGAAAGCCATAGGGCCATCCAAATGCTCATAAGACCTCGCTTAAGGAGCGTAAATCTCCAGGTTGGCCCGTTGGGCAGCGTTTCTCAGGTGGGTGAGAGTCGCGGCTCGGGCCTTCTCGGGTTCCCTGGAGAGGATTCCCTCCAATATAGCCTTGTGTTCGGACAAAACTAACCTTGCCCGGGAAGGATCCATCATTGTGTTTAGCCTCAGTTCCCGCGCAAGAGATCGTAGTCTGCCGTGCAGAAAGCAGAGGAAGCTCGATAAGACCGGATTATGGCTTGCCTGAGCAATAGCCTCGTTGTATCGAAGGTGGGCTTCTTCTCCAGAGCTGCCGACTTCGACTGCTTCCACCATCTCGTTGAACGCACTTTTAATTGCGTCAATGTCCTCCTGTGTATGCCTCAAGGCTGCCAATCCAGCAGCCTCGGCTTCGAGTATAGCTCTCATTTCATAAAGATGGTTGACCTCTGCGTGGGATATGCTTTCAAAAACATCTGAAAGACGGAAAGCCCTGCGTTCGCTAGGGTCCTTGACGAATATCCCTCTTCCCTGTTTAGATTCCAAAATACCATCATCCTTAAGGCTCGCCAGGGCCTCGCGGATGACGGTTCTACTGATCCCGTACTGCTCGGCAAGGTCTGTTTCTGTTGGAAGGCGGTCTCCTGGCTGAAATGCGCCTGAGCGAATCTCCTCAAGTAGAAGCCTTGATACTTGTTGAGAGAGGCGTCTCTGTTGCTCCAAAGGCAAAGATATTTTATCTCCTCGGGTTTTGTTTTTCTTTCTTTTCATTTCGTACCGTCCTTTCGTGCTCCAAGGATCTGTTGATATTATACCCCTGGTCTTCGTAATAGTTATAGAAGTTTATTATTTTAAAGAGCATGGTTGATTATTGCTGCCATTATATTTTTCCGGCTAAATTTCCCACGCTAAAGATTATAGAGCAATAAACTACTTGACCTAATAGTATTATAATAGTATTATAATACAAATTTCGAGGCAAGGACTTTTATTTCAATGGCGTTCTGATGGGTATAAGGGTTAAATCTTTCTGAAAAGGAGCGATGGCTATTGCGGATGAAGGAGGCAATGATGTTCAAGGGGGCGCGGACTATCCTTGATGTGTGTGTCTCAGTTAAGGAGGGCGAAAATGTCTTTATCGTAACAGATATGTTTCAGGAGGGGATTGGACAGGTCTTAGCTGCTGCCGCCATGGAGCGAGGGGCTGAGGTGACTTTAGGAGTCATGACGCCGAGAGAAAAAGCTGGGCAGGAACCTCCGAAGATAATCGCCGAGGGGATGAAACATGCAGATGTGGTTTTGCTACCTGTTAGTTACTCGGTCACCCACACCTATGCAGTGAAGGAAGCTGCTGCAAAAGGGGCGCGCATCTTGGTCATGACCGATTTCACGGAAGAGATGCTCATACATGGTGGGATCGAGGCCGATTTTCGCGAGTTGAAGCCAATCTGCAGATTCGTTGCCCACAGCTTTACCTGCGGTAAACGGGTTCATCTTACCTCCCCTGGGGGGACAGATCTCACGATGGACATTACGGGACGTCGGGGAAACGCCCTCTACTGCATTGTCGAGCCTGGAGAGTTTTCAACAGTGCCCACCGTGGAGGCTAATGTATCGCCCATCGAGGGAACGGCAAACGGTCGAATCGTGGCCGATGCCAGCATTCCTTATCTTGGCATCGGATTGCTTGACGAGCCCGTAATTGTCGATGTTAAGGATGGTTTTATCACTAAGATTAGCGGCGGGCGCCAAGCTGATATACTTCGCCGGGATCTCGAGAGCCACAATGACAAAAATAGCTTCAATATTGCTGAATTGGGGATCGGGCTCAACCCGAAGTGCAGGATGTGCGGCATCATGTTGGAAGATGAAGGGGTTGTGGGGACAGCTCATATCGGTATTGGGACAAACATCACCCTGGGAGGCGACACGAAGGCTCCTTGCCACTACGACCTGATTATGTGGGATCCTCGTGTTGAAATTGATGGGACCCTCGTGATCGACGGCCCTCGAGTGATTTTTTAATATACAGGCTTCAGGTAAACCAAAAAAACAGAGGAGGAATCATGATGAACGGACAGAAGAAATTTTTTGGAGCGCTTCTTGTACTTGTTGCATTTGTTGCTTTGTTTGCAGCCGTCGTGCCCGTGAGGGCCTCGGCAGCCGATTATCCCACAAAGCCAATCGTCGCCATCGTTCCCTTTTCTCCTGGTGGCGGTAATGATGTTTTGCTTCGCCTCGTCGCGAAGTACATCACACCTTTTCTGGGTGAGACCTTAATTGTGGAGAACAAGCCTGGAGCAGGGGGACAAATCGGGTGGACGGCACTCTCGAAAGCTAGACCCGATGGTTACACCATTGGAGCCACCACTCTGCCGTCAATGATTCTAATCAAGAGCCTCAGAGAGAATGTACCTTTCGATCTCGATGATTTCCAGTACATTTGCAACTTCCAGGTGGACCCCATTATCTGGGTTGTGGAAAAGGAGAGTCAGTTTAAGACGGCTCAGGATATTGTCGATTATGCAAAGTCTAATCCGAAAAAGTTGAATGTTGCTGGTGACGGTCCTGAGAGTAATGTGCAGCTTCAGCATCTTGTGGCCGCGAAGCTACTTGGAATCTCCACCAACTTTATCTCTTACAGCGGATCGGGGCCAGCCTTGACAGCAGTCCTCGGCAAGAAGGTTGACTTAGCTGCGACAACCCTGAGCTCTGCTATGCCTCACATCGAAGGAGGGCGCTTGCGCCCCTTGGTGTTGTTCTATTCGGCCAAGATGGATGTTATCCCTGACACGCCAATAGCTGAGGAAGCCTTCGGCGTTTCAATTCCATCGATTGGAATGGCCGCACGAGGCGTTGCCGCGCCGAAAGATGTGAAGGCTGAACAGATCGCGGTTTTGGAAAAGGCCTTCAAAGCGGTAGCTGAATCTCCCGAATTTCTTGAGCAGGCTGAATCTCTCGGGCTTGTAATTCGTTTCATGGATTCAAAGGAATCCACGGCCCTCGTTAAGGAAATGACTACTTTGGTGGAGCAGTACAAATCGCTGTTCGACGAAAAATAAGAGTGGGAGGAATTCTGATCTAAATGGTAAAAAACTCCTATAAAAAAGAATTGGGTTTTTCCATTTTAGTCACGTTAATTTGTGCTCTTCTGGTAATTTGTTCTTTCTCTTACGCAAAAGAGTCGTCGCAATTTCCCCGTTTCCTGACGGCGACTATGTTGGCGCTCTCACTTATCCTGTTGGTGCAAACGCTGCGCTCTAGGCCTAGGCAACCTGAAATGGGAGAAACGGATCAAGAGAGAAGTTCTTTCTGGGCAAGTCAAAAGGTGCCATTCTTGGTTTTTTTCATTGCGGCTCTCTATGTGGCCTTGATCCCAGTGATAGGTTACTTCACAAGTACGATACTTTTTTTGGTGGGCACTATGACCCTTTTCGGTAGACACCGGCTCTTTGTCATGCTGGGGACCTCTATGATTTTTTTGGTAGTGATTTACGCTCTTTTTGTCCGATTCCTGGGGCTTCATCTGCCAGAAGGCATGCTTTTCTAGCGCTGTTCAGCTAACAGCAAAGGAAGGGGGGATACCCTTATGGAAGTTCTATTCTCAGGTATCATAAAAGGCGGGCTTCTGCTCTTAGACCCTATGACCCTATTTCTTATCATGGCAGGCACTGTATTTGGCATTGTTATCGGTGCTCTACCTGGATTGACAAGCACCATGGGTGTTGCTTTGCTTGTGCCAGTGACTTTCGGCATGAGCCCGGCCATGGGCTTAGCACTTTTGGGGGCAATTTACTGCTCTTCCACCTACGCTGGGGCGATAAGTGCTATCCTGCTGAATATCCCTGGAACCCCGGCTAACTGCTGCACCATGTTGGATGGCTATCCGATGACACAAAAGGGAGAATCGGGCAGAGCGATTGCCTTGGCCACCGCAGCTTCCGCCGTGGGTGGTTTTTTAAGCATCTTTGCTCTTCTCTTCCTGGCGCCCCCTCTTGCAGAGTTTGCCCTTAAGTTCGGAGCCCAGGAATACTTTCTCCTGGCAATCTTTGGAGTGAGCGTCATTGCTTCTCTTTCCGAACGGAATATGGTTAAGGGACTGATTTCAGGATGCCTTGGCCTTTTTCTCAGCATTGTTGGCATGCACCCTCTTACTGGGGATGTGCGTTTCACTTTAGGAATTGCCGAGCTTTATGATGGCCTACCCCTGGTGGTGGCGTTGATTGGTCTTTACTCCATTCCTGAGGTCATCTCGATCTTGGAGAGCAAGCAGGAAAAAGTGAAACAGTCCTGGAGCGTGGGTCGTGGAGTTTTCACGCAGATGATGGAGATCTTCAAGCATAAAATACTTTTATTTCGGGCAACGGTCATTGGCATCATCGTGGGGATCATTCCGGGCGCTGGCTGCAGTATCGCGAGCTTTGTTGCCTACGATGATGCCAAACGCTTCTCAAAGAATCCCAGTATGTTTGGAAAGGGTTCACCGGAAGGGGTCATTGCTTCTGAAACGGCGAACAACGCTGTTGTTGGTGGATCGCTTGTCCCCGCTCTGACGCTTGGAGTACCAGGAAACGCCGTCTCGGCGGTTCTCTTGGGAGGCCTGATGATCCATGGACTCAAGCCTGGGCCGGCTCTCTTTATTGAAAATAGTGCCATTGTCTACTGCTTCATCCTGAGCTTGTTTGTATCGAATCTCGTCTTTGTACCTGTGGGCCTTTTCATCGCTCGTTACTGCGCCCGTTTAATTGAAACGCCAGCCTCTATCCTTGGACCTCTTGTGATCGGCTTGGCCGTAATGGGCTCTTATGCAGTTAACATGTCCACTGTGGAAGTGTGGATCATGCTAGCCATCGGGATGCTGGGCTACCTGATGAAGGAGTTCGATGTACCCAGGGAGCCTCTTGTGTTAGGACTAGTTTTGGGAAGCATGGCTGAAGGAGAACTGGCCCGTGCTATGTCTCTAGTTCACGGCAGTGTCTCGGGTCTTATTCATAGCATGCTGACGAGCCCGATTTCTCTAATTGTCATTGGATTAACATTCCTATCGCTCTGGCAGGGAATAAAAAAACATCTACCTTCATGAAAAATAACATATTAGATCTACACATTTGAAAATGACCATTTTCAAATGTGTAGATCTAATCTAGGTGTCTATGTACTTTATCTACCAGCCATCCAATTCATACGGGTCTTTTTACTTAGTCAAGATAGGGCAAGTCGTCTCCTGACGAAATCTGCACCACTATTGGATTGTCGTTAAAAGAAGAGCGTACAAAATTGTCCCTACACATTAGTCAGGGATCTTCACGTGAGGTTATGCGAGGCTGATATCCTCTACGGGAGAAGCGTTTTTGGTGCTTTTTGCTGACGTGGTCTGCAGTAACTTTCGGCTCAAATGAGTTCCTTTGAACTTGATCAAAAACTTCTCTATTACCTTCTTATTGATGGCGATATATGCCTTCTGGGAATTCACTTTCAAAAAAGCTCCAACACTGGTTTGAAAGATTAATATCATTATACCCACATAATTTGCTTTCGCGCTGTGAAATTATTTGTACGCCCACAACATTCCATTTTTTAGACTGGGAGTAACCATCCAACCTCATAATATTGTCCTTCTTTCTAGTGCCAATTTTTATTATTTTGGGCTGACATTTCAATTAACATTCGTAGCGTATCTAAATGTACCGAAAGAGAACTTAAGTATAGCCTCGAATGCACGAAGTCAAGGGGCTCTACTATATTCCATAAATCGCCTCATACAGCCTTTCTCCCAGCTTGATTATTTCATCTACTTTAGCGATCTTCTGTACCCATTCCTTGGGAATGCCTTCATATCCGCAGTATATGCCGGCCAATCCGCCGGCAAGGGCGCCAATGGTGTCCGTGTCCCCACCCAGATTTACTGCGGTTATGACAGTATCTTTGTAGGAATCGTTATTGAGAAAGCACCACAGACAAGCCTCCAGCGAACCTACGACGTAGCCGCTCGATTTTATGGAATCAATTGGCAATTTCGAGATATCGGATGCAAGAATTCTGCTAAAATGACTCAATTCCTCAATGTATGGCTCTTTAGAATAATATTTCAAAACGGCATCTTTCATCTTCTCGTAAGCTGCTTCAGGAGCGTCGCCATTAAACAAATTTATCCCAAATTGAACGTATATTCCGCATGCCATTTGCGATCTTATATGTCCGTGTGTTATGCGCGAGACCTGGTGAGTGATTTCAAATTGCTCTTCTTTATCCATTTTCTCTACATAAAATATCAACGGCAAGATTCTCATGAGCGACCCGTTGCCGTTGCTGCGTTCATCCGTAGGTCCAGCTTCTAGGGGATCAACTCCTTTCTTTAAGCAGGAGATGGCAATTTGAGTCGTGCGGCCAACGTCAAAAGCCTTGCCCCACGGCGTCCAGTATCCCTCGTACATCCATTTAACGAATTTATCAGCGATATCCCGAAGGTCAAAGCCATTGCAAAGCGATTCGGCTAAACAAAAGGCAAGAGAGCTGTCGTCTGACCACGTGCCCGGCGGCTGATCGTGGGTCCCGTATCCTATCATGTCTTTGACAGGATTTCTTCTAAG
Organism: Acetomicrobium sp.; assembly: GCF_059026225.1. Taxonomy (NCBI): domain Bacteria; kingdom Thermotogati; phylum Synergistota; class Synergistia; order Synergistales; family Acetomicrobiaceae; genus Acetomicrobium; species Acetomicrobium sp. The sequence continues at coordinate 488,531 of NZ_JBWQOQ010000002.1, forward strand.
CTTTTCCCTGGATTGAAACTCCACAGGCACACCGAGTGCATCTCCAATGCATAATCCAAGCAAACCGGCAAGTATTTTGCCTTTTTTCGTAATCATAAGAAATTCACTTCCAGACTATTGTCTGTGCTTTATGACGTTACTATAATCAATCGTTTTAGGTCCTCTGATGCATATGTCCTAGCGCTCTAGTCCAATTTTGTCATGACTTGTCTCTTTCCATAAGCTCCGCACACCTCGCCATTATCCATGACAGCATGAAGATCTACCAATGCTAGATGCGCTCCATGAGTAAACACTGATAAATATAGCGTAGCCCCTTCGATGATTTTCCTGGCATCCAAGTTTCCCCTTATCTTCTTATCTTGACGAAGAACCTTCATGCTTTCTCTTCTTTCCTTTCTTTCCCTACTTGCGGAGTGGCAAATAGGCGCTTTATTGAGCTGAGTGAAATCTTACCAGAACCGAACAACCCATCAGGCAAGAAAATCATGATAAGAATGACCATAACTGCCATAAGCACTTGTATAAGGCCAATCAAGGGAGGCACGTTAAATCCAAGGAAGACAAAACCTTCTTGGATCGGTCGGGCTAGATGGGTAAAGAAGGTTATTATCGCTGCACCAAAAAGCGCTCCTGTAATTGACGAGCTACCACCAATTGCAAGCATGGCAATTATATTGAATACAAAGTTTAAATCGAATACATTAGGGTGCATGGAGCCGGTGTAATGTACCCACAATGCCCCGGAAATTCCTACGATAAAGCTGCCTATTACGAAAGCATATATCTTGTATCTGACTACGTTTATGCCTAAAGTAGCTGCAAGAGTCTGATCCTTGCCTATGGAAATCAGCGCTCTGCCAAATTTAGACCACTTGAACCTCGACACAAAGAACACGGTTAGAGCCAGTAATCCGTACACCCACCACACGTTTGTGTGAAACGGAATGTTGCGCAGGCCCAATGGGCCATGCGTATATGAGCGCAGGTTAATTGCAAGATTGGCCATTACTATATTGATGCCCATTGATGCAAGAACGAAGTAGTGGCCTCGCAATCTGAATGCGGGCAATACCAGCACAATGCTAGATAGTACTGCCACAATCCCCGAAACCACCAGTGCCAAACCAAAAGGTACCTGTAGATTCTCAAGCCATAAAGGCAGGGTGAGCACGGATGTTTTATAATCTATCGGAAGAGTAAGGAGGGCGCATGTATACGCTGCCACGAGCATTATGCCGCCAAAACCTAAAGAAAATATATTAGCATAACTGTTAGTAATACTGACACCTATGCAAGCCATGGCATTTATTCCAAAAAGTAGGAAAACACCAAGATAGAAGCCTCTAAGTTTTGTGTTAGCGAGAACCAGCAAGCCAACGGCAATGGTGGTAAGTATTAGTATTTTCCAAATCCTCCGCACCTTACTATTATTTGAGTTTACATATGTCATTCCCATATCTCCTCAAACTTGACGTTGGGCTTAAAGAGTCCGCTTGGTTTGGTAAAGAGAATCACGAATAGCAAAATCCACACGAACAGAGGACGAAGGGGTGATAAAGATGCCGGCAACAGTGCAACAAATAACACCTCACCAATTCCTATGATAAACCCTCCAATCATCGCCCCAGTCACATTGCCAATTCCGCCTAACACTGCAGCAATAAAGGCTGTTAACCCGGGAGTAACGCCCATGCTTGGGTTTACAATGCCGAAGCTCAATCCATATGCCAGCCCTGAAAGGCCTGCCAGAGCAGAGCCAATTACGAAAGCGACGATAGTCACCTTGCTGCTGTTCACGCCTACAAGCTCCGCGGTACTTCTATCGTAGGATACAGCACGCATGCCTATACCCACCTTAGAGTAGCGTATGAAGTAGGTTAGAACGGACATTATGACAATGGTCACCACGAAAATTAGAATGTCGCGCAGGCCAATAGCTACGCCTCCTACGAGAAACATCTTTTCAAATATTTGTGGAATAGGAAATGCGCGACGCTTATCAGTATAAAACATCATCATAATATGACGGAGACCTATCGACGCTGCAAATGAAGCAATAAAAACAGTCAATAAAGGCGCCTTCCTCTTTATAACAGGGCGATATACATATCTCTGTAGAAGGAGCCCCACGCCGGTGCTTGCCAATAATGCCAAGGCAGCCCCATAAATTAATGGCATTGAATATACTGAGGTGGCTAGATAACACACAAAAGCTCCAATCATGAAGACTTCGCCATGTGCGAAGTTAATTAATCCGAGTATTCCATATATCATTGTGTATCCAACTGCCAACAGACCAAGTATGCTACCATACGAAACGGCATTTACCAACTGTTGTGTAATATACAATCCCATAGTGATCACTCCTCACGCTATCCCCAGGTAAGAGGCTTTCACATGCTCATTATCACGCAATTCATCGCATGTGCCTTCAAGGCAAATCACGCCTTTTTCGAGTACATAGGCACGGTTTGCCACTTCTAAAGCAAGGCTCACATTCTGCTCAACTAGGAGAATGGACGTACCTGAAGTATTGATTTCCTCTATCCTGTCATATATTGCCTCAACAAGTATAGGAGCTACCCCCAGAGACGGCTCATCAAGCATCAGCAGCTTGGGATTGGACATAAGCGATCTTCCAATGGCAAGCATTTGCTGTTCCCCTCCACTTAATGAAGCCGACAACTGGTTCCTGCGTTCCTTCAGTCTGGGAAATAACTCGTAGACCCATTCGAGACGAGCCTCAAATTGTTCCGTGTCATTTATGAGGTAGGCTCCTATCTTGAGATTCTCAAATACAGTGAGGTTTGCAAATACATTGCGTCCTTCAGGACAATACGATATCCCCATAGCCACAAGAGCATAGGGCGGCAGGTCCTGGGTGTCGGTATCCTCAAACTTTATGCTTCCTTCCCAGGGCTGAATCATGCCTGCAATGCAGCGAAGTACAGTGCTTTTACCTGCTCCATTTGCTCCGAGCAATGCAACGATCTCGCCTTGGCAAACATTCAGACATATGTCCTTTAGAACTTGTGCTTTCCCATAGCCTGTGGCTACGTTATCCAGTTCAAGCAACACAGCTTATCACCTCTTACCTACAGCAGCTTGATGTACTCTCTTGCTGCCCAAATAGACCCTGGCGACGTCAGGATTGTTCTGAATCTCACTGGGTGTGCCTTCAGCAATAACGCTTCCCTCGTGCATTACTACAATCCTGCTACATATGGTCATAATAACTCGCATGTTGTGTTCTATTATCACAAGACTTAAGTTGAGGCCTTCATGTAGATACCGGATAATCTTCACTACCTCGTCCACTTCTTTGGGGTTAAGCCCTGCTGTAGGTTCGTCCAGTAGCAAAACTTTTGGATTCACACATAGAACTCTGGCTATATCTACTTTTCGTTGAATTCCGTAAGGTAGATCGGAAACGTCCTCTTGTGCGTACTCAGTTATATCCAGTCTCTCAAGGATATCAGCAATCGTATCTTCAACTTTAGCCTCGGCCTTATTGAACTTTGATGTACCCAGCATGGAATCGATTAGGGAGTAATGGAGCCGATGGTGAAACGCAGGCTTGAGATTCTCAACCACCGTCATACCGGACATCAATCGAATATTTTGAAATGTTCGCACAAGGCCTTTATTGGATGATACATGAGGAGGCTTACCCGCTAGATTTTCTCCGCGAAAGATAACACTGCCCTTATCCGGCTTAAGAATTCCGGTCATGAGGTTGAAAACCGTGGTCTTTCCTGCTCCATTGGGGCCTATCAGACCTACCAGTTCGCCCTCTTTCAAGCATAAGTCAAAATCCGAAACTGCCGTAAGTCCTCCAAAACGCTTAGTGAGCTCAGTTACCTGTAACAAGTTCATGTGGCCAACTGCCCCCTTACTGCTTAATGTAAGTGGGACACGGAGCCGAAGTTAGCTCCGATGTCCCCACTATTATGCAACAATACACCATTTACCTCGGGCGAGTTACTTTATGCCCATTGTTTTGAGTATTGCTTCCAGATCACCTGAGAAAGCCGAGAATTCCATGTGTGCCACATAGCGAAGTCGACCGTCCTGAACCTTCTTAAATACCACTGGTTTATCAGGACAACGCGGGTAGATAGCAGTTTCGGGGTCAGGATACGATATAGGAAGAGTTGTGGTTTCAAACATTGGCTTATCCTGAAGCATATCACGAATGGAATTGCGCTTCTGAGCCAGAGTCATCGCTTCCCACTTCGCTTCTCCCTGTTCCTCGATGATAGTCTCAATAGATTCAAGTACAAGGCGAATACTGTCATATCCCACAGCCTCGAAGCAGCCAGGTTCTTCTTTGTACTTAGCCGTGTAGTTCTTCACAAATTCTTTGCCATTTTCGGTAATTGGGTAATCGCCTGCGAATTGAGTGGATACGTAAGCTCCTTCCACTGCACTACCTCCCACCTCAACAAGGCTAATGTCGTCAGCTCCGTCTGTGAAGAAGAAGGGAAGCTTGATGCCTAGATTTCTGGCTTGTTTTGCATACACCGGAGCATCCTGCGGTTCGGGTGGTAATGTCACTATACCGTCGAGTTCGTCCTCACTGGCCTTTATACGGGTAAGCTGAGCAGTGAACACCAGGTCGCCAGTCATATATGATTCAGAAACAACCACAGCGTTTGGATCGCCTGTGTAGTATTTAAAAGCAGCCATAAATACGTTGGACAGATATGTACTGTATGCACTTCCTGCATCCCAGAGCACTGCCACTTTTCTCCATCCAAGTTCATCCACTATGAACTTGGCTACCGCAGTGCCTTGAAAGTGGTCACCATAAGCAGGCATGAATATATACTCTCCTATATTAGGCTGAGTAGGGGTAGTTGCCGTACCTGTGAGGAATACACATTTTTCAGCCTGGAACACAGGACCTGATGCTGATGTGAGTGAGTCATCTTCACTACCCACTCCAGCCACGACGTTCAGTTCCTGTGTAAGCCTTTTAGCTGCTCCCGCAATGACGTCCAGTTCACTTTGGCCATCAATATTGATGTACTCAATCTTCCGGCCCTCGATTCCACCAGCATTGTTTGCTAGCTCTACTGCAAGCTGAGCACCTCGGTAAGCACATTGACCAATCTCGCCCCCGAATCCCACTAAGTCCCAAATAGAGCCAATCGCAATTGGAGTCTTTTGTTGTGCAAACGCTGCTGGATTGAACGCAAAAAGAATCCCAACCAATATAACCACGATACTTCTAATAACGCGATTTCCATGGTTTGACAATAATAACACCTTCCTTTCGAGGTTCAATGGTACCCCGTTTCCTTGCCACTTGCTTGTCATGAGTACTGACTAACAATAAACGAACCACAATCACTACAACAGTATCGTTTTAACTGTTGACCACCTCCTTGCTTGATTCAATGACCGCAGCAATGCGCTCTAACAAAATACCGTTGACAAACTGCTTGCGCCGTAGGCATATTAAACTTTCGGCCTTGCTTCCGTGTCGCATGAAGCCAGTGGACGGTTATATAAAGGATATACTGCTTTTATCCAACTTATATTTAATATTAAACGAGAAGCTTTGTATAACAAATCCCACCCAGCAGTTGACGGAGATTAAACAACACACGAATCCTGCGTAGCCCTATAAAGTGTGGAAATCCGTGATGCTTTTGCAGAGGTTGCGGAGGGATTGATAAAAATGGCTCACAGATTCCTTGTGATCTGAAGGGTGCTTCGGATGTCTCTGGCCTCCTCGTTGGACCAAAATAGTGCACTGCCACCTCTCTTGCATTGTAAATCTTGCGAAAGTATAGTAATTCTAGCTTCTGCTCAACGTTTACGTAACCTGCCGTGGTTTTGAGAAACACTTCAAATCTTGCCCTACCTCTCATATTGAATGATAGCAAGAAATAAAATATAGTGCAAATTAACGAAGTTAGCCTACTGCGTGAAATATCTGTAGGAAATTTGTAGTATATTTTTACTACATGAGCACCAAACTTCAGCAAGGAGCTATTGGAGTCTTTTGACGATTTCGAGGTCAAGATGTCACGAGTAATTTAAGTGAAGTTATCTCAGATTAAGATCATCCCTGCCGCGAAGATCTTGCAAATAAAGGCCGGGGTTTGAGCCTCCCTCGCTGGAGAACCCAAACCCCGGCCTTGTGCCTTTTGTTATTGTGT
>NZ_JBWQOQ010000003.1:0-18184 GCF_059026225.1 Acetomicrobium sp.
GCCGCCATGTTAGGTTTTACCGTGATGATGATCTTGGATGTGGCGCTGGGATAAGGTAGACTAAAATTAGGGGCCTCAACCAGCGAGGCCCCACTTGAAATTTTGACAACCTTTTTTAACTATTTAACAGCCTTTATTACCGCGCTTCCAAAGGCGCCGTCGAGCAGGTCAAGATCGCTTGCGTTGATTTTGGCATCGCTTCCAAGGAGTGACTGTATCACGTCTTTCGTATATACGTGTTCCAAGAAGATCGTGATGTCTTTAAACCCGATATCGGCGAGTATTTTGTTTAAGTCATCAACTAGAAGGGAGCCGGCCATGCAGGATAGCCAAAGCTCCGTTATTTGCCTGACGCGATCCGGGACTTCTTTTAAGGTCACCACATCTGCGATCGAGAGGTAGCCGCCTCTCTTTAAAACCCTGTAAATTTCGCTGAAGACCTTTTGCTTGTCCTCAGATAAATTGATGACGCAGTTTGAAATTATCACGTCAACAGCCTCATCCGGCAAAGGGATTTCTTCAATATAGCCTTTGATAAACTCCACGTTCGTGAAGCCGGCCTTTTTCTTGTTTTCATTAGCGAGGGCGAGCATGTCGTCCGTCATGTCAAGACCGTAAACTTTTCCCTTGTTTCCCACGATCTTTGCCGCCAAAAATGCGTCGATCCCGCCGCCGCTCCCCAAATCAAGCACTATATCCCCTTCCTTTAGCTCGGCAAATACCAGAGGATTGGCGCATCCTTGAGAGGCCTCTAAGGCCTCATCAGGCAGGCCGTTGAGAAACTCTTCCCCGTAGATGAGTGGTGCGTTTGCAATGGGCCCGCAGCAGGAACCCTTGCAGCAGGAAACATTTCCCTCTTTTGCGTTCTTAGCTATCTCGCCGTAAAAATGTTGTATCTGTTTTTTTATGTCTTCTGCCATACCTACAATCTCCTTCCTCGCTTTTAATGATTGTCATAAACACTTTGGGGTCAGATCTTTAATCTTGAATATTTAGCATTGCACGTTGGCCGTTTAATCTTCGCCATTCCAATTAATTATAATTATAAGGCCATTTATGAACATAATTCAGAGCCCTTAACTGGTTAATTATATGCAGCAAAGATGGAGGTAATTGTTGAATTTAACGCTATCGATGCTATAAAATTATACTACATCATACTGTCATATTGAAATTCAAAACTTAGGATCTGAACATTCCACTTATTTTGTCAAGCAGAGATCGCTGCACAAGTTTCATCTGAATCTGTTTTGTTTTCACCTCCTCCTTCAACCTTGGTGTCGTCGCCCCACCGGACGTCGCGCACCTTCACTTTATGCAACTCTAGCCACATGATGAACCCCTCCTTAAGGACCCTAAAATAGTAATCGATCACGAACATTGCACCTTGCTAAAATATCTTATAATATAAAAGAACACGAAACATAGACGAGGGTCATCTAATTTTTGTTTACCTTTGGTTTAACTGTAATTGTTGGTACATCTCAAAGATTTCTACAAGTATATCAATGTGACGAGAGCGAGGTTGTGCAGGTTGGTATCTGCGAGGTGCCAGTCGGAGGAATTAGTGCTTACAAGGCGCAAGTTCCAAGAGGCTGAGGCAACTCTAGGGCCTTTTCATCCAGATTTGACGGAAAATTTAGAAGCGCTTGCTAAGATATATGAAAGTTATGGGGAAAGCAGGAAAGCAAAACGTTGTTATGCTCGAATATTGAAGATATGGGAGAAGGTTCTTGCCCCTGATTATGGATTAAAGTGCTTTCTTGCCGATATTTTAGGGATCCCTCTTTCAAAACAGCCTCCGAAGATTTTTTATAAACCACAACGAATCATTCACTTGAACGAAAATTTACTTCTGGGTATCGGTGAGAATAGGATTTGTTTTATCCATCCTGATGATCCGGGGCTTTGTATTAAGATAGACAAGCCTTGGGATGAAGGTCGATATAATACCCGCAGAAAGCGCATGAAAAGAGTGTTTATGCCTTGGCTGGCGGATTTTTCCTCCAATAGGGAAGAAGCCCGCTTCTACTGGAAGAAAGCTAGATGACTCGGTGAAATATTTTACCTTTATGCACCTAGATGCTATGGAATCGTAACTACCAATCTAGGCCCTGGTCTTGTTTTTGAGCGCATTTTTAATGATGATGGAACAAAATCGCTACGTTTGGGTTTACATTTGAAGAGGCACCCGGAAGACGCAGAGCACGTTCTTGAGCTTTTAAAAGAACTCTATCAACATCTGACGGAAACTGGACTCTTGTTTTACAGTTGGAGTTCCCCAAACTTCGTTGTTCAAAAAAGGAAAGCCGGCGACAGGATAGTGATAATTGATTGGAAGAGCGAAAGCAGACCAAACATGGATTTTCCCGCTATCCACTTGTTTCGAAGCCTTGCGCAAAGAAAAATGGAGGAAAAATTCCTGGGCTTTTTGGAAAGATACCTTGGACCAATAATAGGTCCAATACCAATAGGGTCGGATCTTGAATCTTGAATTTTAATTTAAAAGAGAAGCATTTTCATGCTGACAAAGGCCCAACACTTGAAGCTAAACCTTCACCAACGCTCAAACAGCCTGCGCGATAACTTATAATGCTAGGCTCGGTTTCTTTAGATTAACTGAGCTCTACGTTAATTTATAAGCATATTAGGTATCCATAATGCGAGTTGAGGAAATGCAATGATAAGTATCAATACTAATGTCATTGCACCCAAAAACGGTGGCAGATATTTAAAGGTATTTTCATACCTCTCCTCAGCTACTCTGCACGCCGCGATCAAGTCTACCCCTAAAGGTGGAGTGTTAGCTCCTATAGCCAGATTTATACACACGATTATCCCTAAATGTATCAAATCCATGCCCAACGTATTAAAAATGGGTAAAAAGATGGGCAGGACTATTATGATGATTGCGATCGTTTCCATGAACATGCCGAGCAAAAGCAAAAGTATATTGAAAAGAATCAATAGGACCCAATAGTTTTCGCTAATCGAAAGCATGAACGAAGCGACCTTTTGAGGGATGTCTTCGGCTGCGACAACCCAACCGAAGAGGTTCGCAGCAGCTATTATAAAAAGGATAACGGCGCTTGTCCTGACAACATCAATTCCTATCTCTAAAAGCTCTGATAACGAGACCTTTTTGTAGACGAAGACAGCTAATATCAATGCATAAAGTGCAGCTATGCCGCCTGCTTCGGTAGCCGTAAAAATCCCAAGCAAAATGCCTCCTAATATTATCGCGGGGGTAAGGAGAGGCAATAATGCCATCTTAAAGGCATTCCATCGCTCCTTCCAGCTCGATTTTTCCATTCTGGGATAGTTTTCTTTGATGGCAAATACATACGAAATAACCATAAAAGCCACTCCAGCCATGACCCCGGGGATGATACCGCTCAAGAAAAGCTTTCCTATGGAAGCGCCGGTGGTTACGCCGATGGTGACCATGACAATGCTTGGAGGTATGATCGTGGCCAATGCGCCCGAGCAACCAAGCAAAGTTGCGCTAAAAGGCCTTTTGTAACCTTGCTCGTTCATGGCAGGAAGAAGAATGGAACCGATTGCGATGACATCTGCTACTCCAGACCCAGAAATTGCCCCAAAAAGCATACAGGATATCGCCATCACCATAGCCATTCCTCCGGGGATGTGCCCTACAATGGTTGCGGTGAACTTTACTATTCGCGGCGTGATGTCTCCCCTGGCCATCAGTTCTCCTGCCAGAAGGAACAAGGGAATTGCAAGAAGCGTAAAAGAGTCCACCCCTACCACCATGCGTTGGGCTATAGCCAGGAGAGGAACGCCCGAAAGCATCGTCAGATATACCGTACTTGAAAAGGCAATAGCAAAAGCAACGGGAATTCCCGCAATTAGGGCGACAAATAAAATGACGAGCAAAATTAGCATGGCCGATTACACCCTTTCATTTACATTATGACGATTTGCTACAAAAAATTGGTACATTCCAACTATCATAAGAAAACATCCGACGGGAAAAGCAAGGTAAAGTATTCCTGCGGGTATTTGTAAGGCCGTAGTCTTAAGCCTCCAGGTTCTTACAACAACAAGACATCCGGACCACGTTCCAACAATTAGAAAGATAGTTAAAAATAGGTTGCCAAGAATTTCGAGCCCTTTTTTTAAAAAAGGCCAGGGAATGATATCTTGAACAAATCGAATTGCCATATGTTCTCCATGTCTCATGGCCACTGCTGAGCCAAGAAAGGTTATCCATACCAGCAAAGTCTGAGACAGTTCTGCTCCCCAGGGAATGGGAACAGAAAAAATGTAACGAGCACTGGCTTCAGCGATTACTTCAAAAAATATTACGTAAAGGGCAATGGAAAGCAAGCGATCTATTGCCCTAAAGAATCCCTCAAAAAATTTACTCGCCATATTTTCTCACGAGGTCCATTAAGTCTTTTCCAAACACCGATTCGTAGTCATTCCACACGGGTTGAACTGCAGCCTTGAACGCTTCCTTGTCGACCTCGTTTGCTTGCATTCCCTTTTCCTTGAGCTTCACCAGCATATCGCTTTCTTCGTCCATAATTTGTTGTCGCTCTCTGTCTCGCCATTTGTGGGCTAGGGCTTCAACCACAGGTTTATCCTGATCGGGTATTCGTTTCCATGCCGGCGAATTGACGCACAGCAAGGCAGAACCCCAAATGTGACCGCTTAAAGACAGGTACTTTTGCACTTCGTAGAAAGCATTTGCATAGATAATGCCGAGCGGGTTTTCCTGCGCGTCAACTACACCTTGCTGCAAGGCGGTGTAAAGTTCACCAAAGTTAATTGGAATCGGCGAAGCTCCAAGGGCCTTAAAGGTGTCAAGGCGCATTTTGTCGGGAGTAACACGGATCTTCAGCCCTTCCATATCTTTGGGAACCATGATCGGCCTTTTGTTGTTGGTTATATGTCTAAATCCGTTCTCCCACCAGGAAATCCCCTTTATGCCTTTAGATTCGAGAATTCCGAGGAGGAAGTTTCCAATCTCTCCATCCATTGCCCTGTATGCCGCCTCATGGTCTTTCCACGCATAGGGAAGAGCTTCGATGCCAAATCTGGGGTCGATGGATTGAAAGGAACCGCCACCGATTAAACCACCATCGACAGTTTGAAGCATTAGACCCTCGATAAGATCCTTTTCGTTGCCTAGCTGAGATCCGGGATAGATCTTAAAAATAACCCGGCCTTCTGTTTGTTCGGCCGCTTCTTTGGCAAACCCGTCAAGATTGATGTGCCAGGCACTGTCAGTAGTTAACACATGGCCAATCTTAATCTCTGTTGCGGCGTAGGATGATGAAGACAAACCCAAAAGAAGACAAAAAACAAAGATAAGGGTCAATACGCGCTTCACGGTTAAATCACCTCTTTTTAATTATTGGCAGGTTTTTTACGTACTGCTGAAATTTTGTATATCATAGTGGTTTTTAAATGTCAAGACAAAATGTCAAGCCAATAGGATCTACCACTATTTTAAGGGGCGGCTAGGCATCATGAAGATCAAGGGCATGGCTGCTATGAAGGCAATGGTAAGGCCAAAAAACACGATGGCAAAACCCCGGGACGCGTCGGCCAACCGTCTCGACGACCAGCGTGACTATGGTAACGCTAAGCGCACCCCCCCATTTGTCGAAACATACCCCTGATGCCGGTTATGGGCAAATAGGGTCAGAGGTATCACATGAAATGGATGATGGTTAAAGGTAGACACCTGGGGATTAGTCTTACCTTGTATTGTTATGTTATTGCTTCCACTCAAGCCTTAGCCAACCGCCGTGGGAGTAGCTGTCGTCTCCAAACCTTCCATTGTAGTTTAAAGACATGTCGAAGTTTCCTGCTGTGTAAAGGGTCATCCCTAGGTCTGCGACGAAGTAGTCGTCGTCGAGCTTTTCGGTGTACCAGCTCTTCACTCCGTACCAGCTTTGGTCTATGGTGACGTCGTCTCCCGAAAGGACGTTTACATAGGAAAGTCTGAGGAATGGAGAAAACCTCGAGCCGTCCTTGGAGATAAACTCTCCCTTAAACCTCACGCCTATTACACCTTCTGTAACGGTCGTGTCGTAGTCGCCGTAGGTGTAGCCGTTGGTCTCCCTGTACCCGTCCCTGTTAAAGTATCCCACGTTAAGACCTACTTCGGGCACGATCTCCCAACGGGAGTTCTCCCCTATTTCCTTAACCACGTAGCCTGCTCTTATGTCGTTTGTGACTGCCCAGCTGTCGAAGCTTGCCCTGGCATTTCCGTCCTTTTGCCTTCTGAAGCTGTCATGGTCGGTGGATCGGTAAGTCAACGTGTCGGAGATGATCCACTTGTCGAAGCGTTTGCTTATGTAAGCTCCTATGTGCCAGCTGTCCTGCTCTTCCCAGTCTGCGCATGCAGGCAATACGTCGGTAAAATCGATGTCCTTTTCGGTATAGCCAACATACATGCCCCATATGGTTTTGTCATCTACTTTTTCGTCAAAGCCGAAGCTCAGGCCCCTGGTGTCCGATTCGTAGCCCAAGGGGCTTCCGCCGGTAGGATTACGGTCGGTCTTGTTAGCCAAAAAGTGAGCGTAATATACCTTTTTACCTGCCTCTAGATTATCTATCTCGCTTGCCACATCCTGCAGGTGGTTTGCCATGATCCAGCGAAGGAGAGACCAGTCCTCTATGGCCGATACCAGCCCCAGGGCCTGTTCGGAGAAGGCGTAATCAACTAAACTAATGTAGTACCAGCTATTTCCAGGTACCCACTGTGGCATAAATGTTTTATAGATCCCTCCGGGGTTCACGAAGGATACGCTATCGAAATCATTTGACCTTTCTCCTGCAACATATATATGTTTATACTTACCAGGTAATGGTTGGTTTGTGTAGTCTATAGTTACGTTACCTGCAAATTCGGCGTTTCCAGCGACCGAAAGAGCGACATCCATATTGGGGCTTTCAGGGAAGTAGATGTACAACGAAGCGTCACGCATTTGGGTGTAAGTATTTGTTACAAAAGTGGTATTGGGGGTGATCCTCAGCGTCCCAGCGCTGTTTTTTGTGGCACCGGCATAGGAACCTTTCTCCAAGGTCATGGTGCCTTTTCCGTCTTTATTGAAGGCGCCAAACTTTACGACGGCGGCAAGATCCCCGGCCATGTTCACGTTTAAGGTCGAGTCATCATCGCCGACTATATTGTGAGAATTGGGAAGCTTGGTTCCGTCTTCTAGAGTTACAGTGCTATTTACAGATGTAATCGCATTCCCACGAAGGCTATCCAGGGTGCCCGAGTTGGTGAAGGTGCTGTTATCTACATAGACTGCGTCTGCACCTTCGCCTGTGACTGTGATGGTGCCAGTGTTGATGGCAGTGGATGTATCGTCACTTATGTCATCGTCAAAGGACTTAGGAGCAGGGGGTTGAGCATAGTAACCCCTAATATACATGCCATGTGCCCAGTTGCCGTAAGTTGCTATAGTACCGCTATTGATAACTTTAGCCGCTGAAAGGGGCACGGGAGTATATCCGTCGTAAGGAAAGGGAATACGAGCATACATGCCGTAAGCTTTTTCACCCTTTGTAATTATATTTCCAAAATTATTTATTTTAGAATTATACTCGGCATACATGCCGTATGCCTCTTTGCCGTAAGTTGCTATAGTACCCACACTTTCGTTCGTGGCAGTTGAGTCATATAGCGCTACCATACCAAAAGCTACTTCGCCTTGAGTTGTAATATCGCCATTATTAACAGCTTTGGTTACAAACTCATTATTGTCATCAGAGTTTGTATAAAAAAATATAGGAAAATAGTCTCCGACAATATACACACCATGTGCCCAGTTGCCGTATGTAGATATGGAACCATTATTGGTAATAACTGCAGTTGCAGAACCGCTATTGTCCTCAGGGCTTGCAACCATGACTCCATAGCTATTGTCAGCACCGTAAGGAAGAGTGCCTCTAAGCATAGGAAGATAAAAGTTAGTCATGCCATAGGCATTTTGGCCTTGCGTTATTATGCTGCCGTTGTTCGTGGCAGTGGAGCCATCCAGGGCAAGCATGCCACAGGCATCGTTACCTTCAGTTTCAATGTGGCCGTTGTTCGTAGCGATGGAGTCTTTCTCGACGTACATACCGTGTGCTTCTTTGCCTTGCGTTATTATGCTGCCGTTGTTCGTGGCAGTGGAGCCATCCCAGGCATACATGCCCTCCGCCCACTCGCCATTTGTTTCAATGCGGCCGTTGTTTATAGCAGTGGAGCTATGCTCAGCTGATATACCACAGGAACCCCAACCTTCAGTTTCAATGTGGCCGTTGTTCGTAGCGGTGGAGCCATCCTCAGCCACCATGCTATGAGCCCAATCGCCAAGCGTGGTTATCGTACCTTCGTTCTCGTTCGTAGCAATGGCTCCTGATTCGGCATACATGCCATAAGCGTACCATCCACGCGTTATGACCTTACCGAAGTTTGATGCATAGTGGCTTACTCCCTCATTGTCTTTTCCTTCTACATACATACCATGTTCTTCGTCTTTATCTTCTGCATCTATCGTGCCGTAGTTGGTGCAATTAGGGTCCCCTGTGAGGGTGTAATCTATCGTGGTATCCGCTGGATTTTCTATTGCAAACCCCACCCCACCCCTGACCAACAAAGCCACAATTACAAGAAAGAAAGATAAGAGCACAAAACACATTCGGTACTTACTCACATTTTTCATTCGCCTCTCTCCTTTTTATTGTTGGTTATATAGCGAGTTTATTATAGCTCGCTTAATGCGATGAGGATCGATTCACACAAATATCATGTGATAACAATCTAACATTAAAAGCCAACAATTTTATTGAATTTATTGAACCTTTTTATTGAACTTTTTTCAAATATGACTTTGTGCTATAGAAAACAACCTTGGCTTTTTATAGCTAATATCTTCCATTCTATATTGTTATCTCATCGTTTCTTGATTTTTAACCGCTTTTAATCGACAACCCCTGAACTTGAAATTGCCCAAAAACATGCAGGATATCGCCATGGCCATGCTGCCCATATGGAGGCTATCCCTAAGGCGCCGAGGTTGAGGATGCCACCTTTGACTCCCAGTGCGATGGCGATATTTTGCCTGGCGATGCTAAGCGTTCGCCTTGCTATTTTAATGGCGACCGGGATTTTTGAGGGTTCGTCCGTCATTACGACCACGTCGGCTGCCTCGTAGAAGAAAATCAAGAATAAAGACCCCTTCCTGGAAGTTTAGGTTTTGTTGTCAATTTGTTTGAGGATTGTGCTAATTGTGGAATAATGAAGGCCCAAAAATCTTGCCACTTCGGCTTGGGCGTAACCATGAACACAGACTGCCTCATGAATTTTCGCATTTCGGTCCTTTTTATCTTCAATCTCAACGTCGGCAAACAGCTCCTCCAAAGTGGGACGTGTCGCCTTTCTTTGACAGACTGGATACTCATTTTCCTGCTGATAGTTGTTCAATAGTGGCTCTAGGGATTTGAGAAAACTTTCGCTACCGAGCACAACCCTGCCCCTCAGGTCTTCCCAGGGGTTTGATTTGTTATCCTCTGCCACAAAAGCACGATACGCCTCTCTTGCCAGCCTAGGCTTTTTGTCAAACTGCGACAGCAGCCAACTAGTGTGTAGAAATGGGGGAGCATTCTCAATTCCCGCTGTCGCCCTATAACTGCTCCAGGGCCAATCCTCGGGTCGTTCCACTAAACCTGCCCTCACAGGGTTTAAGACCACATAGCGCGTCAATTCAAGCAAATGACTGTCGCGTTCGACCAGTATTGACTTATACCTACCTTGCAGGACATGGCCCACCCGCTCATGATGGCGGTTGAAATATATTGTGTATACACAATTGAGGTAATGCATTCCCTCCGAGATGTTGGCATCTGGGGTTTCCACCAAAAGGTGGTAGTGGTTATTCATTAAACAGTAAGCATGACATAGCCAACTACACCGCTCGACGGCCTTGCCAAGAAAACCCAAAAACATCGTGCGGTCCTTTGCGTCGAGAAAAATGTCATTTCTGGCATTTCCACGACAGGTAATGTGATATATCGCTCCCTCGAATTCGATCCTCAACGGTCGTGCCATGGATTAAATATACTATATAATTTACATTTGCGCATACTTGATAAATGCGTTATTCGTCATATTTATAAACACACTCCTCGGGGTGAAAAAATCAGTACCGGCACCGGAGAATGGAGAATATAAACTTCTTAACTGCCCAACAGTTAATTATCTTGTAAAAATAAAATTCAAGATTCAAGATCTGACCCTCGGATTTTGAGGGCGGCTGGGCATCATGAAGATCAAGGGCATGGTTGCGATAAAGGCCACACCTATGCCGATAAATGCCAATGCATAGCCACGTACAGGATCACCGACAATTTCTACTACAAGTGTTGCCAAGGTGACGCTTACGGCTCCCCCAATTTGGCGAAACATGCCTCTGACACCCGTGATGGTGGCAGCCTTTTGCGGAAGTAGCTCGATGCAGGCGTTGTTTGAAGTTGGCGAGATGACGCCAACTGCCAAACCCGCAATGAGCATTACTATATATAGAAGGAAAATATTTGCCGGCGCCATGCTCAAGAAAAACAAGCTTGCCGCGGTCACGCCGCTTCCTATGATCAAGGGCCAGCGATACCCCCACTGCATGATGTACATGCTGGTTATAAAAGAAGCGGCTATAACTCCTATAGACCTTGGCAAAAGAAGCAGCCCGCAATCTGAGGCACTCATTTGATACGCCGCAGTGGCAAATGCAGGTATCAAGGAAAACACACCCGTAACTGCTCCGCCGTAGATCAGGTTATAGACATTGGCCGCGACAAAGGGTTTTCTTTTCAGTATTTCCAGGTCTAATATGGGATCTATCGCCCTTTCTTCATGTCTAAAAAGAAGCACCGCAAAAACTGCCGAGCCCACAAAAAGCACCCATGCCCAGCGGGCCATCGATTCGTAACTCAAAAGGGTAAGACCAAGCATCAAAAGAGCGACAACGCCGCCGACCAGGCCCGCTCCGAGAAAATCTATACTGCCACTTTTTCTTTCGCCAGATTTGAGGAGAAAGAATGAAAGCACAATAGCAGCTAGCCCTAAGGGTATATTGATCATAAACACGGATCTCCAGCCGAAGGAGTCAACAAGCCATCCTCCCAGGTTTGGCCCAACAATATGGCCTATGGGAAGGATGCTGCTAAAAAGGCCTATCATTTTTTGTCTTGATTCAGGGTATGTCTCGGATATTATGCCAACGGAAGAAGGCATAAACCCTCCCCCGCCAAGGGCCTGTATGAAGCGAAAAAATATCAAAAGGCCGATGCTATCGACAAAAAGACACGCCGCTGAGGCAAATGTAAAAAGTGCGAGACATGTTATGAAAGTAAATTTCCTGCTTAAAACATCGCTTATCTTGCCAACTATGGGCATTGTTACTGTATAGCCGAGCTGATAAACACTTATGGTCCATCCCGCTACGGTTATGGGGGCTCCAAAGTATGACGTAATAAAAGGAAAGGCCACCGAAATCGAGGTGGCACCTATCCCAGAAAGCATCAAAGCTATACTCGTGGTTAGGAAAATAAGGATTCTCAACTTGCATCGGCGCCTCCGTTCACAAAAAGCGAACCGCCTTCCCTGGCTCAAAGGCCACTTCAGGCGGTTAATTCTCCAACAAATATTGTAGCATACATATTCAAAAAAATCCCAAAGGTCGTCTTTTAACTTTTTAGGCAGAAACCTTGTGGCTTTGCCAAAATTCCACGGCAAAGGCCGCAAAGATTCCGACGAAAAGCCCCAGCACGCCGGCAACTGCGACCATAAGAGTTCTTTTTGGCGAAACCCGCTGGGGGTCTACAATGGGCTCCTGAACAATCTTAATGGCTGAAACCTCAATCTGTTGCGATTATAAGTCATTTTGTTGTGCTTCCGATTCGCTGCTTTGGACATCAAGGCTCTTCGTTTTTGCTCCAAGGGTTGCAAGTTTGATTTCTACATCAATTGCCTGAAAATCGAGGTTTGCTAATTTTGATTTAAGAGTTTCAATCTCTTGTTTGAGTTCTTGGCTTTGAATATCGTTATTTTCCATCATAAGGGTTAATATCAACTTGTCGACTGACGTTAAATCATGTTGAACGGCCTTTCGATTATCTAATATTTGCTCGTTATTTACTCCTTTTATATTTACCTCAATATGTTTTTGTAATTTCGCGTTCTGTTGCTCAAGAACCTGTAATTTATGATTAATAAGTCCAATTTGATCGGCAATGCATCGCTTCTCATCTATTATGCGTTTCTTTTCATAATTTAATAATGTCGCACTTCTTTCCACCTTAGGAAGATAAAAACAGTTTAATTGGTCTATAAGAGCGCTTAAATACTCTTTAGCCATCTTGGGGTCGAAGGAATCAATGCTTAGCGATATACTCTCAGTTCCTTTCTGAACGTTAGTTTTGATCTCAAATCTATTCGTCGGGTCTTCATAATCCCAACCCAGCTGCGTTAAGATGGCGTGATGAAAGGGATTTTGTGAAATTAACCTTTCGATGTTTTCTGGCGTATCTATATCCTTCTCGCGCCAAATTAAAGTATCACGTACCGGTTCGAGCTCGTAGATCTTTCCGGGCCCAACTACAGCTGAAACCCTGTAAACGGGCTTCATCATATAGGAAGCTGCAATTACCACGATGACGGCGATCAAAAATATGCCAATTATCAGCTTTTTTCTCTTTAAAAGGACCTGGATAAGTTCGTAAAGGTCTATTTCGTCTTCCGCGTAGTATGGCTCGCGGTGTTCGTTCGTTTCTTTTTCCATGCACCTTCACCCCGCTGTCTTTACCTGCCGTATCATCAACGCTTAAAGTTTACAGAAACTCCTTTAAAAAGTCTACTTCCGTTTGCAAGGAAGATCGCGTCTTTTTGCTGTAAAAATGCTTTGCATGTTCTACCAACAAGGCGTGAAACTCCTGATACAATGCGACGTCTTTGGGTAAATTTGATTCGAACAATTTTTTTAGCTCCATGTAGCCCGCTTTTTCATCCGCCAAGTTCAGGGCGAAGGCAATTCGTTTAGTGTAAGCGTCGATGACAAATTGAGGTTGCTTGTAAGCATAAAGCAATATAGAATCGGCCGTCTCGTTGCCAACGCCTTTTACAGACAGCAAATCTTTTCGCGTCGGCGTCTTTTTGTTTAGACTCATAAAAAACTTCGTTGCTTCTTTCAAGTATAGTGCTTTTTGGTTATAAAATCCTGCAGGTTTTATGGCTCTTTTAAGCTCGCTATCACTTAAAGAAAGCAATGCATGAGGATCAAGGGCGCCCATTTGCCTTAAATTTTGAATCGCCCGCTCAACGGCCGTCCAAGATGTGTTTTGAGTCAGTATCGCCCCAACTATGATCTCATATGCATCAAGTTCCGTCTTTGGATGCTCGTAGTCTCCAGGATGATAGCCGCCATCTTTTCCTTCTTCGACAAGACTCGTCAGCGGCCACCAGCCTTGTGGGCCGTAATGTTTTAAGAGCGCTTCATATATGATCAACAACTTTTTATTCATATTGCCATCCATCCCCAACTATCTTAAACCATCTCTTTGATCTTTGCTGTTGCATTCCCCTCCACGGGCACGCAGGAGATATCAACTATTAATGACGATCCGGAATAGAAACGTCAAAATCTCACTTGATACATGGACAGAATAAAGAAACGTAGTTAAAATACGATAAACTTGTTATGATCTATAAAGCAGTTGCACAAAAGGAGGCACAGAAACATGAATTTTCAGGGCAATACCTTGGCGATAATTTGCGGAGGTGGACCTGCTCCTGGCATAAACAACGTCATAGCTTCGGTAACCATAGAGGCACGAAACAATGGTTGGGACGTATTGGGCATTTACGACGGCTTTTCCCACCTCGCCACTGCCAACAAAAAAGTCATCCCCCTCACTATCGACATGGTAAGCCGCATCCATAAAGAAGGAGGAAGCATAATCAGGACGTCTCGCTTTAACCCCACCAAAAGCGAGGCCATCCTTCGAACAGTTGTAGAAAACCTCGTTGACTTGGGAGTCACCCATATAGTCACCATCGGAGGAGACGATACCGCCTACGCCGCACATAAAGTATCCGAGTTTGCAAGAGAAAAGCTTGGGCTCAACATACGCTTTGTCCACGTCCCAAAGACCATAGATAATGATTTGCCCTTGCCGGAGGGCCTTCCTACTTTCGGCTATGAAACGGCCAGGGCCTTGGGCGCCGAACTCGTCATGAACCTCATGGAAGACGCAAAGACAATGGGCCGTTGGTTTTTGGTCGTCACAATGGGCCGAGTCAGCGGGCATCTGGCCTTAGGGATCGGCAAAAGTGCAAGCGCCACGCTTACCATCATTCCAGAGGAATTCGAGGGCGAGACCATAAGCCTGAAACACGTCATTGATATCATGAGCGGCACGATCATAAAAAGATTAGCCTTAGAAAGAGACCACGGCGTGATAGTGGCCGCGGAAGGGTTAATTTCAAAGATGTCGTCCCACGAATTGTCAGCCATAGATTCCATAGAAAAAGACGAATATGGCCATGTTCGCTACGCCGAGATCAACTTCTCCGACGTGCTAAAAAGACAGCTCAACGGCGAACTCAAGAAGATGGACATTCCCATATCCGTTCAGAACAAAGAAATCGGATACGAGGTAAGGTGTGCTCCCCCGAACCCCTTCGACGTGGAATACACGCGCAACTTAGGCTACGGAGCCTTTAAGTTTTTGGCAGACGGCGGCACCAACGCAATAATAACGATACAAAATAACCAATTAACCCCTATCATGTTCGATGACATCGTAGATCCCACGACAGGCAAGATGAAGATAAGAACCGTTGACATCAACTCCCTGCAGTACCGCATAGCCAGAGAATACATGATCAGGCTCACCCGGGATGACTTTGAGTCAAAATTCTTCGTCAACAAGATGGCCCGCATCGCCAACATGACGCCCCAGGACTTCATCGAAAAATACGGTTATTTGGTTGGGCTGGAATCGGAGTGACGTAAATTATTTACTCAAATTTGAGCAGGGTAAGTTCTACAACATGTAAGATATTAAATGATTCTGGTAGCATTTTGGAATGTTAATGGCGTTTTAAGAAAAGTTGTTATTCTGCTAAAATAAGCAGCAAATCTTATCAAATAAGCCTCGCAAAGAATTAAGCATTTCTACTACATGTTCAAGTAAACCATGATACGTTGTGTTTGTAGGCTAAAGCTTCGGGGCCAAAAAGGGAGGTGACGAGTCTTTCCCGGATATAGGTATGTACTGTTCGCTCTACCAGCGGATTCCTAATCCTTTTGCAAAAGCAGTCGCGCCCACCGAAAAACACATTAACTTTTAAAAGAAGACACCTATGGGGGAAGCAGAAAAGTGAGTTATCTCAATAAAGGACGATCTAAAGAACTAAAAAGGTTTATTAAGATGAATACGAAAATTGTACAAGTTCTGAAAGTCTTTATCTTTTACATGGCAATGATCTCGTTGGTTTATTCTGGAGCAGCTTTTGCAGAGGCAATAAACCCAGAGGGCGATATTATGAATGAAACCCTCAAAGGAGATCCCGATTGCATCAATAATGGTGAAATCAAAATTTCAGAAGACGAAAAGAGAGGTATGTATGTCGAGGGGGAGAAAACAGTTGCCACTAATAACGGAGTCATTATAACTAGTGGCAAGAGGGGGTACGGTATGCATACATATAACTACTCAAAAGCCCTTAATTATGGTTATATTAACACGAGTGGAATTGAAGGCCACGGTATGTATGCGCATTATAATGCAGAAGCTCACAATTACGGCTATGTTAAAACATGTGGGGATAAAAGCTACGGTATGTATGCATATTATGATAAGTCAGAAGCTCACAATCATGGAAGTATTGTAACATCGGGGGAAGAGGCTTTGGGCATGCGCGCTTACTTCAACTCCAAAGCTTATAATAATTTTCGCATTGTTACCTCAGGGGAAAACGCTGAGGGTATGTATGCATCGAATAATTCTGAAGCTGTAAACAATGGCATAATATTGGCTCGAGGTGTAGGAGGATATGGCATTAAGGTCCAAAATTACTCTTCTGCCATTAACAATGGAAATATCGTAACCTCGGGAGATTTTGGAAATGGTATGGATGCTTACAATGATTCCGATATCTGCAACAATGGAAATATCGTAACCTCGGGGAACGAGAGCCATGGCATGTCAGCTTGGAAAGATTCTGAAGCCATTAACGATGGCAATATCACGACCTTTGGCAATAAGAGTCGCGGCATGGACACGTGGTGGGATTCAGAGGGTACCAACAAAGGCAATATAACGACTTCGGGTAAAAATGGTTATGGTATGTATGCTGACAAAAATTCCAATATCCACAATGACGGCAAAGTTGAAACATCAGGAGAAGTGGCTTACGGAATGTATGCCAAAAACAAGTCTTCTGCAGAAAACAGAGAAAAAATAACTACTAGCGGCGAAAGTGCCCATGGAATGTATCTTGTGGAGAAATCCACCGGTACCAATGAAGGCAATATAGCCGTCACAGGCGCAGATGCCGATGCCGTGCACATAGATGACAGCACATTCACGAATACGGGCATATTATCCAGCCTTAATGGCAATGCAATAACAGCTTTTGACAGCTCGGTAACCTTGCTTGACGGAACTGTCTTGGCTTCTTCACAGGATATTGTCGGTGACGAAACATCCAGTTTGTCTGTAGAAATGAATGAAAATCTTTCTGCCCGCGTGAAGGGTTTCGAGAGCTTTACAAAAAGCGGCAAGGGGACCTTTCAAGTTGAAGGGGGCTCATATTCCGGCTACGTCCATAATAATAAGGAAGGAACTTTTAAAATAGAAAAAGGCACGCAGTTCGTGGCAGAAAAATTCACCCAAGAAGACAGAGCAACGCTCAATATCTTCGCCAATTCCAACTCAGCAACTGAACATAGTGCCATACCTTTATGGGTCAAAACCCACGCGTCCATAAGCGGCGGTTTAGTCATTGACATGTCAACGGCCATGCAGCCGGGCCTATATCGCTTTATCGGGACCAATACATACAATGATAACTTCAACACATACTTCGTCAACAACCCCTATTACATCCCTTATGAAATAGGATGGATCTCGGGCAGCAGCGTACAATATTACTCCGCTTGGCTGGGCTACTACTTTTCCGAACAAGCCCTGGGCTTAGTATCTGCCATTGAAGACTGGTCACTGCTGCGTTGGATAATGGCAAATCACCTCCAAGATGTGATGGACGAAATGGATAAACTTGAAAAAGGGGAGAAAGTATTTTACTCCCATTTTTTTGGCAGCAAAACAGACCGCAACTCGGCGGGCAGCAGCCCTCTCGGGTTTGAAGCGAAAACGAAGGGCTTGAGCTTCGGCTTTGACCAAAAAGTAAACGATACGACCATATGGGGCATGTATGCCGGGTACACGGAAAAAGACATTGATTTTACCGACGTCTTCCCTGCTTCCTCCGATTGGGAGGAGCAAGACACCTGGCATCTTGGAGCTTACATGAGCAAGCGTTTCGATAGATGGGTAATCTCCGATACTCTGACCTATCGAAGCACTGATCACAATAGCTTCAGGAGGCAGATTGATGGAGACGCCAGGGCAAGCTTTGACAGCTGGGCAATCACAAACGACATTCGCGTGGGATACATGATGAGCGAAATTGGCGAGAACTCTAAGTGGGAAATTGTTCCTGAAATTGGAATAAACGTCGGGTACTTTGAGCGCGACGGCTACAGAGAGTCTAACGGCTACACCTATGGCGACTATGACACCACTGTAGTTGAGGGATTGATAGGAGTAAGGCTAAAGGGCAAATACCTTTCGGAGGACGGTTCCCCGTTTGTACCCCATCTGCGGCTTTCATACGTAAAGGTCCTTTCCGGAGACGACGTGACCATCGATCAAACATGTCGTGGCAACACAAAGTGGTTCACCGAAGAACTTGATGATTACTATTTTGTGACCGATCTCGGCATGTCGCTTTACAGATCAAACGGCTTTGGCATGTCACTCAACTATACTGGACGCTTTGGAGACAATAGCGACAGTCACGGCGGCTGGCTGCGACTCGATTGGAAATTATAAGAGTGTTTAATTCATGAGTTGGCTATTCTTCTGATTCAAG
>NZ_JBWQOQ010000004.1:0-26398 GCF_059026225.1 Acetomicrobium sp.
TAAGACGTATATGATAAAGCCCCGAGACCGGCCAGCAAGACTCCTTTGATGCTGACTGAAATCGCAGTTTTTCCGGAAAGAAATACGAGGCCCGTGAAAGACACTCCTATCGCAAGAATGAGAGTTATTGAGAGATATTCTTTATTAATATAAGAAGAACCAACAGAAACCAAGGCGGGATAAGAATAAAAAATAAGGGCAGCCATGGACGCCGGGATGTATTTAAAACTCGAAAAATAACTAAAACTTGTGAGGGTAAAGAGGACACCGCCAAGTATGAATAATTGAAAAAGGTTCTTCCTGCCCACCATCAGCGCAGCTTTCCCCCTCCGTAAATAAAGCAGGCAGAAAAGAGCAACAGATGCAATAGTAAAACGCACCAAGTGAAAAGACATAACGCTGACATCTTTCTTATAGGCAAACACGGCAAGGATAGGGATAAATCCGTATAAGAAAGCGGACAAAAGGACAAAAAAAGCACCCTTATAGCGACTGGTCACGTCCTTCATCGACAGTAAACCCTCTTTACTTTTCCGGGAATAAGGTCTTAACAGCTATGTTAGGCTCATTAAGCCTGCACAGGACCTTGCATCCCATAAGTATAATGCATTCAGCTATTATCAGGGACTTTAATTTTCTCACAGAAAGTTGCGCTGAACTTGTACTCGCGGATATGCCCACTTGTTTCACCCTTTCAGCAAGGCCATGTTCACCTAATGATGAAAATATTATATAACGGATTTGATCATTAAAGGATGAACTTACAGTCACTGTTCTACAGGAAGCACTCGAATTTTAACGAATATAGCCCCCAAAACATGGCGCGATCGTTGATCGTAAATAATACTGATGTGTCATTGTCACATGTTATAATATCTTAGTAATAGATTAATAATAATTCATTCAAGGGGGGATTGAGCCATGAAATCGGTTAAAAAAGCAGCCCTTCTCCTTTTCTTAATAGCTGTCTCGATGTTATTTGTTAATTCCGCCTTCGCTGCCATGGGTGAAATACAAAGTTTTACTTTCAAAGGCACCGAAACGGACCTTCTGGGGATGAAAGAGACCTTGAAACCGGACGGCAAACCTGATGCACATTTCATCGTTTCCATTAAAGGCGCCGGAGCTGTAACGGGGGTAGAGCTTAAAGCTTTAGGAACGGATAGGGCATGGGACACAATTCCCGGCAACGAGAAATGGGGAATGATCGTACAAGACGGCAAGGGGGAAGATCTTACGACAGCCGCGGGGTCCTTTTCGACCAAACCATTTCTCGCTTTAATTACCCTTCATCTCTATGTTGCCGACGACGGTACCGCCTTTTCGGAAACACGGGAATATGAGGTCACCGTTTCATTCATGGACGGGAGCACCGCAACGGCGAAGACAACCGTTCCTGGAATGCCCGACATTTTTAAACGCGAGGAAGTTGAAAAGGCCGAATTGCCTGCAGGTGAAGAATTATCGGCAGTCTTGATGGGGATTGGAGACAAAGATGTCGTAGGTAAGTCAGAAAAGATCCGTGGCGACGGCGTACGAGACGCCCACTTTAAGGTACGGTTTAACGCCATATCCGTAGTTGAAGAAATTTCGATAAGAAACGTGGACGGCACATCTTCGGCCTGGGATACCGTCCCTGGCAACGGCATATGGGCCATAGCGGTGTACACCGATGGAAAGCTGCGAAACAGGGAGGATGGAAGCGTAAAATTTGCCGTTGAGGGGGATACGACACTGGACCTTTGGGTCGCCGACAATGGCTCCATTGCAGCGGGCGCCACGCGATATGAAGTAATCGTCAAGTTCAACGACGGCACGGTCTTGCGCAAGGTCGCCGAACGTCAAGAAGTTGCCAAGCCAGTCCCGGACAAGGGGATCCTTTCTGCAGTGCTGATTGAGCCCTCAAAGGGAGACCTGACCTCAAGAAGCGAGGCCCTGAAGGGCGATGGAAAGCCCGACTGGAAGATCGCCCTTGAACTGGTAGCCGATGGAAAGATCATCAACTTCATCGTCCGCGGCGATGACGGAGCCTCGGAATGGGATACGATACCGGGAAACGGGAAATGGCTCGTTGCAGTGACGGACTCTTCCGGGAACGTCTTAAACGAAAGCAACGGTTCAGTTTCTTTGAGTGTGTCTGGGAAAAAGGACTTCAACCTGTGGCTCACCGATAACGGCACCATCACTGAGGGCGACGTGAAATATAAAGTCCTCGTGGTAATGAGCGACGGAAGTATCCTGGAAAAAGAGGTAATCCGCGCCGTTGAAGGAAAAGGGGCCCCAAAGACTAAAGCGCCTCCCGGTGCTGCTCAGGTTTCAGACAAAATTCGGGCTACTTATCTTGGCAAGGGTCCGATGAACTACCTGAAAAAAGGCGAGGTTTCATCGCTTCTTGCCACGCCCGATGCGAACCCCGACGCCCACGTGCTGCTCAAGCTCATTAATACCAAGGGGACCATAGAAAGCATAACCATCAAGGCAAAGGACAGCAAAAGCGGAACTTGGGATACCATTCCGGGAAACGACATATGGAATATAGTAGTGACCCGCGCGGCATCTGGAGGGATGCTGTCCGATACGGACGGGTCCTTCAATATGGAGGTCGAAGGAGACACGGAACTGCACCTTTGGCTGGCTGACAACGGAAATTTCGGCGCCGCACCCGAGAAGTTCGATGTTATCATCGCCTTTGAAGACGGGCGCTTGCTGAAAAACACCATAAAAAAGTAACCGCACAATCTATACAAATGGGTCGCTATGTATGAGCGACCCATTTTTTAGTTTACGTTAAATAACCAAACAAGTCTGCTTTTAAGGCATTAAAATTCTAGTTCCAAGTTGACGAAGCTCGCCAGCAATTTTACCGCGCCTTCCACATCGTCTAGGCATACGGTTTCGCTTGGCGAATGGACGTATCTGGTAGGTATAGAAAGCGTCGCCGAAGGGATGCCTTCCTTGGTCCTTTGAAGGACTGCGGCATTTGTGCCTCCAAAAGTCAAAACTTCCTTTTGGTAAGACACGCCTGATTTTTGTGCAGCCTGCTCTAACATCTCGACGACCTTCCTGTGGCTTATCGAGGCTCGATCCTTGATCTTTATGGCAGGGCCCTTGCCCAAAGCCATAGCATGCCTTTTAAGCCCCTTCGGATGGTCGGCCGAATCGGTAACGTCTACGGCGACGCAAAGTTGAGGAGAAAAATCGTAAGCAGCCACTGACGCTCCGACAAGTCCGATTTCTTCCTGAACGGAAAAAGACCCTATTACCGTGTGTTTCGGGTCTTTTAAATTTTTTAAGACTTCGACTAAAGCGGCACAACCGATCCTGTCGTCCATGGATTTGGAAACAAGATACTTGCCGTTTCTGTGAAAGTAAGAATCGTAAACGCCAAAGGTGCCTATGGGGACCAAACTTTCCGCTTCCTTTCGGTCGTGAGCGCCGATGTCCACGAAAAGGTGGTCGAAGGTCAGGTTCGATAAATTTTTCTTTTGCTCATCCGGTGTTTCGCCCTCATAGTAAACCACTCCTGTAGCTTTGGGGAATTTAACCCTGTGGCCCACGTAGGTATAGGGAGAAACTCCGCCAACCGGTTCTACCCTCAGGAAACCTTTATCGTCGATGTTTGTAACCACAAGTCCGATTTCATCTATATGGGCGTCAAGCAGCACCTTTTTGTCGCTTTTGCCTTTTTTCCAGACCAGCAAATTGCCCAAGGGGTCAAATCTATGGCCATCTATGTGGCCTTCGAGGTGTTTTAAAACAACTTTTTGAACTTCCTCTTCCCTGCCGCTTGGACCGTAACTTTCGGTTAGCTCTTTGATTAAATCTATCATCTTGCAAAACCCTCTCCTTCTTCCAAGATTTTGCTCACCAGCAAGACTGTATTTTCAAAATCACCCATGTCGATCACAGATAGTGGACTGTGAATGTATCGGGCCGGAAGGGAAATCACTCCGGCAGGCACTCCCCCGCCAGTTTTGGCGAGGCGCGCCGCGTCGGTACCCCCCGCAGTCCTTCTTTTCGGCTGGTGTTTGATATCGTATTTTTGAGCGACACTTAGGATGGATTCGTAAATTTTTTTATTTACCACGTATCCCCTGTGCATGAAGGTGATGGCCGGGCCGTCTCCCAAATGAGTCGCCCACTGATGTTCAGGAAGCCCAGGATCGTCTCCAGCGGTCGTTCCCTCAATCACCAAGGCCAGATCGGGTTGAAGTTGTTCAAATAACACCGCACTTCCCCTAAGGCCTGTTTCTTCCTGAACCAAAAAGGCAATATAAAGGTCGTCCTCGAAGCGCTCATTTTTATCTATTATCTCCATAAGCACTGCGCATCCTGCCCTATCGTCGAAGGCCTTGCTGGTTGCCCTGGAGTTTTCACACCTGAAGTCCGTCGCAAAGGAGACGTAGTCCCCGATCTCTACCTTTTGGGTGGCTTCGTCCTTTGAACTTGCGCCGATATATATGCGGAGATTTTCGTATTTGGGTGACGCCAGCCTCTCGTCTTTCTTTTGAAGATGTATGGCCTTGTAGCCGATGACGCCAGGTATCTCCCCCTTTATCCTGACGTGTTTTCCCACCACTACGCGCGGATCGACGCCTCCCACGGGAGCAAAGGACAAAGTCCCGTCGTCTTCGACAGTTTGTCACCATGAAGCCCACTTCGTCCATGTGTGCGGCCAAAAGGAATTTCCTCTTTGATTTCGTTCCCTTTTTAAAGGCAATCAAGTTGCCCAGTACGTCCACCTTTACGCTGTCGACCTTGCCTTCTATTTTTTCTTTTATAAAATCCCTGACGCGCCCCTCGTCTCCAGAGACGCCGTCAAGTTCGGTCAATTCCTTCAAGTACATCGCCTTCACCCCTTTCCTCGCACGCCTCATATGGTACTTGCCAAGGCAAGAAGTCTTGCCGTTTCTTCTATGTCACGGGGGTCTGTTACTTCAACGGGCGTGTGCATGTACATTAGAGGTATGGAAACAAGAGCCGTTTTGATGCCAGACCTCGTAATTTGTACTTCGTCCGTGTCCGTGCCGGACCTTCCCGGCGTGGGTTCAAGCTGTATTTTCACGCCGTTACGCTTCGCCACGTCGGAAAGGGCCTTGTAAAATTCCCTGTTTATTACGGGCCCAACGGCTAAGGCGGGACCCTCAGAAATCTTTATTTGGGGAAGTTGGGGCACCCTTTCGTTTCCGTGGGTCACGTCTACCACTATGGCTTCATCCAGCCCAAGTTCGTAAGCCACGGAAACCGCCCCGGGACCCGCGATCTCCTCCTGGCTTGAAAATATGAAGTAAACGTCCGCCCTGTTTTTGATCGTCTCAAGCTCCTGGGCGGCCAAGATCAAGGCGGCACAACCTGCCCTGTCGTCCAGGGCTTTGCCGGAGACTTTGCTTCCAAGCTCAGTACATTCTCCTTCGATTACGCAAATATCTCCCACGCTCACATGTTCTCCCAAGGATGAACATGAAACATCTACGAAAATATCATCGAAGCTGGGGACTTTCCCCCTTTGGTCCTCCTTCTGAAGGTGCGGGGGAAGAAAGCCCACGACGCCGGTGGCGACACCTCGCTTCGTAAATATTTTTATCCGCTGTGACAAAACTACCTTGGGATCGATGCCGCCTATGGGCTCAAGCCTTATAAAGCTTCTTTCTTCGACTTTGGCGACGACAAAACCTATCTCGTCAACGTGTGCAAATATCCCGAGTTTCTTTGTGCCCTCGCCGCGCTTCAGGGCTATTAAGGTATTAAGCCTGCTGGTTTTTAAAACGTCTGCGTAAGGTTTTATTTTTTCTTCGATAACCTTTAGCGCTTCATCTTCGTACCCCGAGGGCCCGTCCACGCCTGAAAGTTCCTTTAATAAAGAAACCGTCTCCAATGACATCACCCCTTTAAATAAGCTTAACAGATTCTGCTTTATCTTTGAACAGGCTCATATCAAGTATAATCAGTATCAGCTACAAAAGGGGGATGTGAGAGCAGTTGATAAAAATTGCTGCCTCCTGTGGGATAAAAATCTGCGCTCCGCGTCAAAGTAGGGTGTCTTTTTTCAACAGTCCTTACCTGGCGCATTTCGAGCATCGAGCTATTGATATTTACCCTCTTTCTTCAAAAGCGCCTTCTCCAGTAGAGGGTAGGGTTAGATATATTTATGAATTTTCGGCTCCGAAGACGAAGCAATTTCAGATGCCTACGAAAGAATATCTGATCGCCATCGAAACACCGATCAGTTCCGAGTATCTCGTTCGCATACTTCACGTTAAACCCGGCGTCATGGTAGGCGATTACGTAAATGTGGATGAACCGCTCGGTGAAATGATAAGAAACGGCCACTTTGACACCTGGACGGATCGTCATTTGCACGTGGAAATAAGGCCACACGACGATCTGCTCAGGGCAAGAGGAGGCCTTCCGATTCGCGTCGTCCTCGATGGAAAATCGAATGACGCGGAGTCAACGTCAGAAAAGGCACGGTGTAGTAAGCTTGCCTGCGACGAAGGCCTAAAACTTTCTGCATTTATGGGGAAGGTTGTAGCCTTAAAACCACGATCCGTCTTGGTAGAAGGTCCAAAAGCATGTATCGGACCCTTTGTCGGCATACCGGTCTTCGTCGGTGAGGGGCTGGGAATTTTAGACGGTGGTGTACCGCATTACGGCTTTGGCGGGGTATTGTCGCTTAATGCAGTGAACATTGGCGACCCAGTGTTTCTTGGCGACGTAAAGATAGGACGCGTAGTCGAAAGTTTCGCAGATGGCTTCTCCATGTTCGAGGCCGAGCCATTTACGATCAGATTGGAAGATTTTTCCATGAAGGGCATTTCAAGCTACATAAGCTTGAATGGCGCCTACAGGTGGAAGTTCATCCCCCAAGCCGGCGAGAATATGAACCTTGATGGCGAGGTGTCGGTCAATATCGAACCTCAAGGCCAAGCTCGCCCTTTATAGATTTCATTTCGTCTTCCGTGAGCTTTCGGGGGAAGTTATATATTGGACCGCGTGGTGACTCGTTATAAAAAGGCCTGTTACACCCGGGACACCCCGAAGTCATGAAGGGCGCGCCGCTGCTTACCGCAAGTTCTAATGTATTTTCGTCCACGCCAAAGCTGATTACCCTGCCATTTTCGAACTTCATCTTTTCTGCCCTGCTAAAGCCCTTTGCGATCAAGTAACGGGCAAGCTGAATCCGCCTGTAAGCGGATATATCGGGGCTGGAGTTTTTGGCCAAAGGCGTCCCCTTTATTGGCGTAAATGCAAAAAGCCCCACGGTAATTTCGCGGTCCTGCAAAAACTGAATTGTCCTTATCATTTCTTCTTCGCTTTCGCCCAGGCCCGCTACCAGGTGGGTGGTCGCTTTGCCAACTATCTTTTTTACTTCCTCGAGGGCGCGCAGATGAGTCCGCCAGGAATAAAACGAATTCGCACCCTTGCCCTTTATGGCTTCAAAAAGTTCGGGCGTCGCCGCATCGAGGGCAACCCCGATGCGTTCTGCCCCGGCATCTGCCAGGCGCTTTATATCTTGACTCGAGAGGGGATGGCAGGCAAGGGATATAGGAAGGTCGCACGCTCCCTTTATCCTTGAAACTATTTCCAATAAGTCTTCTACGATCCCTGCGTAATTAACTGTCTGAACGCAGATCCTTTTAAAGCCGTGATCGCGCGTTCTTAGCGATTCGATGACGCCCTCAAGCTCGAGCTTTGGCCACTCCACCCTCGAAAGCATCTTTTGGTCGGAAGAACTTTCCCTCGCCTGGGGGCAAAACTTGCAATTGGCCAAACACTTTCCCTCAAAATAAGTGAGAAGATGAGCCGTAGTCGGAGCAACTTCAAGTTTGGCTTTGCAAAAACCCAAAAGGACTCCCGTTCCGAGGGCTACTCTTATATACTTAACCATTTTTATCCTCCAAACCTGAGCGGCACCGCACAACATCCTTCAACGCTTTGCACGATCATACCAAGGTTTTTTGCGCGTTTGAGCGTTTCCTGCCTTGGCATCACGATCCCGTCAACGCCGGCATTAAGGGCCGCAATTTCATACTCGAGGAGCCGCGGTCGCATGCAGCCAAGCATTATGGGAATATCGGGCCTTTTAAGCCGGGCGGCAGAAATGAGCTTTCCGGCTTCTTCTGCTGCAGGGGGGCGAACCTTCTCAAAGGCGGTACCTGCCGTTGGCACGAGCACTAGAAACACCAGCGCGCTTATCCTTCTTGAGCTTGCTATTTCAAGCGCCCTTTCTTCGCCCAATAATTTGCCACCGTGCAAGCCTATCGTGATGTGAGGCACGACGCATGAAACAGATTCTACTAAAGCATCCAGCGAACGCTCATAATCTTCGACCCTTTTTTCGATCCCTATTACCTCTTTTATGGATTCGTCAGCTCCTATGAGGTCAAAGGATACCACGTCTATGCCTGCCTTCCCGAGATCGCGGGCAAGCGCCGTCGGCACCAAACCGCAGTGAACGTTAATCGCTAAATTTGTTTCACGCTTGATGCGCGCTAAAGGGTCAATGAACCCTTCCAGGGGCACCCACCCGCTACTGTTATAACCGCCGCTTACGAGGACGCCTTTAAAGCCTTTTTCGTCAAAGACTAGACATTTTCGGTAAAGCTCATCTGGGGTGGGACAAGAAACCATGTGCTTTAAATATTGACGCCCGCAATGCTTGCAGTTCATCGCGCAAGCTTTCCCGGTTATTGAAACCGAAGGAAACTTGGGATAAGGATAGTAAGCGTAGAAGTTTTCGCTGCGCTCGAATTTTTTAAAAAACGCGTCTTTCGCCTGCATGGTACCACTCATCTCTTCATTAACCACTCAGAAGAGGCGTATTTTTCTTTCAGCTCTTCGGCCAAGCTAATTTCTTCGGAAGACAACTCTCCTTCTTCGAAACTAATGCCAAAGGACTCCTCAAAGCCGAGCCGCATCGCTTCTTTTACCTCTTCAAAGCTCGGTTTTTCGCCAAGCTCCCGTTTTATGGACGTTACCCGCTCGTAAGCGGAAGAGATGAACTTATCCGTGATTTTTTCAGGGCTTACCCTTAAAAGCTCAAACATGAGCCTTATGTCAGGATCTATGAGTATGGTGCCGTGCTGCAATAGGCATCTCCATTTTCTGGTCTGCGCGCTTCCTGAGATTTTTTTGCTTCCTACCGAGATATCGTTTAGAGGGCTAAAGCATGCGTCAAGGCCAAGACGTTTGAAGCCTCTTATGAGCCCTTCGCAGATTGCCTCGAAGGACTTTTCGATATCCCTTGGGACGTCATTTTGCCCACAAACGACGCTGTAGGTAAGCTCACCGTCATGGTCGTGAAACACGGCTCCTCCACCAGTGATGCGCCTTACAACTGCCACCCCGCGTTTTTTAGCTACCTCGAGGTCAACTTCGCGATTAAGGCTTTGGAAATACCCCAAAGAAACGCTCGAAGGACGCCACCTCCAAAACCTCAAAGTATTGGGCGACTTGCCATCGGCCTTTAACCTTAAAATGGCCTCGTCTATGGCCATGCTGTAAAAGGGTTCGTCCACTCTCAAGGGAAGCAATCTCCAGCTTTTCATATCTTATCCCCTCAAAGATCTCATTATCGCTTCAACGAAGTGTTTTGGTTCGATCATGGGCGTTTCGACCTTCGTCTCAGAGTAAAATTTCTCCAACGCCTCCAGCAAACTTTCCCTATCGGCCCTTACGCCGACGAGTCTTCCTTCAAGCTCGTCAAGCGCCTCTTCAGGATACATAAAAAAATCCCCGCTTATCCGAATTTCCGATATGCTATCTCCGTCTAACTTTAAAGAAACCTTTATGATCCCCTTTGGGGCCTTGAATTCTGCGTAGGGCATTTTATGGTAACCTTCTTGTAATATTTTTATTCGCCTTAAACGAAATTCATTATAACATTTACCTCGAACCGGTTTCTAACATTTTAAGTTCTAGCCCATACAGATCTGAAGTGTGAAACGAGGAAAACGCATCTTCCCTTCCAGGTTGGGTTGCGTTTTTCGAAAAAGGCTGCCACGCCTTCTTTTGCGTCTTCAGAAGTACAAAGCTTTGCAAATACTTCGTTGACCGATGTTGGACTTGACCTTTGAGGTGCGGTTTTGCCGCTTTCTTGTTGACAATGGAAACTATTGTTTATAAAATTTGTTTAATATAGTAAACAATATTTTTTATACAGGAGGAAAGAATGTGAATGGAATGATATTTGAGATTTATAATTTAATCCAAGAATTGTCGTGGTGTTTCGGAAGTCAAGGACTTGGCGGTAAATATTGCGGAGATTTATCATTTATTGAATTTATAGCATTGAAAAAATTGTGTGAACACGATGATATCACAGTACAAGAAATGGCGAAAAAATTGAACATCACGAAAAGTGGAACAAGTAAAATCATAGATCGGTTGGAAAACAAAGGTTATGTTTTAAGAGAACCTTCACCGGCAGATGGTCGGGTTTGCTACATAAGGATAACCGATAAAGGTGTCAATAAGGTTTCAAAAATCATCAAACGTTACACCAATTATGTAAGTGAAATGCTTAAAGACCTAGACCCTGTTGCCATAGATAACATCAAGAAAGTTTTGGAACTTTTAGTAATTTTAGCAAACAAATCTTAGGGTCAGATGCCGAATCGCCTGAAATGATCTATGAGCTTGCGCGATATGCTGATGCCTGACGGAATATCGGGCAATTCGTCGGGGGCAAACCACCGGGCATCAAGGATTTCCTTGCCGTCCGGCTTTATTTCACCCGAAGCCCACTGAGCGGTAAAGCCAACCATGATCGTATGAGGAAATGGCCACGGTTGGCTTCCGAAGTAACGGATGTTTTTTACTTCTACGGAAACCTCTTCCTTCACTTCTCGCCTGACCGCATCCTCAAAGCTTTCCCCTGGCTCGACAAACCCCGCAATTACGCTGTATCGGTCGGGGGGAAAGTTGGCGTTTCTCGCAAGAAGTATTTTGCCTTCCCTTTCAACTGCCACTATAATGGCAGGCGTCACGGGAGGATAAAAGATTGCCCCACAGGAGGGACAAATTTTTCCGTTATCAAATTGTGAAGGCTCCAGCCTGCCACCACAGGCCATGCAAAATAAATGATGACCGTACCACTTCATCAACTGAAATGCCCTTGCAGCTTTATAAAAGACTCCTTCGCCTAAAACCGATCCTACTTCGCGCAATCCCATGGTAATTATTCCTTCGGGAAGCACCGCATCAACAGAGATTTCTCCCCAAAATTCCTTCGGATCATCATTTTTATCGCGATCCCCTATAGAGACGACTCCTTTTTTGGTTAATTTATCGGAAAGGGCTTCGAGATCGCAAGCCGTTGGAAGCCTCATCTGCGAGGCATGACACAACAGCAATTCGTTACCCTTAAATATGTACCAAATTTCTTGCACTGCATTTCCTCCTCGCAGGAACTACCTCCCTTAATCATTACATTATATTTTATAACAAAATTTTGGAAATCCTGATTAAACTTTTTAAGATGCCCGAAATTAGCTTGGTTGTTATAATATGGTCAGTGAAGCTGCCTATGTCTAAGTAATTTTCACTATTGCATGATAAAAGTGATAAAGTGAGGCTGACAATTAATGAAGCAAAAATTTATATATTGGCAGGATGGCAATATGTGGGTCGGCTATTTCGAAGAGTTCCCCTATTACTGGGCTCAAGGAGAAACGCTGGAAGAACTTAAAGCAAATTCGAAGGATCTTTGGAGGGATTTGGTAAGCGGAAATATCCCTAACGTTCAATGCTCAAAAATTAGCCCATCTGCTCTCTAAGAAATCAAATATGTGCAACCGAATGGCCTCGCGAAAGTTTACCAGAACTCCTCCTCTGGTTGGGTTTCGCCTTGAGAAAAAACAACCTCGCTATTAGCGGAAACAAAGCAACTATCTTCATCTCGTTCTATTACCACTCTACCATTACAGCGAAACTATAACTTCTCGTAATGCTAGTTTCTTATGCTCACTTAGTAAATCCCGAATCGTTAATAATGTCATTTCCTATACATTCCGCTCCAAAACAATAACTCTCGAAGGCCTATATAGCAAAGAAGCCTGATGTTAAGCCGCTTATTCTAAATAGCTTATAAACTTTCCAGCACCTTTTCGTGTACCTTGTGGTCAAAGTCACTGTGAAGCACAAATCGAATGTGCTTTACATGCTTGAGCGTAGGGATGACTTCTTTGACCGTTTTTAGGGCAACTTCTGCCGCTTCTTCGACCGGATAACCAAATATGCCCGTGGAAATGGCCGGAAAGGCAATGGAATCTATTTGATGCTCATCTGCCAATTTTAATGCATTTCGGTAGCAATCTGCCAAAAGCTTGTCTTCCGGTTTGTCTATTCCGTAACGAGGCCCGAGACAGTGAATCACGTATTTATTTGGAAGGTTATGTCCTCCCGTAATTACCGCCTGTCCCGGTTTTATTGGCGCAAGTGGGCGGCATTCCTCTTCAAGGCCGGGCCCTGCGGCCCTGTGAATGGCGCCTGCCACTCCTCCACCCATCCTTAACCAGGCATTGGCAGCATTGACGATGGCTGTTACGTCGGGTTGTTTCACTATATCCCCTTTTACGCACTCGATCGTCACACCGGATATTTCCTTTTTCATTGTCTTAACCTCCTTCAGAAATGGCATATTTTGCGCTTAAAAGACCCCTGTTATGCCTTCCGCGATTTCCTCTTCAATATATAAGAAGGTATTTTAGAAACTTTAAGCGCTCCTTCCCTTTTATTCACAGACAATAATATTATAACAGCTGTCTTTTTTGAGGCTAAAATACGTCCTGAGAATCGACCTTCCTTTGGTCAAGTTTGTAATTTTTGTAACATAGAAACCTATATCAGGACGATCAGTCCCGGCTCTTGCCACCTAAAATTTTCCACATTGGTTGAAATAAAGCCAAAAAAACATTCTTGACATAGTTTCTTAAGCCTTGTAAAGTTAACCGGGGATCAGGTGTGACTTTTGTCTTCATAAATTAATCTTTAAAAACAGTAAGGAGGGTTTATCTTGAAAAGAAGCTTCATTGTGTCACTTGCGTTGATCTGCGTGTTTTTCACTTCTGTCGGTTTTGCCGATACGCCTTCCCAGCTTCGCTTTATGGCTGGACCTCCAGGCGGAAACTGGTTTGCTTTGGGCGGCGCCCTCGCTGACCTCTGGACTCAGACGGTTATCCCCACTACGAGCATAAGCGGCGGTGCTATTGCCAACATTATCAATGCAGATAAGGGAAAGGGCGATCTTGGTTTTTCCAACACTTCTATGGTTGCCGTTGCTCAAAAAGGTGGCATGCCTCCCTTCGAAACTCCCGTTGAGAACGCAACTATACTGGCAAACCTCTATACTCAGTACACTTATTTTATTGCCCGCAAAGATTTTGTGGAGAAACATAACATTAAGTCCCTCGACGATTTGGTTGCTCGTAAGATACCAACTCGTTTTGCAACACTGAAGACCGGAACTGGCTCCGAGTTCATGGTCAATGCCGTTTTCAAGTCCGGCTTTGGACTTGACTATCGTAAAGCTCTGAAAGAATGGGGTGGCTCTGTAGAATACGCTTCCTACTCCGACGGTGCAGACCTGATTGCCGATAACCATCTTGACATCTTTGCCTTCTCTGTGGGCAAAGTTGCCTCCATTGTAATGCAAATTGAAAGCCAGACAGACGTAGTCATCCTAGGAATGGAACAGGAAACCCTCGATAAGATTGGTGTTGATTACGGCACAGTAACCTTCACAGTAGATCCTGGCATTTACAAGTCTGTCAAAGATGAACCCGTAAAGGTAGTTGGAGATTATACCTGCATAGTGGTGCGCAATGACTTGGACGAAGACCTTGTATATAACCTATGTAAGGCAATGCATGAAAATCAAGATACTCTTGCCAAGGCCGTTGTTGACATGAAGGAATTAGATCCGGCCGCGGCAATTCCGGGTGATCCCATTAAGAGTCACGCTGGAGCTGTTAAATACTGGACAGAAGCCGCTTCTAAGAAGTAACTTGTTGAGCGGTTGAACTTTCATACTGCTCGAAAAAAGATTAAGGGCGGGCTTCTGAGCCTGCCCTTTGCTTTGCGATTTTTGTCAAGGAGGTGTTTCGTCTTATGAGAAAACTTGAAGGCGCTGTAGCAAAGGTTTTCTATGTCTATGTCCTTGCTCTGGGCTTATTTCACCTTTACACGGCTGTTTTTGGATCCTTTGAAGCATATTTACAGCGAGCAATCCACCTAACATGGGTGTTGCCAATGGCATTCATTCTTTACCCCTTTGCCTCTTCGAAGGAAAGAGAAGTCCCCGAGACCAAAGTTCCTTGGTACGATTGGATACTTGCCGTAGCTTCTGCGGCACCGGGAATATACATCATAATGAACTACGATCAGATAATGATGCGGATCCAGGGCGTGGATGATGTCACAATGATTCAGATGGTACTTGGTGCCATGCTTATCCTGTTGCTTTTAGAAGCTACTCGACGCGTCGTAGGGCTGCCTCTTGTAATTGTAGCGTTAGCTTTTGTCATTTACACATACGTGTGCGATACTAGCCTGCTTCCTGCCGTTCTCAGGGGTATTCCAACAGAATTCGATAGACTTATCGAAGGAATGTACCTTACAGACGAAGGTATTTTTTCAACATCTTTAGGTGTATCTGCAACCTTCGTCATGATATTTTTAATTTTCGGCAGTTTCTTGGAAAAAAGTGGCATTGGAGAATATTTTATGGAGTTCGCTCAAGCCTTTACCGGAACCGCGGCCGGGGGACCTGCCAAAATTGCAGTAGTAAGTTCTTCGCTATTTGGGTCTATTTCAGGATCCGCTGTTGCTAATGTTTATGGAACCGGCTCCTTTACCATTCCCTTAATGAAGCGCATTGGTTATAAGCCTCACTTTGCCGGAGCTGTAGAAGCAGTTGCCAGTGCAGGAGGGCAGCTCATGCCGCCAATAATGGGAGCGGGAGCTTTTGTCATGGCTGCTCTTTTAGGGGTTCCTTTTAAAGTAATAATGATAGCTGCTGTGCTCCCTTCTCTATTCTATTATGGCGCCGTTCTCTTAATGACTCATCTAGTCGCCCTCAGAGATGATCTAAAAGGACTTCCACCGGATGAACTTCCATCTAAAAAGACCGTTCTTAAACGACTGTACTTGATGTCGCCCATTGCCCTGCTCGTTTTTATGCTGCTAGCCGGATACACACCTATGTATGGAGCTATTGCAGGAATTGTTTTATCTTGGAGCATGTCGCTCTTTGATCCTAAACATAGAATGGGGCCAAAGAAAGTAATTGAGGCTATCCATGACGGAGCCAGAAGTATTCCCATTATTTGCCTAGCTTGTGCCTCTGCCGGATTAGTTGTTGGGTCCGTTGCTCTTTCAGGTGTTGGTTTCAAATTTGTAAGCGCTGTGCTTAGCATAGCCCACGGCATCCCCTTATTAGCACTGCTTTTAATCGCTATCGTTTCACTTATCCTTGGCATGGGGTTGCCAACAACCAGCGCCTACATTCTCGCCGCTGCTTTGGGTGTGCCTGCCCTTGTAAAAATAGGATTTAACCCGCTAGCTTCACACCTTTTTGTTTTTTACTACGCCATAGTGTCAAATATTACACCGCCAGTTGCACTGGCTGCCTATGCTGCTGCATCTATTGCAGGTTCAGATCCCAACAAAACAGGTTTCACGGCCTGTAGGCTTGGCGTCTTAGCATTCATCGTGCCCTTTGCATTTTGCTATGACCTAGGACTTATCTTTCAAGGAACTCCAATACAAATTTTATTCTCTATTTTGAGCGGCATCGGAGCTCTCGCCGGCATTGCCTTTGCCATGACAGGCTATGCACGAGCTCCTCTGTCTCCATGGCATCGAATAGCTTTTGCCGTTGCTGGCTTTGCAGCATTTTACCACCGACCTTTAGTTACCGTAATATGTGTAATGTCCGTTCTTGTCCTATTTATGACATCTGGGACTAAGGTGATGTCCAGTGTTAAGGCCGGATAGGGTCTTAACACTAGTGAAACCATTAAGGTCTGTAGAAATAGAAAAAGCGATATCCTGCGTGATGGGGCCTTCCTTTCGATAGCATAAAGGAAGGCCCCTATTGTAACTGCTCTCTTTAAAATGACCCCCGTTATGCGCCCCTTTTATCTTCTTGGAGGCACTTTTTTAATCTTGAACTATTGAACGAAGGATACAGGCTTCGGTTTTAATCTAGGTTTTAGCAGGTTTTAGATGAGACAATTTTGAGCACTTGACTTTTCTTATTTACTTATTATAATCATTGTTGGTCGACAGTAGACCACCAAGCATATGGAGGGATTCTTGTGAATCAAGAAGCAAAGGTTGTTTTACCAGAAAACCTGAATCACTATATTGCGGATTACCTACGCCGCAAGATTTTTTGTGGTGATTCGTACAGAAAGGGGGACCAGATAGTCGAACGTGATATAGCAGAAGAGTTGAATGTAAGCAGATCTCCTGTGCGAGAAGCACTTAAAGAGCTTGAACATCAAGGTATTGTTGTAGCGAAGCCACGAGTAGGTTGGTTCGTAGCGAAGCATACAGAAAAAGAACTGAGAGAAATTATGGAAGTTCGCACAATGCTTGAATTGAGAGTGTTTGAAGATTTGATTACGGGAGATAGGCTTGACAAGGAAGATTTCGCGCTTTTGGATGGGCATATGAAAAAAGAAAAAAGGATGATTGCCGAAAAGGATTCATGGCTTAGAACTGTTGGATTTGCAGATTTGGATATGGAATTTCACATGTTTTTGCTTGAGAAAACAGATTTTTCCCTTATTAAAAATATTCTACGTTCCCTCTATTATCAAATTCGACTCTCGCTTCTCAATAATATGTGTAGCGATGACCAAGTCGAACTCTTTCACAGACGTCACGTTATTATTCTCGATGGTCTCAAAAATAAGGATTTCTCAAAAATAGAAAAGGTTTTATCAATAAGGCGGCAGTGGTACAAATAGTTTTAACCTTACATGTCGCTAATATACTAAGCTCTGGAGGGAGATAATTGAAAAAGATATTTGTAATGTCATTGGTAGCTTTAGTGATAGTGTTTTGTTCAACTGTTTTTCCAGCAGAGGCCAAATATCCAGAAAGCGCGGTAAGTTTTATCGTTGCATACTCTCCTGGAGGCGGCACTGACATTTCTGCCCGAAATCTCAAACCTTACGTGGACAAGTATTTGGGTGGAACCCTCGCTATAGTCAATAAGCCGGGTGGCAACGGAGAAATAGGTTTTTCGACAATAGCCCGTGCTAAACCAGACGGATATACAGTAGGCATGATTAATATCCCCGTGTTCTTCATTAACATTTACACTCGAAAGACAAGTTATGTCTATGAAGATTTTGAGATGATTGCCCCCGCTGGTGGTAGTGAGCACTGTATTGGTGTAAATGCAAACTCTGAAATTAAAACCCTAGATGACCTTATTTCCATGGCCAAAGAGAACCCTGGTGTTCTTACAATAGGATCTAGTGGACAGTTTTCTGATGACTATCTTGCAGCTCTGCTCTTTATGAAGGAAGTCGGCATCAGCCTAAACCATGTTCCCTTTAAGGGAGCAGGCCCTGCCCGTACTGCCGTTTTAGGAAACCACGTCAAACTCATTGCCTTCAATGTTGATGAAGCCATTCCATTCGTACAGTCAGGTCAGATTCGTCTTCTTGGAATAATGGCTGAAAAGCGCCACGAGCAGCTGCCCGAAGTTCCGACCTTCAAAGAGCAAGGTTACGGGGTTATCTCCAGTTCAAGCAGGGCAATCGTCGCCCCCAAGGGATTAGATCCCGAGATCCTCACTACTTTGCGTGAAGCCTTTAAAAAAGCTCTTACCGACGAAGATTACTTGAAAACTGTTAAAAATATGGGGCAAACCTTTGAATACATAGACCCCGATGCTTACGCTAAAGAGCTGGCAGAAGAGAGCGAAGTCATCCGCCAACTTCTTGAAAGGGCAGATTAGCAATAGGGTATCAATATTCAAAAGTGTAAATTACCCGAACATATGATGGTGTCTAAAAAATGCGAAGCTCTGTAATTACAAAAATTGAATTTAAAAATATAAGAAGAGTTTGTCATGTCTTTCAATTTTGATGTTCTGCTTGCGATGTTTTTTGCCGGCACCTCAATTGCATTATACGTTCACACACTTGGATTTCCAGAAGTATCAGCATATTTTCCACAACGGATCCTTATATTCATTCTCGTACTTTCAGTTTTGTGGGGAATAGAATCCTGGCGTAAAAAAGAAGGAGCATCTGTTACCCTCTCGATCAAGCCAGTGATCATATTTGTTTTATCGGCAATATATTTAGCTATAATCCCCAGGCTAGGATATGTGGTATCTACTTTTATTTACACAAGCGCAAGCATGGCAGTGTTAGGAGTGCGGCGAATTACAACAATTGCCGCAATATCAGTAGGGGCATCTGCGGTCATATTTATACTTTTTGCATATGTTTTAGGGGTGCCCCTACCCCGTTTCCCTTTCTCTCTTTAGTGGTTATGGAGGAATATTAATATGGGTATAAATCTTCTTCAAAATATAGCTCTAGGTGTTGTTAGCTTTTTTAGCTTAACAAACTTGTTTCTTATAGGTATCGGTACCTTTTGCGGCATCATCATAGGTGCAATGCCGGGATTGTCTACCACAATGGGCATAGCCCTTTTTGTTCCCTTTACATTTTCTTTGTCTCCTATAGCAGGTCTCGCCATGTTAGGTGGCTTATATAATGGGTCTGTTTATGGAGGATCTATTTCTGCCATACTTTTGAGAACCCCTGGCACAGCTGCATCTTGCGCAACTGTATTTGACGGATATCCTATGACGCAAAAAGGACAGGGAGCAAAAGCGCTAGGGATAGCTCTTGTTTCTTCCTTTATTGGTGGCATCTTAGGCGCAGTGATCCTTCTCTCTCTCGCTCCACCTCTAGCATCCTTTGCTCTGTCCTTTGGACCTCCAGAATATTTTATGGTAGCCGTTCTTGGCCTTACAATCATAATCTCTCTTTCCGATGATAAAAGCCTCATTAAAGGCTTCCTCGCCGGTGCTTTTGGGTTATTAATTGCAACGGTGGGTTTTGACACAATAGAAGGTTTCCCAAGATTTACTTTTGGCAATGTTGGTCTCTATGATGGCGTTTCTCTTGTTCCGGCGCTTATTGGATTATTCTCTTTCTCTCAGGCTCTACGGCTTTGCCTTAAGCCGGATAGTAGAAATGCTGTTCCTGCAAAATCGAACCTTATAGGAAACGCGCTTCCTTCATGGACGGAACTCCATTCGATTCGCAAGACTCTTTTGCG
Source organism: Acetomicrobium sp. (assembly GCF_059026225.1). Classification (NCBI taxonomy): domain Bacteria; kingdom Thermotogati; phylum Synergistota; class Synergistia; order Synergistales; family Acetomicrobiaceae; genus Acetomicrobium; species Acetomicrobium sp. The sequence continues at coordinate 19,318 of NZ_JBWQOQ010000004.1, forward strand.
CTCGTCTATCATTGGAACTATTGTTGGAATTCTTCCTGGAGCAGGGGCTGATATTGCCTCTTTTGTAAGTTATAGTGAAGCAAAGCGAAAATCTGATCGTCCAGAAACTTTCGGAACAGGTATTATCGAAGGGGTTGCTGCATCTGAAGCAAGCAATAATGCCGTTGTTGGCGGATCCCTTGTGCCTCTTCTGACTCTTGGTATTCCGGGAAACTCGGCTTCCGCAGTACTTCTTGGCGGGCTCCTCATCCATGGTCTCAACCCTGGTCCCATGCTCTTTACCGGGAGGCCGGATGTTGTCTATGGATTTATAATGAGCCTCCTTGTCGCTAACGTCATCATGTTTGTCATGGGGCTGGCTGGACTCAAAATCTTTCCTCAGGTTTTGCGTGTTCCTAATAAAATTTTAGTACCTCTCATAATCGTGTTCAGCGTTGCAGGTTCATACGCTATCCAGAATAGCTTTATGGATGTCTCGCTCATGCTGGTCTTCGGAGTGATAGGTGTCGTTCTAGAGCATTTTAATTTTCCCCTCGCCCCGATTGTACTGGGAATTATACTTGGCCCGATTGCAGAAGACGCCCTATGGCAGTCGTTAATTATTTCAAATGGAAGCTACGCGATCTTCTTCACTAGACCCATCTCTCTCGTACTTTTTGTTCTTAGTGTGGCTTCAATTCTCTATGCTCTTTTTAACAAATATAAACAACAACTATTAAGGAGGAATGCATAATGAAACGCAAGGGAGTTCCGTACCTCTACGAAAAAAAAGCAAAGGGAGAAAAAATGCCTCGTACCGCTCTTTACGATTATCCGATGGCATGCATCGCCGAAGAGGCTGGCATTGATATTATAAACGTGGGTGACTCCATATCCATGATTACCTTTGGAAATGAAGATACTCTTGGGGCAAAGCTTGATATAATGATTGAGCATGCGATTGCTGTCCGCAAGGGAGCTCCCACCGCTTTTATCATGGGGGACATGCCTTTTGGAAGCTACCAAGTTTCTGGGGAAGAGGCTGTTAGAAATGCTATTCGGTACCTCAAAGAGGCAGGAACGGATAGCGTAAAGATCGAGGGCGGTGCAGAGATAGTTCCACTCATTCGCCGTCTTACTGAGGCATCTATTCCGGTCGTTGCTCATACGGGACTCACTCCCCAGTCCATAAATATGCTTGGAGGATATAAAACCCAAGGAAGAGATGCCGAAGCAGCCTACCAACTCATCAAGAACGTAATTGAATTTGAAAAGGCAGGAGCGGTAGCCGTCGTCGTAGAGTCTGTTCCCCAAGAAGTGGCCAGAATTATATATGAAAAGCTCTCTATCCCATTCTTAGGAACCGGAGCTGGCCCTTACAGCGACTCTCCCATGATCAACCTTTATGACCTTCTTGGCTTTTTTGAAAGGACGCCACGTTTTGCTAAACGGTACGCGAACCTTAAAGAAATAGCCGTGGCAGCTGCCAAAACCTTCGTTAGCGAAGTCCGCAAACAGATATATCCAGGGCCTGAACACTGCTACAACATGCACGAAGGCGAATATGATAAACTCGTATCCCTTTGCCAGGATCTTTAACGGTGGAGGCGGTATTATGAATTTTGCAGTATTAGATGTGGATCGAAGGCCAGAAGTTATGGCTATTCTGAGACTCCTTAATGAGTGGGGCACCGTTAGATATTTTTCACCAGATGAGGAAGAGGCCTTTATAGCATGGCTTCCCGAAGTGGACGTTCTCCTAATACGCCTCTATAAGGTAGATGAAACACTGCTTTTGAAGGGTAGAAAGTTAAAAGCTATCATTAAAGCCGGAGTGGGAGTGGACCATATTGATGTAGAAGCCGCAACCAAAATGGGAATCAAAGTGATTATTTCTCCAGGCAACCATATCTCAGTGGCAGAATCGGCTGTGTTGCTCATGTTGGCCTTATCGCGTCACCTTATAACACTGAATAAGAACGTACATGCAGCGGAGCACATGCACGCTTTGGGCACAGAAATGTATGGCAAGATTCTAGGTCTCGTGGGATTTGGACGTATTGGCCGTCATGTAGCTCGAATTGCAAAGGGACTAGGTATGAAAATCAACGTTTATGACCCTTACATAGATTCATCAAAAATTAATGAGATAGGCATAACTTGTATAGACTTCAAGAACATGCTTAAATACTCCGATTACATCAGCATTCACTGTCCTCTAACCGCTGGAACACGCCACCTTTTCAGTACAGAAGCCTTTAAACTTATGAAGCCATCAGCCTTTATTATAAACACTGCCCGCGGTGCGATTATCGATGAAGTGGCTCTCTACCAGGCCTTAAAGAATTGTGAGATTGCTGGAGCTGGGCTCGATGTCTTTGAGCAGGAACCGTTGCAGGCGGATAATCCATTGCTTGAACTGGACAATGTTATAGCTACACCTCACAGACTCATTCAGACCAAAGAAAGCATTATGCGCCAGACTCAAAGCATGGTTGATTCTGCCATATTGCTCGCTAGAGGAGAGCCGGCACCAAACGCAATAAACTAACAATACTAAGTTTTGAAACATGCGATTGTATCAAAAGAGCACAAAGGAGAACTGCTTTAAAATGGTTCTCCTTTTTTAATGATGAATCACAACTAGTTAAACTTCCGTATCGCACTTCTCTCCCCTTCAATGCCACTTCTTTGTCTTCCTCTTCCCAATTTTCCCTACATATGTCTCCAAAGGGATGATTTCGCTGCCGTTCGATATAAGGTAGCCCTTAACCCGCAGGATTCCGTCGAAGGCATGCAAGGCCCCGGCAATCAAAAACCAAGCTCGCTTGGGCACAGGATAGTATTTTGGGTTGACTTCAATAATACTCCCAAGAACCCAAAGGATGACCAGCGATTTGATGGGTATATGATGACATCGATAAAAGATGCCATTGCAGGGGTAACATGGTGGAATGGCATTCCCTTTGGATTCTACGCCTATAATAAGACTGCTCCTTTAATATAAACAACCAATATGCAAGCTGCTCCAAAGTGTGATAAGTAATAAATAATGGGGGCGGCTATATTTTTTCTCTACCCAGAATTATGAGAAATTGAAAAACAATAGGCGAGATAAGCCGTTCTTTCAAGTCAGGGTATTTATCTATGTTATGACTAAAGGCTGTGTCGATGCCCGCGCAATGCAAACTCTACGGGAATCGACACAGCCTAATATTTGGCGTTTTATTCCCAATAAGCCACTTTGGTGCCAACGCCTTGCGCCAAAGCTTTTTTATACGCTCGCGTTACCACGGCAATATCCTCTATGCCCATGCCAACAGCATTAAAGTAAATTATTTCATCGTCGCTCTCGCGCCCTGGCTTTTTGCCGTTTATAATTTCTCCAATGTGAGCCGTAATGTCTTCGTCTTTTATTAACCCTTCGTGGTACATAAGCGCAACCGTACTAATCTTGCGATGTTTAATGTTCTCCCAATTATCTACTACAATTTTGTCTGCTATTTTCACGCAATCATAGTTAAACTCATAATCTGCCATGTTTATCATCAACGTGCCCGGTTTGATCCAGCTTGCTTCCACTATGGGTTCCGTAGCCGTCGTGACTGTGACGATAATTTCGCTCTTACTGCAATATTGTTCCGGTTCTTTGATGGGCGTCACGGTGATTCCATATTTTTTGCTCATTTCTTCCGCAAACTCTTGAGCTTTTTCAAAGAATGCGTCGTTAATGTAAACGTTTTTAATCGTCGGTCTGGCCAGCAATATTGCCTCTAACTGCGTTCGCCCTTGAGCTCCGGCCCCAAATATCGTTATGTTGGAAGCGTTTGAAACCGATAGGTATTTCGCTGCAACACCGCCTATAGCACCTGTACGTTTGGCACTGACCGTCGTGCCATCGGATACGGCAACAGGGATTTTTGTAACAGGATCGTTTAAAACGACCAGGACAGTTGCCCTGGGCAGCCCCAGTTTATAGTTTTGAGGGTTGCTGCCAATCCATTTTATGCCGGCCATATCGTATTCCCCGCCAATGTATCCGGGCATTGCATTAATCCTTCCGTATTTATTTTCGTCCTCTACGGTCTCGCCCCAAGATAGCACTGCTTTGTTTGGACTTATCGCCTTGCCCTCATCTAATAACGAAAGCACCCTTTCCATGTCATGCATTACTTCACTCATGTTATCGGCAGCCAAAGCATTAACTTGTTTGTTGCTCAGAAAAAGAATTTCAAGTTTACCTGACATTACTTACACCATCTCCTCTTTATCCTTGTTTATGAATGGGCGAAGCACCGGGATTCCACCATTTGAAAATGCGGGCGGCCAACAACAAAACTATGAAGCCGCCGATGCAAATCCAAGTAAAAAGTCCTGCCATGCCACTGCATATCATAATGGGAGGGAAAGCGGTCAAAGCAATGACAATTGGGCGGTTTGCCACTAATGCCATGGCTGCGTCTTCTAAAGTTCGAGACTTGAACTCAGGATCTACCACACGGAGAAGCAATATACCAGTCGTGACGACACCGTTTGCGGCTCCCCAAACAAAAATGTTTCTTTCAAAGGAATTTTCTCGAGCCATATTCATACCAAAACGCATGAACCAAAACCAGTTCAACAAGAACCCAAATACAAAGAGAATTGTCAAAGGAACGGCATACTTTACAACCACGGAAAATTTAATCGATTCCATTCCGGCTACTATCAGAAAATCGGTAGCGACCCCGCTAATGCGGTTAACGGTACTGCGATCCACATATTCATGAGCGCCAGTTGCGCGGAGAATCAGCTGCACTACGTACGCAACTATCAAGGCAGAAGCGAATTCAGGAATCCTAAGATTGGGGTTTATGATTCCTAACCAATTAGAAATGTAATAGCCTAAAACAGAGGGTATGAGGATTATACCAACATGAAAAGTTATAGGATCTATGGAAATTGATGAAACAGTTGTTTTACCGTACGGTTTTTGATTTGGCTTTGGAATGATGCCAGTCCTAAGCTCTTGAGGTAACTCAGAAGGTGTAGTTATGAAATTTGTTATCTTTTTGCGAGTAGCCCAATTGATTAAAGAAACTCCGCCAATTATACCCCCTATAATCCCGACTGTTGCAGACGTCATGCCCAACGCTAAAGCTTCGTCCCAGCAACCAAGCGATTCAAATGCCGATCCAACGGCAGCCGCCGTGCCATGACCACCATAAAACCCGGTTGCTAACATTAACCCAAAACCAGGGTGCAATTTCCAAACGAGCCCCAATATATACAAGGAAATTGCCATGCCAAGACCGTATTGCGCTAAGGCTATTCCGGTTAAATTGCTAAACATCTCGCCAATACCACGTCCTGACTTCTTCCAATTTACGGGCTCATCTCCAATAGGCATAGAAGCAAAAACTAAAATAATCAAGATGCTTGCATAGGTACCTACGGAGTTTGAGAATGGCAATATGTGGATACCATTGGGACCTAAAACCCATGCTAAAGCGCCGGCAATAAGAGCAGCCGGTAAAAGTAAACTTTGGAACAATTTTATTTTTGCCCTTAAGTACTGACCGAGAACCAAAAGACCACCCATTAATGCAAAATCAACAAATACAGACCATGCTGTGAACTTCATGCTTGCACCTCCTAAATAAGATAATTATGTTTGCTGTTTTTATTTGCCTCTACAACTTACGCCGTGTTGGAGATATTCATGCAATTCTTTCTTCGACATTCCCTTTAATCCCAGCTTCTCTAAAGTTCTGCCTTCGTCCCAAAAGTTATGCGATAAAGCAGCACAGGCTAAATCCACAACAGCACGACAAGTTGGTGTATCAATGCCAGCAAGCTCGCCCAAAGATGTGAGCGGGATCAATCCGGTAGGTACGTCTTCAAGTAAATAGCGCACTTTGAGCGATGTGGGGGCCTTGATCCCTTGATACGCGGGATTATTAATCAATGCAGAACGTAAAGTTGTTTCATTCACACCGTATGCAGATTGCAACCACTCCAAAGCCGAGGAAATCGGAACGTCTAGCGCCCTCGCAATGGCACACCGCTCTTCATCGACTTTTTCTAACGCTGTAGTAACCGCAGGCGTCATTCCGTCCCTGTAAAATTCAAACGTTTCCCCGCTTTCAATTCTTCCTGTATTTAGCAAAACGGTTGTTGGATGAAAGACAGCTCCAATATTCATTAGGCTCGTGTAAAGAACCGACGGGACGGGTTTAAATTGTGGGAAGTATTTATTTAATTCGCTTAAGACAATTGTCGTATTATCGGCTGGAAACGCGGCTACAGCCACTTCTTTTTTAATGCCATTAATTCTAACTCCTGTGGGCCCTTCAATGCGACAAGCATAAAGGAGCGTTTGAGTTTCGGCAACATGGACCTTTGCTTCACAGTTCGCACTTTTTATCACGTGTGAAAATTCAAGAGCTCCTCCGGTCCGCCCCGGATTCAAAACGACGATGTGGTCATCTTTAAGATAGGGAGTAACGGCTCGCGCTATAGGAGCATGCGCGAAGGCCGGAACAACTACTAAAATGAGACGTGCGTCCGATATAGCTTCAAAGTTGTCATCACATACTTCAACTTTTCCCTCTCCATTAACTACCCCGGTAACATTGATAGTTCCTGATCTTTTAATGGCCTCTAACTCTTGTGGAAAACTGCTCAAAAGCCTTACCTGAGCGCCTTTTAAGCTCAAGTGCCCAGCAAAAGCCCGAGCTCCGTTACCACCACCAATTACTGCAACTGACATTCTAGTCATCATAATACCTCCTTATCATTTTGCAAGAGTTAAACTGAAAAGAATGCTCTATAGTTTTCAGCATGCTCGCAATTTTCCAGATCCAATTTGTCTCCGCAATCTGCCATGTTAAAGACAAGAGATCAGGTCCGATTTTACACCACAGCCACCTTGTTCCACAATACGATCCCGCCATTGCAAAGGTTCAAACTAGCTTTGAGTACCTATTCGTATTTGATACCAACCTTGGGAAATACCTCGAAAATAATATCACAAATTCAAAAGTATCGGCAATATTTCGAAATTGTCCAACAAAACCCAGGGCCTACCATTCATTTAGTGGTTTTGTAATGGTAGACCCCA
>NZ_JBWQOQ010000005.1:0-43094 GCF_059026225.1 Acetomicrobium sp.
TAGCGAGGCCGTCCTGAAATTGTCGGAGGCTTGTCCGTCGGGCTGGATAGCACAGACTTCGACCGGCAGGAGGACCGACGGCTGGGTGACATTTTCGGGGTGTCAGACTCCTTTTGCAGTAACTGGCATTAATAATACAGCTGACCCGCCAACGCTGGCCGTAAAGTCGTCGCGTGTTGACCTCATTCCCTTTTTTGCCGAGCTTCAGTACGTGCGGGCTTTATGCGCCTACGTCGAATCTCCTGGCGGTACGTCACCGCACTTTTATGTGGAGGACGTGACGCGAAGTCCTGCACAGCCCGTATCCGAAGGCGTATCTCAGGTGCTTTTTTCCTTCGATGACGATAGCAATGTTTTGACGGTCCATTTGTTAGTGCGGGGAAACCGCAAGTTTCCCGGAGAGGTCACCTCGGGCGATGTGCCGGGCTGGCCGCTTACGGGCACGGTTACAAGCGAGGACAGGCATTACAGGCTCGTTGCCATGTCAGCCTCCTGGAGGGTGAGGAACTGATGAGAAAAAAAAGAAAGGCCATAGCACTGCCTCTGGTGTTGGTGATAGTGCTCGTTGGAGGTGCTCTCGTGGCGGCGGCCTTTTATATAACGGAAAATTACTATTCCAGCGCCAAGCAGACCGTGACCGGCACCCGCCTTTACAACGCCGCCGTGAGCGGCATCGAGGAAGGCAAGGGGTGGATTTATAAGAACATGAAGCTGGGACATATCCCGCGCTGGACGGATATAGACGGCGACGGCATGCTTTCGTCTGCGGACAAGCCTGACGGCGCTACATACACTTACGAGGCTCTCATTGCAAGGGTCAGCTCGACCGACAAAGGGGTTTTTGATATTACCACCGAAGACGGGATCAAATTGCACGTTGTGGTTTACGACCTGGCCTACGAGCCGCATCCCGATCTGATGGACGATTACAAAAAGGGCTTTCCTCCTGCCATTCGTCCCCAGCTTGAAGAGGGAAGCTCTGTAGTAAGGCCAAGCTACGCAGTCGTTGGCAGGGGCGGAGGTTCCACGGGCGAGGGCGCACCGGGCAGCGATATAGGCGTTTATCTCATACGATGCACCGCCACTTACAAAGACAGGACGAGCACCGCCGAACAGGCGGTCGCCATGCGGTTTTAGAAACCGCAAACGGGGGTGTAACCCATGAAAAAGTTTTTATCAAATATTGGTGTTTTAAAACGCGCCTTTGTACTGGTGGCGGTGGCCTTTGCCGTCATTGTCGCCGGCCAACTTGGGATTTTGCCTCAAGCTGCTGCCGAGCCGCCGGTCCTGCCCAGCTGCAATAAACCTCTGCCTGAGGGTTATGCTCAATCCGTCCAGCCAAACGTCCTTCTTCTTTTGGACACGAGCGGGTCGATGACGTTTAGGAGCGACAAGAACATATCGACTTACGGGGACGGCAGTAAGCCTTATAAGTACGGTAATAATGTTTACAGGTACTTCGGGTGCGATTTGGATAGTTCAAATAACGATCCCACTAAACCCTTTAACTACCATCCTAACCTTGTATATATTGATGGCGCAGATTTACCAGATGAACATCAATATTTTGATCAATACGACGATGGACGATACCTTTATCCGAACGACAGCCGCATGTATAAATTAAAATTGGTCCTGTGGGAGATCTTAAACGATCCCGGACTGGTTTCAGGATTGCGAATTGGGTTGGCCACGTACTTTCAACAAGAATATAATAATGTTCCTTCGGTGACTTCAGGTTCATGGTACAGGTGGAGTCCTACCTCAAATGGAACATTACAAGCTATTTCTTGGAAAGGTAGCACTACTGGAGATAAAGATCGTATGAAAAGAGCTTTGCTTAGAAGGTTTTTTAGATCCACTGACGAGCCAGGAAGTATAGAAGAGATAACACAGTGGATAGATGGTGTTGAAAGTTCGAATAACCCCGAACTGCGTGCCCATGGTGACACGCCGCTTGCAGCGTCCATTTACGGGGCGGACAAGTCTCAAACCAATAATGCACCTTATTATGGCGATACCAAGGATTTTTTCCTTCTTAAAAATATTAAAAATCCCTTCGATGATTCTAGTGATGATTCTAGTGATAAGAAGATAAGTGCCATAAACGCCTGGTGCCAGCAAAACTGGCTGATTGTGCTTACAGATGGGGAGGATACTTTAGGGGGTGATCCTGTAAAGGCTGTACAAGATCTTTACAATGAATACAACAAAAACGATTGGCCTGTTTTTAAAGACAGCAAAGGAAAGGAACACAAGGCCCAGCCGGTCAAGACCATGGTAATTGGTCTTATAGACCCCGAGGACATGTCGAGCTTAGCGAAGACTTTGAACCGCATGGCCGACATGGGAGACGACGGCATCGAAAACAACGACGAAACCGAGAACAAGAACCCAAGCTATGCCTATTTTGCCACCAATGTGGAGGAACTCATGAAGGCCTTCAAGGACATATTTAAGAAAATTCAGAGCTTCAATTCGACCGGGAACGCTCCACTCGTGAGCCCGCCCATAGGAGGCCAGGAAGGCGGGGTTTACGTGCCTAACTTCGTGCCTCGTGTGGAAAGACAATGGGCCGGCCATCTGTATAAATATACACTCGATACGAATGGAGCCATGTCCGAATCTTACGAATGGGATGCCGCAGACAAGCTAAATGCCAAACCCTACAGCGCTCGAAACGTTTTTACCGTGAACTGGAAGGACGGAAATTGGAAGCTTGACTTCAAGGAAGGCAATGCTTCGACTTTGGCCCCGATGCTCGGGCTTACCCAACAAGATCAGGCTTCTAAGTTCATAAAATGGGTCCTGGGCAGCGACGAGTGGGACGAAGTCCCAGGATCTGAGAGATCTGAGAGATACAAGCTCGGAGACATATACCACAGCGGTATAGCGGAAATAGGACCCCCGAGGGGAAGCAACCCTCACGAGCTTTACATGCAGTTTAAGGCGGACAACGCCAACAGGGAAAAGCTGGTCTATGTTCAGGCGAACGACGGAATGCTTCATGCCTTTAGCGCCGACACTGGAGAGGAAAAGTGGGCCTTCATTCCTCCAAACGTGCTGGCAGAGGGGCGAATGGCGGGCATGAAGCAGGACATTTCACAAGACGGGACAGTAACGTGGTTGAATAAGGAAAAATCAAACCCGCGGTATCTGCTCGACGGCACGATGACGGCAGAAGACGTCTTGCTTAGCGATGGCGACTACCACACTGTCTTGCTTGGGCTTTTGGGCTACGCCGGGCCGGGCCTTTATGCCCTGGACGTCACCGACCCCGATAAACCTGAGTTTATGTGGGCTGTGGAAAACGCCATATACAATCGCAAGGGAGACGAAGTGCTTCCGAGCGCAGATAAAAATTTCTTTGTTTCCTATTGGGCGAGAAGCGGTGATGCCGTTACACGCACGAATACTCAACGCGAGAATATAGAAGATTCAAGCGACTTGAACTACAAAAGCCTGCGCTTTACCCAGAGCACGCCCGCAATTGGTTATGTACCGGTCCCGAATGGAACACTGCCAAATACGTGGGTGGCAATCATGGGAAACGGCTCCCAGATGCGCATCAACGAGGGCTTTTCCATTGCAAGCGTTTACGTCATAAACGTAGAAAATGGCAAATTGCTCAGGGTCTTTGAAAAAGAGGGTTCTATGAAGCAAATGATCACACCTGCTGCAATAATCTGGACCGGTTCTACCCGCCTGGCCAAGTATTTTTACATCGGAGACGATAACGGCATCATATACGAAGGAAATTTGACGAGTTCGACCCCTAGTGACTGGTTGTTGGAGCCGGTCTTCGATTTAGAGGGCTCCGTAGGACCCTCCTACATACTGGATACTGCTTATATTGACCGCAATAAGTGGATTTTCATCCTCACCGGTGATTATGAAAATCTGATGAAGGACGATCCCGAAAAAAAGGCCGACTACATGGTAGCTGCCAACATTTCTTCGGGTGCAAGTGAAGAGAACAAGCTTATGAAAATGAACGAGCTTATGAAATTGGACCCTGAAGATGTAAAAAGTGTCAGCACAAGCGCCAAAGGGTGGTATACGGAGATACCCAAAGGAGAAGGTGCTACGACACCCCCGGTTTACTACAACGGCCACATCTTCTTTTCCACCTATATACCATCCAAGGATCCCTGCAGCGTTGGAACAAGCCGAATTTACGTCTTAAACGCCACTACCGGCAAAGGTGCCTGGTCTGGAGGTAAAAAATACGTGGAGCTGGAGGGCGTCAAGGTCTCGGGCATAGTTATTTCCGAAGGGCGCGTTTACGCAGGCGTCACGGATTATCCACAGGTTGATGCTGAACTTCCAGAGGAATTGGGCGAAGGGGTTGAGATCCAGAGTGGATTATTGGCCTTTGACGTTCCGCCCGAGGTTGCAAGCTGGGATTCTGCATACCCAAGCGGCGTCATGGTGCCCTCTTACTGGAGGAGGTGGATACCATGAAGATAATTAAGCTCTTTATGATCTTTTCTGTCCTCTTTCTTTTTATCGCTGTCCCCATTGCAAATGCCGGTCCTTCCGAACCGGACGTTTACTACGGCATGCTGTCAAAGCTTCAATTGGACCCGCCATACCTTTTCTTATCCACCGTGGAAGGGCTTAAAAAATTTATATGGGTGGTTGACGAGACGCTTTTCATTGGAGCAGACGACCAAGAGATGACGCCCAGACAGTTTGCCCAGGCTTACCAGGGGGAAAGCGTAGAAGTTACAGCAGAAGGCTCTAAAGTTAAATTCGTAAAACGGGTTTTTTTCTAAGGAGGGGGTGTGATGTTTGGAAGAAAACGGCACTACGCTGGTCTTTCCATAGAGGGAGGGGCGATCAGGTATCTTGAGCTTAGGCCCTCGTCACGTGGGTTTAGGATCGCAAGAAGCGCGAAGGTTTCGGTGGAAGAGGGCACGATAGCACAGGACAGGATCGTGAACATGGATCGTCTTTCGACGGCGCTCGGCAGTTTGAGGACCAAGCTGGGCGGCAAGTTTGCGCCCTCGGTGGTGGTGGGATTGCCGCCGCAGGACGCCATCATCAGGGTGGTCGAGATGCCCAAGATGAACATGGAGGATGCCAGAAGCGCTTTTGGGTGGGATTTTGAACATTACTTCTCTTTTCCTTTAAAGGATGCCTCCTTCGACATTGTGCCCGTTGATGTCCCTTCGCCGCTTTCCGACGAAAATATGAGCGTCATGATTGTCGCATCGCGTCTTACCGTTGTAAACGGAATATTGGATATGGTGGCAAAGGAGGACGCGAGGGTCACGGCGATTGAGCCTGCAGGCATCGCGATCGTTAGAGGGGTTGTGGGTTCTCGTGGCGAAAGCTCGAGCGGCAGTTTGATTTTATCTGTCGGCGACAGAAGCTCGCAGATCATTTTGGAGTACAAGGGCAACGGCTTGGTCTATAGGACGGTCTATGTTGGGGCACGCAGCGAGTTTCAAGGAGGAGCGTCTGTGTATGAGGTGTTGATGCAAGAGGTAAGAAATTCCATTGTTTTCGGAAGCTCCCAATTTAGGGGGTGGAACGTGAAGGAAATTATTCTTTGCGGTGAATACGGTGGTGATGAGGGTCTTCAAGCTGAGATACAGGCGGCCTCCGACGCGTACATGTGTCATGTGGCCGATCCCTGGATGGCGTGGTCCATCGAGGGAGAATTGCCTGAAGAATACGGGTGGGAAGCCGCAATAGGGCTGGCTGTGAGGGATAAATCATGACTGTCAAAATAGATTTAAGGCCACTGGGTGTAAAGATAGCCGAGAGGAAAAAGGTCGACCTTCCGAGAGTGATCGCCATAGCGCTCATCCTTGTCTTTATTGTAGCGTCATGTTTTACTTCCGCTTACGGTATATTCGTTTTAAGGGAACTTACGGCTAGAAGACAGGCTTTAGAGGCGAGCGTGGAAAAATTGACGCTTGAGGGCAAAAGGCTCGATGGTTACATCGCACAGAACAAGGAGAAACTTGACCTGTACGAAAAAGTGCTGTCTTTGCTGAGGGAAGACATCCCTTCGGTCGAGTTTTTTTCTGCCGTTATGGCATCCCTGCCCAACGAAGTCTGGCTTTCCCAAGTTCGGCTGGTCCCGGGCAGAGCTGACGTCGAAGGTTATGCCTTCGCGGAAAACGATGTCGCCGCCTTTGCTTTAAAACTGCTTAACGCCAGCGTCACTAGCTCCATTAGCCCTTTGGTGACGTCTAAAGAAACCAAAAAGGGCAAAGATGAATATGAAAGAACCCTTGTGAAGTTCAGCTTCACCTGCGACATTAAAGACTTCCTGGGGACCTTTGAAGTGGCCAAAGGAGCTGAAAAGGATGAAGTTGAGCGTTAAGAAAGCACTCATAATTTTTTGTTTTTGCCTTGTGATGGGGGGATTTCTGTGGTTTCAGCACGCCTTGAGCGCAAGCATCTTGCAGGAAAGGGATGCCATAGAGGGCCTTGCCAAACAGGAGGTGAGCTTGAAGGGCGCCATTGCGCAAAAGTATGCGTTGCTCGAAGTTTACCGCGATGCCTTGAGCAAAATGGAGCAATCTCGCGTTGAATTTCCGGCGGACAACGTGGCGTTTTTCGCGGCCATAGAAAAGGTCATGGCGGGGAATAAACTTAAGATCAACAAGGTTAATCCTGTCAAATCGACTACCCCGGACAGGACGGCCGTGTCGGTGTCTTGTGAAGGCGATTACCTCAATTTCCTTTCGGCCATCTCCGATATGCGGGGCAATAAACCGGCCGTGCGCTTATTTTCCTTGACAGTTAAAGGGCAAGAAAAAGGGCTGGTAAGTGCCGATATGTCGATAGAGACCATCATGAAAGGGGAGTGATTTGGGCGTGGGTGAAACGTGGAAAGATGCTTTTGCTTCATTGTGGAATGGCCTTCTTTACGGAAGGGGCTCCCTACGGTTTTTGCGCATACTGCTAGCCCTGTTGCTCGTCTTGAGCATTGGATGGTCGATCTATCTTTACAGACAGATAATAGCCTTATCGCAAATAACTCCGTTAGAAACTCCTCCGATAAAGCGGGGCGTGGAAGAGGAGAAGAAATTTGCCGAGATGGCCAAGGGGTTTGAGGAAATCGTTCAGGCGAGGTCAACCAGCGGGGAGTTTGTCTACATCGCCTCTACATTGGACAGGTACCCCTTTAACGAACCTCCCATGCCTGTGGTGTTGGCTGAATTAGCCAAGACTGCGGCAAGAGAAGGGGAAGTTTCTCCGGCATACGAAGAAGTATATCTGCCGCCCTATATGGAGGTCCGTGCCGTCATGATATTGGACGGGAAGCCCATGGCGCTAATGTACATCGAGGGAGAAGGCGACGGACTGATCGTTTCTCCGGGATATAAATTCGACAACGGAAAAGGCAAGGTGGTCAGCATTACCCCGACGAAGGTGGTGGTATTATGGGCAGGAACGAAAATGGAATTGGGGATGGATGTGCTATGAGAAGCACAAAGAGAATGGCAGGTTTTATGTTGGTCATTGTGTTTTTATGCTTTGTCTTTGGCGTTTATTCGTGCGAAAAAGCACTGGCTCAAACGAGCGTCAGTACGACTGCCGGAGAAGTAGTACAGGATATGCCTATATTTGGAGGAGTATTGGTACACCAGGCCGGTTCGTCCCTTTTGCTGGTGGAGGTAAAGGGCACAAAATTGCCCAGTCCCAAACTTTTGCATTCCGATCCCGGAAATATGGTCTTCTTTTTTGCCGGGACCTCAATGCCGGCTCAACAGTGGTCCAGAAGCTACAGCTTTCCCCTTTTGAGGGGGATCGAAGTGGTAAACGTCGAAGGCGGCCTTGAGCTGCGCCTTTTTACGAATGAGCTCCTTGAAGTTAAGGAAATAAAGGGAACGGAACCGGCGCCGGTTTACAGGCTGCACCTTGGGCCCGTCGTTTCTAAGCCTGTCGAAGAACCCGCGAAAAAGCCTGAGGAGCGCTTGCCCTTATCGCTTAAAACGGGGCCTAAAGACCCGATGTCTGTCGCTTCGCCGGTTACACTTGAGCTCAGAGACACAGAGCTAAAGGACGTCTTGAGGATGCTTGCCAAGTTCATGGGCATAAACGTCATAGTGGATCCTTCGGTGCCTCCAACCACTATAACATTAAGCGTAAAGGACGCACCCTTGAGGGAAGTTTTGGCCTATATAATGCGGATGAACAACTTAAACTATGCCATGATGGGAAACACCATACTGTTTGGCACTCCGGAAAGCCTCGCTAAATCCCTTGGGATGGAACAGACGAAGTCCTTCAAGATAGCTTACGCCGATCCCAAACAAATTCCCGCCATCCTTCAAAGCCTTGTGGGGGTAACTACTGTGGCTGTGGACGAGAGGCTTCGGACGGTTTACGTGACGGGAAGGCCCGACAATTTGCATGACGTGGAACAACTTCTTCAAAGGATCGACCACCCGGGACGTCAGGTTATGCTTCAGGCGCGCCTCATCGAAGTGAGGGACACGGGCAGGAAGGAGCTTGAAAGTATTGTAGATGCCGTCTACAAACACTGGTGGTTTTCCTACGGAGCCGGCGGCGGTTCTATAGGTTACGTGCATTCCAGCGAGCCGGAAACTTTTGACCCTGACGATGACAGGCCTACCTCGCCCCTCGATGTGGATCTCGTAGACATCACCAACGGGACGCTTCGAATGCTCGATGTGGGCATAAGAAACTTGGTCGAATCCAACAAGGCAGATATCCTGGCCAGCCCGTCGGTCGTCACGGTGGACGGACAAAAGGCGTCGATCGCCCTGACCACGAACATCAAGTACATCTCCGAACGTGACGAAGCGGGAAATCCCGTATATACGGAGGAACGGATCGGACCGACACTGGAATTTACGCCCATTGTAGGCAGGGATAACACCGTCACCATAAACGTAGCGATTTCGACGGGTGAAGTCGTCGAATGGAGGGCCGGAGGTATGGGAGAAGAAGTTCCCGTCACCAGCTCCCGAGACGTCAGCACCATGGTCCGAGTCAGAAATGGCGAACCCTTCGTCATAGGCGGACTTTTTGACAGGAGAAAGACCGATACCGTTTCCAAAGTTCCGGTGTTGGCCGATATTCCTTTGTTGGGCGAGATCTTTAAAACCCGCACGAAGCGCGAAGAGGAGTCCGAAGTTGTCACCGTGGTCGTGCCTTACATTTTGGATGTTCCCGATACCTCCATAGAGGTGAGCGAACTCGGGACTTTAAACACAAATGTGACCGCTAAATGACAACGGCTAATTTAAGATATCGGTAGGTTGATCTTCATAAAAGGCCCCCGCCCACATGGGAGGGCCTTTTTTGCATGTATCTTACTGCGTGCCCGATTTTTTCTTCTTATAAAGGATTATACCTTTCTTTGATTGTTTATCCTGTTTACCTCAATGTAAATCAATGCTAGAATCAATGAACAGAAATTACTTTTTATACCTTTTCTAAGTTCTGAGGGGATCGGAGAAAGGCGAGCTTCATGATCTTTTTTCGCAGGACGAGAAAACCGCTTTAGGTTACGTTAGGCCTCGATCGTAAAGGCAATGGTTGATGCAACTTATTCCCGCGACGGTTAATTTGTACTTTGTCTTGGTTGATATTTGTCCCTATTCTGACGTCCCTGTTGTTGTCGATCAGGGAATAAAGTGACTTATTTAACGTAAAGGGTGGGGTGGAAAGTCCATGGATGCCGATATCGATTGCGAACAATTTGAGGAGATGAAGTCAAAAATTAGGGAAGAGGCGTTGATGACCAAGGGTCCCCTGGCCTTAGCTCTCAAGGATGTCCGCCATAAGATCGCTATTTTAAGCGGCAAAGGCGGTGTTGGAAAGACGGTCGTTACCGTCAACCTGGCCGCGGCGTTGAAAAAGAGAGGTTACGAAGTTTGTATTTTCGATGCTGACATCCACGGTCCTGCCGTTCCCAGGTCGTTGGGTTTGTCCGGCAGGATGGACGTGGTAAACGAACATGACCACCCTGGTCACCATGGCCTTTGTTTCAACCCGCTCGTTACCTCAAAGGGCATAAAAGTTGTGTCCGTTGCCTCCATGTGGGCAACGCAGGATCAACCCATAATGTGGAAGGGCGCCCATAAGATGCGTGCTATAAGACAGTTGATTGCGTCTGTCAACTGGGGGAGCGCAGATTTTCTGCTTGTAGACCTTCCCCCGGGCACGGGCGACGAGGTTCAGGCCGTGATGAGATCGATCCCTAAGCTCGACGGCATGCTAGTGGTGACGACCCCTCAAGGGCTTTCCACCATGGTCTGCACTCGGGCCATAAGCGCCACAAAAGAGTTAGAGGTGCCTTTATTGGGTTTGGTGGAAAACATGAGTTCGCTCGAATGTCCTTCTTGTGGCATGGAAATGTTTCCCTTCGGCAAAGGACAGGGCGAAAAGCTCGCCCGTCTGATGCAAATTCCCTTTTGGGGAAGCATACCCATCGAGCTTGACATGGGAGAATGCATCGATGAAGGAACCCCTCTCGTTGACAAAAAACCGGATTCCGCCTTTAGCCGGATTTTTGACGAGATCGTTTCGAAGTTAATAGCTTCACTTAGCGAGAAGTGATGTGTCATGACAGATGCTAAAGGTGTAGCCGAGAGTAAGGGAAAATACGATGATGACTTCATCCGAAGCGTCATGAGCATCGGCAAGAAAGCGCTTAAGTTGCTTTATCGCCTGAACACCGACGAGATTACCCTGGACGAGTTCGTCGAAGGTCTGACATCCCTTAATGCCACGGATATGTTGGCTGAATATTGGGAATACGATGAAGGTGAGGGCTACGCCTTAGACGTAGGCCGACAAATTCTGTGGCTAATAAGCTCCCTCGAGAAGGATGCTTACCATCAGTTTGAACGTTACGGGATTACCGCCTTCTACGAGGATTTCCGCGAACTGAGGGATTACCTCCTGTCTTTAGAAAAGCATTGTGGTATGAAATTATAATTCCCGCATTTTTCGTCAGCAATTTGCCCGGGAATGATATTACGCAAAGCGGGTGGCAGCTCCCTTGTAAAAGGCGTATCTTATAATGCTTATTCCGCTATCTTCCACCTGTTGGGGAAATATCAGACTAAGCTTGTTTTGCTTGAGGAACAATGAGAAGAGCCTGGGCAAACCAGCAGGGCTTAACCTTAAAGGTTTATCGCTTTCTTTAGCGGTGTCATTGTCATTATCAGTATTATATATACAATATTTGATCGAAACCGATAATGTTAGAATTTATTAAAATAATGGTTATCTTTAGTTCATCGACATAGTGTCAAGAAGTTCGTGTATAGCTTACCATGCATAGCTCTTGAGAGCCGGTCTCAACCGGATCTTATTTCTCCCTCTTAATGCGCAGTAGCTTCTCTGGCACTATTTCAAATAGTTCTGAAAATTCTGGTGGTAAGAAATCCAACATCGTCTTTCTAATATGAACTTTTACTTTTCTAATTGACACTCAAACTACAGGTTCGATATAATAAAAGCGTTAAAAAATCAAAAAGGTTGGCAAACGATAGTTAATCACCTTCACCCTTGGGCGTAGATCGACGCAAATAGCAATTTTCGATCCCGACGTAGGGAACGCCCCCAAAATTGTCCTATAAGATTAACTAGTGTATTGACTGGTATCCGATAGAAAAGATGATAGGAATCCTATACGATTCTTTTTGTGAATACATTGCGTATTCTTTTTTGCCTCATTAAAAACCTTTCTTTGGCATCTTTAGTTTAACCCCTCAGACAGAGGCTCAATAGAACCAGAAGCCAGTGTGAATCAGATGATCCTTTCATAGACTTCCGAATATTAACTATATATGTACTTTAAATATTTAAGCCGTTATTACCTGGAAACAAAACTTATAGAAAAGTTGTATTCCTTCAATGTAAGTTTTCTGCGTAAAAATAAAAAGACAGCATTTGCTTTAAAGCCTTAAACAGAGAAAAGTGTTTAATATTTTTGAAAGGCGCAAGGCAATCTGCTTTCGGCCGATCTGTTATGAAATCTAAGAGATTAGTGTGTTATCACCAGGGTAAGGATGCAAATAATCTAAAAATTTGCACTCAAAGCCTTTAATAGCAAAATACCAAAGGCATATCTCAAAACAAAATTTTGAATCTCTTTAAGCTTAAGTGTAAATAGAATGGCAAATGTTAAGTGATTTTTTTAGCAATCTCGCAGAACCTGGTAAGGAGGTGAAATGTAAGGTCAGTTTTAAGGGCGGTACGAAAATGGCATAAAGTTGTGAAGCGAAGAAAATTGGTAGTTTAATGACGAGTGCTTCTCGGAAAGAGATTCAAAAAGATCAGGAGGAGTGAATAAAAAATGAAAAAACCTTTTAATTGGGAGCAACTTATGGAATGGGAAAAAAAGTACTTCTTAAACCCTCTTCTAACAGCGGAAGAAGTGCCAATCGCCCGAAAAATTGCTGAAAAGGTTGATCAGCATTTCATTTATTTATCCGATGGTACTAAGCTATTAGACATGGTAAGCGGGTATTACAGCTGTAATGTCGGGCTAAAACACCCGAAGATATCCCAGGCAATAAGAGAGGCAACCGAGGACTTTGGTTTTGTGGGTGAAGTCTGTTTTGCTAACCCATATACGCCAATAGCTGCAAAGATCTTAGTAGAAGATATTCTTGGCCCTGATAAATGGTGTGGTGGCGTGCGTTTTGTTTCTACAGGAAGTGAAGCAGTTGAAATGGCCTTACAAGTAGCAAAATTATATACTAATCGCCCAAACATCATTACCAGGCAGTGGGCTTATCATGGTTGGACTTTGGGATCGGGTGCGTGCTCTCGCCTTCGCTCCGTGGCTCGCTATCTTAGCTCGGCAACTGAACCTGGGTATCAGCCTTTACCAGGAGCAGATGTGCCCGGGGTTTTTGTAGTTCCGGGACATAATTGTTATAGATGTAGCTTAGGACACAAATATCCGGATTGCAAGAATAAAGGCGATGGTACTCTCCCTTGTGTTTCTCTTACCGAGAGCATGATTCTAAGTATCGGTGCAGAAACTGTAGCCGCTATGATTACTGAAATAGCTTATGGTGCTAGCAATATCGCACCGGCCCCGGAGTATTATCCTCAGCTAGTGAAGATGCTTAAAAAATATGGAATACTATGGATCGATGATGAGGTAATTTGCGGATTCGGCAGACTTGGTGCGTGGTTCGGTTATCAGAAATACGGAGGGGGTGCAAAGCCTGACATAATGACAATGGCTAAAGGTTTGATAAGTTCACAGCTTCCCGCCGGCGGTGTTGCGGTAAGCAAAGAGATAGCCCAATTACTTAATACACATCGGTGGACATCAGTTCCCACCTTCTCAGAACATCCAGTTGTGATGGCAGCAGTTATAGCTAATCTAGAAGTACTCATTGAAGAAAAGGTCATCGAAAATTCTGCCAAGATCGGTGAGTACATAGGTAAAAAGTTGGCAGAACTCCAAGAAAAACATAAATGCATTGGCTACTTTTCTGGCAGTGGATGTCTGTGGAATGTAGAGCTGGTCAAAAATAAGGCAAAACAGGAGCCTTTTGTCGCAGAAGACAGGGGTGCAATTTTAGGTCATAATATTGCAAATTGGCCTGTCAATATAGTCGGAGCCAAAGCTTTAGAGAAAGGTGTGCTGTTTGAAGGATTCCAACCCAACTGCATGAATATTTCTCCTAATTGTACTATCACTCCCGAGTTGGTAGATATTGCTATGGATGCTTTAGATTACGGGCTGACAGAACTTGATAAAATGTGCGATTAATGGTGGTTTAAATTATAAGACATTGTTCAGCCCATCGAAAAATACGCTAGGCGCTGAGAAACAACTCTTGAAAAAACTTGTTAGTTGATCTTCAATCGCGATGATAAGAAAATCATGGGCAGGGTGATTGATCGGAAAATAAGGGCCTGCTACATCGGAAAGACTTGAAAAGTCTGTTTTGTAGTATGAATATAAAAAAGTCATCAAGTTTGGAAGCAGAACTGCTGAAAAAATCACTTAATATTTGCCGTTTTGTTTAAGTTTAAAGAGATTTAAGAGTTTTATTTTGGATCAAGTCTATATTTTTCAGTAAAATCGCCCTTGGTTAAAAAGGATTAGGTTTAAATCCCTTTTATCAGGGGCGTTATTTTGGTTATGAATTGCCCCTGTTCTTGTTTTTTTCGCTCCCAATATTTCTCCATTCTCAAATCCCAAGATCTCCTTGGCTTAAAAAATTTCGGACGATGAATGATGAAGCCTGGGGCGACATTCCTTATCTGCTGTTATCATCAATCCAGCATCTTCGAACAGGAGTGATTTTATGAGGGGCAACATTCATCGCGGCATATCCTATCCGAGGAAGGGCTTCGTTAAAATGTAATTCTAGTGCAAAAGTTTATCTTTCTGAAAAGATCATACAAAGGGAAAGCATTGTCGGTGCGGAATTATCGTACTTAGCGCTTTAGGGGCAGCAGTTGGGAGGCGTCTCTGGTCCTGACGCTGAGGGATATTGTATAATTGCTAGAAATACAGAAAGAGGGGACGCTAGTCGTGTCAAGCCAGGAACTTTATCATTTGAGAAAGCAAATAGAGTCCGTCGATGAAGAATTGCTTCACCTTCTTGAAAGACGGGTCGATTTGGCCAAGAAGATAGGCGAAGTCAAAGGCGATGCCTCGGTTTATGATCCTTCCAGGGAAATGGAGGTCATAGAGCGGCTTTGTAATTTGACCGATGAATTAGATCCGAAGTTCGTCAGCTTGCTTTTTCGAGAGGTCATATCCTTTTGCAGGGCCGTTCAAGGGCCGATAAAAGCAGCCTGCATGGGACCTGAAGGTTCCTTTTCCCATGAAGCCGTCGTTTCTTTTTTAGGAAGGTTCGTAGATGTAGTTTTCGTCGAAAACCCTGCAGAAGTGTTTGATCATGTATCGAAGGAAAAAGCCGGGATAGGGGTCGTGCCTGTTGAAAATACCACAGAGGGCACCGTTTACTCCACCCTGGATGCCTTTGCTACTGCCGAGCAAAGCATATCGGTGATCGGCGAGGGACAGCTGCCCATAAGGTTGGCCTTGGCGAGCGAAGAAAAGACGATGGCTGACATCGAGGAGGTTTACTCTCACCCCCAGCCCTTCGGCCAATGTAGGAACTGGCTTCATAAAAACTTGCCCGGGGCACGGCAAATACCTACATCAAGCACGAGCTACGCCGCAAAGATCGCAAAGACGAAAAAGAAAAGCGCCGCCATCTGCGGAAGGCTTGCGGCAGAGCTTAACGGGCTTAATATTTTAGACGAAGGCATAGAAGATCACCCCTATAACGCTACCAGGTTTTGGCTCATCGGCCGTGCCTTCGCAAGGTCATCCGAGAGGTGCAAGACCTCGATATTGTTTAACGTAGCCCATAAGCCGGGGACTTTGTTTAAAGCCCTAGAGCCATTGTACAAAGCAGGGCTCAATCTCACCTTGATCCAATCGCGTCCCCTACCCGGAAATCCCTTCGAGTATTTCTTTTTCGTGGATTTCGAGGGCGATGTTGGGGAAGAAAGGGTAGAGGAGGCGCTTGCGGCGATGAGATCCAGGGTCGAGCGCTTGCGCGTCTTAGGTTCCTACCCCCGGATAAAGTTTACCGAGTCGCGATAATGCCTTTGGGCCCCTTTAGCGCACTGCCGCTTGGTAAGCATTTTTGAGCAGCTCTATCGAGATTTCTTTCACTTCGCACTTTTTGCCTTCCCTTGGCAGCACCATTGTGGGCTTTCCGCTTATGAACTTTTTATCTCTTTGCATGAAGGGGAGGGCCTCGTCAAAGACTTTATATGGTCTGGTGGGCAGGCCAAAGTATTCGAGCAGATCTTTAAGCTCGGCCAAGCTATCCCGTTGGCAGGTTCCAAGCATGACTGCGAGGTTAGCCGCCACGACCAATCCGACGGCAACGGCGTCTCCGTGTTTTATCTCGCTGTAATTAGAGCAGGCTTCCAGGCCGTGAGCTACGGTGTGTCCCAGGTTTAGGCGGGTCCTCGCGCCCGAAGTTTCTCTTTCGTCTTCTCCCACAACTGAGGCCTTAAGCTCGATACAGCGTTTTACCATTTTAAGCAAGGCTTCGGGGTCTCTTTCAAGGATGGATTTTCTGTTCTCCGAAAGCCAGCGGAAAAATTCGCGGTCTTCGCCCAGGCCGTATTTGATGACCTCCGCCATTCCTTGCCTGAACTCCTCGTCGGGCAAGCTGAGAAGACAGTTTACGTCCACGATCACACAGCAGGGTTGGTGAAAGGCCCCCACCAGGTTTTTGCCATGAGGCAAGTCCACGGCGGTCTTCCCGCCGATGGAGCTGTCAACTTGAGCTATTAAAGTTGTCGGTATTTGTACGATGTCTATGCCCCGCATCCAGGTGGAAGCCGCAAAGCCCGCCGCATCACCCACGCATCCTCCGCCTATGGCAAGGATCAAGCCTTTTCTGTCGATATTGTGCTTAGCAAGTTTTTCGTAGATGAGCGAAACCTGATCCAAGGTCTTTCCCTCCTCGCCCCGTGGTAGCAGGTGTGAACCGGATATTTTTTTGATTTGCCTCGAAAACAGAGTAAATGACAGCGGATCGCTTATCACGAAGGGTGCACCGCTGTGCTTTTCTGCGATGGCTCCTAAGATATCGTTAATATCGTCGCAGGAGGTCAATATGCCTCTGCCTATCACTATGGGATAGCTGCTGCCCTTCTTTGTCTTGACCTGCATTATTTCATAGCTTCCGCCGGATATCCTTTCGGGCTGTATTATGTCTTTGCCCAGATTATCGATGATGATGGAAGCAACCTGATCAATGAAGATGTCGTCGGTCGAGACGCGCAGGTGGGCGTCCTTGTAAGCTTCGCGTCGTTTATTTAACAGCTCTGCAACGTTGTCTTCTTTAAGAAGCGGCCTTTTCCCCGGCTGGCGGGATGCGCGCTCCATTATGGTCTTTACGGCCGCGTCTAACATTATCAGCGTCCCGTTGGCGAAAATCTTTGCCTTGTGCTCGGGGTTTACCAGGACGCCGCCGCCCAGGCCAACTATGACGTTTTTCAGTTTAAAGGTTTCGTCGAGGGCACGTTTCTCAAGTAGCCGAAAGTGGGGTTCGCCGTAATTTGCGAATATTTCGGCAACGCTCATCCCTGCCATGGCTTCTACAAGGTCATCGGTATCGAGAAAGGGCAGTCCCGTCATTTCGGACAGTTTGCTTCCCACCGAGGTTTTGCCGGCCGCCATGAAACCTCCCAGATACAACCTCAAGGATGACTCCTTTGCTATTACTTGCATGGCACTAGACATGAAACATCCTCCTCGTCCTGTTTACGTGTTCTTCAAAGCGGTGCTTTAAGTCTTCTACTCTATCGCCGCCGAACTGCTCAGATATGACTTGGGCCAATAGGAGCGACGTCATGGCTTCGCCAACGATGCAGGCGGCTGGGACGACGCAAACGTCGCTTCTTTCCACGTGGGCGAGCGCTTCTTTTTTTGTCTTGATGTCAAAGGTGCGAAGGGGTTTCCTTAAGGTCGGGATGGGTTTTAAGGCCACGTGGACAAATATATCTCCTCCGTTGGTAACGCCGCCTTCGATTCCACCCGCGTTGTTGGTACCTCGTCCCCACTGGTCGGAGGAAAGGACGAATTCGTCGTGTACCTCGCTCCCGCACATTTCAGAAAGCGAAAAACCTCCTCCTATCTCGACGCCTTTGGCCGAGGGTATGGACATCAAAGCCTGGGCTAATCGGCCGTCTAATCGTCTGTCCCATTCGCTGTAAGACCCTATGCCGGGCGGCATGCCTTTTACGGCAACTGCAAAGGTGCCGCCGAGGGAGTCGCCTTCTTCCTTTGCCCTGTCTATTGCCCTTTGCAGGCGCGGTTCGTCTTCTTTTCTTGGGATTCCCATGTCCGAAGAGCATGCCCTCGCCCATTCTTCGTCGCTTTCGGGCAGATCGACTTTTTCTTTTCCTATGGACGTGACGGCGCTTTTTACGGTAACTCCGAGCTCCTTTAAGAGCATCTGACAAAGCGTCCCTGCTATGGTCCAGGCAGCAGTGCACCTGGCGCTGGCCCTTTCTAAGACGTTTCTTGCGTCTTCAAGGCCAAACTTTGCCATGCCCGATGCATCGGCATGCCCCGGCCTGGGCCGCGTGATGGCCTTTTGCCCGGCGTCCATGACGTCTTTCCACTTATCCCATTCGCTGTTGTGAAGGACGACCCCGATGGGGTTTCCCGTGGTGACGCCTCCTCTGAGGCCGCTGTAAAACTCAAATTCATCTTTTTCAAGCTTCATTCGGTCGCCCCGGCCGTAGCCGCGCCTTCTTCGAGCCAATTGGTTTTCTATGTCGTCTTTTGAGATCGCAAGCCCGGAAGGCATGCCCTCGATGATGATCAAAAGACCCTTCCCGTGAGATTCGCCGCTGGATAAAAAACGTATGGTCATGGTTGAATCCCCTCCCTGACCTCTGTGTTTTGGGTCAGTTTTCTCAAGGTTTCGAAAAAACTGGGATAGGATATGCGGACGCAGCTTTCTCCCTCCAAATGCAAGGGGCTTGTCGCGGCAAGGCCCGCCACGGCCAGGGCCATGGCTATGCGGTGATCTCCGTAGCTTTTTGTCTTACCGCCTGCAAGGGGGGTCTTGCCTTTGATGATCCAACCGTCCTTTGTTTCTTTTATTTGTGCTCCCATCTTTTTTAAGCCCACCGCCATAGTGTGAATCCTGTCGCTTTCTTTGACCCTTAATTCTTGAGCTCCCGTGACTTCGGTGATCCCTTCTGCCTGGGTGGCGGCCACCGCCAAAAGGGGAAGCTCGTCGATCAAGGAAGGTATCTCTTCGGGCATCACCTTTGTTCCCCTAAGTGACGAGGACTTGACAGCGATCGTTGCCGTTTTTTCGCCTCCGCTAAGGCTTTCGTCCTCGACGGAGTAAGCTAACCCCATTCTTTTTAGTACTTTGAGCAACCCGGTCCTCGTGGGATTTACGTTTACGTTTTTAATTCGCAGCTCGCTTTCCCTCGTTATGGCCGCCGCCACTATCCAAAATGCAGCCGAGGAAAAATCACCAGGTATGGTCCAACTTCCACCGTTTATGAGAGAAGTCGGATAGACCGTCGTCTTGAGATCGCTTTTGAAGACGGGAACGCCAAGAAATTCAAGCATGATTTCCGTATGATCCCTGGTGGGCGAGGGTTCTATCACGGTGGTGGCCCCTTGTGCTCCGAGGCCTGCCAAAAGAATCGCCGTTTTCACCTGGGCGCTCGCCACCTGAAGTACGTGGATGCCGCCATTTAGTTTTTTGCCCCTGACCGCTAAGGGCAGCTTTTCGCCAAATTCCCTGCCGTCTATTTTTGCTCCCATGGAAATTAACGGTCCCGTGACCCTTCCCATGGGCCGCCCTTTAAGGCTTTCGTCGCCGTTGATGACGGCGAATAAATTTGGGATCCCCGATATTAGTCCCAACAAAAGCCTGGCCGTGGTCCCCGAATTTCCTGCGTCCAGTATGTTTTTCGGTTCCCTTAAGCCTTGGGGTGCCTTTATCGTTACTTTGTTTTCAAAACCTGCCGTGCCGGATCTGAGATGATCGGGATCCCTTAAATCTTTCGCCCCGGTTTTGTCGTCTGGCTTTGTTATCTCGCAGCCCAATGCTTTAAGGCATGCCAACGTGGTCTCGCAATCTTCTCCGGTTGAGAAGTTGCCGACAGTTATCCCCTCTTTTGAGAGGGCGCCTAAAATTGCTGCCCTGTGCGATATCGATTTGTCTCCAGGAACGTTTATCTCGCCCCTTATTCCCTCTACCGGTCTTATTTCAATCATTTGCTTTCACCTCGTCCTGCAAGCAGAGATTCTCTGGCCCTTTTGGCCTCGGTTGCCATCTCTGCGAGGCTTTTTGAGTCCTTTGAGGACATTTCGGATAAAATATTTATGAAGTCCTTTAATGCCTCTTTTATAAAGCCTTCGTTTGTTTCCCATACTTCGGATATCAGCCAGGGTTGACAGGAAGCCACTCTGGTCGTATCCCTAAAGCCTCCGGCGACGAATTTGGGAAGTTTGGGATTTTCTGAAGCTCTTTGCGAGGCCAACGTCACCAGCGCCGTGGCCAAAAACATGGGAAGGTGGCTTGTCACGGCCACGATGGCGTCGTGTTCTTCGGGGGTTAGGATGATCGGGACCGAATGCAGTACGCAAACCAGATCTGTTGCCATTTCGACTGCTTCCTTGCTCGAAATAGCGCTCGGGACGACGGCCCATGCGGCGCCCTCAAATAAATCTGCCGAAGAGTTATCGATGCCCGCCCTTTCTTTGCCGGCCATTGGATGAAGCCCCACGTACTTTTCCTTCCAGATTGCCGATAATTGCTTTACTATTGCAGATTTGGTGCTCGCCGTATCCGTTACGGCTTTTAACCCTTTGCCGGCAAAGGGCGCTACTTTTTCGCTTAGCAGTTCCATTTGGCTTGGGGGCACCGCCAGTATGAGCAGTTCGGCTTCGCCCGCCATCTTTTCGGGTTCGCAGGCGTGCGTGACGGCGCCTGACGCGAGCGCGACGTCTATCGCGTCTTCATTTACGTCCCAGCCGAGCACCCTGTGAGACGCCTCGTTTTTTAGCAGGCTCTTGCCTATGGAGCCTCCTATGAGCCCCAGTCCTATGATGCCTATGCTGCTACACTGCACTTTGATCCCTCCAGGACTTTGCCGGGCATTATGGAAAGCAGCCTGCTTACGGATTTCATGAGATCGCCAAATTGTTCGAAATCGAGCGACTGGTCTCCATCGCTTGTCGCTTCTTTGGGATTCGGATGCACCTCGACGATCAAGCCGTCGGCACCGGCCGCCAAAGCCGCAAGGCTCATGCTGGGGACGAGCTCGCTCTTTCCCGTTCCGTGGCTGGGGTCTACGATTACGGGGAGGTGGCTCAAGCTCTTGACCAGGGGTACGGCGTTTAGATCCAGGGTGTTGCGGGTCCTTTTTTCGAAGCTCCTTATTCCACGCTCGCACAAGATGACGTTGAAGTTGCCGCCTGCCATGATGTATTCTGCGGCTTGAAGCCACTCGTCTATGGTGGCCATCATGCCCCGTTTGAGCAAGACGGGTTTGTCCACCTTCCCTAAAGCCTTGAGAAGCGAGAAATTTTGCATGTTGCGGGAACCGACCTGCAGGATGTCTGCGTGAGGCAGCATGAAGTCGATGTCTTCAGGCGTCATTACCTCTGTAACTATGGGAAGGCCTGTAGCTTTTTTTGCCTCCGACAGCAAGGCCAGCCCTTCGGCCCCAAGGCCTTGGAAGGAGTAGGGACTGGTCCTTGGCTTATAGGCACCTCCCCGAAGGGCAGTGGCGCCCGAGTTTTTTATCGCCTTTGCTGTCTTTACGATCTGTTCTTCCCCTTCAACTGCGCAAGGGCCGGCTATGATTAGAACGTTTCCTCCTCCTACTGCGACGCCGGGGGCTATCTCTACTATGCTGTCTTTTTGACTCCATTCCCTGCTGACCAAGGGAAAAGGTGCCTTTACTTCGGTCAGTTGGGCGACTTCAGGCATGGTTTTTATCTTGCCTTCATCGATCTGTCCTTCTGCCAGCACGATTGCCTCCGGCTCGTTTTTTGTGATGCGAGCCGTTATCCCCATTTGATCCAGTTTCATGAGCAGCTTGCCTGCCGATTCGTCTCTTTTTGTCTTTATAATTGCTCTTGTCGCTTCCATTTTTCTTTCCTCCTTTTAAAATAAAAAAATCCGGGGTTCGGCTTGAGACCGAACCCCGGATTTAACTTGCTACTATGATACTTTACTTTATGGTGTTACAGTAAATACTCCCGCCCGGCGGCCGGTCTCCATAAGAAAATTGGCCAGAAGCGTAATAATAACGCCACTGGCCGTTGCTAAAATAATAACCGCCGGATATGGAGGCGCACATCGTGCTGATAATACTAACGCATTGTCCAGATGTAGCCAAAACGCGTTCACCTATCACCACTTAGCGCCTCCTTCTTTCCGCAGATTTTTTTAATTAAAGATAATCATATATGACTTATTGTAGTTTGTCAACATAGGAGGGGCTCTATTTCAAATAGTGTGGAAAAATTTCTGTGGCAAGAACCCTAGCATCATCTTTCTGACGTAGACCTCTATGTTTCTAAGGCCAAAAGAGATTCGTTTTAGCATCTTCACCTTCGTATTGCATCCTTCGGTATAGGCGTTGGTAGTATTGTTGTCGAAGTAATTTAAGATGGGCTCACGCCATCTTTTAAGCGTATTTGCCCACCTTCGGGCTTCAGCGTCGTCAGAGGCCTTTAAGTTTATGATGACTAGCTCCAACTGCCTTAAAGCTTCTTTTTTGTCCCTTGCACTGTAAAGTTTCCTCAAAGCTTCCTTAGCCCAGTAAAAGTCCTTGAGGTTTGGGTATTGGCTTAAAAGCTCGTCTAGCTTTTCTTTTCCGCCTTCGCTTAACCGCTCAAATCCCACGAGGAATATCTTTTTGGGTATCCTTACTTTTCTTTTGTTACGTACGTCTTGTTCTATCCTCCTTGCCTCGTCCATGCGTCTGTTTCCGTCTGCTATGATGTGGAAATGGTCTACGACTACATTGGCTTTGGGGAAAAGCCTTTGAGCCAACTTTCTAAAGCCCTCCTTCATGTCTATGCATACTTCCTTGACCCTTTGGCTTGGGATCTTCTTTAAAAACTCCTCCAGGGTAGAAAGGCGATCGTCCTTTAGTATTCCAAGCACCCTCTTTGCCATTACGTCTGTCACCACTATCACCATGTCCTGATGCCTGAAACTGTGTTCATCTATCCCTAGGTGAAGTTCTTCTAAGTCGTCTATCATTGATCCCGGTAAGTCAGCCATCCTCACGAAGTCCATCAACACCTTTTTAATTTTGCCGTAGGATATGTGAAGAAGCTTTGCCACCTCTTTGAAGCTCATGAACTTTAGCAACCACAGTACCCACATCTCGGCCATATTGGTAAGCCTGCTCCTTGGCCTTAGGATTTCAAGCCTCCAAGTGAAGGTGCGACCACAGGACCTGCACTTCCACCTCTGCAGTCCCCATATTTCAAGATATACCCTCTTGCCACAGATAAAAGCATGCAGCACCCTTCTTGGTCTTGCATGGCCGTGTCTGTAAAGGTGCTTTGAGCCGCAATGAGGACAAAACGCCCTTTCCCCTTTGGCCTGAACTTTAATTACTACAAAATCTTCCTCTTTAACTACTTGTATGACCCTTAGACCTTCCAACCCAAGCAAATTAGTGATATCATTTAAATGGCCTTTGGCCATGGTGGTAGGAGCCTCCTTTCTTAATGGGTTTGGTTGGTTCTTACCACCATTATATTTTTAAGTCAAATTTTCCACACTAAAGATTATAGAGCCCATAGGAGGGGCAGAAAAATAATTGAAAATATTTAGCCACAGCACTTGTCAATTGACTCAATCGCCTTATAGGGCTTTATGACTACTGTTTCTTTAGCTTCTTGAAATCTATTTTTGGCTTTTCTCAGATAAAACTACAGGCAAGTACTAATTCACTTGCATCTTGACATTGAGAATATTCAAATATATCATTTAAAACAATGGACATATATGCATACCTACAATCCGGAGAGTGCCAACTTGCGGGAATGCCGCTATTAGAAGTGAAAGATCTGAGAACCTACTTCTATATTGAAGGTACAGCTGTTCCGGCGGTAGATTCCGTGAGCTTTGCCCTTCAAGCGGGTGAAACGTTGGGAATCGTCGGAGAGTCAGGTTCCGGCAAGAGCGTGACAGCACTTTCAATAATGCGTTTAATTCCTTACCCTCCTGCGAAGATTGTCGGCGGCAAAGTATTATTTAAAGGCGAAGACCTTTTGCTCAAGGACGAGGATGAGATGAGGCGAGTTCGCGGAAAGGAGATTTCCATGGTTTTTCAAGAACCAATGACCTCATTGAACCCGGTTCTCACCATTGGCACTCAGATTTCCGAGGCAATAATGCTCCATCAAGGAGCGTCTAAAAAGGAAGCTTTGAAAAAGAGCGAGCACCTGCTACACCTTTGTAAGGTTTCCCTTCCAAGAAAACGTTTACGTCAGTACCCACACGAGCTAAGTGGCGGCATGAGGCAGCGCGCTATGATTGCCATGGCCTTAGCCTGTAATCCGAGCCTTCTGATAGCTGATGAACCTACAACTGCGTTAGATGTAACGGTACAAGCTCAAATCCTTGAGCTAATGCTGGAACTTCAAGAAAAAATGGGCACTGCTGTGTTGTTTATCACTCACGACCTTGGGGTCATTAGCGAAGTGGCCGATCGCGTAGCCGTAATGTACTGCGGACGCATCGTAGAATACGGCCTGACGAAGGATGTGCTCAGGGCCCCGCTTCATCCCTATACAAAAGGGCTTTTGGCATCTTTGCCGTCCATAAATGGACCCAAAAAACCATTGAAACCTATCAA
This sequence comes from Acetomicrobium sp., assembly GCF_059026225.1. NCBI lineage: Bacteria > Thermotogati > Synergistota > Synergistia > Synergistales > Acetomicrobiaceae > Acetomicrobium > Acetomicrobium sp. The sequence continues at coordinate 24,376 of NZ_JBWQOQ010000005.1, forward strand.
AGGCACTGTGCCATCGCCACAAGATATTACTACGGGGTGCAGGTTTGCTCCTCGTTGTGATTGCACAAAAGCTTACTGCAAGCATATAGAGCCGGTCATCACAAGGCTGGATGGTCGTCTCGTGCGATGCCATAACGTCTCATAAGACGAGAGAGGAATGATCATATGCCGGATCATTTGCTCGAGGTGCGGGATTTATGCGTTAACTTCTCCGTGCCAAGTAAATTTTTTGGCAAAAAACAATATATAAGAGCTGTCGATGGCATCGATTTTGATGTGAAGGCGGGCGAGGTCCTTGGCCTAGTGGGAGAGAGCGGATGTGGCAAGTCTACTCTCGGCAGAGTCATTGTAGGGCTTGCGGATGCTCAAAAGAATAGCAAGATCTATTATCGTGGAGTTAACGTACTAACGCTTGATAAAAAACAACTTAAAGAATATAGAAAAAAGGTTCAAATGGTCTTTCAGGATCCCTTTGGTTCGCTTAATCCAAGGCTTACGGTGGGCGATGCGATTGAAGAAGTGCTCATTGTTCACGAAAAGGCAACGAAATTAGAAAGAAGGAACAAAGCAGAAAGGCTGATGGATGCAGTTGGTTTGACGAGGCATTATCAAACTCGATATCCACACGAATTAAGCGGAGGGCAAAGACAGCGTGCGGTCATTGCAAGGGCGTTAGCTATTAATCCTGAGTTCTTGATTTGTGACGAGCCTGTCTCAGCTCTGGACGTATCCATTAGAGCTCAAATAATCAACTTGTTCGAGGAGCTTCAAAAAAGGTTTAATTTGACCTATTTGTTCATATCTCACGATATGAGCGCGGTAAGGCACATAAGCACTCGGGTTGCCGTGATGTATTTGGGAAAAATCGTGGAAATTGCGGAGACCGATGTGTTATTTGAAAACCCCCTTCACCCATATACAGAAGCGTTGTTGGAGGCAATACCGGATGTATCATCGGACAAGAAGGGAAGGCGCAAACTCCTTGAAGGAGATGTACCAAGTCCTTTATCTCCTCCAAGCGGATGCAGATTTCATCCTCGGTGCTTCAGGGCCAAAGAAAAATGCGTAATTGACGAGCCGGCTCTAATAAAAAAAGGGGCAAATCATTTCGTGGCGTGTCATTATGCTTGATCAGAAAGAGAAGGAGGCAGGGATTATGAAGGAACTTAAAGGGTTTTCAAAAGTACGACTTTTTGTAGCCTGCATTCTGATCGCGCTATGCGTTTTTTTGGGGATTCTTGGCATGGTGTTTATGGAGTCGCCTTCAGTAGCTGCCGAAAGAAAGGTGATCGTTCAAGCCATGGATAGGGATCCCGATATTTTAGACACAATGAAATCAGCATGGTATTCCGACGCTTTGATTTATTTGCACGATCGTCTGATATCGAGGGATTATGATTTTAGATATCGCCCGGGCCTTGCCACAGGTTGGGATGTATCGGAAGACGGATTAACATGGATCTTTCACCTGCGAAAGGGCGTTACTTTCCATGACGGGACTCCCTTTACGGCAAAGGACGTAAAATGGACCATCGATACAATAAAAGACCCGAAGACCGCGTCCCCTTATGCCGGTGATCTGAAGGCAATCGATGAGGTCAAAATTATTGACGATCACACGGTTCAAATGGAGCTAAAATATCCTTTTCCTAATTTGCTCTTTAATCTATCTAACACAGCTTCAGGAATACAAAAGGCCGGTTGTTATGAAGAATATGGAGAATATTATGGAATTAAGACGGTGATAGGAACGGGCCCGTTTATGTTTAAGCAATGGGTACGTGGAGACAGAATAGTGCTCGTCAAAAACCCTGATTACAATTGGGGTCCTGAATGGATGTCCAATCGGGGGCCGGCCCTTTTCGACGAGCTGGTCATTCGGACTATACCCGAGGAAAGTTCCCGCATTATGGAGCTCGTCACCGGCGGGATTCACGTACTACGCGATGTGCCTCCTTTGCAAGCTGACAAACTAAAAGAAAACCCTGACATTAATATATTTATCGATCAGTCGACGAAGTTGGGGTACCTTGCTTATGCTTGCGATAAAAAACCATTTGATGACGTACTTGTCAGGCGGGCAATTAATCATGCCGTCGATAGGGAAACGATAGTGAAATACATCTTTAGTGGCTATGCTACCCCGGCGTACGGCTATCTTCCCCCGGCGCTGAAAGACGAATATCTGGAGGAGAGCGAGGAGTTGGGCTACAAGTACGATCCGGCAAGGGCGAAGGCTTTGCTTGCCGAGGCGGGATTTCCTAACGGCTTTGAAACGACCCTTTCTGCCGAAAACGACTCTACATCGAAAAGGCTTGCAGAGGTCCTTCAGGCGCAACTCGCTGAAGTTGGCATCAAGGCCAAGATTCAACTTTACGATAGTGCAAGCTATGTAGCCATGCTAAAAGCGGGTCAACAAGACCTTTTCGTCCGCCTCTATAGCTGGCCCAATGCGGATATTCTCGATTGGTTCTTGTTGTCAGCGCAGTTTCCTTACCCGAATCACTCTCGCTGGTGTGATCCCAAAACTGACGAATTGATCAACTCAGCGGCAACTGCCCCCACGTGGGAAATTAGAGCAGAAAGATATAAAGAAGTGCAGCGGTATCTTATAGAACAGGCGGTGTGGTGTCCGATCTACATTCCCGATAAGATGCTTGCTGTGCGCAAAGAAGTAATAAACTTTAAAAACCATCCGTGGATGATTCAATATAGCGATGGAATTGACATCGTAACGAAATAAGGTTTGTTTTTTAGTTAAACTCACATTTTTGGAGAAAGGGGATTTCGCAAGGGTCTCCTTTCTCCAAAAAGTAACAGGAGTGGTTATAATGCTTCGCTATTTCGTTAGACGAATGGCATTTCTTGTTTTAACTTTACTCGGTGCGACGATTGTCATATTCTCCATGCTCCACCTGGCGCCTGGAGACCCGATAGATTTGATCGTCGGTCCCAATGTTATTCCGGAAGTGAGGGAAAATATACGTCATCAATACGGTTTAGATCGACCGCTGGCAGTCCAATATCTTAGCTTTATGAAATCGTTATTACACGGCGATCTCGGTAATTCGATAATTCAACACAAACCAGTTTCAGAGCTGATAGTGGAGAGGTTTTTTGTAACTCTTGAGCTAAGTTTGACGGCTCTGGTCATATCTTTCTTGATATCAATTCCCATCGGCATAAAGGCCGCGCTAAAGAGAAATACGGTCACAGATTATGCGCTCATGGCTCTTTCTTTAATCGGCATCTCAATGCCAACCTTTTGGTTTGGCCTCATGCTTCTTTATATTGTTGCCTTTAAGCTGAGGCTTTTCCCCGTCTCGGGTTATGGAACGTGGAGGCATCTATTTCTGCCTGCATTGACGATTGGGATAACCGATGCAGCTTTGCTTGCTCGAATGGTGCGCTCAAGCATGCTCGAAGTCATTCGTCAGGACTACATACGCACTGCCCGAAGCAAGGGCTTGCCGGAGCGAGTCGTGATTAATCGCCATGCCCTGAGAAATGCCCTGATTCCAATAATTACGCTGTTGGGATTGCGCATAGGATGGGTGGTGGGCGGTTCTGTCGTCGTGGAGATCGTCTTCGCCAGGCCAGGCCTGGGAAGGCTCATGGTAGATTCCATTTTGGCCCGCGATTACCCCGTCGTCCAGGGGGTCATGGTAGTCTTGACGACGTGCATCATACTGGGAAACCTCGTTGCGGATATTTTGTATGCGGTTGTCGATCCGCGAATAAAGCTGAAATGAGATTTGTCGGGTGAAAAGGTGGCGATTATATGGCTGAGGGGATCGCAAGCACGGAACTTACTAAGAGCGGTAACGCTTTTTACGGGTTAATGAGACGGTTGCTTCGCAGCAAGGCCGCGGTTTTCGGGTTAGTCATTATAAGCTTGATGCTCCTATGTGCCTTATTTGCGCCGTTAATAGCTACCCATGACTATGCTAAACAGGATCTGCCGTCCATGTTGCAACCACCCTCGAAAGCACATTTGTTTGGCACTGACGAGTTTGGTCGCGATATTTTCAGCAGGGTAGTTTATGGTTCCAGGGTATCCATGAAAGTTGGTTTTCTCGCGGTCGGCATTTCCTTGCTGACGGGTTTGTTCTTTGGGTGCATTGCCGGTTATTACGGTCGCCTTTTGGATAGCGTCATATGTGCACTGATCGATATTGCCTTGGCCTTTCCCATGACATTGCTGGCAATCGCTATCATAGCTGTCTTAGGCCCCGGGCTATTCAACGTATGTTTAGCAATAGCACTTTCGTCTTGGGGGTCATTTGCCCGCATTTCACGAGGTCAGTTTCTTTCTTTAAAAAACCAGGAGTTCGTAGAAGCAGCCAGGATTCTTGGATACTCAGATGCACGTATTATATTTCGTCATATCTTGCCCAATTCATTGGCGCCCCTGGTTGTTTTAACGACACTTGAAGTGCCTAAAGCCATAATTGTGGAGGCAACGCTGAGCTTTCTCGGGCTGGGCATACAGCCTCCTTTGCCCAGCTGGGGCTCAATCATGAGCTCGGGTCGTTCCTTTCTGTTTCATGCGCCTTGGATTACCATATTCCCCGGGATAATGATCATTTTAATCGTTATGGGTTTTAATCTGCTTGGGGATGCTTTGCGAGACTCCTTGGATCCAAGGCTTCGAAATTAGTGCTTCTCAATCGATGCTTTGGCCATTTTGCTCTCGAAATCAAGGGCCCTCTTAAAACTCAGGTTTAAGGTCAAAAGCGGCGCGAAATTAAGAAGATGTTGCAGTAAATTAAAATTCACGCTAAATAACCTCTTTAGGATTGAACCGTAGGAATAAAATTCCCTCCAAGCCCAGCTCATGCCCTTTTGCAATTCTTCAGGCGTCATTTGCGCCGGCATGAAAACTGCGTTGCCCATGTCATACTTCGACCAGTCTGTATCGATGATGCGGTTTTCAGAAGATAGCTTTTCGTGCAACCTCGTTCCGGGCAAGGGGGTTAGAATGCTGAATTGCGCTAAGTCTAACCTCGATTCCATCGCAAAATCTAAGGTCCTTTTAAAAACGTCCTTGTCGTCATTATCAAAACCGAAGACGAAAGCTCCCAACACGACGATGCCATGATCGTGCAAACGCTTTATTCCAACTTTAAACTCCTTGATATCATTTTGCACTTTGCCAATTTCTTGCATGCTTTCTTCCGAGATGGTTTCAAGGCCTATGAACAACCCCGCGCAGCCGCTTTTTCTAGCAGCTTTTAACAAGTCCGGGTCTCGAATTATGTTGAATGAACTTTGCCCAACCCATCGGATTTTATAGGGAATAAGGGCTTTGAATAATTCTTTGCTGTATTTTGGATTGCCCACGATATTGTCATCGATGAAGGCTACGAATTTGCCTTCGAGGTGCTCTATTTCCCTGATGACATCGGCAATGGGCCTGTGTCTGTACGTTTTGCCGAAAAAATTTGATACGGAGCAGAAGGAGCAATCAAAGGGACAGCCTCTGCTTACTTGAAGGCTATTAACAAAGTAATATGCTTCCTTTTTGTATAGATCCCTTCGAGGCTCGGGTAAATTGACCAGGCTCGGGAGTTTTTCGTTGAAATAAAATTGCTTTAAATCGCCGTTCTTAAAGTCCTCCAATAGCTTTTCCCATGTACCTTCAGCTTCTCCGATGACCACGGCATCGCAATGTCCTATGGCTTCTTTGGGGAGAGCGGAAGGGTGGGGACCGCCCAGCACAACCTTTGCGCCTCTTTTCCTGAACTTGTCTGCGATCCTGTATGCCCTCGGTGCGACTGAGGTCATAACCGTGATACCTACCAGGTCAGGTACGTCGTCATAATTGATGGGTTCTACATGTTCGTCTAAAATAGCGACTTCTACGTCCGGTTTTGTCAAAGCCGCGATCGTGCTCAGGGTGAGAGGTGGCATTTTAAGCGCCAGCTTTAGCCTTTTCTTGTAGTATTCGTCCTTGCCTGGCGATATCAATAAAACTTTCACTTTGGATGACCGCCTTTCTTAACCTTCTTATTTATATCTGACCTTTTGGCCCCGCAAGTAAGTTGCTTGCTCATCGTTTTCCCTGATGTTAAGATAGCATAAAATGATCGAAAAAGCATGTTAGCAAGTTCGCAGATTGTAAAAACGAGTTGACCTGATCAAGGTAAGTTTATCAAAAAGGAGCGTGATGATTTTGGGCAAGAAAAAACCACCGTATGTAATTGGAGTTGATTGCGGGACTCAGAGTTTAAGAACGGGGATTTTTGACTTAGAGGGTCGCCCTATTGTGTTTGCTACCAAGGATTATCCTACATATTTTCCAAGGCCTGGTTGGGCGGAACAAGATGCCGAGGATTGGTGGGATGCGGCCGTCACGACGGTGAGGGAGTGTTTAGAAAAGAGCGGCGTTTCTAAAGAAGAAATTATTGGAATAGCTGTCGACGGGACTTCCTCGACCGTCGTTCCGGTGGATGAAAAAGGCAACCCCATAAGGCGTGCAATACTTTGGATGGATTCTCGAGCACATAGGCAAGTGAAGACCATAGCCGATACACAACATCCTGTACTTAAATACGTTGGAGGTCAAGATGCCGTCGAATGGATGGTGCCTAAGTGTCTTTGGCTTAAAGAAAACGAGCCTGATATTTATAAAAAGGCTCACATGATTGTAGAGTGTACCGACTGGCTTACATGGAAGTTGACAAATAAATGGACTGCTTCAATCTGCAATACAACCTGCAAGTGGAATTATGTGCGCCCCATGGGGGGATGGGTTAAAGAGTTTTTTGAGGCCATTGGATTGGAAGAGATACTCGACAAATGGCCGAAAGAAGTGCTTTTTATGGGAGACAAAGCCGGCGAACTCACACCGGAGGCTGCAAAGGAGCTTGGATTGCTTCCAAATATTGCCGTAGGAGAAAGCGGCATTGACGCACATGCAGGGATGCTTGGCTTGGGAGTCGTAAAACCGGGTAGATTGGCGATGATAATGGGAAGTTCAACGGTTCATCTGGGTTTATCTGAACAGCCTGTCTTTGATCCAGGCATATGGGGTCCCTATCCTGAAGCTGTGGTTAGGGGAGCATGGTTGATCGAAGGGGGGCAAATTTCATCAGGATCCATTATAAATTGGCTTCGAGAGAATATCGCATATCGAGAGGAATGCGAAGCTAAAGAAAAAGGTGTTAATGTGTTCACGATATTGGATCAAAAGGCAGAGTCATTGCCTCCCGGTTCTGAAGGATTGATATTGCTCGACTATTGGCAAGGAAATAGGACGCCGGTGCGTGATCCATTGGCAAGAGGTTGCATTTGGGGTTTAACGTTGAGCCATCAGGTTAGTCATTTACTGCGGGCTGCTTATGAGGGCACTGCTTATGGTACTCGTCACATTCTCGATACATTTGCCCGATCAGGCTTTAATGTGTCCGAAGTTTATGCTTGTGGCGGAGGTACCCGTAGTGCCTTGTGGCTTCAAATCCACGCCGATGTTTGTAATGTTCCAATATTCCTGACGGAAGTTGAAGAAGCATCAACATTGGGAACTGCAATTTGCGCAGCAGTAGCTGCAGGCGCATATAAAACTGTTGAAGAAGCGGCACAAAACATGGTGCACGTTCGCGAAAAAATTTGTCCGGATGCGAAAAAACATGAGTTATACAATTTCTTCTACGAAAAATATCTTGAAACATATCCTAGACTTGCCGATCTAATGCACCAAATGGTCGCCAAAGTAGAAGAGATGTATAAGGATTAAGTTAAGTAATAAAAATAGAGGAGGCTTTTCGATGCCAAACGATATAAATGTTAAGACTATGAAAGCAGCAAACCTTTATGCCCCGGGTGATATACGTATTGAAGAGGTTCCAATTCCAACCCCCCTAGAGGGAGAAGTTTTAATTAAGGTTAAAGCTTGCGGGGTTTGCGGCTCCGACATACCACGCTTGATGGAAACTGGCACATATCGATATCCTACCATACCCGGACACGAGTTCTCCGGAGAAGTATTCGCCTTAGGAGAAGCAGTGAAGGAGTTCAACATAGGAGATAGGGTCACGGTCATTCCATTGATACCATGTGGAAACTGTGAATTTTGTAAAGTAGGGGAATACCAGTTATGTGATCATTATAACTATTTGGGATCTCGTACTAATGGTGCTTACGCCGAATACGTGGTAGCTCCTGCCGCAAATCTACTTAAACTGGCTGATAATGTTCCCTTTGAAGCCGGAGCGATGACAGATCCTGCCTCCGTTGCGTTACACGCTGTAAGGAAGTTGGGCATTCTGCCGGGCGATAAAGTGGCAGTATTTGGCCTTGGCCCGATAGGACTACTGGCTTTAGAGTGGTGTACGATTATGGGGGCCGGTCACATAGTAGCCATAGATATATTTGAAGAAAAGCTGCAATTGGCCCGTGAATTGGGAGCGGATGATTGCGTAAATGGAAAGGTTGACGATCCCGTGGAGGTGATTAAAGATATAACCAAAGGTAAAGGGGTCGAAAGAGCCGTTGAATTTGCCGGCAACAAGATCACCCAGGAGCAATGCATAAAATCTACCGGTAAACTCGGCTGTTGCGTTTTTGGCGGCATATCGCATACAGATCTCCCCCTTTCAGAAAAAGCTGTGGATGGAATACTCCGTAAAGAGTTAATAATTAAGGGATCGTGGAATTCCTCCTTTTCGCCTTCCTTTAATGATTGGGAGCGGTCTTTGTATTTTATGGCAAATGGAAAACTCAGGTGCCAACCCTTAATTTCCCATCGATTGCCGCTGAACAAGCTTCCGGAAGCATTCAAAATGATGTATGAAAGAAAGGAATACTTTAGCAAAGTAATGTTTTTGCCAGAAATGTAAATGCATCGCTCAAAGGTTCTTTCAGGTGTGCCAGAAAGAACCTTTGATGCGTACTTGCTCGTGCTAAAAATAGCAAAAAAAATAATAAAAAGGAGGCGTCGTTTATACATGACTTCAATAAATATTGCCCAATATATTGATCATACAAATTTAAAGCCAATGGCAACCGAGCGCGATATTGAACTTTTATGTGAGGAGGCATTGCAATTTCGTTTTGCTGCGGTATGCGTCAATCCCTACAGAGTCCGCTTAGCAGCACAATTGCTCAAGGGCTCGGACGTAAAGGTTGCTTCGGTGATTGGATTCCCCCTAGGAGCTACGCTGCCAGAGGTAAAGGCGCTAGAAGCTAAAAGTGTCCTTGAAAAGGGAGCAGAGGAAATAGACATGGTGATCAACATTGGAGCGCTTAAGGATGGGGACGATGACCTGGTCTTAAAGGACGTTAAGGCTGTGGTGGATGCCTCCTCTGGAGCTATCGTGAAGGTCATTTTGGAATGTTGCTATCTCACCGATGAGGAAAAAGTGAGGGCTTGCCGTCTGTCGACCGAAGCAGGCGCCAAGTTCGTCAAAACGTCAACTGGTTTTGGGAGCGGCGGAGCTACCCTTGAAGACGTAAAACTTCTTAGGTCCAACGTGCCCTCGAGTGTAGGAGTAAAAGCTGCCGGAGGAATTCGTGATTTCGAAACTGCTTACGCCTTAATACAAGCGGGAGCCACGAGGATAGGAACGAGTAGCGGACCTAAAATAGTAAAGACGAGCAATAGCTAGTTAATCGATGTCTATTTTAAAAAAGGGGTGAGAGATGTGGGTAATTATTTGATGGGATTTGATGTTGGAACTTCTGGAAGCAAGGGTGTAATAATTTCCACAGATGGGCAAGTGGTTGCCACAGGTGAAGTTGAGCATGGTGTTGACTTTCCGAAACCGGCGTGGGCAGAACAGGATCCCGAAGCCGTTTATTGGGGGGATTTTATCAAGATAACCAGGAATATGCTGGCGGCAAGCCAAATTAACCCTAAGGATATTAAGGGTATAGGAGTTAGTGGCCTTACTCCGGATGTCGCTCCCGTCGACAAATCAGGCAGGCCCGTTCGTCCGTGCATTATTTACATGGATCGTCGAGGCACTGAAGAGTGCGACTGGGTGAAGAAGAACATAGGCGAGGATAAAGTATTTGAGGTTTCAGGGAATGCGATTGATCCCTATTTTGCCGGCTATGAGATGATCTGGTATGCACGCAATGAAAAGGAGAATTACGCCAAGACTTGGAAGATGCTTAACTCCCACGCCTACGTAATTCTCAAGTTAACGGGCAAGGCAACCATTGACGTTGGTGTAGCTGGCTTAACAGCTCCTCTCTTCGACATACGTGCTTTGAAATGGTCTGAAGAGATGTGTGAACTGTGCGGTATCGATATGGATAAACTCCCTGAAATATACCAGGCCCACGAAGTGGTCGGAACAGTGACAAAAAGCGCGGCTGAGGAAACGGGTTTAGCTGAAGGGACTCCTGTGGTTGCGGGTGGTGGCTGTGATGCCTCATGTTCGGCTTTAAGCGTGGGCATGATTGAACCGGGAACTTCTGCGTGCATGTACGGTACAACTCATTGTTGGCAAATTGCCTTGGGAGAACCTAAATTTGACCCTCGCTTGATTAACTTTCCCCACGTAGTCCCTAATGTGTATGTTGCACTTGCTGGTATGGGGACGACGGGAGGAATAATTCGTTGGTTTAGAGATGAATTTTCAATGTATGAACGGGACATGGCCAATAGACTAAATGTTTCTGCATATAAGATACTGGATTTGGAAGCAACAAATATTAAACCTGGGTCGGAGGGGCTTGTATTGCTGCCGTATTTTATGGGTGAACGGACTCCGATATGGGATCCCCATGCCAGAGGGGTGATATTTGGTCTAAGCTTGTATCACGGTCGTGGCCACGTCTTTAGGTCGATTTTGGAGGGCATAGGTTACGGCCTGGAGCACCACGCTGAAGTTGCCAGAGAGTTGGGGATAATGCCTGAGCGAATTGTTGCTGTCGATGGAGGAGCCTCCAGTCCTCTCTTTAGGCAAATAGTTACAGATATCATGAATACTCCGCAAGATTATATGGCAAAGGTATCTGGAGCACCTGTTACGGATGCTTACTTAAGTGGTATGGGCGTAGGAATTTACAAAGATTTTTCGACCCTCAAGAGTTGGATCGAATTTTCTGATCACAATGAGCCAATTCCTGAAAACGTGGAGGTATACAAAAAGTTGTATAAAGTTTATCGAAAAATCTATGAAAAGACCGTTGAAGAAATGCATTATTTGGCCAAGCTCCAATAGAAGCTCTTGATCGAAAGGAGTGAGGTTTGTTATGAAAGCATTAAAGCTTTACGGTCCAAATGATTTAAGATTAGAGGAAGTTCCTAAGCCATCCATTTCGGATGAAGAGATTTTGGTGCGCGTGAAAGCGTGTGCTATATGTGGCAGTGACGTAAGAAATGTTGCTGCAGGAGGTTCAGGCCATGGGTTTTCTCTCCCCAGGGTCATTGGCCATGAAATATCGGGTGTAATTGAAGAGGTAGGTTCTAAAGTGGTTGATTATGCTCCGGGTGTGAAAGTAATACTCGGGGTGGTTATCTCTTGCGGAAGGTGTATCTATTGCATGAAAGGGCATCCGAATATATGCATACATAAGGAAGCACTATCGTACCAATACGATGGTGGGTTTGCAGAATTTGTCGTTGTTCCAAGCGCATTAGTTAAACAGGGTGGGGTCATGCTCATCCCTGAAGGTATAAGTTTTGAGGAAGCTTCTATTACCGAGCCCTTTTCCTGTGCGCTAAACGGGCAAGAGCTGTCAGATGTCAGTATGGGTGACGTTGTCGTCGTGATTGGAGCGGGACCTGTCGGCAACATGCATGTTATGTTGGCAAAGGCCAGGGGCGCGTGTAGCGTGATTTTGTCTGAGGTAAACCCCGAGCGTCTTAAGATGTCGAAGGACATCGGACTCGCTGACCACTATACTGAGCCCTCTGAATTAAAGAATTTGGTTATGCAGGTTACCGGAGGCATTGGTGCCGACGTAGTAATAGTTGCAGCTCCATCGGGTGAAGCGCAAGTTCAAGCTTTGGATATAGTTGCACCCAGGGGACGAGTAAATTTCTTTGGCGGATTGCCGCGTGGCAAATCTCAAATTCAGATTGATAGCAATACAATCCATTATCGTGAGATTTTCGTTCATGGTACTTCTGATTCTACCTTCTTGCAAATGAAAAAGATTTTAAATTTGATGGCCACAAAAAGGATTGATGCTAAAAAACTAATCACTGATATAGTCCCGTTAGATAAATATGAAGAGGGATTTGCAAAAGCAAGAAGCGGTAGCGCCCTGAAAGTGTTGTTAGTTCCTTAAGGTTATACTTGGGAGGTGCTGTGTGATTGGAATTGGGAATTAGAGGCAAAGTTGCTGTTGTAATTGGCGGATCCAGGGGAATGGGAGCGGCTGTGGCAAAAGGATTGAGTCGTGAAGGAGCCAACGTTGCAGTAAACTATATGGCTAATTCGAAAGCTGCAGATGAAGTAGTGGAATACATATCATCTCAGGGAAGCAAGGGCATTGCAGTCCAGGCCGATGTTTCCAAGTATGAAAATGTTAATGAGCTTTTTGAGAAGGTTACTGCCGAACTCGGGCCTGTTGATATTTTGGTCCACGCTGCAGGGATATGGCCTCGTGCTAAAGTCGTAGAGATGTCACCTGATGATTGGCGGCGTACCATAGAAGTAAACCTAAATGCCGTTTTTTATACTAATCAATGGGTTGTCAGACAATTATTGGAGAGAAAAGCACCCGGAAAGATAGTTAATTTCTCGTCTCAAGCTGCTTTTCGTGGCTCTACAACAGGACATGCACATTATGCAGCATCGAAAGCCGGAGTTGTTACCTTTACCATATCCCTCGCCAGGGAAGTTGCGAAACATGGAATATTGGTTAACGCCGTTGCGCCTGGCATGGTACTGACGGACATGGCGAGAGAAGCTTTGGAAGAAAACTCTTCTTACTACCTGTCCCGCATACCCTTAGGAAGGTTCACAGAACCTGAAGAAGTAGCTGATGCAGTCTTGTTTTTGGTCTCAGAGCGCAACAATTGTATCGTCGGCGCCACCATAGATGTTTCCGGTGGCATGTTAATGAGATAATTTCTTGGATAAAATGGAGGAATGATAATGCCGATGTATAGTATAAAAGAGATGCTTTATAAAGCACAAGCCGAACGGTATGCCGTGCCTGCTTTTGATGTAAGCAACCTCGAATTCGTCCGTTCGGTGGTTGAAGTAGCCGAGGAGGAGCGATCTCCTGTAATTTTGATGGTAGTTCCGCCTGACGCGGAGGCAGCTCTTCCGTATTTGGTAAGTTTAGCCAAGGCAGCCTCCGAAAACGTATCTGTTCCTTTAGCTCTGCACTTGGATCATAGCCCTTCATTTGAATTGTGCCAGAAGGCCATTGAAGCGGGCTTTACCTCTGTAATGTTTGACGGTTCATCGCTTCCATTTGATGAGAATGTAGCCATTACTAAACGAGTAGTTGAGTATGCTCATGCCCGTGGCGTTTCTGTCGAGGCCGAGCTGGGTCATGTTGGCAAAGCAGAAACTGCGGAAGGAGAACAAGCGGATGTAACCCAACTGACAGGGCCTGAGGATGTCAAACGCTTCGTAGAGCTCGCTAATGTCGATGCATTGGCCGTGTCAATAGGAACTGCCCATGGTATCTATACATCTTTGCCACAGTTAGATATTCCGCGCCTGAAAAAAATAAGATCCATTACGTCCGTGCCTTTGGTCCTTCATGGAGGATCTGACACTCCGGATGATCAAGTCAAAGAAGCGATCGCCAATGGCATAACTAAATTGAATATCTTTTCCGAGTTATGCGTTGCGATGGTAGAAGGGCTCCAAGAATTTCTCGCTACTAATAAGAAAAAAGCGCCATGGCCAATCGAAATTTTTGAAAAGCCAATGACAAAAATGAGAGAAGTTGTTCGTCGAAAAATACACTTATGTGGTTCTTCGGGGAAAATCTAAATAACGAAAAGGCTCCTTATCCAGGAGCCTTTTCGTTATGAATGCAGTCTTAAAAAGTGCATTTCTGAGAGGTGTATATACGTGAAAGTTCTCCTTGTGGGTGATGATTATATCGGTTCAGATTTAATAGAGAGTGCTTTTGCTAGTTGGCGTGAGAAGGGATGCGAGTTAGTTTCCTACGACTGGCTTTTGGGAAGTGTGGAAAAATTGCAGAATGTAAATCGAATACTCGAAGAAAAAGGGCCAGAAGCTATAATGCCCCCTGCGGATTTATTTACGTTAATTGAAGATGCGGATATCCTGATTATTCAATTTCTCCCTTTAGGTCGAAGCTTAATTGATTCAGCTAAGAAACTAAAAGTGGTAGGAATATTGCGGGCAGGTTATGAGAATGTTGACGTCGATTACCTTTCAAGTAAAGGTATCATGTTTTTCAATAATCCAGGACGGAATGCAGATGCGGTTTCTGACTATGCCATTGGCATGATGTTGGCAGAGGCACGAAACATCGCTCGGGGACATATGTCCTTAAAACAAGGAGAGTGGCGTCGAGAGTACGTTAATTCCTCCTATATTCCAGATCTGCCCGGAAGAGTGGTTGGCATAGTTGGTTTTGGGCAAATAGGTCAGTTGGTAGCGAAAAAACTATCCGGTTTTGAAATGCGTATATTGGCTTATGACCCGTACGTAAGCAATGGTGTTGCCGATACCTTGAATGTCCAGCTTACAGATTTAGCTACGCTTTTGGAAGAGTCAGATTTCGTTACATTACATGCGCGCTTAACAGAGGACAACAGACATATGATTGGTGCCGACGAATTGGCGCTAATGAAGCCTACAGCTTTTTTAATTAATACGGCACGCTCTGGGCTCATTGATGAAAAAGCATTATATGAAGCCTTGCGAGAACGAAAGATTGGGGGAGCCGCTCTGGATGTTTTTGACCAAGAACCTACAGGGAAAGATTATCCATTAGTCACGCTAGATAATTGCACGGTTACTCCTCACATTGCCGGAACAACCAATGATGCCTTGGTCAAAGCGCCATATAAGTTAGCCCGAGAGCTGGAGAAATTGTTTTATGGAGATGAACCAAGATCCTGGGTTAACAAAGGAAAGGTACAGCTAATTAAGCTTAATTCCTGAGTTTGAAGGAGGGGATTGCTAATGAAGTACTTGGTAGGGATTGATAACGGGCTAACCAATTCAAAGGCAGCGCTTTTCGACCTCGAAGGGAGTGAAATTGCTGTTGCTTCGCGACGTTATCAAGTACTGAGTCCGGAGCCTACTTGGATAGAGGGCGATGCGGAGGCATTATGGGAAAATACTGCCGAGTGTATACAAGAGATAATTACTAAATCTAATGTGAATCCTAAAGACATACTTGCAGTGGGCGTAACTGGTCATGGAAATGGCTTATATGTAGTGGATGAAAAAGGAATTGCAGTTAGAAATGGCATTGGTTCACAAGATGCTCGGGCGGTAGATATTATCGAGGATTACAAAAGAAGTGGAAATTATGACGAGATAAGTTCCATAACCTTCGGTCAACCTTACCCTGGCCAACCAGGTCCTCTTTTAAGGTGGATTAAAGAAAAGGAGCCCCAAAACTACGAGCTAATAGCCCATGTCTTGTTATGTAAAGATTTAATTCGTATGAAACTCACGGGAGAATGTGTTTCAGAAAGAAACGATATAAGCGGCAGTGGATTGCTTGATTTCTCGAATGGCATCTATTCTGAACGCTTAATGGAGCTCTATGGTGTTCCTGAAATGTACGATAAACTGCCACGTTTAGCAATGGTGTCTCATGAAGTGGTTGGATATGTATCATCGTCTGCTGCAGCTAGCACAGGGTTACTATTAGGTACCCCTTGTGTGGCTGGAATGATGGATGTAGCATCTTGTGCTATAGGTTCTGGTGTCGTAGATCCCAAAATAGCGGCAATTGTCGTTGGAACCTGGTCAATTAATGAAGCAGTTGTTGATCATCCTATTCCAAATATTACTTTAAATATGCATTACTTACCCGGTAAAGTTTTAGCATTAGATGGAGGCGCTACATCAGCAATAAATCTCGACTGGTTTATTGCTAATCTTGGAAGTAAGGCAATGTTTGAGGCCCAAAAACAAGGCGTTTCCATTTTTGATGTTATAAATGAGGCCGTTGCTTCCTTGCCTCCTGGCGGAACAGAGGTGATTTATCATCCTTTCATTGGAAGCCCAAATGTGCATCCTCGCGGTAGAGCAGGTTTCTACAACATTGCATTAGGTCATACGTTTGCGGATATAGCTCGTGCTGTGTATGAGGGTGTAACTTTTATCCACAAGTGGCACATCGATCGTTTACGCGCTGCCGGATGTGAAATGGATTTTGCACGACTTTCGGGGGGAGGAGCTAAAAGTCCCGTTTGGAGCCAGATGTTTGCCGATGTGCTTGATATGCCGGTTGAAGTAGTGTCAGCAAATGAAGTTGGTGCTTTAGGAGCAGCTTTAATGGCGGGTGTGGGCATTGGAATTTTCCAAAATTACTCCGAAGCTTTTGGGAAGGCTGTAAAAATTTATAAATGTTTTTACCCTGGCCCTGTTGCTACCGGTGCTTATATAAAGCAATACGAAGAGTGGCTTAGCTTGGTCAATCATATGATTGAATACTGGGATCGCTTATTATAATTAAAATTTTTATTAAAAACCTCTTCGTGAAAGCAAATTAAGGTTGCTAAAAGGATCGCCTAATACTATTTCTATATCTGTCTATATCTATCTACTGCATATTCGTAGCAGGCCATGTCTTAGTGCTATTTCGATGGCCCTTTTGAATTCCATCCGCGTAATGGGCCTTGAAAGCTCCGGATATTGAAATGCTTTATGAAGAGGGCGGTACTGGTCCATTATGTTTACGAAGGTTTCCGTCGAAATTTCCGTGGCTAAAAACTCCATTACTTTTTCTGTCCCGGCAAGGTCGTTTGGAAGTACCAAGTGCCTGATCAAAAGCCCTTTAACGGCGATGCCTCTGTCGTCCGTCTTTAAATCTCCTACCTGTCTGTGCATTTCCCTGACTGCACTTTTTGCCACAGAAAAGTAATTAGGAGCCGAAGAATAACGAATGCCCCTTTCGTCGTTGCCGTACTTTATGTCCGGCATGTATATGTCTACGATGCCTTCAAGGAGCTTTAGCGTGTCAACGGAGTCGTACCCGCCGGTGTTGTACACGATTGGAACCTTGAGGCCTCCTTCGAAGGCATACAAAAGAGCTTCCATGATTTGGGGAACGCAATGAGTAGGGGAGACCAAATTTATGTTATGACAACCCATCTTTTGAAGTTCGAGCATCGTGTTCGCTAATTCTTGAGCGGAGACTTCCTTGCCCCTGCCAAGTTGACTGATGTCGTAATTTTGGCAAAAGACGCATGCCATGTTGCAATGGGTGAAAAATATCGTGCCCGAGCCATGTCTTCCTACCAGAACTTTTTCTTCCCCGAAGTGAGGTCCGAAGCTGCTTACAACGGCATTCCTTCCCGTCTTGCAAAAGCCTTTTTCGCCTTTAAGGCGATTTACGTGACACTTCCTCGGACACAGTTCGCAATCCGACGAAATTTCTAAAGCCTTTTCTAGGCGTTCTGATAGCTCTTTTAAGAATTCTTTGTCCTCTTTCATGATGAGCACCTCAAGTAAAAAGGAGCTAAATTTACGCCCCTTGTTTGCTGTAGTTGGTAAAATTCCAGTCTAGACTGACGCGAGATGGTTTTCAATAAAACTTCGATACCTGCATTGCAAATTTGCTGCCCGATCATTGACGCCTCTTGTCTTGTAAAAAGTGAAGTTATCTTATTATTTGCATGAAAGTAACGCTACTCGTATTATAACAGACGCATTGTTAGGCCATCCGGCTCCTTGGCGAATCTGGCGAACATCTTTTGCTAAAATGATATAGCAATATATGCTTGGAAGATAGCGAGTGAAGTCACAAAAAAATCTCGACAGCAGCACGGCCATATCGAAAATAGGTGTGAACCATTATTTGCCGAAAAAGTGGTGATTTTATGAATAAAACAAAGTTAATAATCATGCTTGTGGCATTAATATGTTTAGGAACGGGAGGGTTTTCCATGATGACAGGAGCAGGATACGGAAGTGAACCGGGGAAGCGTGTCAATGGAAAAATAAAACTGCCTGAACCCAAATACGAGAGCGACACCTCTGTTGAAAAAGCTTTGCTTGAACGAAGATCTGTTCGCAGGTACAAAGATGAACCGCTGACTCTTAGCGAGGTTTCACAACTTCTTTGGGCTGCGCAGGGAATCACCGGCCAAAGATGGGGCTTTAAAACGGCACCTTCCGCAGGCGCGCTTTACCCGCTTGAATTGTACGTCCTGGTGGGCAATGTAGATGGCATCGCAAAAGGCGTATATAAGTATGTGCCTCGTGGACATGAACTCTCGAAAGTCATGGACGAAGATTTGCGAGGCGGTCTGGCTGCCGCCGCTCTCAGGCAATCTTGCGTCAGGGACGGCGCTATTGCCATGGTATTTACCGCAGTTTACGAAAGAACAACCGGGAAATACGGCGATAGGGGCATCAGATATGTGCACATGGAAGTCGGGCACGCCGCTCAAAATGTTTGTCTGCAAGCCGTTTCTTTGGGCCTCGGCACAGTGGTCGTTGGAGCCTTTAGGGATGAGGAGGTAAAAAAAGTTTTAAGCCTTCCAAAGGATGAACGTCCATTGTATATAATGCCCATAGGAAGGATATAAGTGTTTACACGGAGGTTGTTATCGGGATGAGCGACGAGATTTTGCCGGAGAA
>NZ_JBWQOQ010000006.1:0-29526 GCF_059026225.1 Acetomicrobium sp.
AACTTTAATCTGTCTCGGCTTGACTTTCCACGCTTCATGAAAGGCGCTACGGGATAGGATCGGCCGAGCAATCATACGGCCTTGGCGCCGATGACGCCTGCGATGAGCTTAACAACTGCCGAGGATTGTCACATCATGAAACATTTGCCCGGCGAAACTCCCTCGCAGCCGCTATAATTTTGTCCCTTAGACAGTTACTCCGCCCTTTTGTAATCGTCTTCTATCCTAATTATGTCGTCTTCGCCTACGTATTCGCCATTTTGGACCTCGATTATTTCAAGTGGGATTTTGCCTGGATTTACCAGGCGATGGGGCGTGCTTTTAGGTATAAAGGTACTTTCTCCTTCGTGTACGTAAATTTCTCTGCCGCCAACGACCGCCAAGGCCGTGCCTCGCACCACTATCCAGTGTTCCGTCCTGTGGTGGTGATACTGCAGGCTGAGCTTGGCACCCGGGCTTATGACGATGTGTTTTATCTTAAACCTGTCGCCCTGATGCAGTATCTGATACGTCCCCCAGGGTCGGGCATTTATTGGTGCCTCGGTGGCCTCACGGCGTCCCTGGTCTTTCAGGTAATTTACTACGTCACGGACGTCTTGAGAAGAGCCTCTTTTTGCGACGAGCAAGGCATCCGGGGTATCTGCAATGACCAAGTCATTTACGTCAAGGCCTACGACCAGGCGGCCGTTTGCGTATATCAGGTTGTTTTTGCCGCCTACGGTGTGAACGTCTCCTTTTTTGACGTTTCCGCCTTCGTCTTTTTCCATAGTCTCATACAAGGCGTCCCAGGAGCCAATATCCGACCAGCCACATTCTAGGGGCACAACTGCAACGTTTTTTTCCTTTTCCATGACGGCGTAGTCTATGGAAATTGAAGGCAGGTCTTCAAAGCTTGATATTAAGCTGTCGTAGCCTTCAGCTGCAGGTATGCCAATTTGGGGAATATCATTTCTTAAAGCTTCAAGCATTCTTTTTGCCCGAAACAGGAAAAAGCCTCCATTCCAGAGGTAATTTCCTGTTTCAAGGTATGCTTTAGCTTTTTCTTCATCGGGCTTTTCGACGAACCTTGAAACGATTTTATAAGGTAGGCCTTTGGACCTTTCTTCATCTATTTCTATGTAGCCAAAGCCCGTATCGGGCCTTGTGGGTTTAACGCCAAATACAACTATATGACCCTCGCTGGCTGCCTGGCGCCCTAAATTTATGGCCTCTTTAAAGGCCTCGTCGTCTTTTACTATGTGGTCGCTCGGGGATACGAAGATCAAGTCTTCAGGGCCCGCGCCACTTTTTAGTAGATATGCCAGCCCAAGGGCTATGGCTGGGCAGGTATTTTTTGCCATTGGTTCTGCTATTATGGGATCGTGGTCAAGCTTTAAGACCGTCTTCATTTGATGGCGCAAAAGGGCGCTGCACTGGTCAGAAGCGACGATATAAAGATGGGAAGGCCGCGCTATCTTTGCCATCCTTCTTACCGTTTGCTGAAATAGGCTTTCTTCGCCTGCCAGGGGCAAAAACTGCTTTGGCAGCTCTTCCCTCGACCATGGCCATAGGCGGGTGCCGCTTCCGCCGGCGAGGATCAAGATATGAAGATTATCCATTTGCGGTGACCACCTCCAAAGCTAGTAAGCACCCTTGCCAAAAATGGCTACCGGGACGGTGCGGGCAAGGATGTAAAGATCAAGCCATACGGACCAGTTGCGGACGTAATAAGCATCCAGCGCAACGCGCTCCTCGTAGGATACATCGTTGCGCCCTGATACTTGCCATAATCCCGTTATCCCGGGTTTAACTTTAGTATAAAGAGAGTAACATTTCCCGTATTTTTTTATCTCATCTTGGACAATTGGCCTTGGGCCGACTACGCTCATTTCTCCCTTGATCACGTTAAAAATTTGAGGCAGTTCGTCCAAGCCAGTCTTGCGCAGGAATTTGCCGAGGCATGTAACGCGCGGGTCGTTGCGCAGTTTTTGGTCTTTATCCCATTCTTCTTTAAGTTCAGGGTGCTTCGCTAAATATTCCTTTAAAACGACATCGGCGTTTTCGACCATGGTCCTAAACTTCCAGGCCTTGAAAGGCTTGCCGTCTTTACCGTACCTGGTTTGCTTGTAAAACACGGGTCCCTTTGAATCCAATTTTATAAGCAGGGCTATAAAAGGCACCAGCGGCATCAAAACCACCAAGGCTGCCACAGCTACAATCGTATCCACAAGGGCCTTGGCGATCTTTGGGCCCAAGCGCAAAAGTTGTTGCCGTACTTCAATGCCCAAAATTCCTCCCAGATCTTTGGGTAAAACGCCAAAGCTCGCAAAACCAAAAAGGTCGGGGATGTAAATGACATGGTGAAAATACGAGGCGTTTTCTTCCCAAATTTCGTGCAATATCTTCCTGTTTAAACCAGGCATGGCCATTATCGCCCATTTTATATTGCACTTTTCTGCAAGCTCCGGGGCAAGTTCTAAGCTTCCTATTACCGGTATGCCTTCTATCTTTTTGCCGTGTTTTTCGGCATCATCATCCAGGATCGCTACGGGCTTTATACCCAGTGCTTTCGTATTTTTTAATATCTTAACGATTTCTGCTCCAGTCTTAGCAGCGCCCATTACGACAGCAGAAACTCCCCACCAGCTTTTATCGCCAAAAAGATATCGAATAGCTGCTCGCGCTAAGGGCACGAATAAAAGGGCAAAAAACCAAGCGATGAAAAATACGGCACGGGAATATATAAAACCTACTCGCGAAAGGAATATCCAAACGGAAAGGATCGCAAATACCATAGAGGTTGCAACAGTGGTTCGCCGCAGCTCCTCCACGGCGCTAACGCCAACGCCCGGGTAAAGTCCTGACATTATATAAGCAAATGTAAATATGAAAACTGCGGGCCACAGCTCGACGTAGGCGCCGGATGCAAGGACACTTGGGGGGAGCATAAAAGCGGGCGTCCATTTTCGTAAAAGGTAAGCAAGCACAACGGCAAAAATTATGGCTGCAAGATCGCTAAAAAGATAAAAGCCAGACATGATCCAAGTTTCCGTGCTTAATTTGTTCTCTTTAATGGAGGCTAAAATATTTGCTTTACTCATGCCCCAGAGGTCCACATTTAGCTTATCTTCTTTGACATCAAACAAATTTAACAACCTCCAGAGGGAAGATCTTCACAATTTTCAAGCAAGCAATATTACTTTAATTTGACACCTTCAAAGGTAGTTGCGAAAAAACAGGGATTCACCATGCCTGTTAGCATTATAGGCTATAAACCATCTAATCTCATCACTTTGGTCAAAAATTAAACTACCCTTGAGACTTAAATGACTCCCATGCATCGTTTACAAAGCTTGAGAATTCTTGCCTGAAGCGGTCCTTTGAAAAACGCAAGGTCTTTTCTCGTATCTTTGATGGAATGAAGCGATCTTTCATGTCTTCAAACCTTTTTACCGCTTCGATGATGCTTGATGGTGTTTGGGCATCAAAAAAAAGACCCGTTTCACCTTCAGTGACAGTCTCAAGCGCCCCGCCCTTGCCGTAAGCGATAACAGGCGTGCCGCAGGCTTGAGCTTCCACGGGAACGATGCCAAAGTCCTCCTCGGCTGCAAAGACAAAGGCTTTGGCCCGCTGCATGTAATTTCGAAGCACCTCAAAGGGCTGATATCCCAAAAGCTCAACGTTTGCCCCCGCTTTAGATTTTACCTTATCGAAATCCGGGCCGTCGCCTATGATGTAAAGGCGTTTATCGGGCATGAGAGAAAATGCCTCTGCTATCAGGTCAATCTTCTTGTAGGGAACCATGCGTGACGCTGTTAGGAAAAAGTCTTCTTTTTGTTCGCACAGCGTGAAGGAATCGACGTCAACGGGAGGGTATATGACAGTTGCTTCCCTGCGGTACATCTTCCAAATCCTCCTGGCGATGAAGCGGGAATTGGCGAGGAAATGATCGACTCCGTTAGCAGTCCTCAAATCCCACATCCGAAGCTTATGAAGCTCTCTTTTTGCAAGCCACCCCTGCAAGCCGCGGACAAGGCCTGTCTCTTTTAAATACTGATGCTGAAGATCCCAGGCATACCGCATTGGAGAGTGGACATAACTTATATGAAGCTGATCGGGCCCGGTTATGACGCCCTTTGCCACGGCATGAGAGCTTGAAATGACTATATCGTAGCCTGAAAGGTCGAACTGCTCCACTGCCAAGGGCATAAAGGGCAGGTAAGTCCTGTATTTCTTTTTGGCAAATGGAAGTTTTTGTATAAAAGACGTTTTTACAGGTTTGTTTTTTAAAAAGCCTCGTTCATTCTTGGGAATAAAGTCCACGACAGAGAAAAGGTCCGCGTCAGGATAGCAATTTATGATCTCCTCCAACACGCGTTCCGCACCCGCGTATGCAACAAGCCAATCATGAACGATGGCAACTTTAATCAATGTGTATGTTCCCTCCAAACTGACCATCACAAGTTGGCGGCTTCCTTTAGCACACTCCATGTAACTTCTGCAGTTCTTTCCCAACTAAATAGCTTAGCACGAGCGAGGCCCTTTTGCGACAGCTCTTTTCGCAAATTGTCATCTTCTATAAGGCGCTTAATGCCTTCAGCTATGGCATCTACATCATAAGGATCCACCATAAGGGCAGCATCGCCAACCACCTCTGGAAGAGATGTCACGTTAGATGTCAGCACTGGCGTGCCGCAGGCCATTGCCTCAAGAGGGGGAAGGCCGAAGCCTTCGTAAAGGGATACAAACACAAATGCTATAGCTCCGGAATAAAGGGCGGGCAAATGTTCGTCAGGTATATGTCCAAGCACGCAAACCCTAGGAGGCAACCTTCTAAGAGATGTATCTCGAAAAACCAAATCCGTCCCTTTTGCTCCAGCAACTATTAGCCAAATGTCAGGCAACTTAAGGCATAAAGTATCCCATGCCTCGAGCAATCTTTGTAGGTTTTTTCTGGGCTCAATCGTAGCTACCGTAAGTATGTATCTAAAATTTGATATGCCAAAGGCATCTTTAGTTCTAGCGATCTCTTCACTGGATTTTGGTCGAAAACGCTCGTCGACCCCGTTGTAAATAACAACGACCTTATCTGGTTGCGCTGATGTGACTTCACAAATCCTACTTTTTGTAAAATTAGAAACCGCAATGATCCGTCGTGCTTTGTTGGCCAAACGAGGGATCAAAAATTGATACCATCTTGCAAATTTTGGGTTCAACCATTCAGGATGGTCCAACGGTGTAATATCGTGAATCGTTACGACTTGTCTCTCCACCATTAGCGGTCCTGTATTGGAAGGACTAAAAAGCAAATTCCCCTTTAATCTTCTAGGCAAGACAAACTGTTCCCAAATATGGCCAGCAATTCCGTGCAAAGGTTTCTTAGGTGCAATAGGATGAAGTTCTGTTTGTAGTCTATTATACAGCTCTAAAGTATACCTTTGTACTCCTGTTAGCGCAGAAGAAAGAACACGTGTATTTATAAAAACCTTGTTCAGAAAAATCATCCCCTAACTCATGCAGATTTATCATTATATCTGCATAACTTAGCAAAAACCGGATTAATGCTTTTCCGCAAATGCGGAACCAAAGGTATGTAAACTACCCAAAATAGGCAAAATATAGCAGTTGATAAAGCGAAATATGACAGGCTAGATATGCTGGAAAGACAATGCTTCAAAATCATAGTTGTGATTACATAAAAAACAGCGCCCAAGGCCATCCACAACATGCTTAGCAGCAAAGACTTTCCCAACCTAAAGGCACGAATGGTAAGCAATAGCAATACAATGGAGTTCATGCTAACACTCAGCCCCAAGGCTAAAGGTCCTAAATTTCTATACAGCAACAGCTTTATTCCTATATCGATAAGTATTGAAATTCCAGTATATAATAAAACCTCTGTATTGCGTAACTGTGAATTTAATACTCTTATGAAATAATAAGATAACGCTTGAGCCCACATGCCAATCGAAAAGCCTAGTAATATCTTTGAAGTTACTCGCACTGATTCTTGATCAAATGCTCCTCTGGCATATAGGATATGAACTATATCAACATTGTTGCAAGCTACAAATAAGGAAATTGGAATTGTAAAGATCAATACGATATTTGCTATCTGTCCTAGTTTTTGACGAACTGAGTCCGAATCAAGGCCGCTTAAAGTTGACAATCCCACCATACCCAGAGGGACAGCAATTAAAATCACTACGGTTTCCGTCACAAATTTCGCGTAATCAACAGCGGCAATGGCCGTACTTCCAATTAGGGATGCAACGATCCTTTCAGTCGCTATATCTCCTTGAATCAAAAGAGGAACTATAAGGACAGGTCGTACAGAGCACCAAAAGGCCATAAAGGTTTCTTTTGCCAAGTCTCGCGAGAAGCTTGCTTTAAAGCGCAACAATCCAAGGTTATACAAACCACATAAAAGCCACACCAAGTAAAACAAGTATGCAAAAACAAATCCCCAGGCTAAAAACAAAGGATTTTTAAAGTAAATCGCAAGCAGCGATCCAGAAATTAGGCCAACGCTTTGTATTGTTGAACGCAAGGAGGCAGTTAAATATCTTCCATGTGCCATTTTTAAATAGGCCATAAGCATCCCTAATATATATAAAGGGACGGCCAACGCCATGACGCGAAGCATGGAAGCCGTTAAAATTTTGCCAGCATCATTCATGCCAGGAGTTAAAATTCTAACCCACCAAGAAGAGCAAAAAAATAAGAATAAAAATATGATCCCTGCAAGCAATAAAAAAAACATCACAATAACGCTTAAAAGAGCTTCAGCTCGTTTAGGGTCGTCTTTGGTATATCTCACATATAGCGGGACAAAGCCGGCTTCCAAGCTATTCGTCAAGAAAAATTCTGTAGGCATGAGCATGGCGGTTTGTGCAACGCGATAGGCTGCCACATGAGTTCCCGTGCCAAAAAGTGCTGCCATTAGAATTTCTCTTAAAAAACCAACGAGTTTACCTATAACACTACCAGAAGAAAGCACTAAAAATGCCCTAAACAAAAACGCATCCTCCTATAGCAACGGGGCAGGAGCTTTAATCAGGCCAAACACATTAACCCCTTACCGCGCCTTCGTATATTTTATAAGTTTGCAGCGCTGTATTTTCCCATGTAAACTTAGCGGCTTGCTTCGGTCCTGCAGATTTTAACTTTGATGCCAAATCTTCGTCGGTCAAAATTTCGTACATGGCTTCAGCTATTTGCTCTGGCGAATCTGGGTCCACCAAAAGCGCAGCATCTCCGACAACCTCGGGCAAAGAAGACACATTAGAAGTGATGACAGGAGTGCCACAGGCCATAGCTTCCAGTGGAGGCAAACCGAATCCCTCCCACAAAGAAGGAAAGACAAACACGTCAGCTCCTGAATACAGGAAGGGTAATTCTTCTTGAGGCAAATATCCAAGAAGGCGAATCTTATCCCTGACGGTTTTATCAAGATTCTGGTATGTCTTATTGAATGCTTTGTTCTTCCACCCTCTACCTCCTCCAAAGACCAAATCCGGTACCCGCTTTATCTCCATCATTTTACACAAAACATTATATGCATTAAGCAACCCGACTGCGTTTTTTCTGGGCTCCAAGGTGCCCAAGAATAAGATATATCGCCCTAATGAATGTTTTCGCTTAAAAGCATTTAACGAATGTATATCTGCTATAGGCCCATAAATATCATGATTCACGCCAAGAGGTATAACTGCTATCTTTTCATTAGGGTAATTATAATAATTGATTATATCGTTTTTGGTGCTCAATGACGGAACGATAACCCGGTCTGCAATATCCAAAGAAAATCGCAGACAAGCTTTTAATGTGATATAGTTCTTGAGTTCTATTGTTCTGGGGAATCGAAGAAAGGCGAGATCGTGAACGGTCAAAACTGTTTTGGCTCCTCTAATTGGAAAGGCTATAAAATTGGTAAAATGGACCATATCTACTGCGGTTAACAGCAGCCGAGAAACTATTTTTCCAAAACATTTGGATAAGAGTGAGACAAAAGCTCTAGGCAAGGGAGCATAAAAATGATAACGTGTTTTTGGCCTTGCATTCCATCCGAGCGGTAAATCTGGGTCTTTGGATTTTAGACTAAGAGAAAATAATGAGAATTCGTCTTCTGTAAAATTAATAAACTGTTCCAACAAGCTATAACAATACCATCCAATGCCTGTTTTCTGTTTCAACAGCGGAGAGCAATCGAAGGCGATTTTCATGACAACACCTCACGCAACTCGTAGCACCCCTTGTTTTTCTTTGTAACTTGACGTTTAGGCCTTCGTCAATATAATATGTTTGACAGCCTTGTAGTGCAACGAGAAATCAAAGGGCTTTATAAATCTCCAGTCTTTCAAATTGGAGTGAAGAACGATAAAAGGACTTTTATGTTTCTTCGCCGCTTTTTTTATTTTACTGCATCCGGTCTTTCAAGCACAATTGCAAGCCATGTCCCCGACAAACGGAGGCATTACCGGCCTTTGGGAATACCCAACCGCCGAAATCTTAAATGACGGACAGGGAAGATTTGGTTACACCGATGCAAATCCCTACATTACATACTACCTTGCCATGGGTTACCTTCCAAATGTCGAACTTAACTTTCGAATCACTCATGTTACAAATGTTCCTTTAAATTTAGAAAAATACCCCCGATTTGGCAGCTATAAAGATCACGAGTTTGACGTCAAATATCTGCTTTTACCTCAGGAAGACTTGAAGCCAGCCATAGCCGTTGGCATCATGGACATAAGCACTACGGAACATTTCAGGTCTCACTATATAGTGAGCACTTATAGGATTGGTGACTTTGCTTTTACTGGGGGCTGGGGCTCGGATCGCATGGGAGGTTCCTTTTGGGGAATGTCGTGGCAACCTTACGACTGGTTAGAGTTAAAGGGCGAGTACGGATCTATGGATTACAGCAAAGACATATTCGGCAGAAAACGCCCCATAACCAAAGTCGATGCCGATTATAACTACGGAGCCGTTATTAAAACCTCTTGGGCCGATATAAGCGTGAGCTATCAAAGAGGAGATGAGCTGTGTATTGCTGTGTACCGTCCATTCGATTTGCGAGACCGCCCGATATTCGGCAATAAAAAACGCTCATATCAAAAAGCTCCTTTAAATAACTTGAAATCTTGGGCAGACGTGGGTACACTTGATCTCATCAGCGATGTATCTGTCGTCATCCCAAACAGACTAGGGGTTAGAAATGTCGAGGTAAAAGCTGACCAGCGCAATAAAAACTTACTCATAAGTTACGAAAACGTGGGCTATAGCTCGGAGGCGGAGGCCATGGCGAGGGTTTTATACCTCGCTTCTCATCTCATTCCCTGGGACACCGAAGCCCTCGTACTGAGGGCATGCGTTCGAGGAAAACCCGTGACCTGCGTCGAAATTCCTGGCGAGCACTGCGCGCTTTTGAGGTTAAACGCCCTTAGAAAAGAATATGCTCAAGAGACAATCGCTTACTGGGCAGACCCATCTTCAAAAGAAATCGACGAGGAGATCTGGAGCTACAGGACAGACCCGACGGCCCCGGACAAGGGGGAACACATTTACAAAGCTTACGTTGCATACGAACCCAGGATTTTACGGTCAGACTACGAAGATTACGATGCTCGTTGGAGCGTCGACGTGGCTTATGAATGGAACTCCACCTACGGCCAGGGAGGTGTCTTTGACGTTCGCATTCCCGTAAAAAGACATGGCAAAGAAGAAGACTTCGCGTATGAACCATGGACAAACGAAAAGACAAGAATATGGCAGGCAGTGTTTAGCAACATGGAGCGCATCGACAAAAACACATTCGAGTTGTATGAAGTCGGTTGGCTGGATGCCTTGTGGTTTGGCGGAAATTATTGGAAGCGGACTTATTTCGATAACGGCCGCTACTTCACGGGTTTAAGGCTCGGATTAGTTCACGAAAGGGATCCGGAGGGTTTCGCTTCTTTGGCAGATGACCCTATCTGTCTATATCATGACGGTTGCGAGGGCATAGATTTGAAAAACGATGACTGGATGGGGGCTGCCTTGTTTCAGGTTGGGTATCACGAGCCACGTTATGACTTGGACATAATGGCCGAAGCGGGAAAGTTTGTCGACGATGACGATACAGGCTTTAAATTGTCGATGATGAGACATTGGGATGACGTCGGAATCGGGTTTTACGTAACGCGTGCTGATAGATTGAGATCGGGCAAGGATTACTCCTTCGTCGGAGTCGAATTAGAAATACCTACGAACATATTCTTTGGATCTGACACGAATTATATATGGAATCAGGATATAATAATGACGGGCGGTTGGCCTTACTATACCGGCAGAGTGCCATGGCATTGGAAGGATCCCGATCTAATGTGGGGACAGCTGAATCCCGATAGATTGATAAAAAATTTATACGAACGGCTAGAAGAAGGCCAAAATATGGCAAAAGATGAGAAATATCGATTTACAGGGAGGCAATAGGCATGTACCGCGAAAAGTTAAAGTTTGTTCTTATCCTTTCTTTCATTGTTGTTTTTATGTGTTTTGTATCCTTTGTTCTTATGGCCAAGGCGCAAGAAGGCGTGACTTCAGCCCCGGGTGGACCAGCACAAATCCCAAGCGGAGGCACTGGCCAAGCTCCAGGCTTGCCGCCGAGCCTTCAAAACATTCAGAACATATTGCAAAATGCAGCGCCAGAAGCCCCTGCCCCACAGCCAAGCGAGCCAGCGCCTCAAGTTGAGGTTGAAGCAGAGACGCCCGCCGTTCCGGCTCCATTACCGGAAGTAGGCGAGGAGATGACACCAGAGGCCTTTAGCGCCCTCACTGACGCCCAGCTGGACCAGCTTTTTTTAAGCACCCCTGCTTCCCAGGTCATGCGGATGCTTCCCAGATTTGGATTAGATTTCTTCAGGCGGGCTCCTTCGACGTTTGCCCCCGTGACGGCCGTACCGGTAGGCCCCGACTATGTGATAGGTCCAGGCGACGAAATTCGGATCTCCCTTTGGGGTATGGTAGAAGGGCAGTGGAATGTCGCGGTCGATCGCGATGGCAATTTAAACCTTCCCCGCGCCGGAGTCATAGGAGCAGCTGGTATGACCTTTTCTCAGTTACAAGATGCCATCAAAAAAGAATACTCTCGGTATTATACTGATTTCGATTTAAACGTCACCATGGGACAACTTCGCACTATTCTAGTTTACGTCGTTGGCAACGCAAGAAGACCAGGAGCCTACACGGTATCTTCCCTCGCGACCTTGGTTAATGCATTAGTCGTATCGGGAGGACCTAACCAAACGGGATCGATGCGCAACATACATGTTCGCCGAAACGGCGAAATCGTAACCACCTTTGACATGTACGACATGCTCCTTGAAGGAGACACCTCTAAAGACATACGTTTGATGCCGGGTGACGTTATATTTATAGGCGAAGTCGGGCCCTTGGTGGGCGTCGTAGGCAACGTAAAAAGGCCCGGATTATACGAAATAAAAGAAAGAGTCAGGCTTGGCGAACTAATCGATATGGCAGGCGGCCTTACAGGACAGTCATTTAAAGGCCGCGTTCAAATCATGCGAGTTGAAAATCGCCAATACCTTACTCTACTTGAAGGCGACTTAGATACATTGGGCGCAGATTTCTTGCGAAAGTTCGCCGTCCAAGATGCTGACATCGTACGCCTCTTCCCGGTAGCTCGAAGCACGAGGACGGCACGTATAACGGGACCTGTGGCAACGCCAGGCGAGTACGCCATAGAACCGGGGGTAACCAAGCTTTCGGAAGTCATAAAAAGGGCGGGCGGATTAAGCTACATGGCTTCAAATCAGGCCGAGTTAACGAGGGTAATAGTTACGCAAGAAGGCCCTGTCACTCAACATTTGCACATAAACCTGGAAAAAGCCCTGGGTGGAGATCCGCAAAACGACATCCCTCTGGAAATGAACGATTACATTTTTGTCAGGACCGTGCCGGAGTGGGATTTATACGCCACCGTCACCATTTCAGGAGAAGTTAAATACCCCGGGGTCTACACAGTAAAAAAGGGTGAGACTTTGTCCGATCTCATAGAACGTGCAGGCGGCTACACGGACCGCGCCTTCCTGCCGGGGGCCATATTCACCAGGGAATCGGTTCGTGAATCGCAACAGCGCGGCATAGAGGAAATGGTCCAACGTTTGGAACGAGAACTTTACACGGCAAGCGCTGCAGGCACCGCTTCTTCTTTGACGACTGAGGATGCACGATTGGTCGAACTGGAAACACAGCAAAAAAGCAGGATGCTTGACGTGTTAAGACAAACAAGAGCCACAGGACGGGTGGTCATAAGGCTTGAAGATCCGCCTACGTTGCTTAAAAAAACTCCCTATGATTTGGTGCTTGAGGAAGGCGATCGCCTTCACATACCACGCGAGGCTCAAACCGTAAACGTCGCCGGCAACGTTCTCAATCCTTCTTCGTTCATATATGAGCCTTATACAACTCACCAAGACTATATCGAAAAAGCCGGGGGATACGGCAGAACTGCGGACAGGGGCAGGGTATATGTCTTAAAAGCCGACGGCAGCGCGATGCGCGTAGGGAATTTAAAAAAACCACCCTATCTCGAGCGTGGCGACACTGTTATTGTTCCAGAAAAAATCCAGGTCGTATCAGACCTTAGAATGACAAGGGACATAGTAGATATCGTCTACAAGACAGCCATAAGCGCAGCCGTGGTCGTGGATGCATTTGACTAAAGGCCGGTCTTTGAAGGAGTGAATTACATTGGCAGCGGATGAGCAAAAGAAAGAAAACCTAAACCCAAACACAGAGGAACAGGTATCTGTGCCAGGTGAAGGGTACTATCAATACGAGGAAGACGAGATCGATCTGCTCGACCTAGCATTAGTGTTAGCCAAACACAAAAGGTTGATCATAGGTATCGCCTTTGTTTTCTGTCTTGTCGCTTTAATATTGGGGTTTATAATGACGCCCATTTATAGGGCAGAAACGCGCATAGTGCCACCACAATCGCTTGCCGGGCAACTTCCCGCTAGTATAATAACTCTCTTGCCTCCAGAGTTTCGTTCATTGGCAATTCAGTCTGGTGCTATAAAAACGACGGCGGATCTGATCGCGGGAATTGCAAAAAGCCGTACGATACTTGATAACATAATTGACGATTTCAACCTCATGGACTATTACCGCGTTGAGCTTAGGGAGACTGCACGACGCACCCTTTCGGGCGCAATCAACACTAAGGTCGACGAAAAGACAGGTTTGATAACGATAGCTGTCGAGAGCAAAGAACCCGTACTAGCTGCCGACGTTACAAACGCCATAGTCGATGAGCTTAAATATTTGCTCCAAAATCTTGCCATCACACAGATATCACAACAAAGGCTCTTTATAGAAAACGAACTTAAGCAAGCTCATCACAACCTGTTGCAGGCAGAAGAGGAATTCCAAAAGTATCAAATGAAATCCGGCTTACTTGACGTGGACGTTCAGATGAAAGCATTGATGGATTCCATCGCAAACATCCAAGCCCAAGTTGCCGTAAAAGAAGTCCAACTAAAAGCTGCCAGGACTTTCGCCACGGCTCAAAACCCTGAAATTAAGCGCCTTCAGGCGGAGTTGGCCGGGCTTAAAAAAGAACTTAAAAACTTGGAGGCCAAGGCCGGGGGTGATAATCCGAATCCCATTCCCGCCTTCAAGGAAATTCCAAAGGCCGGAATAGAATACGCAAGGCATTTGCGGGATCTTAAATTTCAAGAGACCTTATACGAAACGTTGTTACAGCAATATCAAGCTGCCATCATGGCCGAAGCGAGCGAGGGAATGGTAGTACAGGTTGTGGACCCAGCCATACCTCCTGAGCTTAAAATAAAGCCAAGACGAAAGCTCATGTTAATCGTTGCCGGTTTTCTGGGATTATTTGTTGGGGTATTTGCCGCCTTCATCAAAGAATTTGTAGAAAACTCTTCAAAGGATCCGGAAAGCGCCGAAAAGATGGCACTTCTTAAGTCCTATCTTCGCAAGATTTAAACCCAACGCACCTCCAGGCCCCCGAGCCCCGAGGGTCACGCCCCGAGGGTCAGATCTTTAATCTTGAATTTTAATTTATCACAGGGAAATAGTCTGCCCCCAAATTCATGCAGACTTTAATGATATCAGTTAATTTTTGCTAATATATAGTGCGCCATCGAGAACCGCCGAATTTACGACCTCGCCAGTGGCATTAGTGGGTGAATTGGTTCAATAACAAAAAGCCAGAGCGGTTCACAAAGGACCCACCGCGTCCTTTTACTGTCCAAGCAGCTTTAATAAAACTTCCTCTTTCGATTTGGCGTCAAGGACGGCTTCAGCTGCTGCATCGAGCTTGGATTCATCGATGACGGAGCGGATCATCTTTTCGTCAGATGATGACAGGCCGAATTTGCGGCGCAGTTGTTTTATAAGCAGATCTTGTTTGCCTTTAATTTCTCCCTTGCTCATCAATTTCTCTGCCAGAGACGGCACGATTTCTTCACCTCCAAGTTCTTTTACTATCCGTTGCATGGTGTCTTGGTCTACATCCACAGTGTAAAGCAGGTATAAAAACAGTATCAGTTTTTCTTCTTCAGGCAAGTTAATTATAACAGTTATCTTCGCGATATCCTCTATGTCACGTAAGGCTACAAGCTTCATTAAAAGTAAACTTGCCATCAAAAAGGGTGTATCTTTTGCCTTTTGTTCTATCTCTTTGTTAGGAATTTGGGTTAGGTCCACTAATACGTAGTTGAACTCAGGGATGTAAGGTTTTATGGTTTCGTTTAAGCTGTCGAACTGTCCTTGAAAATGAGTAGTTATGTTCCAGCTTGAAAAGCCATGATAGATAACTACGGGAATTACAGGTGTCAGTGGTTTATTCTTCTTTCTCTGTTCATCCCACGTTACGATCATATAATTTAGTATTTGAAGTAAAACTCCGGGATCAGGATATGACTTGTGTTCAAATACGAAATAAAGCTGTCCTTTTGTGTCTGCAATTTTACATTCTACGGCTATGTCCATGTAGTACTTGTTGTAGCCCTTGATCTTTTCTGTGGGAATAAGCTTCATTTCCTTTAAATCTATTTGACTTGAAAGCTCTTTTGGCGGGAATTCCTTTATGAACTGTCTTACGTTTGCTTCGTCAGACATTACCCTTTTAAAAAGCCTGTCGTGGGGGTCTTTGGGCGTTAGGTCGTCTTTTGGCACAGGTGGGGCCTCCTTTGGTTGAAAATAGGCAATATGATTTTATTTTTGGTAGCCGCAGAAGAAAAAGCCAGCATATGTTGCATCATTTGCTGATGATATCACAAAAAGATGCCGAACGTAACTTGATCTTTACTCTAGATTTAAGCCATAGTTGCATTTAAAGGGAAGTTAGGCATTTTTGATAGCCTCGTTAATTTACTAAATTAAAAATTCAAGATTCAAGATCCGACCCCGGTGCTTACCCGGTACTTATTCCGGAAACTGCCACTCAAATTCTTCAACTTCATCTATTTGCGATAACGCTTCTTTTAGCTCACGAGAAATGGATTTTAAAGCTTCTGGCGTACGGCCCTCGCACCTTGCCACCAGCACAGGTTGAGTATTAGAGGCCCGCACCAACCCCCAGCCATCGGTAAACTGAACACGTAAGCCGTCAACGTCGATGATCTCATAACCCTTACGTCGAAATCTATCGATTAAAACATCTATAACTTTTTGTTTGTATTCTTCGGGGCAACCGATCCTCGTTTCGGGCGTAGCGTAATATTTAGGTACGTCGGCAAGAAACGCTGAAATAGGCTCATTAGCTTTTGAGAGAATCCTTAAAAGCCTAGCCCCGGCATAGAGAGCATCGTCAAAACCAAAATATTCGTCGGCAAAAAAGAAATGCCCCGACATCTCTCCGGTAAATACCGCCTCGACTTCTTTCATCTTTGCCTTTATGAGCGAATGCCCTGTTTTATAAAAAAAAGGCTTGCCTCCAAGCCTTTTTACTTCTTCTATAAGTGCCTGGCTGCACTTTACCTCGACGATGACATCTGCGCCTGGATATTTGGAAAGCAGCTCACGCCAAAAAAGTATCTGCAAAATATCTCCCCAAATTATCTCTCCTTGGTCGCCTACTACGCCAAGCCTGTCGCCATCGCCGTCGAAGGCCAGACCCACGTCGGCTTTTTCTTCTAAAACCACTTTCTTTAAATCCGTTAGATTTTCAGGGACAGTCGGGTCCGGGTGATGGTTGGGGAAATTTGGGTCGGACTTACAGTATAAAGGTATTACGTCGCAACCCATCTTCTCGTACAACTCCGGTGCCCAGGAGCTTGCCGCTCCGTTGCCGCAATCTATAGCAACTTTAAGTTTACGGTCTAGTTTCACGTTTGAAACGATGTATTTAAAATACTCCTCGCGTGGACTTTGCTTTTCTATTTTGCCCTCGCCTTTTGTAAAATCTCCCGCCTCAAAAATGTGCCTGATCTTTTGAATTTCATCTCCGTAAATCGTGCTGTCTCCGCCGTAAATCTTACAGCCGTTATCCTCGGGCGGATTGTGGCTTGCCGTAACCATAACCCCTGCGTTAACCTTATATAACTTATGGGCGAAATAGAACACCGGCGTAATCGTCTCGCCAATATCTTTGACAAAGCAACCGCAAGACAAAAGGCCATCAACCAAAGCCTTTTTAATCCTTGGCGAATGCTTTCTGTTGTCCATGCCAACGATGACATCGCGAAAGCCTCTGCCCATAAAATACGTGCCGATGGCTTTCCCCAGCCTTAATACCTCGTCGTCTGTAAAATCTGTTTCGGCCTTTCCTCTGATGTCGTAGGTTTTAAATACGTGTGATTGCGTGATGCCCTCCATGTAAAATTATTGACCCCCCATTATTTACAACTTAAGGCACACCAGGCATCCTCGATGATTCTTCCCAAATCGTTGCGTTTTGGTTTCCAATTTAATTCCCTTTTTGCTCTTTCGGAGGAAGCTACTAATACAGCAGGATCACCGAGCCTTCTATTGCCAACTTCTACGGGAATATCTACTCCCGTTACTTCTTTAGCTTTGTCTATTACTTGCTTCACGGAAAAACCCATGCCATTGCCAAGATTGTAGACCTTGCTGTCGCCTTTCGTGCGAAGTCTACGCAAAGCCAGTATGTGGGCATCGGCTAAATCCATCACATGAATATAATCCCTAATACATGTGCCGTCGTCAGTATCGTAATCGTTACCAAAAATGACGACCTTATCTCTCTTGCCAAGTGCGGCTTCCAGTATTATTGGTATCAAATGGGTTTCAGGATTGTGATCCTCCCTTATTTCCCCGCTCTCATGGGCACCTGCAGCATTAAAATACCTTAGCGCAACATAGTTAACATCACCTGAATAACTTGCCCATTTAAGCATTTTTTCAACTGCCAACTTGCATTCCCCATAAGGATTTGTTGGATTCGTGTCGTCTTCTTCCGTTATAGGGATTTGCTTTGGCTCCCCATACACCGCCGCAGTGGATGAGAAAACTATATTTTTCACTCCATTTGCTTTCATTGAATTTAAAAGACTAATCGTTCCCCTGACATTGTTATCGTAGTATTTTAATGGATCTCGGACGCTTTCTCCAACTAGTGAATAAGCTGCAAAATGTATGACTGCTTCTATATCGTGATCGTGCTTTTTAAAAACCACATCTAAAAATTCCTCATCCCTTACATCTCCAAGGTAAAACTTACCGCCTTTAACCGCTGACCGATTTCCGGCCACCAAGTTATCGACCACTACCACATCTTCTCCGCTTTCCAGCAACGCCAGCACGGTATGGCTTCCAATATAACCTGCGCCACCGGTAACTAAAACAGACATATTAGACGCTTACCTCCAGTTTAATTTTGTAAATAAAGGTCATATATATCGGACATCTCGGTCAGGACATTTTCCAAAGAATAATCGCGTATCTTTTTTTGACCCGCAATGCCCATGGAAATTCGCAGTTGGCGATCCAAGATGAGTTTTTCAAATGCCTGAATTAATCCAGAAACATCTTCAAGTTCTACCAAAAACCCTGTACGCCCATGTTCCACTAGATCGCGGTTGCCGCGGACATTGCTTGCTACGACAGGCTTGCCTGCAGCCATGGCTTCCATCACGCATTTAGGCAGGCCTTCTCGCTTGGAAACAAGTGTAGCGACGTCGGCTTCTCTAAGAATTTGCGGAACATCGCCACGGTAGCCCAAAAAATAAACTCGCTTAAGTTGCTCTTTTATGACTCTTCTCTGTAACGTTTTCATTTTTTCTCCAGTGCCTACAAATAACAAATGAATGTAATCATGCCGACTTGCCAGATCACCCCAGGCATCTAATAAAAAATCTTGATTCTTATTTTCGTTTAGTTCTCCGACACAGGCAATCACTACATCTTCCTGGCCAATTCCTAAGGAAGCGCGAATGTTATTCTCGCATACAAGTGGGTCAGCATATTCGGATAAATCGACACCCACTCCATGCACGTAAAACAAATTTTCTCTGGCTTTGAAGCCAAGCTTTTGGGCGTTTTCAAAATCTTCACTATTGATAACAATCAGCCCATCCGTCCAGCGGGAGGCAATTCGCTCTGCAGTATAGTAGATAAGCCAGTTTCGTCTCGGAGCTCCCTTGTAGAAGTGAAAACCGTGTGCAGTGTATAAAACCGGCCCCTGATGTGTTGATTTAGCTAAAAACCTTCCCAGAAAGGCAGCTACCGGCGTGTGAACGTGGATGAGATCAAAATGATGGTTCTTTAATAAAGATCTCAACTCAAGGAAAGCCTTAACATTAGCAGGGTTATAAGGAGAACGCTTGAAAGGAATTTCCCAACACATTACTCCGGTTTTTTCTACGTCTTCCTTGCCCCCATCAATTGAAGAAGCTGCAGCATGAACCTCGTAGCCCTTTTCCTGTAACATCTTCATAAATGGAATATGAAAAGCTGCTAAATGACCCCTGTAAACTGAAGCAATGAAAAGCACCTTGCCGTTGTTTCTAGAATGGCTGTTTTTATCTGTCGCGTTATAAACTTGCACTTATGCCGATCTCCTTTTGGTTAAAAGCTCTTTGTAAAGTACCTCCCACTGGTCTACGACATGCTCAAGGCTGTAGTTAGCTTCGATATATGCACGGCCGGCCTCGCCCATCTCGAGGCGTTTTTCTCGAGGTAAAGCCATCATTTTTTCCATCGCTTTCGCTAGAGCTTCAGGGTTACGCGGGGGGACAATAAAGCCTGTTTTGCCGTTTAAAACCACTTCGCTGTTTCCACCAACGTCAGTCGCAACAACGGGCAAACCGCACGCACAGGCCTCTAATAAAACCATAGGCATTCCCTCCCAAGCAGAGGACATCACATAAGCATCGGCAGCATTCATCAGGTCGGGTACATCTTGCCGCACCCCTAAAAACCGAACATTATCTTTCATGCCAAGTGCACCAGCTAATTTTTTAACCTCCTCCAGCAGAGAACCCCGCCCGACTAAAAGCAAAACCACATTCGATTTTTTTGACACAATCATGCTGAATGCCCGTAACATATTTGGATAGTCCTTAGCTTCCTCAAATCGCCCTACTGCTAACCAAACGAAATAATTATCTACCCCTAATTCATTTCGCAGGCGCTGGCCAGCTGCTTTATTTAGGTTAAATTTAGCTGTATCGATCCCATTGGGCATGAACATAATTTTATTTTTTGGCGCCGCACCAACGCGAATATAGCGTTCTACCGCAGCCCGGCTTACGTTGGTGATCAAGTCGGCAAGAGGATCTGTCAGTCGGTAAGCAACTTCCCGCCACCTGCCACCTTCATCAATATTGTGAGCCGTGGAGATAAGCACCGGTATCTTACAAAAAATTCTAACAACCCGCGCCAGCAAATTGGCATGTACCATATGGCTGTGCACTATATCAGGCTTCCACTCCCGCAGTATTTTTAGCAACCTAAAAATTGCTCGCGGGTCTGCCACACCGCGGCGCATGTTGAGGGTTGCAAGCGGGATATGGGCATTTTTCAGCTCTTCCACGAAGGCCTGTGGAGGAAGCATGGAAACGACCCGTACATCCCAACCTCTGCACTTCAGTTTAGTTGCCAAGTTTACCAACTGAGTTTCCGCTCCGCCGTAAGCTAGGCCGGTGATGAGAAAAAGAATTTGCCATTTCATACTTGTTTAGCTCCATATTTCATTGTTGTAAAAGACTGGGTTCAGTGGTATGCTCACAAGGTAGGCCCAATATAGGGTACGAAAGTCATACCGTAATAATCCAAATTCAAAAAATTGATGAACCACCAATCCTGTCAGAACAGATATAATAAAACCACCAATCACTATTTCATCATATTGTGTGTTATTGAAGTTTTTTTTAGCATTTTTAACCATGTAATAAGAGCCTAAAAAACCGAGTAGCCATATGACAAAAACAAGCAAAAAACCTACAATGCCCAATTCAGATAATAAGCCTAGAAATAGGTTATGCGTTGTTATAGCTAAACCAGCATCTTCTAGGATAGTTTCGTAAGAAATGCCAAAACCAACTCCAGTTAATGGCCTTTGTATAAACTCATTCCACGCCAAATACCAGGCAGGACCTCGCCCGCTAAGACCTACCATTAGCCGGTTTTTTAGTGCGGGAGACAATTCAACCAAATAACTTAGAATGAAAATTGAAACAAATAACAATAGCACTAAAACTGCAGTTCTTTGTAGTTGTCGCGACCTTTTGCATGCAGATAACACATATAGTAACCCCATAATAATAATGGTTGCACCAATACCAGCACGAGAAAATGTTAAAAGCAAGGCAATGACTTGCACACCAAACAGGAGGATAAACTTAAACCTCGAGAGGCGATTTGCTAACCACTGTGCCACAGTTAAATTTAGGGTTATCATAAGCCACGAGGCTAAGCTATTAGGGTTACCAGTAAGAGATGAAATCCGTAACAATGGTGAAACACCAATAAGCGATTGTTGTAACTGTAAGCCACCAATTTTCATAACTTGCATCCGCCCAAACTTGGTAATAATGGTTGTTCCAAAAATATATAGAACTATACCAATCATCGATAGCAACACACCAAAGATAATTAGTCCTCGAGCTACTTTCCAAAAAGTTTCGATAGGATTATTGTCGCTTACTGTCAAAAGAAATAAAAATATGCTTGGGACAAATACCAGCAGCGTTCGTTGCAGCGATAAAAACGGAGAAGCTCCCCACAGGACTGATGCCATGCTTAGAGTAAATAGAAAAACCCACATTAACAAACCCATTGCAGATAATCCCTTTATAGGAATTTGAACCAGAGGCAATGCTACCAAGAATGCTAAAAGCTGTGTAGTCAACATTAATTCAGCTGAAAAAGGAAAAAGTGGATTACTCGTTCCATCCGTGAGGCTGAACAGTGCAGTTCCCAAGACAGTTATCAATATACTTAATTGTACTGTAATCCTGACGTTATAGTTATTGCTCCCTATATCCAATTGAGATACTTAACGCCTCCAAATAATATTTAGTAATTCGCTCAATAGTAAACTTTAGAGCACGATTTTGAAAACCCACTTTCACTTCTTGACCACTAAGAGTGCTTAAAATTGCTTGTGCCATTGCGTTGGTGTCCCCCACCGGCACAAGCTTCCCCCATCTTCCGTTTTCCAGTATCTCTGCAGGGCCGCTGGGGCAATCCGTTGAAATTACAGGCGTTCCCACAGCCATAGCTTCTACCAAAACATTGCCGAACCCTTCCCACGCTGAAGAAAGCACGAAAACAGCTGCTCGGGCCATATAGGCATAAGGGTTATCCACAAAACCAGGCAGGGATATGTCGTCTTGCAAACCTAACTCTTGCGTTAATGCTTCCAGCTTAGCTCGCTCTTCGCCTTCACCTAAAATCATTAACCTAGCAGGATATTTTCTCCGTACCAGAGCAAAAGCTCGAATCAAGGTTGGATAGTCTTTAGCTTTCGTAAGACGACCCACTGAAAGAATTACAGGGGGTTCTCCTCGCGAAAACCAGGGATGCTCTACTGCTTCTTTGGCTTTCTCCAAAAGCTCAGGAATAACAATGGGGTTATAAATAACTTTTATACTTTCTCGAGGCAATCTCGTAATATTTGCAAAATCTTCGGCTACACCATTGGATACGGCAACCACGGTATCAGCCCAGGGATAGAAAATCCGAATGAGGTTTGGCATTAGATAACCTCGTAAATTAGGGTTATTCGTTAGAGCCCGCGAAAGGGTACTGTGGACACTTACTACAACACGGCAAGGCACCCCGGACAATTTTCGCGCCCAGATGGCTACAATGTTTGCATGATCCATAGCAGATAGCATAGATTGCGGGCGCTCCCGACGAAGGTAATGCGTCAGGCGAGGCAAGCTAGTAAGCACTCTAGATGAGTGTAAATCAACAACCCGTACTCCCCCTGGAACCTCCGACAGGTAAGGCCCTTCAGCTTTGACAAGAACTAAATCAACGTCTATTCCTTGATCAAAAAATCCTCGGGCCAAATTCACCATTACTCTTTCCGCTCCCCCACCGCGCAAAGAGGGAAGAAAAAGAGCGATTTTATTAGCCAATTTTCTCACCTTGTCTTTCCTTCACTTTTCCATGCTGCTAAACGATATCTTGCGGATTTAGGTAGTCGTCGTAAAAACTTTAATAGAACTGTTGGCCGCTTAATGGCCAACTTTAAAGCTTCACCATAGTTTCGCTGCTTAAGGGCCTGAGGAAATGGAGCATATTCGATTTCCTCTTTTCGTTTTGCAAGAAGTTCCTTAAAAATCAGCTTTTCCTCTTGAGAGAAACCTGGCTCAGCTATCAATCTCTCGTACACTTCGCACAAATGCTCATGAGCACTTGGTTTACTTGTCAAAGAATCTGGCGTTATGCGGTAAAGATATAACGGTTCCGCAATAAGCCTTAATTTTAGACCTGTGCGAAAGAGGTGGCATAAAAATTCAAGATCCTCTCCGCAAAGACAATCTATATAGTAGCGCAACTGGAATTGTCGTACATGATCCAAGGGCATAAATGGTTTTATAGGCGAAGTCCCAAGCTTTATATAATCGCATAGATTTAAAATTAACGAGTCATTATGATAAGAAATATTAAGGGCAGTTTCTAAGCCACGTCTCCAAGGTTTAAGGCCAGATACGGAATCAAAACAAAGCATAAAATCATCAGCCACAAAGTAGCCATTTCCCGCTTCTAGCGATACTTCAACCAACCGCTCCAAGCGATTGGCCTTCCATTGATCGTCGGCATCTAAAACAGCTATCCATTTGCCGTTTGCAGCCTCTATTGCCGTGTTCCTTGCGGCGCCCGGCCCTTTATTGGAAGCGTGTCGAATCAGCTTTATGCGCTGGTCGCTAAAAGATTGAACTACTTCTGCGGTTCTATCCGTTGAAGCGTCATCAACTATAATTAATTCAAAATAGGGATACGTTTGTCGAAGCACTGACCCTATCGCATCTGCAATATATTTTTCAGCATTATATGCAGGAACGATAATGGAGACCAAATCGTTTGTATCTGCCATATCAAGCCACCTTACCCTCTTTCTAAATATTTGCTAATTTTGCTATAATCCTTGAATAAAATCAAATATCCTTTTTCCCAATAGTTGCTAACTTTTGCGATAAAGTTATACAACTACGTCTAATTTCAGCCTTTACCTCGGGATCTATCACTACAACTAAAATAATATATAAAATTGGTGCCGAAATAATGCCTATCCAATGACTTATACTTAAATATTTTAATATAATTGTCAATAGTGTGGTTAAAAATAAAGCAACCATTGATGTGGGTAGTCCAATTTTTAAAATTTGCCATCCCCGTGAGTTAAAAACCGTGTAGCCTAATAACAAAACTCCCTCTACAATCAATGCAGCTACTGCACCACCAATGGCTCCTAATCTTGACCCAAGGGCAATATAAGCAAGAATCCCAGAAATAGTAGCGATAACAAGAACTCCAGTGCGTATGTTTTGAAAACCTCTTGTAGTTAAAGCATCGGCCATTGGAAAATTGATGCCTTGAAATACCACAACCCATGCTAAAATAGCAAGGACTGGGCTTCCACCCTGAACCCAATCAAGACCGAAAAGTATCTTTATAACAACATCAGGATAAAATGCAAATGGAAGAACTAATGCCCCGCTTGCTATACTCATAAATTTAAGTTCACGTCCCAAAAGCTTAACGTGCTCATTTGGGTTTACGGCTCCAAGGTGAAAGAGCCTTGGATAAAATGCAGCTGCAATTGTACCTGGAATTTGATATAGTAGTCCAGGGATGCGATAGGCAGCCGAAAAATATCCAACTTCCTTTAAGGTCGTTACTCGCTGCAGTACAAGCAAGCTCATCTGAGGTATCAACATCACTAAAAGTCCCCCAAGAGTAAACGCCATAAGGTTGTTTAACAAACCTGAATGAAACCCACCAATCGAAGGCACTCGATGCACTACTAATCTGGTGCTTACGATACCCCCAATCAACGACGACATACCATAGACGATCGCCAAAAGGCATAATGGCCACTGCAACAGTACTCCGAGCAAAAGGAATCCTGCAGTGATCACTGTCGAAAAGA
This sequence comes from Acetomicrobium sp., assembly GCF_059026225.1. Classification (NCBI taxonomy): domain Bacteria; kingdom Thermotogati; phylum Synergistota; class Synergistia; order Synergistales; family Acetomicrobiaceae; genus Acetomicrobium; species Acetomicrobium sp. Next base: position 24,587 of record NZ_JBWQOQ010000006.1, read on the forward strand.
TTCTTATTGCCGCAACATAATGCATTTCCTCGATCATTTGGAAATATGCAACACCGACGCCTTGTAATGCCCCACCCCAAACGGTAGGAATGACTATATAATAAACTGCATTGCGTAATATTTGATCTTTATATAGCCAATGTATCAATATTGCACTTACGATAGTCGTACATGCTGCAAATAACAACCTAAGTTTTAACGCTCCACCTAAAAGCCTTTCAATATCGGCATTAGGTTTAGTTCCTTCCCTTATCAGTGTATGAGTAAGCCCTAAGTCAGTAAAATACCCAGCAACTGCACCAAACGCTAAGCCGATGCTTAAAATACCATACTGTTCTGTGCCTAAATATCTAGCAACCAGAATAGTCGCTAAAGCCGTAAGAAGCCTTACGGCAAAATTGCTAATAAACAGATAAGTGGCGTTTTGAAGAATAGTCTTTTTCATAGCAAAATCTGCACAATAAACATCGATATTACTCAAAAGAGTGAATTAAACGGGCAATGCAACTTATATCCCGTCCTTTTCTCAAGGTAATTTCATATACTCCAAGCCATTGACGATTACACTGGCATATTATAAATCCCTCACCCTGCCCTCACTCACTTCTACCGCTGCTCCACAGCTCTATCGCCTCTTCGAGCTTCAAGGCGGCTTTGTACCTTTCAAGCTCGTCTTCGTTCAAGGTTAAGTAACGGATTTTTCGGTGAAGCATTGGCTCGACCTTGTCTATCAGGTTTTGCAGGTAGGCTTTATCTGCCTCTCCCACAAGGACGAGGTCAATTATACCCGAATCCGTTCCCCATTGCGTAGCTGCTAACTACGTAGACCGTACGTTAAGGTCTTTTACATCCTGCACCTTCGACTATCACTTGAAGTTTGTATTTTCAGGATAGTCTTTAATGTTAAATTCTTTTATCAATTTTGTATTAACGTCTTGTAAGTCCCCTTCCTGAACGCCCATTGAGCTTTCTTTTTTGAAAATGACTTTAACTGTGTTTAATATGATTTTAATGTCTAATAGTAAAGAATAGTTTTTTATGTATAACAAATCAAATTTAGCCTTATGTTTTGGTGATGTAGTGTATTTCCCAAAGATTTGAGCGAGGCCTGTGATGCCGGCTTTGACAAAAAGCCTATATTTGTATTCTTCTATTTCTTCATCGAACTTTTCCACGAAATGAGGCCTTTCAGGTCTTGGCCCAACTATGCTCATCTCTCCTTTGAGCACGTTTATGAGTTGCGGCAGCTCGTCAAGCCGAGTCGATCTAAGGATTCTTCCCACGCGCGTGATCCTTGGATCGTCCTTCAGTGCTAATGTAGGACCTGTGTCCTCTTCTGCGTTTACTATCATGGTTCGAAACTTGCATAGCTTAAATGTTTTATTGTTCTCGGTAACCCTTTCTTGTTTGTAAAAAACGGGACCTTTGTCGTCTAATTTTATCGATAGGGCGATAATCAAAAATAAGGGAGACGTGAGTATCAAACCAACCAACGATAACATTACGTCCATAATTCTTTTTACAACCTTTTGCTCAAAAGACAAACCTAATGGCTCTATTCGCAAAAAAACAACATCGCCATGGTTTCTGACCTTTGAGTTCATAAACGCTATTTCAAATAAGCTGGGGATAATATACAGCATCTTGTTTTTTATCGAGCAATATCGAATTAACTCAACTTTATCTTCACTTGGTATGTCGCAATCTACGTAGACTTTGTCAACTTCATCAATTAAGTGGTATGTGTATTGATCGACAGATCTGCAAATAGACTTGATCCCGCCATTGCTGACTTCGCCCGATAAAAAATCCTCCGTTAAGAGGTCAGAATTTTCAGGTGACGTAATTATCAAAACACCGCGTTGCTCGTATTTCTTGCTTATATGGCGTAATATAAATAGCTTTAAAGAAAAGATCAATATTATTTGAATAAAAAACCCAAGTGCAAATACGGTCCGCGGGAAGGCAAACCCTCTGGTAAAAAACATTATCGTGGCTGTTATGATATCTATTAAAAGCAGCGATACGCCAATTATTGCCACATTTCCGAACAACGTTTTTTTATATGTTGAAGTGATTTTGGTTATGTAAAATATAAAAGCTGCGCATAAGGCAATGTAGGGCATATTTTGATAGAAGGGATTTACATTATAAGGTGGTGGGTTTCCCTTAAATCGAATCATAAAAGCAATGTAAAAGCCAAGTACCACGAATATGACATACAGGATAAATTCAAAAAGCTTTAAAAAACTTCCATCTCTTTTTGCTCTCGAAAAACCCAATCCCCTCGCCCCCTGGGATTTGACTCCTTATCACCACTAGAAAAAAGTTGTTTTTATTATATATCACTTAATTATATACTACACTCACTTTTAAATTTTTAAGCAGCAGTCTTGTGGCTTTGCCAAAATTCTGCAGCAAAGGCTGCAAAGACTCCAACGAAAAGCCCCAGCACGCCGGCAACTGCGACCATAAGAGTTCTCTTTGGCGAAACCCGCTGTGGGTCTACAATGGGCTCCTGAACAATCTTAATGCCTGAAACCTCAATCTGTTGGGATTTTAAGTCATTTTGTTGTGCTTCCGATTCGCTGCTTTGGACATTAAGGCTTTCCGTTTTTACTCCAAGGTTTGCAAGTTTGGATTCTACATCGGCCAACCTCACATCGAGGTTTGCTAATTGAACTTTCAAGTCTTTAATATCTTGCTGAAGATCTTCGCGCTGGAGCTTATTATTTTCTTTCATGCTATTTAGAAGTTTATCCAGTTGAGACAGGTTTTCTTGCATAATATTTGAGTAAATCAATAACGGCGTCATGTTGTCGGGGTTGGATTCTTGCGCAAGAACTTTACGGCGTTGATCTAAGGCCTGTTCGCTTTTGCTTTGTATCTCATCGATTTGCTTTTGTAACTTGACATTTTCCAAATCTAGCATATTTAATTTGCTTTCTAGTATTTTTATTTGACCGCTAACGCTTTGCCTTTCGTTGATAATACGTTGCTTCGTATTATTTAGAAGTTCTATATTTGTTTCCACTCTCGGATAATAAAAAGCATGTGTCTTTACTAAAAGAGTATTTAAATATTTTTTTGCTCTTTCAGGTTCAGCGGAATCTATGCTTATAGATATATATTTGGTTCTCTGCTGCAACTTAGTTTTGACATCGAATTTGTTTTTAGGGTCTTGCAAATCCCAACCCAGTTGCGTTAAAGTCTCGTAATGAAATGGGTTTTGTGAGATAAGAGCTTCTATGTTCTCTGGCGTATCTATATCTGCTTCACGCCAAATCAAGGAATTTTGGACTGCTTCAAGAACATAGATTTGCCCAGGCCCAACTACAGCTGAAACCCTATAAACGGGCTTTATCATATAGGAAGCTGCAATGGCCACAATGATGGCGATTAAAAACACGCCAATTATCAGCTTTTTTCGTTTTAAAATAATTTGAACGAATTCGAATACACCAATACCACCTTCCAATTGGTATGGTTTGTGCTGTTCTTCAGGTTTTCTGTCCACATATGTTCACCTCGATGCCTTTATTTACATTAAAGTCTATATAAACTTCTTTAAAAAGTCTACTCTAGTGTGCAAAGTCGATGTGCGTAAGAAAAGATTGGCTGGCCAATCATGACGGCCTTGGCGCCGATGACGCCTGCCATGGGCGAGCCCATGGCAGGAAGTTGTCCCATCATGAAGCATTTATATGGCAAAGCGCCCTCGCGATGCAGAGGCTTGAATCACAAAGCCCTCAAAGGCAACAGATTAATTAAAGATGGGCGCCGCTCCATCAAACACCAACTTAAGTCACTTTTGTCGTGCTCCTCATTCAACATCTCTGAGCGAATCAAAGCTTCTTTTTGCAAGCAGCCACGCTCCATAGTGTAGGAATTTATCCAAAATATAAGTGAAACCGACATAGACAAAAAAACCTGACAATACAAGCAAAACAAAAACCAACAACCCTACAGTATCAACCACACCCTTTAAAACAAATATTACGGCCACCATGAATAGTCCAGCTATCAAAGGAAAGGCTATCAATTTTCCAAATTCTTTAATTCTACATTTTGTAATTTTAATAACCATTGCGCCAAACCCTATTGTTGAAGTTAATATGCTAAATAATACTGCTGTAGAAGTACCTAATATCCCCCATCTTGAGCATAGAGGGTAAATTAAAATCACTAACACCATCAACCTAACAACCTGCCATTTAGTATCGATATTTGGTCTGCCTACGGCTCGAAATATCGGGCCCGTTGTTGCCTGGATTGATCCTATTAATCCAACTAAAGCCAGTACCCGCATCGCCGGAACCATCGGAATCCACTTATCACCTAAGAATATACGCGTAAATTCAGGGGCTAATATAAATATCCCTCCAGCCAAAGGGATGGAAATAAAGGCAGTAAGCTGAAGTGTTTTAAGATAGGCTTGCCTTAAACCTTCTGGATTATCTTGAAGTTTTGAGTATGCCGGAAACGTCACTTGAGAAATCACATGAGTGATTTCCCTGGCAGGCGCATTTGAGAACTTGTACGCCATTTGATAAAAACCAAGAAGGGTGGCGCCAAGGAGCTTTCCTACGACGATGTTGTCACCTTGCGTAACTAAAGACACGAGGACGCTTGATACCAAAACCCACCTTCCAAATCTAAAAAGTTCATGTGCTTTATCGAAATCAAAATTTAAGCGTGGTCTGTAAGGGTGAATCTTATAACCAACAAAAAACCTCGCTATGTTTCCAGCCAAAAGACCAAACACTAAGGCCCAGACGCTTTTCAACACGATTGCCGCCGTGACAGAAACGATAAAATCGGCTAAAGTGCCGGTTAGATGATAAATAAACTGTTTGTTAAATTCCAGCTCCTTTTGAAAGTAAAGCACTCCGATATTGGCAAAACCGCCAATGGGATCAGATCTTGAGTTTTGAGTTTTT